>NZ_CP014337.1:3800161-4433522 GCF_002024805.1 Elizabethkingia bruuniana
AAGGATGTAAATTAGAAATGTTAGTAGGGCAGTATTTTGTTTCAGAAAAAACATACCCTGTTATTGGATTATTCATTTATGACCATATTGATAATCCCTTGATTGTAACTCAATCCAGTAATTTTCTGCTTGAAATAGATGCACTTAAAATAATATTGAAAAGTGGGAATTCAATTTTAGTGGACTTTTATGATGAATTGGGGGTTCCCGTTTTATCAAGCAATGCTACCCTAAGTGAGAATACTGTTGAAATTCAATGGCAAAACATTGATACTGAATATAACAATGATAATTGGAAGAAAGTTTTAGATCAAATGAAATTGGATTTTGACGCCAAAAACTATCAAGATTTTCAGAGAATAGAAATAAATGTCTCCAATGGAGTTGCGATACAATCTGCTTTTATTACTGATCAAAATATTACCACTCATTATTTAGAGGAAAAAGAGGGAGATCAACTTGAAAAAAAAGTGTTCGTACCCTTAGAATCTATATTTAAAACCAATAATATTTTTCTCAATCCTTATTTTAATTCTTCAGGCAGAAAAAAGGAACTCACCGATATTTTTGCCCATTATGAATTGGGAACATTTTATATTGAATCCAAGGTTTTATCTTCTCAAAAGGCTTTTGATAAATCCATTTCCAAACAACAGGATAATATTAAAAAGCAAATATTAAAGGCGGTTAATCAACTTGCCGGAGCTTTGAGAAGTGTATCAAATGAAATATCGGTATTTGACTCTAAATCAAATCTGAAAATTGAGATTAACAAAGGGTTAGTACCACAATGTATTATTTTAGTTTCAGAATTACCCTCATTTGGGGAATGGGAAGATTTTAACATTTCAATTTTTAAATTAATTTCACAATATAACTGTTATCTCAATATAATGGAACTTTCTGACTTTATGAAGATTATTAAATTAGCCAGCGGAAGCATCGAAAAATTGGATTATTATCTTATGAAAAGGGCAGAAGGTTTCGAAACAACAAAGACTTTCTTTTATAAAACCGAGGTTGTGTTTAATTAAGTGTTTTAATAATTTATTTTTTATTCCAGGTTCTAGAAAGAATATTTTCAATCTTTATTCGTCCGATTTCTCTAATTATTTGAGAAGCGAATCTTCTTTTTCGTCGCAAATATTTTCTAAATTTGCGACAAAATAACCGTAAATTGCATATGCAAAGCATTGATGATAAAATACTTGTAAAAATAAAAAAGCGAAGAGGGGTACGTTGTTTTTTATTGAAGGCTTTCTTGCTTTCGGCAATGCCAGAGCAGTTGCAAAAGAATTGGAAAGATTGGTCAATAACGGCGGTATTTCCCGTGTTGCGAGGGGATTTACGCTGTTTTACAAACGGATCCAGTTTTGGGAAATATTCAGCCTTCTGCCGAACAGATTGCAGAGGTAATTCGCAAAAGAGACAAGGCGCGCATTATTCCAACGGGAATTCTGGCGCTCAATGCACTAGGACTCTCCACCCAGATTCCCCTCAATTTGGTGTATCTTACAGACGGTTCTGCACGAACAGTTGATCTCGGCAAAAGAAAAATAAAATTCAAAAAAACAAGCCCGAAAAACCTCGCTGCGATTGGTGAAATAAGCGGACTTGTAATCCAAGCTTTGAAAGAAATCGGGAAGGACAATGTCACTCAACAGGAAAAGGATTTAGTTATAGAAAAGCTTAAAAAGGAAAATCCATACCGCTTGGAACACGACATTCGCCTTGCGCCAGAATGGATTAGGATAATAATGCGGAACGCCATAAATAAAAATAATGACAAATAAATTTTTAGCCCTTCCCCAATAAACGAGGGTCCTTGCTTTTACACAAGTTGCCGAAAAAAGAGGAATAACACCGTTTGCCGTCGAAAAAGACTGGTGGGTATCGCAAACTTTGAAAGCGGTTTTTGAATTGGATGTAGCCGAGCATTTGGTTTTCAAAGGTGGCACCTCGCTGAGCAAGGCGTGGAACCTCATAGAAAGGTTTTCCGAAGACATTGATTTGGCCATCGAAAGAGAGTTTCTTGGCTTCGAAGGAAGTTTGACTAAAAACAAGAAAACCAAATTAAGGAAGGCTTCCGGCCAATATATCAGCGAGGTTTTTTATTTAGAATTACAGGAAAAATTTAAAGAGAAAGGCTTGGAAAATGTCACTTTCTCGTTGGCCGAAACCCAGAATTCCGATCAGGATCCTCGTATTATCAATATTTTTTATCCAAATATAATTGAAGTTACGGAATATCTGAAGCCGAGAGTTCAAATAGAAGTCGGGTGCCGTTCATTAATTGAGCCATTTACGATGAAAAAAATTTCCGCGATGGTTGATGATGAATATCCAGAGCAGAGTTTTTCGGAAAAAAGCGAAGAAATACCATCCGTTAATCCGGAAAGGACTTTTTTAGAAAAAATTTTCCTTCTGCATGAAGAGTTTCAGAAAACCGCTTAAAAAATAAGGGTAGATCTGCTCAGCCGCCATTTGTACGATCTATATGCTTTTTCAAAAACATAATATTCAGAAAGTGCCCTACAGAATAAGGAACTCTATGAAACCATTGTAAAGCACAGAATGGAGTTTGCCAAAATCTCCGGTATCGACTATAGCCTGCACAGGCCAGCCACAATAAACCCTATTCCACCAGAAAATATCATTGAATTATGGGAAAAAGATTATGCCAAAATGCGAGAAGAAATGGTTTGTGGCGAAAACAGACCAACTTTTTCTAAAATAATTGAAACTCTTAAAAGACTGAAAGATAAAATCAACAGCCTCAATTGGGAAATGATTTAAGGGAAAAGGTTTTGCTAAAATATTAAACAAATACTCTTACTTCAAAACCTCGTCAATAATCTTATCCAATTTATTATCCGGAAGACTGTTTAAATAAGACATTGTAGATTTTATATCTTTTTGCCCAAGTGCTTCGCGAATAGTCTCAATTGAAATATTATTGAACTTCAAAACTGTGGCAAACGAGTGACGGGCGCAGTAATAAGAGATATTCTTCTTGATTTGCAGTTCTTTCATTATTTCTTTTAACTGCATATTCACATAATAGGTCAGCACTTTTTTGGATCTGTTTTTTAGGTAAATCTGCGTTGGCTTTTCGGTATTCATTATTTTGAAAATGAACTTTGAACTGTCTTCGGATTTGTATTTTTCCATGATATTCCCAGCGTAATCATTGATTTTAAAACTCACCGGAACGCCTGTTTTACTGCGGATATAATCAATACGATCAATATTCAAGAATTTTTTTTCCAACTTAATCAAATCCAAAAAGTTGATTCCTCTTGCATAATAACTGAACAAAAACATATCTTTTGCAAAAGAAAGTTTTTCGTC
This sequence comes from Elizabethkingia bruuniana, assembly GCF_002024805.1. NCBI lineage: Bacteria > Pseudomonadati > Bacteroidota > Flavobacteriia > Flavobacteriales > Weeksellaceae > Elizabethkingia > Elizabethkingia bruuniana. Next base: position 3,803,513 of record NZ_CP014337.1, read on the forward strand.
TTTTGGCTCATATTTCTTGAGTTTTTCTATTTCTTCTTCATTCAGATACTCCTTTTTCCCACTTTCCTTCAGTTTTGAAATTTTATATTGCCTAAAAGGATATTGTTTTTCCGTAATTACTTGGTTTCTAATGGCTTGATTAAAAACCGAACGCAAAGTCCGCATTCTAATAGCGATACTGGACTCCCTATTCCCGCGAGAAATGCAATAGGCTTCAAATTTTTTCAAGTTAGAATAATCCAATTCATTAAAGCTAATGTCTTTTTTGCCAAAGAACCGTTGCAGCGCATTCAGAGTATCTTTTTCCACTTTCGCTGTTCCGGTTTTATCCGATGCCAAAAGATTTCTAATCAAATCTTCGTGGAAACTCGTATAGGTTAAGGAAATGCTTTGTCCGCTGCTCGTCTTTAGTTTATTGATGAGATCAGGAAGCGTGAAGTAGATTCCATTTTTATCGAAATCGTCGATAATCTCGTCAATGATCTTAATTCTGCGCTCAATAAATTTGTTGAGGTTAGCGTGATTGGGATGCGAAGTTTTCAGACGACAAGCGTCAAAACTCCAGTCCTTCTCCTTGCAAGTTTTCCCGATTGAAAGACTTGTGTTTTTGCGGTCTTTTATAAATGAAATTATGATACTTCTCTCCCCTGTTTTATTCGCTTTTGGAGCAAGTGTAAAGGTGTAACTTACCATTTTGTGTCAATTTTTATCGTTTTTCACGAACATTTTTTTCAGATATTCCTGTTTATCGTGTTTTACAAAAATTTTTTCACGAACATTTCACGAACATTTGCGCTCCAAAAGTAAAATATTATAAAATACTGTACAAGAAAAATATTTGTAAACAATTGATAATCAAAGAAAATAAAGCATAATAAAGATTAAGCAAATTATAATAAAACACAATAAAACCGACTGTTAATCAGAGGGTCGCTGGTTCGAGCCCAGCAGGAGGAGCTTCTTATAAAGCACTTACAGAAATGTAGGTGCTTTTTTTATGCACTTTATTTCTTTAACCATTCTGTTCTTATTTTGCTATTACTGCTTCAGAATCTGATTAACTGATGTTATCGGTTTGTTTCTTATCCTTAGAATAGCCACCCTGACAAATTTCACTATTATTTTGTTTTAATTTAGAATTAATAAAAACTATATTTGCTGCCAGTTAAAATATATTCATTTCTGTTTATGAAAAAACAAATAATATTACCTGCTATAGCTGTACTGGCTTATTTTCCTGGATATGCACAAAGTGTAAAAGATTCCGGAAATACTAAGAATATAGATGATGTTGTAATTGTAGCTTCCAGAAAGCCGACGAAGATATCGGATATTCCAGGAACAGTTTGGGTAGTACCAAAAGATAAAATTGAGCTACAGGCTAAGAACGGAGTTCCTATTAAAGAAATGCTTTCTATTCTCATACCGAGTTTAGACATAGGACCACAGGGTAGAACCAATTACGGTCAAAATATGCGTGGCCGTTCTGCATTGGTAATGATTGATGGTGTTTCTCTAAACAGTATAAGAACGATCAGCCGTCAGTTGGATGCCATAGATCCTTTTAATATTGAGAGAATTGAGGTTCTTTCCGGGGCAAGTTCAATTTATGGAGGTAACGCTACAGGTGGTATTATTAATATTATTACCAAAACTCCTTCTAAAAAAGGCTTAAGTGGTGAGACTGAATTAGGAGTGCGTACCGGATTTATGGGAAAAGATGACCATGACTTTCGTGCTGCCCAGTCTATCGCAGGAAAAGGCGAAAAGTTATTTGGAAGACTAGGTGTTGCCTACCAGCAGAATGGTGGTGTATATGGAGCCGACCAGAAGCAGCTGATCACTGATATCACCCAGACAGATTTACAGTATAATCAGTCCATAGACATCTTGGCAACAGGAGGCTACAAATTTAATAACAAGCATAAGATTACAGCATCTGTACAGTATTATAATTCCAAATTCAATGGTGACAGAAGTGTTTTTCTGGGTGAGAATCTTAGTGCTTTTACAAAAAGAGATCCTAAAATCTTATCTATGAGAGACGGATTCTCTTCAGATAAAAATATCGGAACGGAACGTTATATGGGAACTTTAGCGTATACCGGAAACAATATATTAGGAGGGCAGGATCTTTATGTGCAGGTCGCTACAAGAGGTGAAAAATTAGGCTTTTATCCTTTTCCGGGGAATCTGAAGTTACAAACTGGTACAATAAGTTATATGTCGTCTTCCCAACAGAATACTTATTATACAGGAATAAAAGCTTTGCTTTCTAAAAACTGGAATAAACTAAATATTACTTACGGAGTCGATATAGATTTTGAAAAATTCGATGCAAATCAGTCAGTATATAACCTTGAAAAGACAATGTCGAGCGGTGGACTGATTAACACAACGCAATATGAGCTTGGCAGATATCCAACCAACCACTCCAGAAGTTATGCAGGATATGCACAGGTAAAGTATGATATCATTCCTAAATTACAGCTTAATGCAGGAGTACGTTATCAGAGAATTAATGTAGAGGTAGATGATTTTGTGGGAGCAACTCAGCAGGTGCAGGTAGCAATGGGTTATGGTAAATCTGCTTCAGCTATTCCTGGCGGGAAAAGCGATTACAATATGACACTTGCCAATGCAGGACTTTTATATAAGATTAATGAAAAGAATCAGGTGTGGGGAACTTTCTCTCAAGGAGTGAGTCTTGCAGACCCTTCCAAGTATTATGGTGCCGGAACTTATGCACTGGATCAGAAAACTGGAAACTGGAATGTAGTATCCAGCATTAACGTTAAAGAGCAGCCATTACAGGGCATTAAAACAAATCAGTATGAAGTTGGTTACCGTATTAACAGTAATGGCTTTAAAGCCCAGGTTTCAGGGTTCCTAAGCAATTCCGATAAAAGCATAACAGTAGACAAACAAACATTTCAGTTAATTGTCAATGATCTGAAGCTTAGAAATATCGGAATAGAGGCAGAAATATCTTATTACATGCCTAACGGAGTATATTTTGGAGCCAGTGGACTTTTAATAAAGTCTGAAGTAGATAACAAAGGAACGTGGAACAAGCAGGAGGTTTACAATGCTTCACCTTCCAAAATGGTATCTTATATAGGTTATCAGATTAAAAACTGGAACTTCAGATACCAGCATTTACAAAACTTTAAACTTAAAGACGATCTAGGAAATGTAATCGATGCATACGATACAGCAGATCTTATGATTGGCTATCAGCTGTCATGGGGTAAATTTAACCTCGGTATTCAGAACCTTTTCAATACCGATTATCAAACGATATGGAGCAAGCGTTCGCAGATTCTGTATGGCGCTTACGGTGTTCCGGACTTATTCTATTATAAAGGAAGAGGAAGAACATTTAATCTTTCATATACCTTTAATTTCTAGTATCAATGGTATTTATAGACAGATTGAAATAAATTTGTTAAAGAATCTTAATAAAAAGAAACCGCAAATCGCCAAAAAAGGCAGTTTGCGGTTTCTTTTTTTTTAACACTCTCTATATAAACGTTAAAAAGTGTTAAAATGTACAGGGTGCATGGTGGTTGAGCAGTGCTCGAAAAACACCTTTGTCTAAATTTGTGAAGCAATTTTCAAAAAAAGAGTACATTTTAACACAGTAATTAAATATATATGAAGAAAAGAATTTCACTTTATTTAATAGCAATTGTAGGAGCTATGTCACTACAATCGTGTGTTTCTAATTATGTTGTTTCCAGTCCTGTACAATACAAAACCGATGCCAAACTGGCGAAACTAAGCCCGAAAAAAATAGCGGAAGCTAAAAAAGAAATCAAAGAAAATGTAGGCGAATCTGTGGCTACATTTGCGAGCTTAGAGAAGGCGGGAATGGAAGAAGCATTAAACGCATCAGTAAAAAGAAATAATACAATCGATAATGTCCTGAAGCAGGCATATACATACCTTGGTACACCGTACCGTTTAGGCGGTACAACTAGAAGCGGAATAGATTGTTCTGCTTTTGTTTTGTCAGTATATGAAGAAGCTACAGGTGTAGAATTACCAAGAGTAGCGGCATCTCAGGCTCATGAAGGAGAAGCTATAGCAAAAGAAAACTTACAGAAGGGAGACCTTATTTTCTTTGCACATTCAGGAAGAGGAAGAATTTCTCACGTAGGAATTGTTGAAGAAGTAACATCTTCTGGTGAAATTAAGTTTATCCATGCTTCTACATCAAGAGGAGTAATGGTGTCTTCACTGGATGATTCATATTGGAGAGGAAAATACAGATCTGCGAAAAGAATTATTTCAGAGAACTAGTATTTTGTAGAATAAATGAAAATAACAAAAACAAAGCCTTTAGATTTCTAAAGGCTTTGTTTTTTATAGGTCGTATTTAAGTCCTAATTTATACAAGTGAATCTTACTCAGGAAAACAATGTTACTGTCTGTAAATGGCTTTTATATTCGTTATTATATCCTTGACACAATTATAGTGTCATAATCTTAATATATTTATCTGGCAATTAACGAACGGCTAGAATTCTTTGTAAAAGCACGAGCCTGTTTATAATACTCTTCAATAATTTAGTTCGTCAAGCTCACTATAAACTCATTACAGGCTCTGGCTCATATTGACATTGCTCGTGTCAATTATCCTCTTCTTTGAGCTGTCAGGCTCAGCCTGTCTTTTTTGAATTAAGATTTAAACAGACTCTATATTAATGGATAATACCGGAACTATATGGAAATATATAGACAGGATTAGCTAATCCCGATTGTCAGGGAGTGTATTATAAGCTTAGAATAAAACGGTTTATACCAGACTATTGCGGTCTGCGTAGTTTAGTTTGAAGAATATAAATGTCATCATAGAAAAGGCCAATAAGGAACTACCTCCATAACTGAAATAGGGCATAGGAATACCAACAGTCGGAAATAAGCCCATAACCATGCCTAAATTGATGCAAAAGTGTAAAAGAAGTATAGAGGCAAAGCTGTAGCCAAAAACCCTGTTAAAAGTACTTTTCTGCTTTTCTGCCAAATAATATATTCGCCCGATATACAAAACATAACAAATAATAAGCGTAGCACTTCCTATAAAGCCCCATTCTTCGCCTACTGTACAGAAGATATAATCGGTTTGTTGCTCTGGTACAAACTTACCTTGAGTTACAGAACCTTCTTTATAGCCCTTTCCCCATAGTCCTCCGGAACCAATAGCAGTTTTGGAATATAAAAGGTTGTAACCAGAGGTGTCACGAAACATTCTTTCACCTTTATAAAGGACCTCAATTCTTTCTCTCTGGTGTTTAGGTAGCTTTTCAAGGATTTTTGGAGAAGCCATAGCCAATCCGCTCAGAACAAGTACCGAGCCGACAATAGAAGCGATGGATATAATATTCCAGGAGATTTTGTAGTAGTTAAAAAAGATAAGTAATCCAGTAATAATAAGAATTGCTAAAACAACATAAAGCGGGTTTATGGCCAAAGAGACTAAGAAAACCACAGCAAAAAGGAAACCTAAGCCAAATAGCCATCCACTAAGCCCCTCACGGTATAAGGCTATAAAAAAAGCGCCAAATACTAAAAGTGATCCTACATCCGGAATCGCGAGAACGACAACTGCAGGAATCGCAATAATACCAAGAGCGGTCCACAGGGATTTCTTATTTTTTATATTAAAATCGGGCCCGGCAACATAGTTGGCTAGCATAAGAGCTGTTCCAATCTTAGCAAACTCTACAGGCTGCATGGTAAAGCTTCCGAATTTATACCAGTTTTTCTGACCTAAAATCTCTTTTCCGAAAGGAAATAAACCAATAAGTAATAATACCCCGCCAACATAAATAATCGAGGCCATATTCTCGAAAAACTTATTCCGGGTAAAAAATATGATAATACCAACAAACACAGAAAGACCAAAGAATACCAATTGCTTCTTACCTAATTCGGCATCTACACTATTGATATTTGCAATAGCGAAAATACAAAGCAGGAAGTATAATCCTAGTCCTAGCTTATCAATTCCTTCGGCCCACTTCATACTAATTTTTGGTTTTATTTTGTTGCTGCGGTTTCGGTTGTTCCGCGGATATTCTCAATGCCCTCAGGCTATCTTCTGTTTTTTTCTTTTTCTGGATAGAATCTTGTTTGTTAGGCTCTACATAAAGGCCTTTTCTCTTCAGGTCAACAATCCATTGTCTCTTATACTCCGGCATAAAGCTGGAAGTTATCATTTTTTTGTACAGGTGCTCACGTTTAAGCTCACCGGTTATATATTTTTCAGCTACTACTGTTGCAGCAGGACCTGCCCATGTGGCACCGAATCCGGCATGTTCCATTACTGCTGCTACCACAATTTTTGGTTTGTCCGCAGGTGCAATCAGAACGAAAATAGAGTTATCCTTACCCTGTGGAACCTGTGCTGTACCTGTTTTGGCCAGCTGTGTAAAGTCTGAAGATCTCAAACTTCTTGCTGTACCGGCTAATACCACCTGCTCCATACCTTTCAGAATTGGCTCAAAATGCTTAGGATCTACAAGAGTTTTGTGCTTTTCCTTAAAGCGAGGGTCTGGATTAGGTTTTCCGTTGACAAGTTTTACAATATGTGGTGTTATATACCACCCTTTGTTGGCAATTGCAGCAACTGCATTAGCCATCTGAAGAGGCGTAAGAAGTACATCTCCCTGTCCCATACCATTGAATATAGCTCCGTTTCTGGTAATATCGGAGAACCAGTTTTTAGTTCCACTTCTTTTTTCATAGAATTCTCCGGACGGAATACGTCCTTTGGAACCAACGGCTAAGTCATTGTTCAGGAATTCACCAACGCCAAAGCTATTCATTATTTTTTTCCATTCGTCCACTCCTTTGGTAGGATCTCCCGGATATTTATTCATAATTGAAATAAAAGCATAGGAGAAATAACAGTTACTGGAAACTCGTATTGCAGGGATCAACGGATCAGCTCCGCCATGCCCCTTAATTCTCAGACCTCTGTAATTAAATCCACCACCACAAGGATATACTGTCTTTTCATCCATTACACCCATCTGCATCCCGGCCAAAGCTGTGAGTAGTTTGAATGTAGATCCCGGAGGATAAGCTGCCTGTAATGATCTGTCGAATGTTGGTTTGTTATCGTAAAGTGTATCTACCTGTAGTCTGTACAGGTTTTTATTTTTCTCAGGACCAGTAAACTGATTCGGATCGATATCCGGACCGGAAGCTAAAACCAGAATTTCTCCGTTATTAGGATCTATAGCGACAATAGCGCCATGTTTGTTAACCAGCATTTCTTCAGCTATTTTCTGAAGGTCATAGTCTATTGTCAGTGTTAGGTCGTCCCCGGGAACAACTTGTTTATCCAGTTTACCATCTTTATACGAACCAATATTTCTCAGACGGATATCTTTTTGGATATACTTCATTCCTTTAACACCGCGAAGCTGCTTTTCATAAGATTTTTCGACTCCGGTCATGCCGGCAATATCACCCGGAAGATAATAGGTGGAATCTCTTTTGATATAAGAAGGGTTTACCTGATTGGTATAACCTAAAAGGTTTCCTGAAGTATTTATTTCGTATTGCCTTTGTGGTCTCGAAACAATTGAAAATGCAGGATATTTAAAAATACGTTCCTGAATTCTGGCAATATCCTCTCTTCCCAAATCCTTGATAAAGGTCATAGGAGTAAGCTTCGAGTAATATTTTTCGGCCTTTACCTCTTCTATACGTTGAATAAACTGTGTTTTGTTCATTCCTACCAGGGTGCAGAAAGAAATAGTATCAAAATCAGGCTTCATAAGCGCCTGAGTGAATGATATTTCGAAGGAAGGCTGGTTACCTACCATAATTTTACCATTTCTGTCAAATATGACACCGCGCTGAGGGATAACATATTCGATTTTAATAGAGGTATTGGCTGCATTCAAAGCATACCTGTCGGTAAACAACTGTAAATAGGCCAAGCGCGCAACGAAAATGCACGCGATAATACTAATAAAGGCCAATATTCTGAAATACGGTTTCACACTTTTTGTTTGATTCTAAAAATTAAGGCATACAGGAGGATAAATACAAATGAAATAATTGTAGTAAAAATAACATTTATAAAGACTTCCAGAATTCTGCTCAATTTAAAAAATTCAAGATATTGTACCAATAGCTGATGGATAAAAATATTGATAAATATAAAAAACAAAAATTGTGTCCACTGAATGGACTGAAATGAAAAGCTATCAGCTTCATTAGATATAGAAGACTGAAATAATTGTGTTCTGAAATAAGCTATAAGACATGTAGCAAATGCATTAATTCCCCATGTTCCAAGGAAAGCATCAATACCAAGGCCTAATAAAAAGCTTGAAAATAAATAAATATAATTATTACGGTAGAATGGATAGAACATTACAAAAATAGGGTATACCACGGGAATATATCCGGAAATTACAAGTCTGTTAAACAGAAATATTTGCAACGCAATAAGCAATGCAATCATTAAAAGGTCTGTTATAACATTTCTACTTACCATTCTGCACTTTGATTAAAGTATCCTGAATTTGTTTTGCAGGCATTTTTTTAAGGTTATTCACGATGAATACCTTCTGGGTCTGCCCCAGTTTTTCACTCAGCTCTACTGAGATATCCCAGAAACCGGTTTTTGGATCTACATCATAACCGGCAATTTTTCCAATCATAATTCCTTTTGGAAAAATAGAAGATTTACCATCAGTAACAACGGTATCTCCGATTTTCAGCGGAACATATTTTGGTACATCCGAAAGATGCATCGTTCTGGAATCTTCACCTCTCCATGTTAGTGTACCAAAGTACCCCGAATTTTTAAGAGAGGCATTGATTCTTATTTTGTGGATACTCAGTACAGATTGTACAAGAGAATAATTGCTCGTTGTATTAATTACAATTCCTGCAATCCCTTGTGGTGAAATTACACCCATTTCTGGTGCAATTCCCTGCTGAGACCCTCTGTTTATAGTAAAATAATTATCACTCCTGTTAATAGAGTTAAAGACAACATCGGCATCTACAAATGTGTAAACCTGTTCTCCTTTTACAGAGTCATTTACTTTTGTAAGTTTTGCAGGACCCGAATAATCCTTTCCGTAAAGCTCTATCATAAGGGCTTTATTTTGGGCAACGAGATCTTCATTTATCTGTTTTAGTTTCAGATAATTAGTTCCTTCGTCTATATATCCGGAAATCCTGGAGTTAAAAGCAGAAGTTTGTGCAGCAATAAAAGACTGCTGCATAGAATTTTTTCTGAAAATTAAGATTACAGCAATAATCTGCAAGACGATAAAGAAGACGAAGAATCCATTCTTCGAAAATAATCTTATCAGAAAGCTCATTTAATTTTCAGAGGGAATATAGGGTTATAATTACTTAATCAGGAAGTTAAATTTGTCCATGTTTTTCAACGCGATACCAGTACCACGAACTACAGCTCTAAGCGGATCTTCAGCTACGAACACAGGTAAACCTGTTTTTCTGTGAATTCTGTCGCTTAAACCTCTTAGTAAGGCACCACCACCAGCTAAATAAATACCAGTTTTGTAGATATCAGCCGCCAATTCCGGAGGTGTAAGAGATAGTGTTTCCATTACAGCATCTTCAATGCGGATAATAGATTTGTCTAATGCACGTGCAATTTCTTTGTAACCTACCATAATCTCTTTAGGCTTACCAGTGATAAGGTCTCTACCTTGTACCGGAATATCTTCAATTGGCATATCCAGTTCTTCAACTGCGGAACCAACCTCAATTTTAACTCTTTCAGCAGTTCTCTCCCCAATATACAAATTGTGATGAGTTCTCAGATAATATGCAATATCATTAGTGAATACATCACCTGCAATTTTCACAGATTTATCACAAACAATACCTCCTAATGCAACAACTGCAATTTCGGTTGTACCACCACCTATATCGATAATCATATTACCTTCAGGTTTTTGTACATCAATACCAACTCCTATTGCAGCGGCCATTGGCTCATAAATCAGACGAACTTCTTTAGCATTCACTTTTTGGGCAGAATCTCTTACAGCGCGTTTTTCAACTTCAGTAATACCAGAAGGGATACAGATTACAATACGTAAAGCTGGCTGGAAAAGTTTTCCTTTGATTCCCGGAATTTTTTTGATGAATTCCTTAATCATATGTTCAGAAGCTTGGAAATCAGCTATAACCCCATCTTTAAGAGGGCGGACAGTTTTGATATCTTCGTGGGTTTTTCCCTGCATATGCTTAGCCTGCTCTCCAACGGCAATTGGCTTTCCGGTGGAACGCTCTATTGCAACGATAGAGGGCTGATCGATTACAATTTTATTATTATGGATGATCAGCGTATTCGCCGTCCCAAGGTCAATAGCAATTTCTTGCGTGAACATATCAAATAAACCCATTTCTTTCTTCTGATTTTTAAGTTGACAAAGATACAAATTAAACATACAGACTTTCTGCCTGCTGCAATAATTTTAGCATAAATTTAACGCAAAAAAACAAAATTTCTTGTGTTTTACTGCAAATGTTTTAATATTAAAATTTTCTAATCTTTTACAAAAGGTCTTTAACAGTACAATTAATATTAAATTTTTATAAATCAGAAAATTCAACAAATTTTTCACCCGCAAGTGGATTATTTACCTGTGGAGAGAAAACTATAAAGTCTCTGACAGTGCCACAAAAGTAAAAATCATGTAATTATTTTCGTATAGCATTAAATATTTTAATTTATATAAACTTAAACGGCCTAATAATGTGTTTTTTTTCTTTGTTAACACATTTGTAATAGAGAGTTAACACCCATATTTTCTTTTTGGCTTATTTTCGCTGAGTTAATTATGATAATTTTTTATAAATAGGATGAGTAGTTTATTTAGTGATTTTAAAAAGCTGATGAAAAGAGGATGGCTTTGTATGCTGGGTGGTTTAGTATTATCTCTATATTCCTGTAGTAAGGAATATGAAGCCGTTTCTAATGATAATACGGAAAAGGGTGTTTATTTTTCGAGCTCGATAGCCGGAGGATATAATACAAAAGCCCAGGGTACACAATGGAGTCAGAATGATTCTATCGGTATTTTTATGTTTAAAAATGGAAGTACACTAAATGAATCATCTATTATAAATAATGGATTTAATAAGTCATTTATTACATCAGGTAATGGAAACTTCTCTCCAAAGAAAGCAACAGACCGCCTGGAATTTACTACAGGAGTAAAAACTGATTTTGTAGCTTATTACCCATACAGAAATACAAATGGATTAACACTGAATCTTGATGTCTCTGATCAGAAAGATCAACAGTTTCTTGACTTTATGTATGCTCAAAATACATCAGGTTCCGAAGCAGGTCAGGGACCTGTGAAATTAGCATTCGACAGACAAATGGCGAAACTGGAACTTAAAATAAAAGGAACTAATCTTAGTGGATTGAAAGCTGTTTTCACAGCCATGCCAACTTCAGCGGCTTTTAACCTTTCATCAGGAGAGTTACTGCCTAAAGCTGATGTAAAGGATATTCCGGCAAAAGTTTCTCTGAATGCATCCAATGAAACTATTGTTGAATGGACATTGTTCCCGGGCGCAATAAGTTCACAACAGAAAGTAGTATTTACTAAAGCAGACGGATCAACTTATACATGGCAGCTTGCTGCGAATACCACATTCCAGAAAAGCTACCGTTATCAGTATGATGTAACTTTAGGGAAAGATGGAGTAGATCCTGTTCCTACTGTGAAATATATGGAACAACCCGTTATCACTGCAGGAGAAAATATACAATACAACCTGAAAATGTTCTCTCCGGGAAGAAGAAACTTTTCAATGTTATATGATACTAACTATAAACTTGCATATTGGGTGGCTTATCCATTGAGCAGTAGTTATTTAGGGTCTGCAAAAAGAACGGATGCATGGGCATATGATCCTTCTATTAATCCTATTTATCAGGCAAACTTATCTAGAGGATATCCTACTAATGGATTGGATCGTGGTCATCAAATGCCAAGTGCTGACCGTACAGCAAGCACTGCAGAAAATGCAACAACTTTCTACTATACCAACATGACCCCGCAAAACAGTACCTTAAATCAAGGAATCTGGGCTAATCTTGAAGGTAAGATCAGGGTATGGTCTGCGCAGACCGATACACTATATGTTGTAACAGGAGCTATGGTTACAACAAAGACGGATAAAAACGTTGACTTCGTAATGGATAATAGTAATAAACAGGTTGCAAAGCCTAAATATTACTACAAAGTATTGGCTATGAAGCAGGGTGGAAGTTATTATACCATAGGCTTCAGAATGGATAATGCAGCACCGGCTAATTCGGATTACATGCAGTATACAACAACCGTTAGTGCATTGGAGGAAGAAACAGGATTTACTTTCTTCCCGGCGCTAAGCAAGGATGTTAAAGGAACGATAAATACACAGATCTGGCGTAAATAATAAATTTAGTAACAATCAACCTTTAAAAATGGGAAAAAATCAACTTTTGGGGCTAAGCACAGCTTTTGCCCTGGCACTTCTTGTGCAATCATGTAAGAATGATGACTATCGTGATCAGGGTCCGGGAATGGGAGGAAATGGGAAAGCTCAGTTCACTTCTTCTATCGGAGGAGCTCCTACAACACGTGTAACAGGTAATACCTGGGATAGTAAAGATGCTATTGGTGTTTTTATGAAGCAAGGAACTGGTTTATCCAATGTTTTGGCTTCAAATAAAAAATATACAACAGAAGGGAATGGTAATTTCTCCGGAGACGGATCAGAAGTTATCAATTATCCTGATACGGGATCAGTAGACTTTATTGCATACTATCCGTATACTGCAAACTTATCAGGTACTACATTGCCTGTTTCTGTTGCTACACAAACCAATCTTTCTGCTATCGATGTATTGTATTCCAACAATGCAACAGGTTTAAGCAAAACTTCAGGAACAGCTAACCTGAACTTTGCTCACAAACTAGCTAAAATTGAGTTAACTGTTAAAGCAGGAAACGGAGTAGCAGATGTAAATGGATTATCTGTAGCTTACAAAAATGTAAACACAACAGCTTCATTAGATCTTGCAACAGGAACATTAAGTGGTGCAGCAGCGCCAAAAGATGTAACAGCAAAAACTACAGCAAAAGCTCCTGCTCAGTTTGTAGAGGCTATATTGCTTCCGGGAGATTACTCTGCGAAAACAGTAGTATTTACATTAGCTTCAGGGACATATACATGGACTTTACCTGCAAATACAACGTTTGATGTAAACAAAAAATATACTTTTGATATTACATTACAAACATCATCTACAGGTAATCAGGTAGCAGTAACAGGAGCTGGGACGATTACTGATTGGACTAATGTACCAGGAGGTTCAGTTAATGTAGATAAAGATGGAGGAACTGATCCGGGACCTGGACCAGGGCCAGGACCTGGTGGAACTGAGCAAAATATTTTCGTAGAAACTTTTGGGGGTTCAGGTACAATTAGTAATACACCTATAGCAAGCTTTACAGGTTGGGATAATCAAAATGTAACTTTTACAGATTCATTTGGTACAGCATCGGTTCGTAGTGCAGGTACAGTAGCTCAAGCTCATAATATTTGGTTTCCTGCTGCAAATGGGACTACTGTAACAGGAGCTGCTTTGAAAATTGATGGAATTAATACAAATGGAGTTACGAAATTAAAGTTAACGTTTGATATGTTATCTAATGTAACTGGAGCAGGAAAAACATTTGATTTGAATGCAATGACATTTAAGTATAATGGAATTACTTATACAATACCGAGTACAATTTCTACTGATAACAAGACATATTATCCAATAACAATAGATCTAAGTTCAGCTGCTGCAAGTGCGACAGGAACATTAGAATTCATTACAGGATCTACTAATACTGTTGGGATGCGCGTACTTAATATCAAATTAGTAGGTACAAAATAATCATTATTAGAGAAGATTAATAACATTTTTGCAGGGGGGTTAAAGAGAGCCATTACTTCTGATACATCTGAAAACAGTGTTGATGAAAGTCTTAAAGGTTCTTTTAGACTCCCTTGTATTTTTATCTTAAACAATTACTATGCGTAAAAAACTATACGTATTGTCTCTTCTCCCCATTTGTGTTCAGATGGCTTATGCGCAGCAAAAAGCGCAATTGTCCGGGACGCTGGTGGATGAAAAGAGTAAAACACCGATCATCGGAGCAGTGGTTTCGCTTGAAAAAAGCAAGCAGAGAACCACAACCGGATCTGATGGCGGATTTGTTTTTGTAAATCTTGATGCCGGGGAAGACCAGCTTGTGGTGAACTCAGCAGGCATCAGACCATACAGAAAGACAATAACGATAAATACCGGAGAATCTAAAAAATTACCTGTAATATCTTTGGTGCAGGAAAACCAAATTGATGTACAGTCTATTTTAGGGGTTATTAATGACGATGTGCTAAGGGATGATGAAGATGTTAACGGTCAGGATATCCGGTCAACAGTTATTATGTCAAATGATCTTTATCTAAACAAAGCAGGATTTAAACTTTCTCCTTTTCGTTTCAGAGTAAGAGGTTATGAACCTTTATTTGAGCAGACTTATGTAAATGGAGTCGTAGCAAATGATCAATACCGCAGGGTATTCAATTATGCTTCTATCGGAGCATTGAATGATCTTACACGTAACGGAGATGCTGTTAATTATAATAATGGTGGAAGTTATACCTTCGGAGCGATTGGTGGCGCAGAAAATATTAACATGCGCGCAAGTTCTTATGCGAAAGGTGGAAAGGTGACAGGATCTTATACCAACAGAAATTATTATGCACGAACAATGTTCAGCTATTCCACAGGGCTTATGGATAACGGATGGGCCTTTACAGGGGCTATTGGAGGGCGCTATTCCGATGAAGGTTTTATAGACGGAACTTCTTATCAGAATATATCTTATGCTTTATCTGTTGAAAAGCAATGGGCAAAAGGTGCGCACTCCCTGTCACTTGTTACTTATGGATCTCCTGTAGTACGAGGACAGCAAGGGGCTTCTTTTCAGGAAGCTTATGACCTGACAGGTAATAACCTGTATAATCCTAACTGGGGTTATCAGGACGGAAAAGTTAGAAACTCACGTATGGTAACAGCTTATGATCCTACTGCAGTTCTTTCACACATATGGAAAATCGATGAGAAAACATCCCTTACTTCCGGAGCTTTAGTTCACTATGGGCGTTATGCAGGTTCGGCTTTGAACTGGTATAATGCTATGGACCCCCGTCCGGATTATTACAGGTATCTGCCATCTTATTTTAGTATGGATGCCTCTAAAACAGATACAACAACATTCGATTATTATCAGAATCTCTGGAGATCTAAAGATCCGAATGTAACACAGGTAAACTGGGCAGAAATGTACCGCCAGAATATGGATCCTGAGAACAGGAGAAAATATAATGGCGCTGCACTTTATATGGTAGAAAAGCGTCACTCTGACCTATTGGAAGGAACGATCAGTTCAACTTTCAATAAATTGTACGATAATAATATGCGTCTTACAGCGGGAGTAGAAGCCCGCAGGTCCCGATCATATCAATATAAGACAGTAGCTGATCTGCTTGGAGCAGATTATGTTCTGGATAGGGATAAGTTTGCAGAAAGAGATTTTCCGGGAAATAATGATACAAAGCAAAATGATTTGTTGTTTCCGGATCGTAAAGCCTATGTAGATGATATTTTTGGCTACGATTTCAACCTGGATATTAATGCTGTTAATGCCTGGGTAATGAACAGCTACCAGACACATGCTTTAGATTTCTTTTATGGTGCAAAATTCACTTATACAGATTTTCAGCGTCAGGGAAATATGATGAACGGACGCTTTCCGGATACTTCTTACGGAAAAGGTGCTAAATATAGCTTTACGGACTTTGTATTTAAAGGAGGAGCTACTTACAAATTTAATGGAAGACATTTCTTAACGGCCAACATTAGTTATGGAACCGAGGCTCCTATACCAGACAGAGCTTATGTCATGCCAAGGGTTACAGAACAGGTCGTTAAAGGACTAAGCAGTTCTAAAATTTTTGCTACAGATATTAACTATGTATTCTCTATGCCACGCTTGTCGGGAAGGGTTTCACTTTTCCAGACCAATTTCTATAACCAGTTGGAGCGTATGGCTTTCTATCATGATTCACAACGTACGTTTGTATATCATAACCTTACAGGAGTAGACAAAGTGCATCATGGTATCGAAGCTGCTGCTACATACCGACTAAATGATAACTGGAGCTTTGATTTTATGGGTACAATGGCGGAATATTACTACAATAATAATCCGATGGGTATTATGAACTCAGAGAATGGGAAAGTAGTAGATGCAGAAGAAAAAGTATACATGAAAAACCTTCATGTATCCGGAACACCACAATTTGCCGGCGTATTGTCTGCACGTTATTTTCATAATTACTGGTTTTTTGAGCTGAGTGCTAATGCCGTTGCAAGAAATTATATATCGGCTTCAGCAATGCGCAGGCTGGCATCTAACTATGAAAACGTGAATCCTAATGATGAAGCCAGTTACAATGCCTACAAAGAGCTTACAACTCAGGAACGTCTGAGTGATGCTGTAACAATGGATGCTTCTATTGGAAAGCTGGTGTACCTTAAAAGCAAGCAGGCTCTTAATTTAAGCTTGTCGGTGATGAACCTTTTGAATAACAAAAATATCCGTACAGGCGGATACGAACAGGGGCGTCTGGATGTAACATATCCAAACCGCTTCGCCTCCCGCTATTTCTATATGCAGGGAATCAATATCTTTTTTAATGTAAGCTATAGATTTTAATACACTATGAATATGAAAACAATAAAATACTTGTTTTTTGCAATATGTATGCTGGTGCTCCATGTATCATGTGAGCGTGATTATACACCACCACCACTTAATGAAGCAAAATATACAGGACCTTTAGATAATATCTCCATTGCACAACTAAAGCAACGTTTTACCAATATTACAACTCCTCAACTTATAGAAGATAATCTTGTTATCAAAGGGATTGTTACGGGGAACGATGAGTCAGGAAATATATATAAGCAGATTTTTGTACAGGATGCTTCCGGTGGTATTTATCTGGGAGTAGACCAGAATTCTATATATGCCAGCTACCAGGTAGGTCAGGAAGTCTACATTCAGCTGAAAGATTTGTTTATGGTTAAATACGGTGGTGAACTGCAAATAGGGATGGGATCTACTAATGCAAACCGTATCAGTTGGGAAATGTTTAAAGCGAAAGCATTCCGTAATTCCTGGCCAAATGTAGCAAATGCAACACCACAGGTAGTAGAACTGAATAAACTAACCAGTGATATGGTATATAAACTTGTTGAAATAAGAGGTGTATACTTTGTGAAAGGGGGTAAAAATGCATTTACAACCGGAGATGCTATTACAAGTGAGCAGGTAAAAGATGCATCCGGAACAACATTGGATGTACGTACAAGTAATTTCTCTGATTTTGCAAAAGATATACTTCCGGTAGGTAAAGGAACACTTGTCGGGATGCTGGGACGTTATAACGGAACATGGCAGCTGACACTGCGTACAAAAGCAGATGTTAAAAATTTCGATGGCAAGCCTATTGAGCCGGAAAAGCCTCAAACAGGATCATTCTTTAAAGAAACATTTGGTACAGGAACATACCCATCCGGAAACAGACCAAAAATCAGTGAGTTCAAGGACTTTGATATGAAGGCGCCTGTTGTTTATACAGATGATTCCGGTGTAGCAGATATTCGTAGTGTATCTGGGGATAATGGTGCACATATATGGCTTCCGGCAACTAAGGATGTTATAATTAAAGTAACGGGAATAAATACTCAGAATAAAGGTGATGTAAGCTTGAGTTTCCAGCTGGCAGCTAACTTATTCGATGCAGGAAGTGCAGCAAATATCAATAATATTCAGCTAAAAGTAAATGGCGTAATCGTAGCGTTGCCAAATCAGCCGTTGACGAATGCAGGTGGAGATAACAGTAAATTTTATACGGTAACAATCCCGGGAATTGCTCAGGCAGCGAACCTGACACTTGAATTTATTTCTGCAGCAGACTCTAACAAGGTAGGTTTCAGGCTGGATAATATTGAATTAACCGGAGGTTCTTCCAATGGTGGTAATCCAGGCGGACCTATTATTGTAACGCCAACAAAGTAGACGAAGAACAATGATAAAGACTAAATCGTATAAAGCAGCATTAGTTTTTCTGATTCTTCTGGTGCAGTCAAATCTGATGACTGCTCAGCAAAAACAGTATCAGGTATACACTGCAGCTTTTTATAATCTGGAAAATCTTTTTGATACAGAAGCTGATCCTGCAATCAATGATACAGAGTTTACACCTGCAGGATCTAACAGATGGACTATTGAAAAGTACAATAAAAAGCAGGCAAATATGGCGAAAGTAATTTCGCGTCTGGGTAAAAAGTACAGTCAGACAGGACCTGCTTTTATAGGTCTGTGCGAGTTGGAGAACAGAAAAGTTCTTGAAGATCTTGTAGCACAGCCGGCTTTAGCCTCTGCAGGCTATGGTATTGTTCATTACGATTCCCCGGATCGACGCGGGGTAGATGTTGCTTTATTGTATAATCCTGCATTGTTTAAAGTAAAGGATTCAAAAACATTTGCTTACCATATTAAAGATATGCCAGAGTATAGAACGAGAGATATTCTTCTGGTAAAAGGAGAATTAGCAGGTGAAGATCTGCATGTGCTTGTTAATCACTGGCCATCCCGTTACGGCGGCAAATCTTCTGAACTAAGAGAGCATGCTGCAGCAATAGTGCGTAAAGTAGTCGATTCTTTATATGCAGCGGATGATAAAGCTAAGGTTGTTATTATGGGTGACCTGAATGATGATCCAACAGATAAAAGTGTCCGTGTGGTATTGGGAGCAAAAAAGTACCAGAGTGAAGTAGAAAAAGGCGGGCTTTTTAATACCATGTGGCAGCATTATGATCGAGGCATAGGCTCATTGGGTTATCAGGGAAAATGGAATCTTTTTGATCAAATTATCGTTTCGGAGCCTTTGTTAGGAGAAGATAAAGCATCTCTTAAATTCTGGAAATCTGAAATATTCAATCCCGAATTTCTTATTACTCAGGAAGGACGCTATAAAGGCTATCCGTTCCGCACATTTTCAGGAAATGTATTCCAAAATGGATTTTCAGACCATTTCCCTACGCTTATTTATTTGGTAAAAGAATTAAAGTAGATTATTATTTTTGCAGGAATTATGCGTACAATTAAACTTATATATTTTTTCTTTACACTGCTTGTTGTGACAAGCTGTTCAAGAGATGATGACAGTCCTTCGGGTAACAATGCCGTTGCGGCTCGTACTGTAATGGTCTATATGGCTGCTAATAACAGTCTGGCATCGGATGCCTATACCAATCTCAATCAGATGGAAGAGGGCTTTACCGGAATAGACGGAAAATTAATCGTTTATGCCCGCATCTTTGGACAGGAGCCTAAAATATATGAAATTGTCCATGATACAAGTCCTGACATTAAAAGTAAGGTACTGAAGAAATATGGAGATCATAATTCTTCTGATCCTGCGGTAATGAAAATGATATTTGAAGATATGAAAAGCCTGGCTCCCGCAAATTCATACGGAGCCATACTTTGGTCTCATGCTACAAACTGGGTGCCTGCAAATCTTGGCCAGCTAAAAACACGTTCTTTTGGTGATGATAATTCTAAAAGTATGGATGTGCAACAGCTGAAATCGGCTTTGCCGGCAAATCTGGATTTTCTGATTTTTGATGCATGCTCCATGGCTTCTGTTGAGGTGCTTTATGAACTTCGTAATGTGGCTCCTTACATATTGGCTTCCCCAACGGAAGTGCTTAGTGTGGGAATGCCTTATCATCAAATCGGTCGTTTATTGTATACGCCGGATGTTAAAACGGGACTTACAGAGACCGCTAAAGCCTATGTTGAATATTACCGTCAGAAATCAGGTTTAGAGCAGTCTGCTACCTTTTCTGTGGTCGATACAAAGCAATTGCCATTGCTGGCTCAGGAAACAAAAAAGCTTCTGCAGAATAACCCGGATGTGATTGCTAAAATTGGCAGAAACGGAGTACAGCGTCTGGACCTGGACCCGAACACTCCTGTTTCTGCGTATGATTATGCTGATATGCTGGATAAATATTTCCCTCAGGAGCAATTGGTATCAGTAAAGAGTGCTTTGTCAAAAGCGGTAGTATATAAAGCGAATACACCAAACTTCCTGGGAAAACCCATTAATGCATTTTCAGGACTTTCATGCTATATTCCGATTGAAAGCGAAGCCTATTTAGCTCCTTTTTATAAAACGCTAAGCTGGTCTCAGGATTCAGCATATGGCATGCTGCTTCGCTGGTAATAAATAAGCTTAATTGATAAAAAGTAAAGGCTGCTCAATTCTTAGGCAGCCTTTTATAATTTTTTGATTATCCGATGTAGTTACTTAGTTCGATGAGGTTATTATCAGGATCTCTTAAATAAACTGAACGTATTTTTCCAAGGGAACCAGTGCGTTCAACAATACCTTCAGTGATTTGAATATTCTTAGTCTGAAGTTCTTTTAAAACATCCTCTACATTGGTTTCTGTAATAAAACATATATCTGCTGAACCAGATGTAGGGTGCAGGGCTTTAGGTTCAAATTCGTGCCCTTTCTGGTGTAAATTTATTTTCTGGTTTCCAAAACGAAGTGCTTTTCTGTTGTCCCCGAAAGTGACTAATTCAAAGCCTAAAACCTCAGTATAAAACTGTACAGCTTTTTCTATGTCAGCAACTGTTAATACAATATGATCAATGCTGGTTATCCTCATTTCATGTTTACTTTATAAATAAGTTTAAAAATAGGGATTTTTATTTTCAGATATCTATATAGAGAGGGAAAGGATTAGGCTATAAACGAAAAAAGCATTGTCAATCAAAGATTAACAATGCTTTTTGTACCCCAGACGGGACTTGAACCCGTACGCCCAAATGGGCACAGGATTTTAAGTCCTGCGTGTCTACCAATTCCACCACCAGGGTGTGAAGTGGAGCGAAAAACGGGATTCGAACCCGCGACCCCAACCTTGGCAAGGTTGTGCTCTACCAGCTGAGCTATTTTCGCATAGTGCGGATGAAGGGACTCGAACCCCCACGCCTCACGGCACCAGATCCTAAGTCTGGCGTGGCTACCAATTACACCACATCCGCTTTATTTAAAGAACTTCTCTATCGTTTTTGTGAGTGCAAATATAGAGACAATTTGTATTCCCTCCAAATTTATTTTTAAAAAATTTCATTTTTTTTTTAAATCGACAAAAAGTCACTTCCGCTTATTACTCTTCATTCCAATTTTATTACCTTTACAATTCGTAAAAAATATTGAAATGGAATTAATAGGTACAGTAAAGAAATTATTTGATGTTCAGACTTTTAACAGCGGTTTTCAGAAAAGAGAATTGATTCTTCTGACTCAGGAACAATACCCGCAGCCTATAAGTATAGAGTTTTTATCAGATAAAATTGATTTGCTCAATACTATTTCAGAAGGAGAGCAGGTAAAGATCGGAATTAACATTCGTGGTAGAGAATGGCAGGCGCCGGATGGTCAAATCCGTTACTTCAACTCTATTACAGGATGGAGAGTAGAAAAAGCAACAGGTGATTTTAATGAGCCGGTTCAGGCTGCTCCTATGCAGGCTAATCAATCAACTGCAAGTCAGGATACCAATGTATTTGGTAACGATGACGATGATGATTTACCATTCTAATCAGAAATCTTTATACCATCATATAAATCCTACTGTTTATCGAGTAGGATTTTGTTTTTCCTATGTATCAGCTAGACCCTAATGATATTTCTTTCCCGGATCCGGCATTATATAATCCGGAAGAAGGGCTTATGGCTTTTGGCGGAGATCTTTCCGTCGAAAGAATCTGGTTTGCCTATCAGCTGGGTATTTTTCCATGGTTTAATGAAGGCGAAGAAATATTGTGGTGGTGCCCGGATCCGCGATTTGTTTTGTTTCCGAATGAAATAAAGATTTCAAAATCTATGCGTAAGGTTTTTCGTGATGAAACATTTTCTTTTACCGAAAATCAGTGTTTCATCGAAGTAATCAGGAGCTGTAAAGATATTTACAGAGAAGATCAGGACGGAACCTGGATAACTGATGAGATGGAGGAAGCTTATATAGAGTTACACAGACTCGGGAAGGCAAAAAGTATTGAGGTCTGGCAGGATGAAGAACTGGTTGGTGGCTTGTATGGGCTTGACCTGGGAAATGTTTTCTGTGGAGAGAGTATGTTTGCGAAAGTAAGTAATGCCTCAAAAGCCGGTTTTATTTATTTCGCAAAAAAATATCAAGGGACGTATGATGTGATAGACTGTCAGGTTTATACGGCTCATTTAGAAAGCCTTGGAGCAAGGATGATAGACAAATTAGACTATTTAAACTTTTTAAAATAAATGGATACGAATAAGGAAAAATGGGTTCTTCTGATGGTGCTTACTTTAATATGGGGTTCATCATTTATCCTGATTAAAAAATCTCTGCAGCATTTTAATCCTTTTGAAGTAGGAGCATTGAGAATTCTGATTGCTTCTCTGATTTTGATGCCACTTGCCATAAAACACCTGAAGAGCTTTCCTGTAAAACATCTGAAATGGGTTGTAGTCGTAGCGCTTTGTGGTAATTTTTTTCCAATGTTTCTGTTTCCGATAGCAGAAACCAGAATCAGCAGCAGTATTGCCGGAATTATCAATTCTATGCTGCCTATTTTTGTAATCATAGTTGGGCCTCTGCTGTGGGGAATTAATTCGACAAAGAAGCAGATGATTGGTGTTGCTATTAGCTTTGTTGGCGCTTGTATTCTGATGCTGGCTTCCAAAAATGAAGGAGGTTCTATTGAGATCATTCCTATTTTATTGCTTTTACTGGCGACAGTGTTTTATGCTATAAACGTTACAACAGTTAAAGCGAAACTGGGTTCAATTCCCGCGAAAATGTTGTCAGCCTATGTTTTTTCATTGGTATTATTTTTACCTTCACTCGTTTCGCTGGCTTTTGCAGGTTTTTTTACCAACTTTAAAGCAGATGCCAACTTCTGGGAAGGCCTAGGCTTTGTTTCTCTGTTATCTGTTTTTGGGACAGGCCTGGCGATGATGCTTAATTATCGTTTGGTAAATATCTCGACACCTCTGTTTTCCTCTTCAGTGACTTTGTTGATGCCTATCGTTGCTGTAGGCTGGGGAATTATAGACGGAGAAACTTTAAATCTGGTACAGATTGGTGGTGCTATGCTAATTGTTTCAGGTCTTATTTTCCTGAGGACAGGTAAATAAAATAAAAAAACTGCGAGCGGAACGCCGCTGCAGTTTGAAATAAATCTAATAAAAAGTAAAAATGAAAGGCGACAAAGGTAAGTGTTTTTTTATTTACCCTCCAAATTTATTTTTCAAATTCTGAATTGTATTAAAAATAAGGATGTTCGAAGAATATATTGCATTGAAGAAACAAGATGAATGAACATTATTATTCCCGAAATACATAATAAGGTACCTTAAATCGAATCAGATGCAATAAATAATCAGGTATAATCTCCGTTCTTCAGAGAAGCGAAAAGTTATTATTTCTTTACTTCTGAAATCTTAACTGTGGGAGCAGTAAGAGATCCTTTTTCCTGGATGTAAGCATAGAATTGTACATTTCCGTTTACAGAGGTCGTATTTTCTATTATAATTCCGTTAAAGGGCATATCCGTAAAACGTGCTTTTTCGCCTTTTTTAATGATTTGATACAATTTTCGGTCAGGAGTATAGATCTTAAAAGTAGAATTCTCAGTGGAAGTGTTAATTAAGTCAAATTTGTGGTTTCTAGAGGTGTTAGAAGTCAGTATGTATTCTTTCTGGGCATTAATATTCCAAAGTTGGGCATAAACTCCCCTGAAGCCAAAAGTTCCCGAACATGATGAAAGAATAGTAGAGGCTAGAAAAGTAGTGTAGAGTAATTTTTTCATAGAAAATAGTTCTTTTTGATAAAGACAATCTAAAATAGAAAAAGTT
This sequence comes from Elizabethkingia bruuniana, assembly GCF_002024805.1. Taxonomy (NCBI): domain Bacteria; kingdom Pseudomonadati; phylum Bacteroidota; class Flavobacteriia; order Flavobacteriales; family Weeksellaceae; genus Elizabethkingia; species Elizabethkingia bruuniana. Next base: position 3,827,633 of record NZ_CP014337.1, read on the forward strand.
ACAGCAGGGTTTTAATATTTTCTGATAATTTCTGAAGAGCCCTGATTGTATTGGGATCTGTAAGCTGTCCATCAGTACTGAATCTGCCTTTTACTCCAGGAATCAAAAGGGTAGATTCCTCAGAAAATTTTGCTCCCAAAGTTTTCATAATAAGGTGTAATTCTTCCTGACCTTTTTCTCCGGAGGCAGAAGCTGTAATGAGTGCTACTGGTTTCTGGTTGAATATATCTGTTGCAACAAACCATTCCAATGCATTTTTTAGTACTCCCGGAATACTGAAAATGTATTCCGGTGTACAGATCAGAACAATGTCCGTATTTTGTATTTCTTCCCTGAATGCGACTACTTTTTCAGGAGTATTTTCAAAAGCCTGATCCGGATTGAAATAGGGAAGATTTGTTAATCCATTGAAATAGGAGAATGTAAAATCATGATAAAGTAATTCTTCAATCTTTTCTACAATCTTCTGATTTGAAGAATTAGGTCTTACGCTGCCAATAACAGCTAAAATCCGAGGTTTCATGCTTAAGAGATCACACCGCTTCCAAGCGTTTCTTCTCCGTCATACCAAGCCGCAAACTGTCCTTCAGCAATCGCTGACTGAGGTTCTTCAAATTCTATATAGAAAGCATCTTCAAACTGGTAGATTGTAGCTTTCTGTAAAGGCTGTCTGTAACGGATTCTGGCCATTACTTCGCGGCTTTCACCGTTTTGTAATTGCAGATCTTTGCGAATCCATTTTACCTCGTCATTATTTATTTTCAGAGCTTTTTTATACAATCCCGGGAAGCTGTGGCTTTCTCCTACAAAGAGTATATTATTTTCCATATCACGGGAGATCACAAAGCAAGATTCTTTATGACCGCCAATACCAAGACCTTTACTTTGACCAATTGTGTAATACTGAGCACCCTGGTGTTTTCCAATGACTTTTCCGTCACTTTTCTGATATTTGATTTTTGAAGAAAAATATTCCAGTTCTTCTTGTTTTGATTGGAACTCAGGCTGAGACTGATTAAATCCTGAGAAGTCTCTGAATATTTCTACAATTTCACCTTCTTTTGGCTGTAACTGTTGTTTCAAAAACTCAGGAAGACTTACTTTTCCAATAAAACAAAGTCCTTGGGAATCTTTTTTATCAGCGGTTACCAAACCGATTTCTTTTGCAATTTCTCTTACCTGTGGTTTTGTTAAATGACCAATCGGAAACAGAGCTTTGGAAAGCTGATCCTGACTTAGCTGACAAAGAAAATAAGACTGATCTTTATTATTATCGTTACCGGCTAACAAGCGGTAAATTGTTTCACCTTCCTTTTCTATAGAAGAAAGCTGCGCATAATGGCCCGTAGCCACTTTTTCAGCACCCAGAGAAAGAGCAACATCCATGAAGGCATCAAACTTTACTTCACGGTTACACAGAACATCCGGATTGGGCGTACGTCCTTTTTCATATTCTTCGAACATGTAATCTACAATACGCTCCTTATAAAGCTCGCTCATATCGATTACCTGGAACGGAATACCCAACTTTTGGGCAACCATTAGTGCATCATTACTATCTTCTATCCATGGACATTCATCTTCCAGAGTAACCGAAGCATCGTTCCAGTTACGCATGAAAAGTCCAACAACATCATGTCCCTGTTGTTTTAGTAAATAAGCTGCTACACTGGAGTCTACTCCTCCGGATAGTCCGACTACAATTTTCATTCTACAAAAATTTTTTGCAAAGTTACAACAACTTAATCTATTGAAAAACGTATTGTTATTGAAAGCATCAAATACAGGTAATTGGAAAAACTATATTGTATTTTAATAGAAATCGTCTGGAGTGAAAGCTCTTCTATTGAAGTTTTTGCTGCTCCATTCAAATATAAAAGCCTTTACATCTATATCTTTTTCAGACTTTTTATAAGTGAGTGAAAAAGGATGGAGACCTGCTTTTAGCAAAATATCTGCACTTTTTTCTGTTCCGGAAATGTAGTTGTAATCAGCATCGATTAAAGCCGCTTCATGTATTCTCAGGAAAGCTTTTCCAAATGCTTTGATGTAAAATGTGTAATTGGCATTTTGTGGTACATTAAGAACTCCTTTTATAGTAATAACATTTCCTTTGATGCTTTTATTTATAATGGTGGGAGTAGTAAGACTGCCATTACTTACGGGTTTCAGACTATTTGTATCTGGTATCCATAGAGCAATTGTCTGATAACTGTACCACTGAATGCTTTTTTTTGCTGATTTATGGGAAATTCCAGGGATGTATGCTTTATCGTATGGACGGACGGCGGAAGAATCCGGACGGCGGTTCTGCAGAACGAAATCTTTCATATTTTGTTGCAGCGAAGGCATAGATGCTGCTAAATCTGTTTTCTGTTTAGGATCGGAAATGACATTATAAATCTCAAAGTTATCTTGCGCATCTTTAATATTGTATCGTACACCACTGTATTTTCCGAAACGAACCAACTGCATTTGTCCTCGTATTCTTTTATGTCTTTTGGCTTCAAAATCACTATAGTTGGGAGTATGTCCTTCTTCGAAATATTCTGCATAAACAATAGGATCTTTTTGTTGCTTAAGCCTTCCGGTAAGTATTGGTAAAATAGAAATGCCATCTGCGCGCTGTGGGGCTGCAGCACCTGCTACATCCAAAAAAGTAGGCATCCAGTCGGACAGCATATTCGGGAGGTCAATTTTCTGTCCCGGTGTGATTTTGCTATTCCATTGTACAAAGACAGGCATACGCTCTCCGCCTTCCCACAAATCTCTTTTTATACCGTCAAAAGGGCCATAACCATCGAAAAATTCAGGAGTATAAGGTTCTTTTAAATAAGATTCCTGTGAAGGACCATTGTCTGAAGAGAATACAACCAGCGTATTTTGATCAATTTTCAGATCTTTCAGGAGTTGTAATAGATCACCAACCTGAGCGTCTAAACGTTGTATTACCGTTGCATATCTCTTGTTTACATCTGCCCATGGTTTTTCTGTTCCGTCAGCTGTTTTATAAGTAGCATTTGCATATTCGGGTGCATACCAGGAATCTATTTCCCCAGATGCTGTATTAATCATTTGTCCCTTTTTACCAAGCCATTGCAAGCCTCCATTTAGGCCGTTTCCTTTTGGATATTCCTGCGTAGGAAGCTCTATAACAGCATGAGGTGTATCATAGGCCAAATACATGAAGAATGGTTTGTCTTTTTGATTCTGATTGTGTTGGGTAATCCAATATTTTGCACGGGCTGTCCATAGATCCCCTGTGTAAGATTTATCCAGATCTTCAGCTACATTTGTATAATTATCATATACCTCCTTCTTACCTCTGTATTTTCCTTCTTTAGGATAGTGCTCGTGACCGTCGGAATGTCTTATATACCCGTAATATTCATCAAAACCTCTCTTAAGCGGATGTGAGGACCAGTTTGCATCCGTTCCCTGTAATCCCCATTTTCCTATAGCTATTGTTGTATATCCAGCTTTCTGCAGGGTATTTCCTATCGTGTAATTGTCTTCAAGAGCCTTGTCGAATTGATTATCTCTTACCTCGGAATGTCCTTGTGTACGACCTGTTAGCAGAGATGCCCGTGAAGGGGCACAAACAGGTGCATTACTATAGGATTGGGTAAGTATAGCTCCTTGTGCAGCGAGTTTGTCAAGAAACGGAGTCGATATATAGGGTTTTCCTTCCTTTTTTCTCTGGTTCTGATTTAAAATACCAATATCTCCGTATCCTAAATCATCTACTAAAATGAAAATAATATTAGGTTTTGAAGGCTTTTTAACAGCCTGAGCAGCAAGACTGCAGGGAATAAAAAACAGAATAAAAAGCTTAAGAAATTTGTTCATGGTTATAAGTTATTGATAAATATATAAAAATAACCTCAGAACAAATGAGCTAAAAAAAGCCGGTTCATAGTGACCGGCTTATAATTTATAATATTAATGCTACGCTTTATATTCTACAACAGCTCTGATGAAGGCTTCAGCATTTTCTACCGGGATATTAGGCAGAATTCCGTGTCCAAGATTAGCAATGTATTTATCTTTTCCGAAACGGTCAATCATCTCATGAACCATTTTGCGGATCGTTTCTGGTGAAGAATGTAATCTTGCCGGATCGAAATTACCTTGAAGTGTAATATTTCTGCCAGTTAACTTTCTTGCAATTTCAGGAGTTACTGTCCAGTCTACACCAAGGGCTGAAGCTTTAGATTTGGCCATATCCTCCAGTGCATACCAACATCCTTTAGCAAATACAACAACTTCAGTTAGTGGACTTAAAGCTTCCACAATCTGGTTGATATATTTCCATGAGAATTCCTGATAATCTGTAGGCGAAAGCATTCCTCCCCAAGAGTCGAAAACCTGTACCGCAGAAACTCCTTTTTCTACTTTTCTTTTCAGGTAAGCAATTGTAGTATCAGTTATTTTCTGTAAAAGTTGGTGTGCAGCTTCTGGCTGTTGGAAGCAGAAAGATTTAGCAATATCAAAAGCCTTACTTCCCTTACCTTCTACACAGTAACACAGGATTGTCCATGGGCTGCCGGCAAAACCAATTAAAGGAATTTCATTATCAAGATGTTCCAATGTTAAGGTAATAGCATCAAAAACATAGGATAATGTATCGTCTACATCCGGAACTACAATTTGTTCTACAGCCTCTTTTGTACGTATAGGATTGTCCAGCCAAGGGCCAACATTCTCTTTCATTTTGAAATCGATACCCATTGCCTGAGGAACAACTAAAATATCAGAGAACAGGATTGCTGCATCCAACGGAAATCTTCTGATAGGCTGTACTGTAATTTCAGCAGCCAGCTCAGGAGTCTGACAACGGGTGAAGAAATCATATTTATCGCGAAGAGCAATAAACTCAGGAAGATATCTTCCCGCTTGTCTCATCATCCATACCGGAGGTCTTTCAACAGTTTCACCTTTTAGGGCTCTTAAGTATAAGTCGTTCTTAATCATTTCTATAAGTATCTTTTATTACCTGAAGCAAATCTTCGAGGGTTTCTTGTTCACTTTTTATAATTTCGTTGTCTGTAAAAGATTTTAGATAGTTGGCCGTTGTTTCGCCAATGGCAAATAATCTTTTATTTTTTACAGAATTGTTTTTCATAAAGCTTTCTACACCGGAAGGGCTGAAAAATACAATCGCATCCGTCGGGGGATTCCACTCTGGATACAAAGGTATGGTTTCATAAACTATCTTTTCGGCAAAATCAAAGCCAGCTTCAGACAATTGATTCTTTAATGTAGATAAAGCTTTTGAACTGCAAAAATGCATTATTTTTATGGGATTTAACTCCTGAATTTTATCAGAGAGTTCTAATGCATTTTTGGCTACAATTTCCACAGAAAATCCCATTTTTTCTAAAGCTTGTCGGGATTTTTCGCCTACAGTATAGAATTTTGAATTTTCCGGGAAGATAATTTTTTCTTTAATTGCTTTTACTCCCTGAATACTTGTGAAAATAAAATGATGATAATCTTCGATATCAATATGATCTTCGGTATAACGGATTCCGATAACAGGAAGAAATGAGGGATCGAAATAATCACCCAATTGTTGTTGGATGTATTCTTTAGACAATTCCTTTGTGAAAAGAATACGGATGGCCATGTCTTATAACTGGGTTTTTATCTCTTCCATAATGGCTTTTCCGCCATTGTCCAAAACCTGTTGTGCAAAACGTACTCCAAGATCATCATTCCACTCGGCAATTTCTTTCAGATCAATTTCTTTAGAGCCGTCCAAAGAAGCAATTCTTCCTTCAAATGCAATGCTGTTGCCGGAAATTGTTGCACGGGCACCAATTGGTGCTGTACATCCGCCTTCCAGATGTCTAAGGAAATCTCTTTCAATCTTAGTGCACTTATTGGTTTCTTCATGGTTAATCTGAGCTAATATTGAAGTTAATTCTTCATTTTCAGCTAAAGATGCACAACAAACTACTCCTTGTGATGGAGCCTGAAGCAGGAATGGTAAATATTCATATTCAATATCCATTTCCATCCTTTTTATTCCGGCCAAAGAAAGTAAGGTAGCGTCTGCAAGCCCATCTTCCAGTTTTTTCAATCGTGTTTGTACGTTTCCGCGAATATCTGAAAAATGAGTATTTGGATATTGGTTTAGCCAGAAAGCCTTTCTTCTCAGGCTGCTGGTAGCAACTGATAATTCAGATATATCCTTATCTTTTGCTTTTGGATTTCTGATCAATACATCTTCAGGGAAATCTCTTTCCAGTACAGCAGAGATAATAACTCCAGTAGGAAGGGCTGTAGGAACGTCCTTTAGTGAATGTACTGCAATATCTATTTCTTTATTAAGCAAAGCAATATCCAGATCTTTTGTGAAAACACCTGTTATTCCTAGTGCATATAAAGGTTGTTGTAAGTTTTTATCTCCTGTAGAGACAACCGGAACAAGTTCTGTTTTGTGCCCCAGAGTCTGAAGCTGAAAAGCTACTCTCTCTGCTTGCCACATAGCTAACGGGCTGTTTCGTGTACCGATTTTAATGGTCTTCATAACTGTCTTCCTTTGGTTGAAGGTTTAGGATATCATCCAGAAGCTTTGTTACTTCTTCCGAACGGTGTGGATTTTCTATGATGTATTTAGCAAAACGATTGGTGATTTTCTGAATCATTTTGCGTGTCAGATGTAAATCTTCCTCATCTACTTCACCATTCTTCCGGGCAACCTTATGAATTTCATTTTGTTCAATTTTTTTCAGATTGTTTTTGAAGACGTGGATATGTGGTGCCATCTTTCTTTTTTTCTCCCACTCTATAAAATCCTTAGACATTTCTCTGATGATGATTTCTGCTTTAGGAATTTCTTTCTTACGTTGTTCCATCGTCTCCTGAATCTGAACAGAAAGAGCATCTACATCGATGAGCTCTACTCCGGCAACATCAGCAACTGTTTTGTCTACGTTATTAGGAATGGAAAGATCTATAACCAGAATGTCTTTTTTAGGCATATTCTCAGGATACAGGATAGGCTTACTTGCACCAGTTGCAACGATAAGAATATCGGTTTGTTCCAGTTCCTTAGGGAAGTCCTCGAAATTGATATGAGGAATATGATATTTTTCGGCAATCTTCTCTGCTTTTTCGGCAGTTCTGTTTGCGATTTTTACTTTTGGCTTGTATATATGCTTTACAAGATTTTCAATTGTATTTTGCCCGATTTCACCAACACCCAATAATAAAATGTTTTTCTCAGGAAGTTGTTTCTGAGTTTTCAGAATATAATGGACTGCAGCATAAGAAACAGAAGCGGCTCCATTGCTGATTCCGGTTTCATTCTTTATTCTTTTTGATATCTGAATTGAAGAGTTAATTGCTCTTTCCAGATATGCGTTGGAATGTAGTTTGTATTCTTTGAAACGGTTATAGGCATTTTTGATCTGAGAAATGATCTCAAAATCTCCGATAATTTGGCTTTCCAAACCGGCAGCAACTCTGAAAAGATGATCCAGAGCATCAGTTCCTTTTTTTACAGTTACAAACTGCATGAAATCCATTAGTTGCACACCAACGGTTTCACAAAATAACTGAGCCACAAACATATAATTATGTGTTGTGGTATAAATTTCGGTTCTATTACATGTGGAAACGACAAAAGCGTCACCCATTTCGCGATCGTGAATATGATTAACAAAACTTTTAATATGATCGTCGAAAAAGGCAAATCTCCCTCTGGTAACAGCATCGGCTTTCTCAAAACTAATACTGAGAACCGTAAATTGTGAGGTTTGATATGTATTCAATTTGGCTGCCATTATATCAGGGTGCAAATTTAAGCTATTAATTGTTAAAAAGAATTGATATGTATAAACGGTGAAATGACTTTCATTAGATTTCATTAATTTAGAATAGTTACAAATTGCAAAAGCTCCATAATTTGTGTCTAAGAGTGCTTTAAGATGCTGCGCTTTACAGACTATTTGACTATATTTGATACTATATTTCGAGGAACGTTGGTTATGAAAAGATCTCTATATTGTTTTTGCTTTTTATTGTTTTCTGTTTTCTATTTTTCACAACAAACTGAAGAGTTCAGAGAGGTCAAGAATTTTTATGATCAGCATCAGTTAAAAGTTAACGAAGAGTTTAAGCGGAGGCTGGGACTGGTTCGGAATTTCGAAGAAAAGATAAAACTGGAAAGTGAATATGGTTTTTTTATCAAGAAGCTGGATAGTGTGCGCAATCAGGCTTATCTTGGAGTTTTAATCAAGACTAAAAACCTTGAACAACTGGCAAAGCTAAACAAGGAAGTTCCCCAGAAAAAAGAATTGGTAGTAGAGAAAAATCCTGATCGCGCAGCTGAGTATCCGGGCGGAATTGATAAGCTGAGAGAAATTGTAAGCAGCTCTTTTTATTTTGATGCTGATGTAGATCGTAATGCTGTGCTGAAAAGCGTTGTTACCTTTGTTGTTGAAAAGGACGGAAGCATTGCTCAGGTAAAATCAGAGGGAGATAATATTGTCTTCAACAGACAGGCAGAAATATGTATGTATCTTGTACCGGATAAGTTTATTCCGGGAACATTGCATGGAGTAGCAGTCCGATCCAGATTTACCTTTCCGATTACTATGAAATTTGACTAGATGTTTACAGACGAATATTTTATGAAAATGGCCTTTCAGGAGGCACAGGCAGCGTTGGAAAAGGATGAAGTACCGGTAGGCTGTATTGTGGTCTATAATGACAGGATCATTGCCAGAGCACATAATCTTACAGAATTACTGAATGATGTAACTGCGCATGCAGAAATGCAGGCGATAACGGCTGCAGCAAATATGTTGGGCGGAAAATATCTTATAGACTGTACTATGTATGTTACGCTTGAGCCATGTGTAATGTGTGCCGGAGCGCTGGCGTGGTCACAACTTTCAAAAATAGTGATAGGAGCGAGGGATGAAAAGAGAGGATTTATGAATAAAGGTTTGTCTCTTCATCCTAAAACAGAAATCGTTTCCGGAATTCTGGAAAACGAATGCTCGGCACTTATCAAAGATTTTTTCAAATCGAAACGTTAGACAATAAGAGAGTACATTTGGATGTCTAAGTACTGCTCTTCCTTTTTCATATGATGTTTTAAAACAGCTTCCTTTTGCATGCCAATTTTTTCCATGATCTTTCCTGAAGCCGGATTATGAATAAAGTGTGTGGCATAAATCTTATGGAACTTTAACTCTTTAATTCCGAAATTCAGAATTGCAGATGCTGCCTCTGTAGCATAACCTTTGTTCCAGAAAGGAACAGCAATCCAATAGCCCAATTCAGCTTTATCATCACCTCTGTCGTGTAGGCCAATTGCACCAATTATTTTCCCTTCTTTTTCACGTATGGCAAAAGTGTAGCCGGTTTTAGCTGTCAGAGCATCGTCAGACATTTTTAACCAGGTTCGGGCGTCAGATTCGGAATATGGATAAGGTATATGAGAAGTATTATCAGAAATAATTTTTTCCTGTAAATACTCTGTAATCAACGGAATATCTGATTCTTTCAAAGGAGAAAGAATCAGACGTTCTGTTTCTATTTTTAAAGGAACTTCCATTTTATAAATCTTTACCTAAATAGTAAAGCCCTTTAAGGGTGTGGAGCCTGTCTGCAACATGAATTTTTTCTGTCAGAGGCTTATATACATGGGATACTCCGCCTGTTGCAATTACGAAGCAGTCATCATTCACTTCGTTATTGATTCTGTCCACAAAGCCTTCTACCATCCCAAGGAAGCCGTAGACCATTCCGCTTTGCATACAGGTTACCGTATCCAATCCTAATACAGATTTTGGTTTCTTTAATTCAATTTCAGGCAACTGGGCCGTTTGATTTATCAATGAATTAAGTGAGGTAATAATACCGGGAGCGATAATAACACCCAATGTTTCACCTGTTTCAGCAACGCAGCTCGCCGTAAGTGCGGTTCCGAAATCCAGAATAATCTTTTTTCTGTCAGGATAAAGATTATGCGCTGCTACAAGATTTGCGTAGATATCTGTGCCCATCTGTTTAGACTTGGCTTGTACACCAGAAGGAGTACTGCGGTCTACCAGAATAGGTTTCATATTATGGATCTTGTGTACAGCTCTGGAAATATCATAGGTAAGTTGAGGCACAACAGAACCAATGATGATTTTCTCAATATTATCAATATCAATTTTATTGTACTGATAAAGCGTAAGGAACTGAATAAAGAGTTCATCGCTTGTACGGTATGGTTTTGTATTGATTACCCAGGAAATCTCACAACTATCCCCGTTAAACAAACCGAAACGGATATTGGTATTTCCTATATTGATGACTATTGATTTCATAAAACTATTTTACCTCGATAATATTATCAGCAGGGTTAACATCTGCTAAACGCTGACTGAAATCGATTCCGATAGCCTGAAGCTGAGCTTTACTGTATGGAATAGTCAGTTCATAGTCTTTCATTGTCCAGTTCCAGAAAGGCATTACGGTAATCGGACCATAGATATCTGTAGTTTTAGCAGTACGCATCATATTAAGCGGGATATGGTATGTTAATACCTTTTTATCCTTGGTTAAGACATTGAAGTCTATAGGCATCGGAAGGGTCCCGTTATTTGTCAGTGTAATTGTTGTGGAAGTATCTCCGTATTTTACACTTTTAATACCATAATCAATGGTTTTTGTAGTGTTGATCCAATAGTTCTGGAACCACTTCAAATCCATTCCGGAAATCTTTTGTGCAATGTGTATGAAATCTCTGTCTGTAGGATGCTTCATGCTCCAATCATCATAGTATTTCTTCATCGTTTTTGAAAGGTTCTGCTCTCCCATAATGTAGCCTAATTCTACAAGGAATAACTCACCTTTTACATAAGAAGCAAAGGTATATGCTGTTCCATCATCGTGGTGGTCTCCTAACCATGAAGCAGGTTCTTCTTTTCCAGTTTTTACAAATTTTATGTAATTATTGATGCTGGAAACAAAAGGATTAGCTTGTGGTTTAGCAGGTGGGAAAAGCTGGTTGCTCACATAAGCTTCTGCATAGCTTGTAAATCCTTCATCCATCCAAGGTCTCACACTTTCATTAGTTGCCAGCATCTGCTGGTACCAGGAGTGGGATCCTTCATGGAACATAAGGCCACATAAATCTTTTACCGATTTTGCTTCTCCTAAGATCATGGTACACATTCCGTATTCCATTCCTCCGTCTCCTCCTTGTATAAAGGAATAAGAAGGCCAGGCATATTGCCCGAACTGTGCATTCATTATCTGGAAATACTTGGTTACATAAGGCTTCGCCTCTTCCCAGTATTTTGTTTTTTCTGATTTCTGATAGACAAAATAAACTTTTGGCCCGCCTAATACAGTGAATTCGTCAACAGAATAATCTCTGTCTGCAGCCCATGCAAAGTCCAGAATATTTTTAGCTGTCCATTTCCATGTTGCCTTACCATCCTGGTCTGCTTTTACATTTGATGCTGCAGTATAACCTTTTACTTCTGTAGGGTTCTCCAGGGTTCCTCCGGCACCTAATACGTAGTTTTTATCTATTTTTATTGTAACGTCAAAGTCTGAAAACGGAGCGTGGAACTCTCTTCCGATGTAGTCGAAAGCTGCCCAGCCGTCGTAATCGTATTCAGAAATTTTAGGATACCATTGTGTCATTGTCATATCTACGCCTTCGCTATTGTTACGGCCGGCTCTACGGATTTGTATTGGGATATTAGCATCCCACTCCATAGATAAAGAGGTAGTACTGTTAGGCTTTAAAGGCTCATTAAGGATAACTTTCATTACAGTTTCCTGTATTTCAAACTTTAGATCCTTTCCGTTTTGTTTAATCCAGTGAATATTTTGGCGTCCTTCCTGATCTGCGGGAATTGATGCTAAACGTGATACGCCGTCCTTTTGTAATCTTTTATCAGAATTTTTACCCTGATTTCTTACTCTTTCATCCATCATGGAGCCTGATTTAAAGGCATTCCAATAAAGATGCATATAAATAACTTTTAATTCGTCAGGTGAATTATTGGTATACTGAATGCTTTGTTTTCCAAGGTAAGTGAACTTTGCAGCATCTACATCAATATCCATCTTGTACTTTGCCTTTTGCTGATAGTAAGGCCCTTTTTGAGCCAATCCCAGTCCGAAAACCAGCATAAGAGCAATAGAAAGGAAGTTTCTAACCATTTTATTAATTTTTCCCAAAGATAAAAAATTATGATAAAGGGATTGCTGTTTTGGAAAGGATACTGTTCATATTCAGTGATAAAAAAAGAATATTTACAGACGAAAAATAAAGGAAATCAAGAATATCTTCATAATTAGATGTTATATTTAAGAAGAATATTGCCTTTGACTAATGGTAGGTTGTTGATAATGAAAAAGTTGTATTTTGGTTGGACTAATCAATAAAATATTTATTATGAAAAACCTGAAAACGACTTCTTTAACAAGAAGACAGTTGAAAAACATTATCGGAGGAACCCAGAAAACATGTGCAGATGTGCCATGCAGACCCGCAACCTGTAATTTTAATAGTAGTTACGACGGCTATGTAGCTTGTTTTATCAACTATACTAAAGTTAATGGTTCTGTAGGATTCGGACCATTGGGATGTTGGTATGAATTCTGTCCGGGATCATAATTATAATAGAAAAGGGACTCCAGAAGAGTCCCTTTTTTAATTATTTTTTATCCCACCACAATTTGGTGCCGCCAGTATCTGGTCCGCCGAGTGTAGCTGCTGCTCTTTGATAACCAGGTCCGTTATTTTCACGATATTTTAATGGAATAGGTATCCTTCTGATGAAATCTTTTGTGCTAATTGTTCCCTGACTATTATTAATAATATTAGGTAATATTTTAGGATATCCCGTTCTTCTTTGCTCTGCCCAAGCTTCAGAGCCGTCTGGATAAAGAGCTATCCATTTTTGGGTAATAATACGTTCCAACTTTCTATCGAAGCTATCGGCATCATTCCATTTAATAGTAATTGTACTTAGTACAGGATCTCCAGCAGCAACACTATTGGTTGCGTTTTTAGGATCTGTATAAGGTTGCTGAGTGGATGTAGCATCGTTTATATAAGTGCTGTATGCGCCAGATTTGCCCCATTCATCCAAAGAAGTTTGTACTCCTTTTTCATAGTTTGTTTTTGCATCTCCTGCTCCGGCATAGCCTCTAAGTGCAGCTTCAGCTTTTAGGAACCATGATTCAGCGGCCGTGAATAGTTTAGCTTGGCCATTGGACTGAGAAAAATAATCTCCGTAAGCAGATTGTGCAATGTTGTTGGAGAAATTACCATAACGGTCTTTACTACCTCCGAGATCTATCCCTAAACGTACTCCCGCATATTGATCTTTCACGCTCGGATCAGTTGCTTTGGTAATATATGAAGAAATTCTGGGGTCATTATAGCCATTAAGATAAGAGGTTAAGGATGCTCCGGATTTGGAGTCCCCATAGTTGAAAATAACAACGTATACCGGTGATATGGCTCCATAGCGAGCTAGTGCATTTTGGCTATTGTTGTCAATAAGCCCAATCGGAGAATTTAATGCTTCTTCTGCATATTTTCTTGATGCTGCAGGATCTGCATATGACATACGCATTGCAAGTCTTAGCTTTAGAGAGTTGGCAAATTTAGCCCATGATAGAGCAGTGCCATTAAAAATTGCATCAGATTTCTGAATAACAGCTTTATCTTCTACACCTAAGTTTGACTGTAACGTTTCAATATCTTTCGATAAATCCTGCATGAAATATTTGTAAGCATCTTGTTGAGAGTCATAGTCTACAGAATAATCAGGATTAGATTTACCAAATTTACTATAGATTACTGGTCCATGTTTGTCAGATACAACTGCTGAAGACAATACTTTTATAATATTGAAAACAGCGTAGCTGCCTTTGAAATCGACATTCGGATATAGTTTTTTTTGTGTTTCTTCAAAATCAACATAGCGCTGCATAGCTTCTTCCAATTGATTTTTCATAATCCATTCATTCCATCCACTATTCATGAAGTAGTTATTGTTCCAGTTCCAGCCTCCGGTTGCAGTACTAAAATAGCCACTGTAAAAATCTGAGTTCAGATTATTTTGAAGCTGGTACATGTAATCTGTCTGATAAATGATATTTCTTTGTGCCTGGTTTAATCTGTTGACCAAGCCGGTGAAATCTGCCTGCAATACTCCATCTGTAACATTGGCGTACTCGGAATTGATGTCCTTAAAGTCACCTGTACAGGAGGATACTCCAATTAATGCAAGTAGAGGTAAATATGTTTTTAATATGTTAAGTTTCATAATTTTAAAAATTTAGTTTTACAGAAAGTCCTAAAGAACGTGTGATTGGCATTCCATATACGTCTACACCAACACCTCCGGGATTAACTCCTGAAACTTGTTCCGGATCAAATGGTGCTTTTTTGTAGAAGAAGAATAAGTTTGAACCAATAAAGCTGACAGTTGCATCCTGCATATACTTAGAGTTCATTTTGAAAGTATAGGATAAAGAAATTTGTCTCAATCTTATCGCAGTAGCTTTATAGATATAAGCTTCATCTATATTAGGTGCGTCTTGTCCACCAATTCCTTCGTAATATTTTTTAGCATCTGTTTTTCCTGTATATGCTGTACCATCTTCATATACGGCATTCGGAATACTTACACCACCATTTTTTCTGGCATCAGCAGATCTTTGACTTACTCCTGCATAATCATAAGCGGCTTCTGCAAGACTTAAAACATGTCCGCCAAATTTACCATCAATCAGGAAGCTTAGGTTGATATTCTTGTAAGTAAAGGAATTATTAAGCCCAATGATAAACTTAGGGTTTGGATTGCCAAGGTAGATGTTGTTGTCGGTATTAGTTAATGGAACACCATCTTTGTTTACCACAATTTTACCATCAGCATTGCGCATAAATCCTTTGCCATATAAATCTCCGAAAGAGCCCCCAACTTTTAGTTTGTTGTAATTACCTCCGGCTAATGTGAATAGTGACTTACTTGCATCATAGAAGTTGGAAGGAAGTAATTCCTTTATTTTGTTCTTATTCGCCGAAGCATTTAATGTAGCTGTCCAGTTGAATGAAGAAGTTTTGAAAATATCATAGGATAAAGAAGATTCAAATCCAGTATTCTGAATTTTTCCGGCATTCATATCTATCAATGTTCCAGATTGCTTACTAAGTCCCGGAGCTGCTTCTACTTTTGTTAAATACTGGTTAGATACATTTGAGTTATAATACGTAAAATCAAAATTTAATCGATTGTTGAACATTCTGAATTCTGTACCAACTTCAAAAGTTCTGTTTAATTCCGGCTTTGGAGTTAGTTCCGGATAGCGTTGCAAGTCAGGAAGGTTTGCACTATTCCCAAATACACCGTTGTTAAATGTAGGCTGTGGATTTGCAAATGTAGGTTCCAGGGCGTTACCAACAGTTGCATAAGAAGCTCTTAATTTCCAGAAAGTAATAGCTTTTGGCATCTGGAGAATGTCGCTCATGATAAGGTTTCCACCAATAGATTCATAATCAAATGCGTTTTGGGAACTTCCAAATAATGTAGAAGACCAGTCATTACGGAAAGTTAAATCTATATATGCCAGTTTCTTATAACCAAAAGTTGTACTGGCAAATACAGAAGTGGTTTTTCCATGCGGATAATAAATTCTGTAAGTGTCTGTTGGTGTCCAGTTAAGGTTGTTTAATTCAAAATAATTGGCATTCTTTAAATTATTATTTTGAATAGCAGTGATCTTATCTTTCTTGTCATTAACACTTGTACCAACGGTAAAATCAAAACTTATGTTATCAGAAATATGTGGGCTACCAATTAACAAGAAGTCTCCGTACAATGCTGTAGTTTCAAGCTGGTCGTAATAGAGTTTTCCGTTTGGATTTGCCAGAAGTTTTGCTGTATTGGCATACAGATTCCTACTGGTTTCAGAATTGAAGTAAGTATAATTACCTCTTAGTTTTGCTGTTAACCAGTCGTTAATGGCATAGCTTAAAGCAACAGATGTATATAAGTTTTTGTTATTGGAGGTAACTTTGTTTCTGTTAAGAATCCAATACGGGTTTTGAGAATATTGTCTGGTGCTCCCGGTTTTGTCAAACCAGTTTTGATCCTGTATATATCGGGTTCTGTCCAAATATTCATAATCTTTATATTGGTCGAAGTCTACTCCTCTTGGTAATGTATAAAGTTGGAAAAGAGGGTTAAAATAAAGTCCCGGAGCAATTCTGTTTTCTACCTTTTGAATAGATCCCATTAAGTTGGCATCTAAAGTTAACTTATCATCAAAGAATTTACTTGAATTTCTAAAGTTAATGTTGTATTGGTCAAACTTGGAATTAGGAACAATTCCTTTGTTGGTTGTGTTAGCAAGAGAGAAGAAGTTTGTAGACTTTTGAGTACCTGCTGAGAATGTAATACTGTTGGTCCATGTTGTCCCAGTGCGAAGAAAATCTTTTACATAGTCTTTAGAGGAACCTTCTTTTCCCCAGCTTCCTGTAGAGCCAGCAGAACCTGTACTTGGATCATAAGGTGTAGTTTGTAGATAATTATGTTGCAGTTTTGGAAGGCTATAGGCTTTGTCAAAAGTAAGGCTGGAAGAGAATGAAATATTGCTTCGTCCTGCAACTCCTTTTTTAGTGGTAACCAGAATGGCACCATTACTACCCTGGGAGCCATATAGTGCCGCAGCTGAAGCTCCCTTTAAAAAGTTAATACTCTGGATGTCTTCAGGGTTGATGGTACTGAAAATATCTCCTGAATCTGTTCCTCCGTTATAGGCATCTGCTGTTGGAGCCCCGGGACCACCTCCGATAGAGTTGGTTACCGGTATACCATCAATTACCAATAGAGGGGAGCTGTTTCTAGTAGACTTGTCCCCTCTCATAATTACTCTTACAGATCCACCAGCACCTCCGGATGCTCTGTTAATTTGTACATTGGATACTTTTCCGTTGATGGAGTTCAGTAAGTTTGGAGTTTTGACTTCTGTAAGGTCATCTCCTCCAATTTGCTGTGAGGAATATGTCAGTGATCTGGCTTGTCTTTTAATACCCAGAGAGGTGATTACTACCTCTTGGATATTGGCTGTTTTTGTAGAATCTTTAGCTTTTCCTTCCTGGGCGTATAGGCCAATAGAGGATGCTAAAAGAACCATCATAATGGATCGTTTTTTCATACTAACTTAAATTTTATAATTTGGACTAATAACTTCTTGTGTCAAGTTTATATTAACACAATGTTAACGAATGTAGGAATAAAATTTAATGAATTGTTAAATAAGAAAAAAATTAATCTATTTATTTATTGTAAGTATGAACCTTTTTACTTTTTACTGTTATGGCGTTAAAATTTGAATTGAAAAAGCTTAAATATATTTATGGTAAAACTAGTATTATGTTAGTTTTATTATCTAATTTTTAAAGCTAAACAGTGAAATTGAATTGTTGGATAATTATTTATATAAATTATTGAAATAAATTCAATGATTGTTTTTGTCGATTAGCTACTAAATGAAAGCAGCCAGGGTATATATAATTAGCCCAACTAATCCGCCGACTATGGTTCCGTTGATTCTAATAAATTGGAGGTCTTTGCCCACTTCTAATTCTAACTTTCGGCTAAGTTCCTTGCCTTCCCAGTTGCCAACAGTAGTACTGATAAGTTCAGATACCTTTCCTGTGTTTTTTAGAATGAGTCTGTAGGCGTTAAAACGGATCCACTGATCAATTTTGTTTTGCTGGGATTCATTTTTGTTCAGATCCTCTGCAAACTGGCGTATGTTTTTTTGTGCATATTGTTTTAGCGCCGAATGATCATTGTCCAGCTCGGACATCAGTGTTTTCTTCAGAGAATGCCATATATCTGTAGCGTAATCATTTAGTTTATCCTCATTCAGAATGGATGCTTTTATTTTGCTCAGCTCGTTTTCCCATCGATCAGAAGTTTTTATTTCGTTTGCAAATTGATAAATACTGTCTGAGATTTCATTTCTTACCTTATGATCAGGGTTGTTTTCTATATCTTCAAAAAAGCTGGCCAGTCCTGTCGTGATCTTGTTTGCTATCTTATTATCAACAAATTTTGGAACCAGCGAATAACTGTTCTGGTGCACTTTGTCGCGTATCAATTTATCATTTTCAAGGATATAATTCTTGATTTTTGAGGACAGAAAGGTTATAATTGCCTGTTGCTCACCTTTCTCCAGAAGATAGAAAATACCATTAGAAAGGATATGGTTGATTTTTAAATTTTCTCCAGCCTCTTTTATTTTTCCGGCAATAAAGCTGATGATATCCGGATCCTGAAACTGGGAGATGGCATTTTTAAGTAAAACAGCAATTTCTTTAACCAGTACTTCCTGATTCTTTTCTTTTAAAAGCCATTCACTTAGAAAACCGGTTACCTTTATTTTTTCTATATATGGACGGATATTTTCTGCTGAAGCAAAATTTTCGACTACAAAATTCCCCAAGTTATCTCCAATTTTCTGTTTGCTGTTCTCAATCAGATTGGTATGAGGTATTTTTATACCCATAGGATAATGAAATAATGCAGTAACAGCAAACCAGTCTGCAAGAGCACCCACCATGGCAGCTTCGGAAAACGCATGTATATAGCCAATCCAGTGAGAGGTATATTGTTTTTGTAATACAGTTGTTGTTATAAAGATACAGGCCATCAGAAGAAATAATCCGGTAGCCAGAGCTTTGTACTTAAAGAGTTGTTTTCTTTTTTGTGATTCTGTCATCTGAACAAATTTAGTAAATTTGAAATATGAAAATCTGGCATCTTATATTTAATCTATGCATTCTGAGTTTGTTCTTACAATGCTCAGAAATAAAAATGCCTGTTAAAACCAATTCTATGAATACAGAAACATCAAAAAACAATCCATACTATTCCAGAACAGATAAAACGAAACTAAATGTTTCCAATGAGGAATGGAAAAAGATATTGTCTCCGGATCTTTATGCGGTTGCCAGAGAAGCTGCTACAGAGCGTCCTTTTACCGGAAAATATAACGAAACGGATGAGTTAGGAGAGTATTATTGTGCCGTATGCGGAAATCATCTTTTTCGTTCATCTTCAAAATTTGCAAGCAGTTGCGGATGGCCTAGCTTCTTTCAATCTGAAAAAGATGCAGTAAAGTATAAAAGAGACTCTACTCACGGAATGGAAAGAATAGAAGTAGTTTGTGGCAGATGTGACTCTCATTTAGGTCATGTTTTTAACGATGGACCGGAGCCTACCGGGGTACGCTATTGTATGAATTCTGTTAGTCTGGATTTTGTTCCGGATAGTGAATCTCAGCGTTAAAGTTTCTTAAATAAAGTTAAACTTGTGTCTATTTAAAGTGTTGATATTGAATTTGTTCTAATTTTGCCGAAGCAATTTTCAAAAAAGACATCTTAAATAGTATTACATGAAGAAATTAATCATTTCATTAATTTCTGTTTATGTTGTGTCAACCTCTTTTTTTGTCAACGATACCAATTTTGAGACATCAAAATCTTTGGTAAAGAAAGACGTTGCTGTGACAGTAAAAAAAACAGAAACAAAACATGAAGCTGTCTCTTCCTCCTCAGTATTGTACGGGGCAATTGACTTTACCGGCTTCAACAAATTATCAGAAACAGTTTTCGAAAAAGCATATCTTGGATATGTAAATCTGAAAAAGGCAGGAAAAGTGCCTGAAAATAGCAATCTTCTAACAATCTGCGATTTTAGTCTGTCGTCCAATCTTAAAAGATTATGGGTGATTGATGTAAAAGAGAAGAAGATTATTTTCAACTCTTTGGTGGCACATGGAAAAGGTACCGGAGAAGAGTTTGCAGAAAAGTTTTCAAACAGAGAAAGCTCGCATCAGAGTAGCTTAGGTTTTTACACCACTGAAAACACTTATGAAGGTGATAATGGATATTCTCTGAAATTAGAAGGATTAGATACAGGCTATAACGACGCTGCATATAAAAGAGCGATTGTAATGCATGGTGCAGATTATGTTAACGAGGCATTTGCATTACAACACAAACGTATCGGAAGGAGCTGGGGCTGCCCGGCCGTTCCAAGAGATATCGCAGTTTCTCTTATCAATACGATAAAAGAAAAGAATATATTATTTATATATTATCCGGATCAGAACTACCTTGCTTCTTCACAATGGCTAAAAGCTCCTATTGAGGAATTAAACATGGAAAAAGCAAGTTTAGCAAATAACTAAAAAGAGCGCCGATAGGCGCTCTTTTTTAATTTAGTTCAATAGGATTATTGTTCTTTTTCTGTTCTTCTTTAAAACGGTCCTGCATTTGTTTCATCCGCTGAGGATCCATGTTCATTCTTCGGCCGTTTCCACCTCCACCACCTGAATTATTGGTGAAGAAAGATCCGGGATCGTCCTGGAATCTCTTTTCCATTTTCAGGTAATCGGCTTTTTTTACAGTTATTACTTGGCCGCCTCTGTTTTGAATAGCATATGGCTCTGCAATTTTTTTAGTCTGCATAAGGTCAAAAGAATAGTCGCCATTACTATCTTCAGCTTTTACAATAAGACCTGGCAACCCACTAAATTTATATGGACCATCCTGAAAAGGAACTTCTGTCGTAAACCATGCATACCAAGTTCTGCCCCCATATTGTGTTTCTGCTTTCTGGGTATTGTATTCCCCAATTTTGGCAGTTTCGTTTAGTATTTTCCATTGGAATGGCTGAGCTTCAGAATAAGAGTACTGATCTCTGCCGATTCTGTTTTTAAGAGTTATACTTTGTTTTGGATAGTCTTTCTCAATAATATAATTAATGGCAGAACGAAGATCCTGCATCTGAGTACGGTCAAAATTTCTTGTTTGGCGCATACGATCCATTATAGAATCCCTCTGTATTGTTTTAGCACTATAAAATATAGACCCTTGTGGTGTTACGTCCAGGTTGGCCTGTTCTGTTTTAATATCTCCTTTATTTGTAGCGTCAGGCTTCATGCTTACCTGATATACAAACCTTGTACTCTGCGAAAATGCAAGAGAAACGATAAATATTGGTAATAGTTTGAATACTTTCATTGTAATTATTTCTGTCTTTTTGGATTGTAAAAAAGATATAATGTTAAAAATGACAACAAAAAAATATTTAATAAAGTTCAATAGGATTATTGAAACTATAAAAAATTTACAGACCAATCTCAATAGGATTTTGTGCTGTTGGATTTTTATGTTTGAAAGCATTGAAATTCTTTTCATAAGAACTCATTGTACCGGAATCCTGGGGCATTTCTCCGCTTGGAGAACCTTCCTGCATACCCCGAATTCTTCCTTGTCCACCACTGCCGAAGCCTTTCATTCCACCGCCACCACCACGGCCACTATTGCCGCGAAAATTGCCTCCTCTTTTTCCAGAGAAACCAGAGTCAGCAAAGAGTTTTTGTTTTTCATCTTGGGGC
Organism: Elizabethkingia bruuniana; assembly: GCF_002024805.1. Taxonomy (NCBI): domain Bacteria; kingdom Pseudomonadati; phylum Bacteroidota; class Flavobacteriia; order Flavobacteriales; family Weeksellaceae; genus Elizabethkingia; species Elizabethkingia bruuniana. Next base: position 3,849,089 of record NZ_CP014337.1, read on the forward strand.
TTACTCTCAAAAATTATTTGCTGACGTTCAAAATCTAACCGGGATAACATTTTTGTATCCTCTTTTATGTTTAATGGAAAGCTATTGTTCATCTTTTCTTCCGCAAGGAGGGTGTAAATATAGTCTCCTTTATCATCCTGAACTTTTATGATAAGACCCGGAAGTCCTCGGAACTTATATGGGCCATCGGAAATCTGAATATCTTTTGTATACCATGCAATCCATTTCCTTCCTCCAAAATTGCATGTTGCTTTAAAAACTTTATAACCAGAAATATTATCTGTATCCTCTGTTAATGTCCATTTCATCGGTCGGTCTTCAGTGTAGGCAGAGGCTTGTGGACCAATATTCTCAGCAAAAACAATTTTCTCAGGATTGTAATCTTTCTCAATAATGTAATTGTAATTAGTGTGTGCAACAGGCCATGGTTGAGCTTTGTTTTTGTCTTTCCTGTTTTCTGATTTTAATTCCGGGGCTAAAGTACTGAGTAGGGAATCTCGTCGGAGTTTGTTTTCGCTTAGGAAATAAGATTTGTCCTTCTGTATCTGCAATAGTGTTCGTTCCTTAATCATAGGAACAAGCTGTGTAGAATCAGGATTCATGGCTACTTCGTATACAAACCGACGGGATTGTGCCCATAAAGAAACTGTTATGAAGGTAAGGCATAATAAAAATATCTTTTTCATTTTAAGAAAGAATTTATGCCGGTTTGATGATGTATCCTGTAAAAAGTTAAAGCTATCTATTCTTGTTATAGATAAATATATGATGGACAGATTTGAATTTGGTATTATTTGTCTTAATTTTGCAATCTAAATTTATTCTAAATTATTGAAATAATGATAAAAGTATCCGATCAGGCAAAATTAAAAGCTGTTCAGTTAATGACTGAGGATGGCTTTGATCCAACACAAGATTATATCCGTGTTGGAGTGAAGAGTGGTGGATGCTCTGGATTGGAGTATGTTCTGAATTTTGATAAAGAAAAACACGATATTGACCAGGTTTTTGAAGACAACGGGATCAAAATTATCGTAGACAAAAAATCATTTCTTTATCTGGTAGGAACAACTTTAGAATATTCCGGAGGGCTTAATGGTAAAGGCTTTATCTTCAATAATCCAAATGCATCAAGAACATGCGGATGTGGAGAAAGCTTTAGTTTATAAATTTATAAAAATACAGGAGACATCGGAGATTAGGACTTTTTTGTCCATAATTTCCAAAACAAAATAAATAATGAGTAAATACACAGAAGACGACCTAAGGGTTGACCTCGAGAATAAAAAATATGAATTCGGTTGGGAAACAAAGATCGATTACGAAGATTTCCCGATTGGACTGAATGAAGATATTATTCGTGCTATTTCGGCAAAAAAAGAAGAGCCAGAATGGATGACGGAATGGAGACTGGAATCTTACCGTATCTGGTTGAAAATGGAAGAACCGGACTGGGCAAATATTAAATATGAAAAGCCAGATTTTCAGGCGATTCGTTATTATGCTGCACCAAAAGTTAAACCGGAACTTGCTAATCTTGATGAAGTAGATCCGGAATTACTGAAAACTTTTGAAAAGCTAGGTATTTCAATTGATGAACAAAAACGTTTAACAGGTGTTGCTGTAGATATCGTAATGGATTCCGTTTCGGTAAAAACTACATTCCAGGAAACACTTGCTGAAAAAGGAATTATATTCTGCTCTATTTCTGAAGCGATTAAAAATCACCCAGATTTAGTAAAACAATATATTGGTAAAGTTGTACCAAGAGGAGATAACTTCTATGCTGCACTTAATTCTGCAGTATTTTCTGATGGTAGTTTCTGTTATATTCCGAAAGGGGTAAGATGTCCAATGGAACTTTCTACCTATTTCCGTATTAACCAGGCAGGAACAGGGCAGTTTGAAAGAACTTTGCTTATTGCTGATGAAGGAAGTTATGTTTCTTATCTGGAAGGGTGTACAGCACCATCCAGAGATGAAAACCAATTGCATGCTGCCGTTGTAGAGCTAATCGCAATGGACGATGCTGAGATTAAATATTCTACTGTACAGAACTGGTATCCTGGTGATGAAAGCGGTAAAGGAGGTGTCTTCAACTTCGTGACAAAAAGAGGTCTTTGTGAGAAAAGAGCAAAAATCTCCTGGACGCAGGTTGAAACAGGATCTGCAGTTACATGGAAATATCCTTCTTGTATCCTGAAAGGTGATTATTCTGTAGGAGAGTTTTATTCTATAGCAGTTACTAATAACCATCAGTATGCAGATACCGGAACTAAAATGATACATATTGGTAAGAATACCAAATCGACAATTATTTCTAAAGGTATCTCTGCCGGTAAGTCTAACAATTCATACCGTGGACAGGTGAAGGTAATGCCTTCTGCAAAAGGAGCAAGAAACTTCTCACAATGTGACTCGTTGTTAATGGGTAACGAATGTGGAGCACACACTTTCCCTTATATAGAAATTAAAGACCCTACGGCTCAGCTAGAGCACGAAGCGACAACTTCTAAAATTGGTGAAGATCAGATTTTCTACTGTAACCAAAGAGGTATAGATACCGAAAGAGCAATTGCATTAATTGTAAATGGTTTTAGTAAAGAAGTTCTGAATAAGCTGCCAATGGAATTTGCTATTGAAGCACAGAAACTTTTAGAGATCTCATTAGAAGGATCAGTAGGATAAAAAATAATCAACAATAATTTACCACATTTAACATGTTAAATATAAAGAATCTTCATGCAGGAATTGAAGAAAGAGAAATTTTAAAAGGAATCAACTTAGAAATAAAACCAGGTGAGGTTCATGCTATTATGGGGCCTAACGGTGCTGGAAAGTCTACACTTTCTTCTGTTATTGCAGGGAAAGAAGAGTATGAAGTAACTGAAGGTGAAATTCTTTTTGAGGGTGAAGAAATTCTTGAAGATGCTCCTGAAGAAAGAGCACATAAAGGTATTTTCCTTTCTTTCCAATATCCGGTAGAAATTCCTGGAGTTTCTGTAACAAACTTCATTAAAGCAGCAATGAACGAAACCAGAAAAGCAAAAGGTTTGGAGGAAATGCCGGCAAAAGAGATGCTAGCATTAATCCGTGAAAAATCTGAGCTTTTGGAGATCAAAAAAGATTTCCTTTCTCGTTCTTTAAATGAAGGTTTCTCTGGAGGAGAGAAAAAGAGAAATGAAATTTTCCAGATGATGATGTTAGACCCGAAATTAGCTATTCTGGATGAAACGGATTCAGGTTTGGATATTGATGCATTAAGAATTGTAGCAGATGGTGTAAACAAATTCCGTAACGAAGGAAATGCCGTTTTAGTTATCACTCACTATCAGAGACTACTGAACTATATTCAGCCAGACTTTGTACACGTTTTGGCAGATGGTAAGATTGTAAAAACAGGAGATAAAACTTTAGCATTAGAGCTTGAAGCTAAAGGTTATGACTGGCTTATCTAATCCTTAAAAGGAGAGTAAGAAGATCATAATCAAATTCAAACTTAAATCATTACAATGTTACAAGAACAAGTTTTACAACAACACGAAGCTTTTTTAGAAAGCCTAAAACACCGCTTTCTGGATGATAAAAGAAAGGCGGCCTTGGCTAAGTTCCAGGAGATAGGATTTCCTAAAAAGAAAAACGAAGAATATAAATATACCAACCTTGCGGAAATTGTTAACAAGGAATATAATTTCTTTCCTAAAAAAGAGCATAATGTATCTAAAAAGGATCTGGATGCTTTACATATTGGTGAAGAGAACTTTGATTATATTGTTTTCATTAACGGAGAGTTACGCAAAGAGTTTTCAAAGATTTCAATTGAAAATGTAGAATTTTTATCTTTCAATTATGCGTTGAATGATGAAAAACACAAAGAAGTTTTTGAGAAGTATTTCAATACAATTACCCATGAGGATAATCCGTTTGCAGACCTAAACCTTGCGTACTGCAAATATGGTTTTTTCCTTCATGTACCGAAAAATACAGTAATTGAAAAACCAATTCACGTATTTTATTTATCACAAAATCAGGAAGAAAACACTTTCTACAATACAAGAAATTTACTGATTGCTGAAGCAGGATCTAAAATTGAGGTTATTGAAAGTCATCATAACTTCGACGATACATTTACCTTCACCAATTCTGTAACCGAGATTTTTGTTTATCCAAATGCTAAAGCAGACTGGCATAAACTGCAAAATGACAGCGATACTTCTTATTTAGTGGATAATACCTATGCAAGACAGGAAAAAGACAGCCTTGCAACGGTAAATACTTTCTCTTTCGGAGGTAAGCTGGTAAGAAACAACCTGGATTTTATTCATAACGGAGAGAATATCAACAGCTTTATGAACGGGATTACGATCATTAATAACGATCAGTTAGTAGACCACCATACAGCTGTACATCATAACTTCCCTAACTGTGAAAGCTACCAGAATTATAAAGGTGTTTATAATGGTAAATCACACGGTGTATTCAACGGGAAAGTATTTGTAGATAAAATTGCACAAAAAACCAATGCTTATCAGCAAAACAACAATGTTTTGTTAAGCGAAGGAGCAACAATAGATACCAAACCTCAGTTAGAAATCTTTGCAGATGATGTGAAGTGTTCTCACGGTTGTACAGTAGGACAGCTGGATGATGAAGCATTATTCTATCTGAGAGCAAGAGGTATCTCTAAAAATGAAGCAAGAGCATTATTGTTATATGCATTTGCTCATGATGCAATGCAGAATATTGACATTGAACCTTTGAAGCTGAAAGTATCTAAACTTTTAGCTGAAAAGTTAGAAGTAGATATCGAATTCTAATTAACATAAAGATGATACTAACAACCACCAACACAATCGAAGGACATCCGGTAAAAGAATACAAAGGAATTGTTACCGGGGAAACTATTATCGGAGCGAATGCTCTTAAAGATTTCATGGCAGGATTAACCGATTTTTTTGGCGGGAGATCTACGACTTATGAAAAAGTTCTTATCGAAGGAAAAGATACTGCTTTAAGAGAATTACAGGAGCGCGCTGCACAAATGGGTGCTAATGCGGTTATCGGAATCGATTTAGACTACGAAACTGTAGGTCCGAATGGAGGAATGTTGATGGTTACTGCAAGCGGAACAGCAGTAGTTATATAGACCGAAAAATGGACCTGGATCAGATCAGCTTTAATCTCAAAGCTTATAAAGAGCACAACCAGATTCTGGATGCTGCAAATTTTGTTGTACATCAGTTTGGTCTTGAGAATAAAGATTTTGAAGGTTTCGGTTTTCGGGAAGAAATAGAGCTAAATTCTATTTTGTTAACCACAGAAGGAGAATTTGGAGAAGCTCAGCGGATTATAATTCCGCGAAATCTGTTTGATTTTGATTTAGCTCTTGTAATGAATGTGATTGCCCACGAGATGGTTCATGTTTCACAAAGAGCAGCTAAAGACTTTGTTGAAGATAAAAATGAAAGAGAATGGCAGGCTTATTATGAAATGCTGTTTCATAAACGCTTTCCTCAGTTACCGGAACTATCCGACTTTCATAAAAAATTCTTTGCAGACAAAGCTTACATATATTACGGAAGAATGGGTGAGGGCTCTGAACTTCAACAGAAATATGCTGATGAAAAAGCAGAAGTTGATGCCTATATAATGGCTTTAACAGAACAAAAAAACTAAAAGTAATGTTTGATGTACAAGAAATCCGTTCGCAGTTTCCTATTCTTCAGGAAAAGGTTAATGGTAAAGATTTAGTTTACTTGGATAATGCAGCAACCAGCCAGAAACCTAAAATGGTTTTGGATGCTATTAATAACTACTATGAACATTACAATGCAAATGTTCACAGAGGTATTCATACACTTAGTCAGGTTGCTACAGAGATGATGGAAGATGCCCGTAAGAAGGTACAGCACTTTATCAATGCAAAGCATGACTATGAAGTACTTTTTACCAAAGGCACAACAGAAGGTATAAACCTTGTTGCTTATGCTATTACTGATCTGATTAAGAAAGATGACGAGATCATTATTTCTTATCTGGAGCACCATTCTAATATTGTTCCTTGGCAGATGCTATGTCAGAGAACAGGGGCAAGGCTTCGTGTAATTCCAATGAATGAAGATGGAATTTTACAAATAGATGTTCTGGATGAATGGCTTTCTGAGAAAACGAAATTGGTTTCTGTAAATCAGGTTTCCAATGCTCTTGGAATCATTAACCCGATAGATGAAATTATTAAAAAAGTAAGAGCAAAGTCTAATGCTTTTGTATTCATAGACGGCGCACAGTCGGCACCACATTTCGAAATAGATGTTCAGGCAATGGACTGCGATTTCTTCGCTTTCTCTGGTCATAAAATGTACGGACCAACAGGAACCGGAATTTTATACGGTAAAGAAGCTGTTTTAGAACAGTTAAATCCTTTCCATGGAGGAGGTGAGATGATTGACCATTGTACTTTCGAGAAAACCACTTATGCAGGGCTCCCTTTCAGATTTGAAGCTGGAACGCCAAATATTGCGGGTAATATTGCAATAGGAACTGCAGTGGATTTTATGGAAAAAGTAGGAAGATCTAATATTGCAGCACATGAACATGCATTGTTGGAATATGCACAACGTAAGCTTCTGGAAATAGAAGGTCTAAAAGTATATGGTGAAAAAGCCAATAGAGCAGGTGTTGTCTCCTTTAATCTGTCCGGAATAGGTATTGCCTCGGATGTAGGTATGATCCTGGATAAATTAGGCATTGCTGTAAGAACAGGACACCATTGTACACAACCAATCATGGAATTCTTTGGTGTTGCAGGGACAGTAAGAGCAAGTTTTGCTGTTTACAATACATTTGAAGAAATAGACATCTTAACAGAGGGTGTAAAAAAAGCTCAAAAAATGCTGGCATAAAACAAGAAGATAAATCTTTCTTATAAAATAAAAATGATCGGAAATTTTCCGATCATTTTTTTATGATGTTATTTTAATGCTGGAATCCTGTAATCTTTGCTTCGTCCAGATCGAGACTCAGTTCCTGCTTTCGAAGGACAGAATCGTCAAATTCGTCCATTCTGCGAAGCTCTGAGAGGAGTTTTCTCTGCTCCTTTATAATCTCTCTTCGGATTTCTGTAACCGATTTTACTGCATCGCCATGAAAACTATTGTTAATGCATTTTAATCGATTTTCCAGTAGCTCCAGATCTGCCTGCAATTGCATTTTCCGGTTATTGACCAAAGAATATTTTTGTACTTCTTCCGAATAGTTCTTATCCAGAGTATGCAGTGCAATTCTTTTTAATTTCCACAATATTCTTGTCTCCTGCTCTTCTTCAGACATGGTAGCTCCAACTTCTTTAATATCAATATATTTCAGAATGATAGGTAATAAAAGCCCCTGTCCTACTAGGGTGAGCAGGATAATAATAAACGTTACAAAAATAATCATATCTCTATGGGGGAAGGCTTCTCCTGATGGCAGAGCTAAAGGAATAGCCAACGCTCCGGCAAGGGATACAACACCCCGCATGGCCGCAAGGCTTAATATAAAAGGTTCCCTCCAGTCCAAATGTTTGTCTTTTTTACGGATGCTCTTAAATAATAAAGGCGGGAGATAGGTCCAGGTAAAGGTCCACACAAAGCGGGTTAATACAATAGCCCCGCCAATGATTACGGCATAACCTAAACCAGATTTTATAGCTTCCGGAGACATTTCATCTATAATGCCGGGCATTTGCAAACCTATCAGAATAAAGATAAAAGCATTCATCAGGAATATAATCGTGCTCCACACATTTACAGCCTGTATACGTGTTGTATGGGTCTGGAAACGGTTAGAGTTATACGACATAACAAGTCCACCGGTAACAACTGCCAGAACCCCCGAATAATGGAAGTGTTCCGCAACAATATACATAATATAAGGTGTAATCAGTGTAAAGATAGTGTCGATATCAGAAGTTGTTGGCAGTATTCTGAAAATCAGCATGAGCAGAAAAGCAACTATAAGACCTACAAGTGCTCCCATAATAGCCATTACAAAGAAGTTTCCTATGGCCTCCTGCATTACGAACTGTCCGGTAAGTATGGCTGCCAGTGCAAACTTCATTACAATTAAACTCGAGGCATCGTTTATTAAGCTTTCTCCTTCCAGAATGCTAAGAGTTCTTTTAGGAATCTTTAGGTGTTTTAAGATGGATGTAGCGGCAACAGCATCCGGTGGGGAATTAATCCCGCCCAGTAAGAACCCCATTGCTACAGTTATCCCCGGAATCATATTAGAAGAGAGATATGCTACTACTATGGATGTCAGAAAGACCAAACCAAAGGCCAGTCCCAGTATGGGTCTTCTGAACCTTAGAAAATCTTTCCATGAGGTATTCCATGCCGCTTCAAAAAGAATAGGAGGCAGGAAGATAAGGAAAACAATACTAGGATCTACCTGAAAAGTCGGGATACCAGGGATAAAGCTTATCAGTAGTCCGGCGACTGTAAGGAATATAGGATAGGCAATGCGGATTCTTTGTCCAAGCATCACCAGGAGCATTACGCCAAAGGCAATGCCTATTCCCCATAGTAAATAGTTTTCTATCATTTGGTAGTTGTATTAAATTGAGTGTTGGAAAAATAAAGAATTGTCGTCAAAAATATGAAAAATTTCATTTATGGAAATGCCTTGTTCTGATAGATAAATATAATAATCGTAACCAAAAAACGGGCGTTTCAATTGAAATGCCCGTTATATCTTGTGAAAAAGAAGATCTAAATTATTTTTTTAACTCTTCTTTAGCAGCAGTTGCAGCTCTGTCTATTTTGTCACCTGCTTTCTGAGCACCTTGCTTAATATCTTTACCAGCTTTGTCTACAGCATCCCCAGTTTTATGAGCAGCATCTTTCACTGCATCCCCAGTCTTGTTAGCAGCGTCTTTTACAGCGTCACCAGTTTTATCAGCTGCATTTTTTATTGCATCCCCAGTTTTGTTAGCTGCATTGTCTACTTTGTCTTCAGCTTTCTGAACGCCTTCTTTTACTTTCGCGCTATCTAATTTTGTTTCAGTAGTTGTAGTCGTTGTAACTGTACCGGAATCTGTAGATTTAGTTTCAGTACTTGTAGTTTCTTTTTTACAAGAAGTAAGAGCTAGTGCAGAGAATACTGCTACACCTAAAATTGTTTTTTTCATATTTAGTTGATTAAATGTTTGAGATGTGAATTTAACGCAAAAAAATGATATTTATTTCACTTTAAAAGAAGAAATTACAGGAAAGTGATCAGAAATTTTTAATTCTCTGTCTACTGTATAGCTCATTGCCTTTATTGCAGGGCTGCTGAAGAGATAATCTATACGAATTGGAAATTTGTAATCGTGAAAACTTGTAGCAGATCCAGAGCCCGCATCCATGAATGCGTCATTAAGGTTTTTGCTTAAATGGTAATATTCATAGGAGCTTGGTACAGAATTGAAATCTCCTCCCAGGATAACAGGATAGGGGGAGTTTTGTACAAATTCCCGCACAGCAGCTACCTGGTCCTGGTGAATTCTGAAACTTTCCGCCATTCGGGAACCTAAAATTTTTGCTTTTTCTTCATTAATTTTATTGTCACCAGTTGGACGAAGCATGTCTTTTTTTAGATAAAAAGGCTCGAGATAAACATTAATAAAACGAATGGTTTTTCCATTTATACTGATATCTGCATACAGAGAATGTCCATTACTGCCATCATTTATGATTTCACCCTGATTTTTCACCGGATATTTAGAATATATAGAGACAACTCGTTCTTCTACAACATGTTTAAACCCAGGAATAGATAAAGATTCTTTATTGTGATAGCCTTTTTCCTGAAAAAATATAACATCAGGAGCTTCATTTTCCAAAAAGGATTTTAAGGCAGGAAGATCCTGTCCGCCATGAATATTATAGGTGACAACTTTTAGATTTCCTGCTGCAGAACCGGGGCTGTAATTAACCCATCTTCTGATAGGATTGAAAAAGAAAAGAAGACCAATAAGGAAAAATATAGCCCTCTTTTTCCAGGTTGCAATCCATACAATGGTAAGTACAATATATGAGATTATAAGCGGTGGAAATACTAACGGGATAAAATTAAACCACTTAAAAACCTTAGGTGGTATAAAACTATTGAGTAACATTGCAGCAAGGGCAAAAAATAGCACCAGATGCAATAATGTAAGTATAAGTCGAATAACTTTCATCGGCGATTTATCCTGAATCTGTTTTTAGTCCAAATTTTGATCAGGATAAAAGCAATAACTGCGCCACCAAGATGCGCGAAGTGTGCAACATTATCTCCCTGAGAATCTCTCACACCTAAGAAAAACTCAACGATGATAAGGAAAGGCATCAGATACTTAGCTTTAATAGGAATTGGCGGAATCAGCATCATAATCTTAGCATCCGGATAAAGCATGGCAAAAGCGACTAAAAGCCCATAAATAGCTCCCGAAGCTCCTACCATAGGTGTTATTAAATACCCGAAAAGCTCTTTAACTTCCTCAGGATTTCCTCTGAAAGTAGCATTTGTAGTATCATTTATCAGATTACCATTAATGCCGAGTTTTGAAAGGTGAAAAAGCTGTTCGATATCTGTTCCCTGTGCAACAAGGCTGTTAATAAGACTGTCTACCTGGATATAGTTAACGACATTAAATAAAACATAAGCACCGATACCACATACAAAATAGAATATAGCGTATTTTTTAGGCCCTAAAGTCATCTCAATAGCTGACCCGAAAGACCATAAAGCAATCATATTGAATAAGATATGTGCAAAACCACCATGCATAAACATGTGGGTAATAACCTGATAAAACTGGAAGTTAGGTGATCCCGGGAAAAAAGCCCCCAGAACGACTTCTAAATTTACGCCAAGCGATTTTATCAGATAAGTAGCTGCAAAGAGTAGTACATTAACGATCAGGAGGGTTTTGGTAATAGGTGGAATATATCTTTGCATATTTTTTACATTTTAAGTTTATTTTTCAGTTCTTCAATAGGAAGCTCTATATAACACTTCTTTTTATTGTGGTTATATTCCGGGAATCCCAGTGCTGAAAAATCTTGAATAAGGCTTTCTACGTCTTCTTTCTGATGAAAGTCGAAGTTGGATTTAGATTGTAATTTTACCTGTTTGCTTTCAAAGAATTCAAAAAAGTCTAAGCTTTCATCTTCATATTCTGCAAAAATTTTCTGTAAAAGAGGGATAATATCTTTGTCCGATAAGTCTTCCGGTACGGCATGTACATGCAAAACATGCTCACTACCATCCAGATTCAGATCAAAACCTATTTTAATCAACTTCTCACGAACGGCCAGATATGTCATTTTTTCTATCTCATTAAGATAAATCTCGTGAGAGAACAATAATTTCTGACTATGTGTTTGAGAAGTTTTCTTCTTTTGTTTTCTTTCATAAAGCACCAATTGGTGCATTCTGCCCAAATCGAGCATTAATGTTTTGTTGTTGTGATTGTAAAGCCAAAACCCGTTAGGAAGGCGCATCAGCTCATCTTCTGTATCGTCTTCATCAAATAAGTTGATTTTTGAGGGCGAAGGCGAAACACTGGTCTGGTACATTTCTGTAAGACTAACTATTTCCTGAGGTTTTGGGGTAGTAGTTTCTTCCCGAAAAGGATTATAATTGCGATCTACCTGAATAGTAGGGATTACAACTCTGTCACTAGGCGAACGGGAAACAATCATTTCATCATGCATGGGTTCTCTATCGAAATCCAAGCTTGGGGAGATGTTATAAATCCCAAGAGATCTCTTGATAGAGGAACGCAACATCGCGAAAATAACATTCTCATCTTCGAATTTTACTTCCGTTTTTTGCGGGTGAATGTTTACATCTATTTTCTCCGGATCTATTTCTAAAAACAGGAAATAACTTGGGATATACTGAGGCTGTAAAAGCCCTTCGAATGCTTCCTGAACTGCGCGGGAAAGATAAGGACTCTTAAAGTAACGTCCATTAACAAAGAAAAACTGTTCACCTCTGTTCTTTCTTGCAGCTTCAGGCTTTCCTACATATCCGCTAAGTCTTACCCAGTCAGTCTCCTCTTTAATTGGAACTAAAAGGGAATGTAAGCGTCTCCCGAAAATGTCGACGATCCTTTGTAATTCTGTACTTTTTCGTAAACGGAATACTTCGGAATCATTATTGTAAAGTGAAAACTCTAACCCCGGGTGCGCAAGAGCAACACGTTGGAATTCATCCATAATATGACGAATTTCAACATTGTCTGATTTTAAAAACTTTCTTCTTGCAGGAACATTATAAAACAGATTTTTTACGGCGAAATTGCTCCCGTCTGTACTTTGTACAGGTTCCTGCTCAATCAATTCTCCACCGTGGATCATAATATGTGTTCCGTAGGAAGTATCAGTCTGTTTGGTTTTAAGGTCTATCTGAGCAACAGCTGCAATAGAAGCTAAAGCCTCACCTCTGAAACCTTTAGTAGCAATTCGGAAAATATCTTCCGTCGTTCTTATTTTGGAAGTAGCATGACGCTCAAAAGCCAGTCTGGCATCCGTAGCTGACATTCCGCTTCCGTTATCTACAACCTGCACCAGAGTCCGGCCACCATCCTTTACAATCAGTTCTATGGACGTTGCACCAGCATCAATAGCATTCTCCAAAAGCTCTTTAACGATGGATGCAGGTCTCTGCACCACCTCGCCGGCGGCAATCTGGTTAGCTACATGATCGGGAAGGAGTCTAATGATATCAGGCATTGTAGATTTTTATTTTTCTAATGTCAAAAATACATATAAGATTTTGGAAAAAAAATTTCATTTTCGGTAAAATTAGTATTCTGAAACGGAAAAGAAGAACTATTTAGTATCTAAATAATCATGACTTTTATGAAAAAATTGAAAGAACTCCCTAAAAAACTTATTTTTGCACTTTAAATAATATTATGGCTAAACAGGAAGACGTTTTCAAGAAGGTGATTTCTCACGCGAAAGAGTATGGTTTTATATTTCCGTCAAGTGAAATTTATGACGGACTTTCTGCAATCTATGACTACGGACAGAATGGTGCTGAGCTGAAAAACAATATCAAACAATATTGGTGGAAAGCAATGGTACAACTGAACGAAAACATTGTGGGAATCGATTCAGCAATCTTTATGCACCCTACAATCTGGAAAGCTTCCGGACACGTGGACGCTTTCAATGATCCGTTAATTGATAATAAAGACTCTAAAAAACGTTTCCGTGCAGATGTTCTGGTAGAAGACTATTGCGCAAAACTAGAAGATAAAGCTCAGAAAGAGATTGATAAAGCGGCAAAACGTTTTGGCGAAGCTTTTGATAAAGCTCAGTTTGAAGCTACAAACCCAAGAGTAATAGAGTACAGAGAGAAGCAGAAAACTATTCTGTCTCGTTTGGCAAAATCTCTTGAAAATGAAGATCTGGCAGATGTGAAATCTCTGATTGAAGAATTGGAAATTGCAGATCCGGATACAGGTTCTAAAAACTGGACAGAAGTAAGACAATTTAACCTGATGTTTGGTACTAAGCTAGGTGCTACGACAGAAACAGCAATGGATCTTTACCTTCGCCCGGAAACAGCACAAGGTATTTTTGTAAACTACCTGAACGTTCAGAAAACTTCCCGCCATAAGCTACCTTTCGGTATTGCCCAGATTGGTAAAGCATTCCGTAACGAAATTGTAGCCAGACAATTTATCTTCAGAATGCGTGAGTTCGAACAAATGGAAATGCAGTTTTTTGTACCTCCTGGAACAGAGCTAGAGTATTATGAAAAATGGAAACAAACGCGTTTGAAATGGCACCTGGCTTTAGGTCTTGGTGAAGAGAACTACAAATTCCACGATCATGAAAAATTAGCGCACTATGCAAATGCTGCGGCTGATATAGAATTTAAATTCCCATTTGGATTCAAAGAATTGGAAGGTATTCACAGTAGAACTGATTTTGACCTTTCTGCACACGAGAAGTTCTCGGGTAAAAAACTACAATATTTTGACCCGGAAAGAAATGAAAGCTATGTACCATACGTAGTGGAAACTTCTGTAGGTTTGGACAGATTATTCCTTTCTATCCTTTCTCACTGTCTGAAAGATGAAGTGCTTGAAGACGGATCTGAAAGAACTGTTCTTTCTCTTCCTCCAGCTTTAGCACCATTTAAAGTAGCGGTATTACCATTAATGAAGAAAGACGGTCTTGCTGAATATGCAGAGAAAGTATTTGATGATTTGAAATATGATTTCAATGTTTATTATGAGGAAAAGGATGCTATTGGTAAACGTTACAGAAGACAAGATGCTATAGGAACGCCATTCTGTATTACAATTGATCATGATTCGTTAAATGATCATACTGTAACACTTAGAGACAGAGATACAATGCAACAGGAAAGAGTTCCGGTTTCTGAACTGAGAAGAATTATTGATGATAAGGTTAACTTCAGAAATCTTTTGAGTAAAATCTAATCTTAACGATATAAGTATAAAGCCCTTACAGTATTCTGTAAGGGCTTTTTTATTTGGCTGAAAAAATACTGGGTTATTTGCCTTGTTGTAAAATAGTTTTAAGAGATCTTTAAGCATCATTAATTTTATTTAATAAAGGCTTTTTTACGTGGGGCAGAGGATAGAAAACTTTCACGGAATGAGAATATCTCCTATATTTGCTAAAAGAAATAGTATGGTAAATTCAAGAGCGAGAGAAACGACAGAGGCTATCGAGCGTATCTATGTTTCCATGCGACACTTATTCTACAGAGGGTTTTTCAAACCTGGAGGTATTTCCGGCGAAGCATTACGAAAACTTTTAATGATCATTCAACCAGAGATCTACGGTAGTATGGGGAATCCCAACAAAGTAGAGCTTAATGGTCTTTTATATGTTTTGGACAGACTTCCGGAAGGAATAGAAGAATGTGCTTTTATTCATTTAACTTCAGATGAAGGCTTCGAAAAAGGAAGCTTTGACCCTATAGTTCCTAAAAAACGTCGAAGAAATTGTTATCGTATAGATGAACACCAAATGAATATTGAAGTTCTTTTGGGAAGATCAGAAATCTATGATATTCTAACTCACCTTACATTCTTATATCTTGAAGCGGATAAAATACGTGATATTGGCTTCGATATGAATGAAGGCGGGCGTCCTAAACGTGTTTGGAAAATTATTGAAGAGGTTGCATTAGGAGAAAAAAAGTTTTCCAGAAAGGAAAAAGAAGTGGCATTGGTTCATCTTTCAGCATTGCTGGGAAGACCATTTGATGAAACTTTAGAAGCTTATAATAACTTTGGTGATGATGACAACCCAGATCGTTTATTCAAGATTATTTACTGGTTAGGCCAGATAAGTCTTGAAGACTGGAAGGAAAGCAGAGAGCGTGAAATTTATTTCAGTTCAATTCTTCAGGAGCGTGTAGGGCATCACTTCTTTGGTGAGAAATGGGCGAATAATGTAAAGACAGTCTTGGTAGAAAATAACCTTCACGAAAGACCTTTACATATTATAAGTGCCAATATGCACAGTGTACAGAATATGCTTTTTGCAAATGATGCACTCAACAAAAAAGTTACAAAAGAAGTAGATTACCTTCTGTATCAGAAGATAAGTAATACAAAAGAGCTTAGAGATAAGATATCAGATTATGCTCAGAATAAAAGCGTTATCTATATTGATGATAACAGTGGAAGTAATATCGATGTTCAGATCATTGATCTGGCAAAAACAGATCTTAAAAATAGCCCGCTAGGACACTATAAGTATTCCGGAGACGATGTTATTATGGTCTTTGATTATGCTTTTGGAGAGCAGGCTTTTGAAGTAATGGATGAATTGCTTCGTCCGTTTGAAACAAACAGCATTACATTCAAAATGAATGTGAAATCTGTTTCTGTAATGGGTAAAGCTGGTATTCTTACCGGAGGTAAAGGAGATATTATGATTCCTACATCTCATATTTTTGAAGGAACAGCAGATAACTATGTTTTCAAAAATGCATTGAGCAAAGATGACTTTACAGACAATGAGCTGAAGGCATTCGAAGGAAGCATGATTACCGTTTTGGGAACTTCACTTCAGAATAAAGATATCCTTTCTTACTTTATGACGACTTCATGGAAAGCTGTAGGACTTGAAATGGAGGGTGCACATTATCAGAAAGCAATTCAGATTGCATCTAAAATCAGAAATCACATTGAAGAAGATTTGTTTGTAATCTATGCTTATTATGCATCGGATAATCCACTGGAAACAGGTAGTACACTATCTTCAGGCGGATTGGGTCTTACAGGTGTAAAACCGACATATCTGATTACATTAAGAATTCTGGAAAAGATTATTGAAAAAGCAAACCAGAAGAAAGCTAAATAAAATAAAAACTCCCTGAATTTCAGGGAGTTTTTTTATGTTGTTTTTCTAAATAAATCTGAGAAATATTGCTATTGAATACTGTTTATTCTGTTGATAACAGGCATAGCGAAGATTCCGCTGGTTTGCAGGTATTTCTGATACATAGCTTTTGCTTTCTCTCCATATTCAGCGTTATTTTCCTGTTGGTAATGGAAATAAAAAAGATTTCCCAGCATTTCGTAATAATCGGGGTGATCTTTTGGTTCTCTTTCCTCAACCAGTTGAATCAGTTCTTCCAAAGTTTTGGAAGATACATCCTGGAAATTCATTTTGAAAATATCCCTCATAAGAGAATCAAAATCCAGTTCTTTCTGCATCAGGCTCTCTTCTGGTTTTCCTAAAAGCAGCTTTTCCAAAGCCTGAGAAAGCTGTCTGATTAATCGTATTGTAAAATCTTTATCCTGAATCATATTTTTAATTTATCCAAAAAACATATAAGCTAATAAAATAGAGGTAATAACGCCTACTAAGTCTGCTAAAAGCATTGCACCTACTGTATAGCGTGTATCACGAATAGAAACAGCTCCAAAATATACAGCGATTACATAAAATGTAGTATCAGAGCTCCCCTGTAATATAGCAGAAAGTCTTCCCTGAAAACTGTCGGGTCCAAAAGTCTGCATGGTATCTACCATCATACCACGTGCTCCGGAGCCGCTTAAAGGCTTGATCAATGCTGTCGGAAGTCCGTCTACAAATCTCGTATCTAGATGTGAAAGGTTTGCCAGATATTTCATTCCGTCGATAATAATATCAAAAACACCGCTGGTTCTAAGTAAAGAGATGGCGATAAGAATTCCTACTAAGTAAGGGATAATCTTTACACAGGTATAGAAACCTTCTTTTGCGCCTTCTATAAAAGCGTCGAAAATATTGATCTTTTTATAAATACCGCCTAATACAATAAGTAAGAAGATTAACAGAATAATACCATTGCTCAGAAGCTTACTAAAGTCATCCAGCTCTTCCTTGTTCAGGCGAACAAGAAACATTACCAATAGCGCTATAATAGCAGAAATACCACCTAAATAAGCCAAAACAACTGGCTGTAACAGGTTAATCTTTTGTTTAAAAGAAACTATGATCATTGCAGCCATTGTTGCAAAAAAGGTTGCAATCATACATGGCAGAAAGATATCTGTAGGCGTTGCAGACTTCATAGAAGCCCGGATAGCAATAATACTAACGGGAATTAAGGTTAATCCGCTGGCATGTAAGCACAAAAACATGATTTGTGCATTGCTGGCTTTGTCCTTATTTGGATTTAGGGATTGCAGGCTTTCCATGGCTTTTAGACCAAAAGGTGTCGCTGCATTATCTAATCCCAGAAGGTTAGCACTAAAGTTTAGCATCATATGACCAAAAGAGGGGTGTCCTTTCGGGATTTCCGGGAATAATTTTGAGAAAAAAGGTTGTATTAAGCGGCTAAGGAAATTGATACCTCCTGCTTTTTCGGCAATGCTCATAAAACCCATGAATAAGGTCATGATACCGATCAACCCAATACAAATATCAACAGCAGTTTTACTGGTGCTAATTACCCCGTCTGAGGCTTGAATCCGGTATATCTTAACGTCTTCACTGCCTTCTTTCTTGCTATAGTGAATTCTGCTCTCCTGATAATTCGGGTTTTTAGCAATTGAATCCCGGATTATCGGTGAAAATTGTGACAGATTTTTCTTTCCGATTTGTATAGTATCTCCGCTTTTTCCTACAATCATGTCATTGTAGACCGATTTATAATCATTAGAGCTGAGGTATTTAATACTTGCAACGGCAATTGCAACGATAATGAAAGCACTCCAGATTCTGCTTAAAGCCATTTATGCTAAATTTTAGTAAATGTAAGAAATTTGTAATTCTGTTCTTTGTCTTTTTGATGAATTCTTATTACGATACAATTTAGAGTTTTAAATATTCTTTTGCTGTTAGTATAGGCAATATAGAAGACTTAAAATCTTTTTTGTTTCTTGTGATAATATGACTCATGTTATTTTCAATAGCTGTATAGTATTGTATTCCGTCTTCAAAATCCCGGAAATCAGATGATAAAGACAATTCTATTATTTTATCATCGACAGCAAGAATATTCACTAATACCTTAAATTGTGAAATAATCTTTCTTGTATCATTAATATTGTAGTGCCTTGACAAAAGATAATAAGTATTGGCTATTGTTAGAGCTGATATATGAAGTTTTAATTCTTTTTTATCAGCAAGTGTAAATAATTCCTGAGCTTCTTCATAGTACTCCGGGCGCTTCTGAAGTAAGTCGATAACAATATTAGTATCTACAAAAATATTTTCCATTATAAATATTTTTTGCTTAGATATTCAGAATAGTTTCTTTTGTAATCTTCTTCAGATTCATATGGGATTAAACCCGTTAGGCTTTGCACCAGCGGACTTACTTTCCTTTCTATTTCTTCCTTTGTTGTTAAAGAATTTAGATAATTTTCGATCAGTTTTGAAAGACTGGTATGGTTGCTTTTTGCATAATCTTTGGCACTTTCGATAATATTTTTATCTAAATTTAACGTTAATTTAGTATTCATTACAATTTGGTTTACGTGTAAAATTAAATATTTATTACGTAATATCAAAATATATTGATTCTGCTTCTTATTCGCAAGTACAGTAAGGTTATGATAAAAATTTTGTTAAATAATCAATCATAAGTGCTGAAAAACTTATATTTGATTGTATAATAGCTGTTTATCTGCATTAAAACCATTTCACACAATATACAATGAGAAGTATACCATATATTATCAAAAGAACAATTTTTCTGATTAAAGAAAGAGGAGTTGTTAACAGTTATAAGTTTATGTATTCCCGCTATGGTTATTTCTTAAAATATGGGATAAAGTTATCCAAAGTATTTACTCCGGATGAGCTTAACTTGCCCAATATGTATGCCTATAAGTATGAACCTATTATGCATTATTCATTCAACAGAATGCTGAAAGGAATTGATTGGGACTGGAAGGAGAGTACCTTTATAGATATTGGATGTGGGAAAGGAGCTGCTATTTTATTGGCTACACGCTATAATTTTAAAAGATATATTGGTGTAGAATTATCTCCCTTATTGGCTGAAGAATGCCGGAAAAATATCAGAAAATTTATAGGAAAGAAAGAAATAGATTATGCCGTTTATAACTGTGATGCCACAAAATATGCAATTCCTGATGATGTAAATGTATTCTATTTTTTTAATCCTTTTGCACCACCTGTCTTAAAGGTTGTTTTGTACAATATTGAATTGTCTCTTATAAGAAACCCCAGAAAAATATTAATTCTGTATTTCAATGCAATGTATTTACCGATAGTTTTGGATAGTGGGTATAAAATCATTTATGCAGAAAAAACAGATCCTGTTGCCAGATACAAATACGGAAGTTTCGCACTTACAAACTAAGTATAAGGTGCCGGAATACTATAACTGAATATACATTAACTGATCTCCAGCATCTTCATCCATACTGGAAATAAATACAGCATGGCGTGTTTTTTCGATAAGCCCGTTGATAAAAAATGAAGTTTCGAAAAATTGACGGTGTATTCCAGGTAACAGGCTTTCAAAAAACTGAATTCCTATTGCGTTGTTGTGCAGGTCCATCTTGGTTTGTAAGGGCTCATTGGGAAAAAGCTCTTCATGAAAATCTGTGACTCTTTTGCACCAACGGATACACTTTTGGGGTGAAGATACCTTACAGCAATACATCAGAATCAGACAACACCATAAAGCATGTCTGAAGGCATTTCCTTTACCATCTGTACTATTGGTTCTCGGGAAATATTTTTTTGCAATAAGATATGCCCGAACAGTTGCGACAAAGGACAATATAGAAAAAATAGGGTTGCTTAAAGAGAGTTTAAGCAACCTTATAAATTTTTTAAATGTTAATTGTCTAAAAGTATTAATAAAAACTTTTAGGGTTTTCATTAACTTGTGTTTTAAGCGTTAACATTCATCAGTAGCCTCATTGATCTGGATACCGTATCTTTAATTTCGTTTCTTCTTACGATAAAATCTACAAAACCTTTTTCTAAAAGGAATTCAGATGTCTGGAAACCTTCAGGAAGATCTTTACCGATAGTCTCTCTGATAACTCTAGGACCAGCAAAACCGATAAGTGCACCAGGTTCAGCCATAATGATATCAGCAGTCATTGCAAAAGAAGCTGTAATACCACCAAAAGTAGGGTCTGTTAAATAAGCTACATATGGTAAGCCTTTGTCTGAAAGCTGAGCCAATTTAGCCTGAACTTTTGCTAACTGCATTAGTGAATAAGCCGCTTCCTGCATTCTTGCTCCACCTGACTGGCAAATAATCATAAATGGTAATTTATGCTTCATTGCATAGTCGATAGCACGGCTAATTTTTTCTCCCATCACAGAGCCTAATGAACCTCCGATAAAAGAGAAATCCATACAGGAAACTACAAGTTCCAATCCGTTTACTTTACCAACAGCATTACGTACAGAATCCGTTAATTTTGTCTTGCCTTTTACTTCTTTTAGTCTGTCAGTATAAGCTTTAGTATCTTTAAAATTAAGAATATCTACACTTTCTACATTAGCATCTAATTCTTTAAACTTGTTGCCATCGAAAAGCATATCGAAGTACTCTCTGCTTCCAATTCTCACGTGGAATCCATCCTCAGGAGAAACGAAGTTATTGTTCTTCAGCTCTTCATGCTCAATAATTTTTCCTGTTGGTGTTTGGTGCCACAATCCTTTCGGAGAATCTTTCTTCTGCTCCGTTGGTGTGTTGATGTTTTGTTTCTTTCTTTTAAACCAGTCAAAAGCCATTTTCTAATTTATTTAAGAGAAGAAACAGAGCTAAAATTTTAACTCTGTTTCTGTTGATTTATTATTTAAGGGTATCAATATTATTTAGATCCTCGAAAGCTTGAACAAGACGTTTAGAGAATGTTTCCTCTCCTTTTCTAACCCATACTCTTGGGTCGTAGAACTTCTTGTTTGGTACATCTGCTCCTTCCGGATTACCAATCTGATGTCTCAGATATTCTATTTTTTCATTCATATAGTCTCTGATTCCTTCTGCATAAGCAAACTGAAGGTCAGTATCAATATTCATTTTGATAACACCATAACCAATTGCTTCACGAATTTCTTCAAGTGTTGAACCTGAACCTCCGTGGAATACAAAGTTTATTGGTTTATCCGCTGTTCCGAATTTCTCCTGAACATATTTCTGAGAATTATCTAAAATTTTTGGTGTAAGTTTTACGTTACCTGGCTTGTATACTCCGTGAACATTACCAAAAGCTGCTGCAATAGTAAAGTTATCAGAAATTGCTTTTAGCTTTTCATATGTGTAAGCTACATCTTCCGGCTGAGTATATAGCAATGAGTTGTCTACACCAGAGTTGTCTACACCATCTTCTTCACCTCCTGTTACACCGATTTCTACTTCCAAAGTCATCTGCATTTTTGCCATTCTTTCGAAATATTTCGCGCTGATTTCCAGATTCTCTTCTAAGGGCTCTTCAGAAAGGTCAAGCATGTGAGAAGAATATAGAGATTTTCCGTTTTGCTTATAGAATGCTTCACTAGCATCTAAAAGTCCGTCGATCCAAGGAAGTAATTTTTTTGCACAATGGTCAGTGTGTAAAATAACAGTTGCTCCATAAGCTTCTGCTAATGTGTGTATATGTTGTGCTCCGGCAATAGCTCCAAGTATTGCAGCTCTTTGTCCCTCATTAGATAATCCTTTTCCTGCATTGTAGATTGCTCCACCATTAGAGAACTGGATAATAACTGGTGCGTTAAGTTTAGCGGCTGTTTCCATTGTTGCATTGATGTTGCTGGAACCGATAACATTTACTGCCGGTAAGGCAAATTTGTTTTCTTTTGCATACTGAAAAATGTCAGTAACCATTGAACCTGTGGCCACGCCAGCTGGAAACATTTTGCTCATTTTCTTATTTTTTTATTTGATGTAGGTTATTTGAAATTTTATTTGGTAAAGATAAGAAATTCAGGTTAATTTCTTTTATCGTTCCCCCAAAGTAGTTTTTGTCTTATTGTTTCGAAAAAGCTGATATCATCAGGCTGCACTAAAGATAGTGTGAATGGCGCTTTTTCAAGAGAAATTTCTTCTAAAGTATCGATGTGGTATAATCTGGAATCCAGAGAAAGAGAATACTGTGGTACACGGCTTTCTACTTTCAGACGGATTTTTACATCGTCTTTTAATATCAGCGGTCTTACATTAAGGTTGTGTGGTGCAATGGGTGTAATGGCAAAATTATCATTCTCAGGAGAGATAATAGGTCCGCCGCAACTCAATGAATAAGCAGTAGATCCTGTCGGAGTAGAAATAATAAGTCCATCTCCCCAGAAAACATTCAGAAACTCATCATTGATATAAGAATTAACCGTAATCATGGAGGTTGTTTCTTTTCTGGAAATAGTGACATCATTCAATGCGTACGGAAAATCTATATTCACTCCGTTTACTCTAATGACTGATCTTTGAGTAATGATAAGTTCCTTATTCAGAACTTTATCTATATTATCAAAAACTTCTTCTTTGGTAAAGCTTGCCAGAAATCCTAATCTTCCGGTATTGACCCCGACTACAGGAATGCCCAAATCCTGAACAAAAATTAATGCATTCAGAATGGTACCGTCCCCACCGAAACTAAAAAAATAATCAATCTCCTGATCTTTAAGATCTTCTTTGTTTGAAAAAATAGGAAAAACCTTGGAAAACTGTAATCCTTCAGCAGTGTCCTTATGAAGTACAGCAGTAACATTTCGTTTGTTGAGTTCAGAGATAAACCTGCTCAGATATAGAAATGTGTCCAGATCTCTCTTTTGTGTGTATATAGCTGCCTTCATAAATCAAAATTCCATATATTTTTGTAAAAAACCAAAACGATCTTTTAATAAGTCATCTTTTTCATTGTGGTAAAATTTGTGAACCACAATATAGTTGTACCGGTCAAATGTTTCATCAATAGAGCTCAGGTTCTCGCTGCTTATTTTCAGTGCTATCTGGATAGTTTCTTCTGTCATGTGATAGATGAAGGCTCCGTAAAATTTTCCGTTATTGCTTTCTACAATTTTAGCAATCTCGGTCATGGAGTAATTCCGGGTAGCAGTCTCGACAATTAAAACAGCTCCGTTTTCTGAAAACAAAGGATATTTAGAGAAGTCCGCAAAGACATCTTCGCAGGAAATGTAACCTAAATACTTTTCATTCTGATTGATAATCGGAACAACATTCGCGTTGAATGTATGCAGAAGTCTGATGCTGTCCAGAGAAGTGCTGTCTTCCAGCATCGCAAATCTTTCCAGATGATGACTTAGTTCATTAAGATGCTTGGCTTCACTTTCTTCTATAAGTTCGGTACTTATATTTCCAAGAAATACACTATTCTTTTTTACAAAAATATGGGAGTAGCCAAAGTCCCGCACAATAGCCTTAACTTCTTCCAGAGAATCTGATAGATGAAAGGCGGGATAGTCTTTAGAAATATATTCCTTAATAAACATTGCGCTAATTTAGTAAAATATTAAAATATCTTTTTTAGCTTCGTATCAATAAATATAATAAAAATGAATGGTAAAAATGATAATCTTCAGATAATTCTTATTACAGGCAGTAACGGTTTTTTAGGAAGGCGCCTGATAAAAGAATTTTCGGGGCTGCATTATAAAGTTATAGCAACATCTCTTAGTGAGAACAAAATTTCAGATTTACCAGAGAATACAACCTTCAGAAAATTGAATATTGCTGATAAAGAAGAGGTAAATAATATTTTTAATGAATACAAACCTTCTTTTGTAATCAATGCAGGAGCTGTAACAAATGTAGAGGGCTGTGAAAAAGATAAAGATTTTGCCTATGCTATTAATGTTGATGCAGTAGTGAATATTGCAGAACAGGCTAAAAAGCATAAGAGTCTTGTCATACAATTATCAACAGATTTTGTGTTTGATGGACAGAATGGACCCTACAAAGAAGATGATAAGAAATGTCCGGTGAATGAATATGGAAGGACTAAAGCTTTATCTGAAGAGAAGTTGGAAGAGGCCGGATGCGACTATGCCATACTAAGAACTATTCTGGTGTATGGAAATTCAGACGACCCGGCCAGAGGGAATTTTGTTTTATGGGTAAGGAAAATGTTATCTGAAGGAAATGAAATTAAAGTCGTTAATAACCATTGGAGGATGCCTACGTTTATTAACGATCTTGCCGTAGCCTGTCGCCAGGTAGTAGAAAAGAAAGCTAGAGGAATCTTTAACATTAGTGGAGAGGAAGAATACAGCATAGAAGAATTTGCCAGAAAAATTGCACAGTTTTACCATTTAGACGAGAGTTTAATTACAGCTATTTCATCAGAAGATATAGGGCAGGATAAAAACAGACCAGTGAGAACAGGATTTGATCTTTCTCGTGCAAAAGAACGATTAGGATATAGGCCTAAAAGCCTTACGGAAGCCTTGATTATAATGGAAAATGAGGTAGGAAAATAATTTTCAGAAGTTATTGTAACAAACCAATATTTTATACGTCTAATTGAAGTAAAACAAGACTATGAAGAAAATCTGTTGTTTATTGTTATGCGTTGGACTTTATTTTTCAGCAAGCGCCCAAAAAAAATGGACCTTGCAGGAATGCGTAGAATATGCAATGAAAAATAATCTGAAAGTCATACAGAATCAGTACAATAAACAGATTCAGGATAAAAACCTTTCAATGGCTAAAAATTCTTCTTTGCCTACGCTGGGAGGGTCTATATCCAATAATGCCAACTTTGGGCAGAACATAACAAATACAGGTATTGTTAACCGTACCGATAACTACAATAACTCTATCGGACTAGGGGCTAATATCCTTATCTATAATAATGGCAGGCTTGAAAAGCAGGTACGTAAAGCTAACTATGATATAGAAGCAAGCATTTATGATCTGGAAACGGTAAAAAATGATGTTTCACTACAGATTGCTCAGCAATATCTTTCGGTTTTACTGAATAAAGAAATTATAAAGATTAATGAGAGTGCTGTAAACAATGCCCAGAAGGCTTTTGATAAAGCGAAGATGACAACAGATGTAGGGACAACTCCATTGACTGTCCAGTACGAAGCTGAAGCTGCATTAGCAAGAGAAAAGCAAAATCTTAGTAATGCCCGTATCGAAACTGAGAGAGCTTTGTTTAATCTGGCACAGTTATTACAACTGGCAGATTATAAAACTTTTGATGTAGAAGACCATAGAATAGATGGCTTAACTGCTCCTTTGGTATCTGATGATAGTGTTTTGAACAAAGCATACGAAACTCAGCCTCAGATTAAAGCGGCAGAATCAAGAATAAAATCTTCTGAAACCCAGACTTTGATAACAAAAGCCTCTTATTGGCCGACAATAACAGGAAATGCGGGTATAGGAACTAACTATTATACGTCGCTGAATCAGAATCAGTATACTGCACCACCATTGTTTAAACAGTATAAAGACAACTTTTCTCAACAGTTAGGTCTTTCTGCTAATATTCCGATTTTTAATCAGGGAAATACAAAAGTACAGGTAGAGCAGGCTAAAATTAATGAAGAGATTGCGAAAAACTCATTGGCTCAGCAGAAACAAGCAGTAAAAGAAAATGTACAAAAGGCTGCATTTGATGTTAATGCTAATTATGAAAAGTATTTGGCTGCACAGGAAGCAGAAAAGAGTACGGGGTTAGCTTTGGATTTTGCTCAGAAAAGTTATGATGCAGGGAAAACTACAATTTATGACCTGAATATTGCCCGTAATAACTATGCGAATGCTCAGGGGTCTGTAGCACAGGCAAAGTACAATTATCTGTTTAGTCAGAAATTACTGAATTTCTATGCAGGTATACCACTGAGTTTATAATTAAGAGAAAAAATTATTCTTCAAATATTTTTTAAATAAGGTTCTAAATGAAAAATCCCGCATAACGCGGGATTTTATTTTTAAATATTCTGGGGATCTTATCCTTCGAAAGATTTTTCTTCAGTTGTCGGAACATCTGGAGATACAGTTTCTTCTTCTTCGTCATCATCAGCAGCAGCTCCTGCTTTCATTGCATTTCTAGACATCTTAACAGCTGCAATAACTGCGTTGTCTGGGTGCATGAATGCATAAACGTCAGTTTTGATATCACCAACATAAATTTTGTTACCGATGTTTAGTTTAGTAACATCAACAACAACTTCATCTGGTAAGTTAGCTGGAAGAGCTTTAATTTTCAGTTTTCTGAAAGACTGACGTAAAACACCACCTCTAACAACACCTTTTGCACGTCCTGTAATTCTTACAGGAACTTCCATAATTACAGGCTTATCTTCTGATAATTGGTAGAAGTCAACATGTAAAATTTTGTCAGTAATTGGGTGGAACTGAATGTCCTGAAGAACAGCTGGGATTACCTGACCATCAACCTCAATAGATACCGTGTGTGCTTCAGGAGTGTAAACTAAAGCTTTAAAACTTTTCTCTTCAGTAGAGAAGTTTAAAATTTCAGTACCTCCATAAACAACACAAGGAACTAATTCAGCATCACGTAAAGCTTTTGTAGACTTTTTGCCCACGCTTTCTCTTTTTGTACCTTGAATTGTAATAGATTTCATTATAAATGAATTTTAAAATGTTTAAAATTTTTCGAGTGCAAAGATATTAATTATTTTTTAAATAATAAATTTATCACTAATAGATTGATGTTCGTGAACACTTCTCATAACATCTGCAAATAACGGAGCACACGATAATACCTTTATTTTAGAGGATAATTCAGTGTTTACAGGAATTGTATCTGTAACGATTACTTCTAAAAGTTGAGATTTTTCGATGTTTTCGTATGCCTTTCCGGAAAGTACACCGTGTGTAGCCATTGCTCTTACAGTTTTAGCACCCTTTTCCATAAGGATATCGGCTGCTTTGCAAAGAGTTCCCGCTGTATCGATCATATCGTCTATAAGAACAACGTTTCTGTCTTTTACATCACCAATAAGGAACATTTCTTCTACAACATTTGCCTTTTTTCTTTCCTTATAGGCAATTACTACTTCTGCACCAAGGTGGCCAGCATAGTTTTTAGCTCTTTTAGCTCCTCCCATATCCGGAGATGCAATAGTAAGGTTTTCGATATTTAAAGACTGAATGTAGTCTATGAAAATTGTAGAAGCATACAAATGGTCTACCGGAATTTCGAAGAATCCCTGAATCTGATCTGCATGTAGATCCATTGTCATGATTCTTGTAGCACCAGCTGCTGTTAAAAGATTGGCCACTAATTTAGCACCTATCGGAGCTCTTGGCTTATCTTTTCTGTCTTGTCTTGCCAATCCATAGTAAGGGATAACAACAGTAATGTTTTTTGCAGAAGCTCTCTTTGCAGCATCAATCATTAGAAGAAGCTCTAATAAATTGTCTGCCGGAGGAAATGTTGATCCAATTAAGAATACCCTTCCGCCTCTTACAGACTGTTCTAATATAGGCTCAAATTCGCCATCGCTAAAATTTAAGATATTAATGGCTCCAAGATTCTGGCCATAGTGGGTAGCAATTTTCTCTGCCAGTTCTTTACTAGTTCTTGTAGAGAAAAGGTAGGTTGGTTGACTCTCAATCATCTTTACTTTTTATTTGGTGCAAATTTAAAAAAAACCACCCAATTGCTCGAGTGGTTTTTATAATTAATATTTAAATATTTGATTTACGGGAATTTAACACCAGAGTAATCGTTAGGATTAACCTGTGTTAGAGTAGATCTGTAAGTTTTATTAATTGCCTTAATAAACTCATTTGCAATAACTGCATAACCACGGCCTGTTAAATGTACACCATCAAGAGAGAAAGCTCCACCTGTAACAAATGTTGCAGTATATTTTACGCCATTGTACTGAATTCCTGACTGAGAGCTCAATTCTTTCATTTTTGCGTTAGCATCTACGAAGGCATAACCATTGGCAGTAGCTGCTGCCTGAATAGTTGTGTTATAGCTTGCAATTGCTGCATTTATAGTTGTAACTTCTTTAACAGTTAATACATAATTGTCAGCGAAAGGATAAGCAACACCATTAGCTCCTAATGCTGCAGGAATTCCAGGAGGTAATGTAACCTGCGCTCCGATAGCACTTCTAGTAGTCAATGGAACTAAGTCTCCCGGAGCAGCCTGTCTAGCCTGCCCGTATGTTGCTCCTAAATATGGAGCCAGTGCTGCTAACGTTGGATTTCCGCTAGCGAGAGCTGCTGCTGTAATCTGTGCACCCAAGTTAGGTAAACTTTCATCCTGAATTAATAAAGGATTTGCTGCAGTTTTGGATAGAGGTTTAATTCTGTCTCCTGCTCCAAAAGCTGTTAATATCTGATTTAAAGGTCCGTAAAGACTAGCGTTTAACTGATCAATGGTTGCATTACCAACGGTAACATCTCCTTTACCTAATGAAGCAGCTGTAAGCGGATTATAAGGTACAGTTGTTAAAGACGGAATTGTTGTAACATCCGGGATATTTGCAATAACACCTTTTGCTTTTGTGCTGGCAATCTGAGCAACAAGAGCATTGTAATAGGTTTTAAACATATCCGGAGGAGTCAATGTTTCTTTCGTATCATCAGCTCCTGCCAGAGCGTATAATAGAGCATCGTTATTCCCGATCCATAATGAGAAGAATGTTGGTTTCTGAGAAATGAAGTCTGCAATAACAGAAGTTGTAGCACTAGATGCAAATCTCACAAAATACGGATTTGCAGTTTTAGCAGCGAGACCACCCGGATTACCATATCCCGGAGCAAGTAAATGT
Organism: Elizabethkingia bruuniana; assembly: GCF_002024805.1. Classification (NCBI taxonomy): domain Bacteria; kingdom Pseudomonadati; phylum Bacteroidota; class Flavobacteriia; order Flavobacteriales; family Weeksellaceae; genus Elizabethkingia; species Elizabethkingia bruuniana. Next base: position 3,878,311 of record NZ_CP014337.1, read on the forward strand.
GCAACTTTTGCTCCTGGTACACCCATATTATTGTAAGGTCTTCCGGCTGCTACATTATCTAATGCTGCTCCTGGATCTGAAGGTACAGGAGTTAGTGCTCCGTCAACAACTTTCAATTCTAATTTTCCTGAGAAACCTGGAAGGTTAGAAAAACCACCAGTATTATTTGGCATTAATGGTTGTTTGAATTCACCTCCACCTGCAAGCTTCATCTGGGCTGCGATTATGGAAGGATAAGACTCTTTCTGCCCGTCAAGGTAAAGAGCGTTATCTCTATATCCGGAAGTCAAAGAGTTTCCTAAAGAGATATAATTACTGAAGTCAGCATCACCGTTGGTAGGCTTTATACTTGATACATTTTGATCGAAGTCTGTTTTACAGCTCGATAAAGCAAGAAATGAAGCAACGGATAATGATGTTAAAATATATTTTTTCATGTTATTCAATATTAAAATGCATTATATGAAAGACCAAGTCCGAAGATAAAAGCACTTCCTTTTATCTGTCCGCTCATGTTGTAAAAGTCATTGCTAACAGTTCTGCTCTTGTAGAAGTTGTAGCTGGCTGCTAAATCTACTCCAAGCTTTCCAAACTTAAGTCCGATACCTCCTGTTAATACATTGTTATTCATGGAAGGAGTTTCCGGGCTAAACTGGTTATCATTGTAAGGAGACTCATCATAGTAATATCCAAGTCTTCCGGCAATCATATCAGTAAACCAGTATTGTGTACCTACTCTGTAAGATTTCGTGTTTTTGAAGTTTTTAGGAGCTGAATAAACTCTCATGTCGCTTGGGTCGTTTCCTAATTTAGCGTTAGCAAAGTTGATGTTCAGCTTGCTGTAACGATCCCATCCGTAATAGTTGAAGTCTCCTGACACTGACCATCTTGGAGTTACCTTATAAGTTAAACCAATTGTATATTCGTCAACTAATGGTAACATTGCTTTGAAAGAATCTGCTCCGGTGCTGTTTAATCCTAATGCAGGATATAATGCTGGTGATACGTTGCTAAGCTGTACAGTACCGTTGTCTGCTTTCATATCTACTGCAGAACGGTATGCAACAGAAATGTCTAATTTTTCGTCCGGACGGAAATAGAAACCTAATCCAAATCCGTTTCCTTTTGCTTTTTCATCTTTCAGATTTGCTTCACCATTAACAAGTGTTGCTGTTTTTGTCCAGTCCAGTTTTCCTGTTGCGTGGATATAGCTAACCCCCACAGACATCCATGGTGCTAATTTCACAGAGATCATAGGCTGGAAGAAGAAAGATCTTAGATTTAGTTCCTGGACAACCTCTCTGCCTTCCCAGTTCTTATCCCAAACCAAGTGGCTGCCATATGGTGTTGTGAAACTGAAACCAACAGAAACATTCTCTAAAACCTTATAAGTTACTGCCGCATAGATCGGAGTACTTATAGGATTGTCTGTTTTGTAAGATTGTAATGTTGAAGGATTCTGAAATGTCATTGATGTTTTTACCCCAAAGCCCCCAGCTGCAACGCTAAGCTTAGAAGGGATAAATGAAATACCTGCCGGGTTGAAGAATGCTACACTGGCATCTTCTGTGTGAGCACTGGTATGAGCCATTGCAAGTTGCTTAACCCCTTGTAAGGATAGCCTGAAACCACCTGCATATGTTGCCATACTTGCTGCTAGTGCTACAGATAAAAAAACTTTTTTCATAATTACTGGAATAATTAATTTTCTCAAATATAAAATTATTTTATTTACAATTGTTAATTCTTCGTTAATATTTAAGGTTTTATCGGAAGAAAAACTATGTTTAAAATACTATTTAGCTACAAATATACTATATTAGGAGCGTTTAGGAGTCTTTGTTTTTTTGTTTAATTTTTGTATTTGTTAAATTAGCGGAGTATTCAGAAATTGTACTGTTTTTATATTTTTAATAATAGGTTTTATTATTTGAGAAAATGTTATTAAAATATGCCTAGTTGTGAAAAATATAAAATAAAAAAAGCATCAAAAAAATATTATAAATTTGCAGTAATTAATATAAATAGAAAATATGAGTTGTGGATGTAAGACATCCGGCGATTCTTCCCATTCGTGTGGGCCGAAAATCTCCTCGAATGGCTGTGAAAATGTAGATACCTGCGGGAATAGTTATAAATTAAGCGTTTTTGACTGGTTATCCAATGTAGCTCAGCCTACATCGAATCAATGTCATTATGTAGAAGTTAGGTTTAAGAATGACCGTAAAGCTTTTTATCATAATGTAAATAAGCTGCCGCTTCATATAGGTAGTGTTGTCACAGTAGAATCAAGTCCCGGACATGATATAGGTGTAGTGAGCCTCACCGGAGAACTGGTGAAAATCCAAATGAAAAAGAAAAAGACCTCAGAAGATCAGGCCTTAAAAGTATACCGAGTTGCTTCAGCTAAAGATGTCGAAATCTGGCAGGAAGCTCGCAGAAAGGAGGATGCTATTAAGCTGGAGGCAAGAAAAATTGCACGAAATCTCAATCTTGAAATGAAGATTACGGATATCGAATATCAGGGAGATGGCGCAAAAATAACATTCTATTATACTGCGGAAGGAAGAGTAGACTTTAGACAGCTTATCAAGGAGTATGCTGTTGCTTTCCGTACTAAGATTGATATGAAACAGATTGGTTATCGCCAGGAAGCTGCTAAAGTAGGAGGTATAGGTTCTTGTGGACGCGAATTATGCTGCTCCACATGGTTAACAGACTTCCGTTCTGTAAATACACAGGCTGCAAGATACCAGCAGCTAAGTATTAATCCACAGAAATTGGCAGGTCAGTGTGGTAAATTGAAATGTTGTCTTAATTATGAGTTGGATAGTTATGTAGATGCTCTTAGCGATTTCCCGTCTTCATCGACTGTTTTAGATACCGAAAAAGGAAGGGCTTTCTGTATAAAAATTGACGTTTTCAAAAGAAAAATGTGGTTTGCTTATGTAGAAAATTCTATGAGCTGGTACGATTTGGATATCCAGATTGTGAAGAAGTTTATCGGTATGAATAAGAGAGGCGAAAAGATTCCACCTTTAGAAGATTATAAGGTAGACGATAAACCTTTGCAGACTGTAGATCTTATTCAGGAGAATAATGTGGATCGTTTTGAAAGGAAAAGTAAAAACAACCGCAACAGACAAAAGGGGCAGAAACCTAATAATAACAATAAACAGGAAAACAGACCGCCGCAGCCAAAATCGGAAGCAGAGCAAGTTTCTAAACCTAGACAGAAGCAAGAAGCTGAAAATACAGCTAAAACTGCTCCTCAGGGAGAAAAGAAACCGAATAAGCCGAATAATAAAAGTAAAGCGAATTTCCATAAAAATAAAAAGAGACCACCAAGGCCTGATGCAGGGGTATAAATTTCTTGTAGTTATTGCTTTTTTAGGAGTACTAACGGGTTGTGTATCTCCTGATGAACAAGTTAGAACAATCTCTCTTGATGGTAAGTGGGTGTCTAAATATCCGGCTCGTTTCGAGTTTGATATTCAGGATGCACAGAATCCAAAAAATATTATATTTGTTATCCGGAATAATAATGAATATCCTTACATGAATCTACGCTTACAGGCCTCTGTATCAAAGATTAATGAAAAAGGAAAAGCAACTGAAATTCTGAATTATATGTTTGCAGAACCTAACGGTATATGGACCGGTACAGGATTTGGTGCAACAAAAGAGACCTTAGGTCGTTATAAGATGAATTACAGATTTCCGGGTAACGGGAAATATAAAATAGAACTAAAGCACCTGATGTTTAAGAGCCCATTAACGGGATTGGAAGACATAGGAATAAAAATAGAAACGGTTAAGCCATAATATATTAAATGGAAAATAACACTAAAAATAAGCAGCAGTCATTTCCGCTGCCCCCTAAAAAGAAAAAGCAAACTTCGGATAAAGGGGTGAAGAGATGGATAAAGTTTATATGGTTAGCTCTTGCGGCTTTTGTCGTTGGGATTGCCGGACTTTTCTTTATGGTTTCTCAGGGATTTCTTGGGGAAATGCCTGATGTTAAAGAGCTTGAAAATCCTGACATCTATGTTGCATCAGAGATTATTTCATCCGATGGTGTTTCATTAGGGAAATTTGAAAAAGAAAAAGTTATTCCGATTAAATACAAAGACCTGCCGCCTCACCTTATTTTTGCACTTCAGGCAAAAGAAGATGAGCGATTTAAAGAGCACTCAGGAATTGATATGAAATCGATTTTCAGAGCTGTTCGTTTTGGTGGTGGACGTGGTGGAGGATCTACCATTACCCAGCAGTTGGCGAAACTTCTTTTTACAAGAAATGTTTCTAAAAATAAGTTTCAAAGGGTATTCCAGAAGCTAAAAGAATGGTCTGTAGCAGTAAGCTTGGAGAAGAGGTATACGAAAGAAGAAATCATAACGCTGTATTTCAATAAATTCGACTTTACCTACAATGCAAACGGGATTGAAATGGCTTCAAGAATCTATTTCAATAAACATACAAATGAGCTAACCTTACCTGAAGCTGCAATGTTTGTGGCAATGCTGGAAGCTCCGAATGCAAATAATCCACTGAAAAATCCGGAGAGAGCAAAGCTTCGTAGAGATGTTGTATTAAAGCAAATGCTGGATACGGGATATATCGATGATAATACCTATAACCAGGCTATTAATACACCGATCGTTACGGATTTTCATCCGGTAAAGAGTGTTAATGAAGGCTACTCGGCTTATTTCAAGTTCTATCTTAGAAAAGAAATTGACGGATATCTTAAAGATTATGAAAAAGAAACAGGAAGACCTCTGAATCTTTTTCGTGATGGATTAAAGATCTATGTAACACTTGATTCAAGAATGCAAAAGTATGCTGAAGAGGCTATAAAGCAACACTTGACTGTTCTTCAGAAAAACTTTGATGCTGAACAGGCACGAAATCCAAACAGACCATACTATCTGATCAGTAAGAAAACTGCAAATGATTTGATGATGGCAGCTGTAAAAAGAACAGGACGTTATAAGCAAATGAAGGCTGAAGGAATGTCTGAAGATTCTATTATGCTGGATTTTCATAAAAAGACTAAGTTAACAAGGTTTACATGGGATGGAGAAGAGGATGTGGAAATGTCTCCTTGGGACTCGATCCGTTATCATAAACAAATTGCACAGGCTGGTTTAATGTCTATGGAGCCTGCTACAGGAAACATCAAAGCCTGGGTAGGAGGAATCAACTGGCAGCACTATCAGTACGACCACGTAAAACAAGGTAAACGTCAGGTAGGATCTACATTCAAGCCATTTGTTTATGCTACTGCGATTATGAACCTGGGGTATACGCCTTGTACGGTAGTATCTAATGCCAATTATAGCAAAGGAGGATGGAATGTAAGAGGAGGAAGAAGCGGAGGATCTCTTGCGCTTCGTGATGCTCTTGCACATTCTCAGAATGCCGTTGCTGCACGTCTTATTGAAAGTACAGGTGTAGACAAGGTTATACAGTTAGCACGTGATCTTGGTGTACAAAGTGATATTCCAAAAAATAATACAATTGCTCTTGGTTCTTCGGATATTACCATTTACGAGATGTTGGGTGCATACAGTACCTTTGCTAACTTTGGAACTTATACCAAACCAGAAATGGTATGGCGTATTGAAGATCCAAACGGCCGTTTAATAAAAGAAGTGAAGCCTGAGTCTAAAGAAGTCATGAATGAAGTGTATGCTTATACAATGATTGACATGATGAAAGGTGTTGCTGAGTATGGTACGGCATCTTCCGGACTAAAGAGATTAGGAATTAATGCTGAAATAGCTGCTAAAACAGGTACAACCAATAACAACTCCGATGGTTGGTTTATGGGGATTACTCCTAAGCTTGCAACCGGTGTATGGGTAGGTTGGGAAGACCGTGCAACCCACTTCTATAGTACTGGTGAGGGACAGGGAGCGAGAATGGCACTACCAATATGGGGATACTTTATGCAGCGAGTTTACAAGGATAAATCATTGGGTATAACTCAGGAAGACAGATTCGTGAAACCTTCCACATATGACGGTTGTAACTCACTAAAAGGGCTCGGAGGTTATGGAGATGAAGGAGGACTTCAGACGATTGATGAGGTGAGAAGCCCAAGACCGCCATCGAATAATGGTAACCCTGATAACAATGGGCAACCGGCGAAAAAAGAAGAAAATATTAACGATAAGATCAATAAGACAGACGATATTGATTTTAATAAATAAACATTAGCCGGATAATATCCGGCTTTTTTTATCATGATGAACTTGCCAGAAATCAAACAGCCTTTTAAAGAAACCTTTCCAGGTGATAATACATATGATAACTATCCACGGCAGACTCCGGGTGTACTTTATGCCCTTGTTGAGCCGATGGAATTCCCAAAACCTGAACTGATTCTCTTCAATGAAGAACTGGGAGAACAACTAATGATCGCTAAAGATAACATCGGTCTGTTTAGTGGGCAGATGCTTCCGGAAGGAGTTACAACATATGCTACAGCTTATGCCGGACACCAGTTTGGTAACTGGGCTGGTCAGTTAGGAGATGGCCGCGCAATCAATATAGGAGAAGTTAAGAGCCGATCCGGGAAGAATATAGAATTGCAATATAAAGGAGCCGGAAGTACTCCTTATTCCAGAAATGCAGATGGCAGAGCTGTTTTCCGCTCCTCACTCAGAGAGTATATGATGAGTGAGGCTATGTATCATTTAGGAATTTCTACAACCCGTGCTTTAAGTCTTGTAAAGACAGGTGAAAATGTAATACGGGATATGTTTTATAATGGGCATCCGGAAGCAGAAAACGGAGCTGTGATTATACGAACAGCTGAAAGCTTCATCCGGTTCGGACATTTTGAATTATTGGCTGCAAGACAAGAAACGGATACGCTAAAGCAGTTAATGGACTGGATAATAGAACGCTATTTTCCGGAAATCAAAGGGGAAACAGATGCTGATAAATACCTGAGTTGGTTCCGGGAAGTTGCTCAGAAAACCGCTGAAACTATTATTGACTGGTTTAGAGTAGGTTTTGTTCACGGTGTAATGAATACCGATAATATGTCCATTCTGGGGCTAACTATAGATTATGGTCCCTTCAGTATGCTGGATGAATATAGTTTGAATTTTACGCCTAATACGACCGATCTGCCGGGAAGAAGATATGCCTTTGGAAAGCAGGCGAATATTGCACACTGGAATTTATTTCAATTGGCTAATGCTATTTTTCCTGTTGTGAATAATCAGGAAGGCTTAGAAGAAATACTCAATGATTTTTCAAAATACTTCTGGACGGGTTATGATAAGATGATGGCTGAAAAGTTGGGGTTAGATGGTGTTAAGGAAAGTGATCAGTCTCTTCTTCTGGAATGGCAAAAACTAATGGACGAGCTAAAACTGGATTATACTTTGTTTTTTTCTTTATTAGAGAAAGTGGATGCTCAAACAAATGCAGCTCTTCATTTCGAGCCTTGTTTTTATTATAATCTTACCCAGTCGCAAATATTACAACTGGAGAATTTCGTGCAACATTATGTAGACCGAAAATCACAAAATACAATTTCCACAGAAGAATCCCTGCAAAAAATGCAGCGTGCAAATCCTAAATTTATTTTAAGAAATTACCTGCTTTTTCAATGTATTGAAGAAACAGATCAAGGAGATTTTACATTGCTCAACAAGTTATTGAAAGCATTAGAGAACCCCTATGAAGAATTATATCCGGAGTTCTCTGTGAAACGACCGGACTGGGCAGGAGATCAGCCTGGCTGCTCGACATTATCATGTAGTTCATAGTTTCCAAAGCATCTCCGATGGTAGAGGATATGACACGTAAATATTGATTTTGTGTTTTTTATCATGCCAAGAATGGTTACTTTTGGGTAAACAATCTTTTCTATGAAAAAACTAATTAAAATAGGAATGCTTGCCTCTATGGGATTGACGTTAGCTGTGATATCCTGTCAGAAGAAAGATTCTGCAAAAAATGAAGCTGCGGATAGTAGAGAAAATGATAAACTGGTAAAACTTGCAGATAAATACTATGAGGCATATCTGAAGCTTAGTCCTTTAGATGCTACATATCAGGGAGATGTAAGATATAATGATCTGTTGCCTGATAATATCGATGCAAAAGTTATTACCGGTGAAATTAATTTTTACAATAACACGATAAAAGAGCTTTCTAAAATTAATTATGAAGCTTTGGATGATCAGCACAAGGTAATCTTTGATGTGCTGGATAATCAGCTTAAAACAAAGGTCGAAAGCTATGTTTATCATCCCGAATATATTCCGTTTAGCCAATTTGATGGACTGCCACTTACGATGCCTCTATTGGGAAGTGGGAAGGGAAGTCAGCCTTTCAAAACAGCAAAAGATTATGACAACTGGTTAAAACGTATAGATCAGTTTCCTGCATGGATGGGTACTGCCGAGCAAAACTTCCGTACAGGAATAAAAAATAAAATGGTATTGCCTAAAAAGCTTGTGGTGAAAATGATTCCACAGATGAATGCCACTGAAATTATAACAACAGAATTTGATAAAAATATCTTTTACGGACCTATAAAGGATTTTCCAAAAGACTTTACTGCAGATCAGAAGCAGAAATATACCAAACTTTTCCAGGAAGCTATTAAAGATAAGATTATTCCTGTGTATTCTCGTATGGGTAAATTCTTGAAGGAAGAATACTTGCCTAATGCCCGTGATACGGATGGTTATAATGCTTTACCAAATGGTAAGGATATATACGCTTATTATGTAAAAACATGGACAACAACCAGCAGAACTCCGGATGAAATACATAAAACCGGTCTTGAAGAGGTGGCACGAATCCGTAGAGAAATGGAAAAAGTAAAAGCGCAGGTAGGTTATAAAGGATCGCTGGAAGAGTTTTTGGCTCATGTAAAAAATGATCCAAAAGCAATGCCGTATAAAACTTCAAAAGAGATTCTGGATGGATTTCAGGGGATTTTGACAAAGATTACCCCGAAGCTAAAAACAATGTTTAACGTAACACCAAAGACTCCATTTGAAATACGTCAGACAGAGAAATTCCGGGAGGCTACTGCCAGTGCAGAATATATGCAGGGAACACCTGACGGTAAGAGACCGGGGATTTTTTATATTCCGATTCCTGATCCTAAGAAGTTTAATGTGACTAGTGGAATGGAATCTTTGTTTCTGCATGAAGCAATTCCGGGACACCATTATCAGGTTTCTTTGCAACAGGAAAATACAAAGCTGCCTAAGTTTATGCGTTTTGGCTGGTTAGGAGCTTATGGTGAAGGTTGGGCGCTGTATTGTGAATCTCTGGGGCCAGAGTTTGGACTTTATACGGATCCTTATCAAAAATTGGGTTCGCTGAGTGACGAAATGATGAGAGCGGTTCGATTGGTAGTTGATACAGGTATTCATACAGGGCAAATGACGAGAGAACAGGCTATAAAATATTTTCTGAGTAATGTGGCTTATGATGAGGCGGGAGCAACTGCGGAGATTGAACGTTATATGGCAATACCAGGACAGGCGTTGAGTTATAAAACCGGAGCTTTAAAAATAAGAGAGCTAAGAACAAAATATGAAAAACAACTTGGGGCTAAATTCAGTCTGGCGTCTTTCCATGATGAGGTACTAAGTCAGGGATGTCTGCCGCTAAGTGTTCTGGAAAGAAAAATGGAGCTTTGGTCTAAGAAGCAATAAAAGTCGGATTTATTATCCTTTTAAATATAAAGACATCATAGGTATTGACCTATGATGTTTTTTTATAGAAATACTAAAGAAGAAACGTTTTAGTAGCCTCTTCCTACTTTTTCCAGATCCTCATTGTGTTTGTTTCGGAATCTGAATTGGTGAAAAGAAGGATCAGAAGAAACTTCCAATTCCATACTCTTTAGTTCTGCAATCTCTATTTTAAGATTTTCAGCTGTAAAGTCTAAAAGATGGCCGCCATGCTTTTTATCGGCAGAGAGAAAGTGGAAATGAAAACCACTCACATTTATTCCGTTTAAATATTCAGGTAAAAAATAGCCAATAAGTGTCCCTTGGACATTGTTAAAATTAAATACCCTCTGTTTATCCAGAATAGTAGAAAGAATAGGGAAAGGGGCTTCTGTTGGTGGAAAAGCTCTTGTTCTTATATGTTCGAATTCTCCGGTTATTTTTATAGCATACATAGCGTTTTTGTTCTCGAGAGTATTCGTGATAATTCTGAATAATGATTCTCTGGCTGTTGTGGCATTGATATGGGAAATTAAATCTGCCTCAAAAAATGTAACAGATGAAAAAGCAACCATATGATCGTCTTTCAGAATTATGGTTTCTCCATCTGAATTCGTCTGGTAGGCCTTTCCATCCAGTATTGTTAATTCTCCGTCCAACATTCCGGGAGCGCCAAGTCCAAAATCACCTTTTTGCTTCAGGCTTTTAACAGAAATGGTTCCTTCATAAAGGCCTCCGATCAGAGCCTCGGATATGCCATAATTATAGAGAATGTTCGATGTTTTTTCTTTCTGCCTGTTTGTACTCATTGTGTTGTAATTTGGTGTTGTGGGGGGGTATTTAGAATAACAATTCCTTCACTTTAGCATTCCTAAATTAAAAAATATTATGTAATCCGATGTAATTTATTTGTTATATTTTGTTTAATAAATAATTATTATTGAATTAATTTTAATATCAATGAGCTTTAATTGTAAATTATTATTAATCTTTATAACAGCCCCGGTAAGAGAACTTTCTTACCGGGGCTGATTTTCACTCCTGAAATGGAGTTTATTTTATATGAAAGATAAGCGCTACTTATCAAATAACATTTTAGTTAAAAAGTCTTTTTCGCCTTTACCACGGGCAGGAGAATACTCTCTTCCGTAAAATATAATCTGAAGATGAAGCTTGTTCCATGTGTTTTTCGGGAATAATTTTTTAGCGTCGGCCTCTACTTGTTCCACGTTTTTACCTTCGGAAAGCTTCCATTGCTTCATGAGTCTGTTGATATGGGTATCCACCGGAAATGCAGGATGTCCGAATGCTTGCGACATTACTACAGATGCAGTTTTGTGGCCGACACCCGGTAAATTTTCAAGATCTTCAAAACTTTCCGGAACAATTCCCTGATGTCTTTCTACAAGAAGCTCAGCCATTCTTTTCAGATTTTTAGCCTTGGTATTCGACAAACCAATCTCTTTTATCAGCTCTTTAATTTCAAATTCTTCCAAACGGGCCATCTGCTGGGGGGTTTGTGCCTTTGCAAAAAGCATAGGTGTTACTTCATTTACTTTTTTGTCTGTTGTCTGTGCAGAAAGCGCTACAGCAACTAAAAGCGTATAAGGATCGAAGTGGTCTAAAGGGATTGGCACCTGAGGGTATAGCTTCTCAAGTTCTGTCATTACAGTTTCCGCTCTTTGCTTTTTGGTCATAGAAGTAGTAATTTTAAACAAAAATAAAGAATATGTTACAAGTAGGTGATAAGCTTCCTCAATTTAAAGGAATAAACCAAAATGGTGCTGAAATCGATTCAAAAAATTATTTAGGTAAAAAGCTGGTTGTTTTCTTTTATCCTAAAGCGAGCACTCCGGGATGTACAGCAGAGGCCTGTAATCTGAGAGACAATTATACAATCCTAAAAGAAAAAGGATATCAGCTACTGGGTGTTAGTGCTGACGATGAAAAACGGCAAAAGAATTTCTCCGATAAATACAGTTTTCCTTTTGATCTTTTAGCCGATACTAATAAAGAAGTAATTGAGGCTTTTGGTGTATGGCAGCTAAAGAAATTCATGGGAAGAGAGTTTATGGGGATTATACGTACAACTTTTGTTTTTGATGAAAATGGGATCTGTGTAAAGGTTATCGATAAGGTCAAAACCAAAGATCATGCGCAACAATTATTAGAAGAATAGTGTTGTATAAAGGGGTGTAAAGATATTATTATGTTTAACATAATAATAAAAAATATTAAATTATAGTTGATTGGTAGAATAAATGTAGATTTACCACCGCATGATAAAAGTCATATTTAATCGTGTGAATAAACCAAATAACAAATTAATTTATTATGAAAAAAAGATTCATTCCCCTGTTGCTGGTAGGGACACTAGCAACGACTCTTCTTGTTTCCTGTAGCAGAGAAGACAACACAGCAGAACAATCAATTACAACAGAAGCACTGGTATCGCCTTCTGCGTCTGAATTGCTATGTAGCTATGTAGATCAAAACTGGACTTTTAGTTCTGTTTTAAAAACTGGACTTACTACAACAGCTGATACTAATTTTATGAACACTCAGGTTCAGAAAAATGCATCGCTTTGGGGGCTAAGTACACCTACCCTTAGATTTGTAGATGATCCATCAAATCCTTCATCTACTTACAATGCAATTTCGTATTCAACCGGGAAAATTTATTATGGCTATGCAATCTATCAGGATGCAAAAACAAAAAGTTCTGATAATATTGTAAATGCTATGATCCTTGCTCACGAATATGGGCATCAGTTACAATATAAATACAATATTCCTTCAGTTCAGGAAAGTACAGCGCGTTCCAGTGAATTGGAAGCCGATGGTTTTGCAGGTTATTACCTAAGAAGACCAGCAGGTTTTAATAAAACTGATTTCTCTCAGATTGCAGCAGCTTATGAGTTTGCAGCATCTATTGGGGATAACCAGGTTAATAATCCTAACCATCATGGTACTTCTCCTCAAAGAAGAGCTGCAGTACGTTTAGGATTCTTATTAGGTCAGTATTCTTTAACTGCAACAGGTTTTGACTCGAACTTCTTTTATTATTATTCCAATGTGTTAAACGGACAGGATCCTGCTTTGAAGCCTAGTGCCAGCAACTTCCAGGTTAATCCTGAAATTGATAAAACAATCCGTGCGCACATGGCTGAGTTGAAGAAAATCGCAAGTGGAGAGATTTCTGCTGAGGAATTCAAAAACCTTAACTAAATTAAACTCAGATATAAATCTATCAAAAAAGATCGGCTCTAATGAGCCGGTCTTTTATTTTATTCAGTTTCAAAGTACATGAGTAATTCATTGTCATTTGGAAGGGAGACATCTTTTACATAAGTTAATCCTAACTTTCCAAGAAGCTTTTGCGATGCGAAGTTTTCTTTGGAAGTGATAGCGGAAAGTTTTCCCAGCCCGAAATCTTTCATGCCGATTTCTTTTACTTTTATGGCTGCTTCGTAGGCGTAGCCCTTTCCTTCATATTCTTCCAGAAAGGAATAGCCAATATCCATTATAGGAAGGCCCTCTCTTTCAAAAATACCTACAGCTCCAATAATCTCATTGTTCTCTTTCAGTGTAATTGTATAATTCCCGAAACCAGATCTTTCCAGTTGAGGAAGAAATCTGTTCTGAATATAAGTCTGAGCATCATCGATGCTTCGCAGATTTTTATCTCCGATATATTGAATGAACTTAGGCCTGTTATACAGATCCAGAAGAAAAGTGGCGTCATCAAGCGTTATAGGCTTTATAATCAGACGTTCAGTTTCATATGTTTTCATAATTTATGGGACAATAACATTAAAGATATAAGCGACTAAACTTACTAATAATACGACTCCGTAATGGAGGTTGGTTTTTCCCTGATTAAGCGACAGCATTACAATGAAGAAGGACAGAGCCAGTAATACCATAGACTTTACATCTATACCCAGTACAAGATCTATATCGTACATTAGACATACCACAACAACAGCAGGAATAGTTAAACCAATACTGGCCAATGCTGATCCTAATGCAAGGTTAAGACTGGTTTGTAATTGATTTTTTCGGGCTGCTTTAATAGCGGAAATCCCTTCCGGAAGCAATACTACAGCTGCAATAATCACCCCGACCAGTGATTTTGGCGCACCAATATCAATTACCATTTTTTCTATACTTGGTGAAAGTGTTTTGGCGAGTAGTACAACAATTCCTAAACACAATACAAGAAATACAAGACTTAAAATCATCTTTTGTGTGGTAACCTTTTCATGTGGCTGGATTTCGCCTTCGGTAACAAAATAATCTTTGTGTCTTACGGTTTGTACCATAATAAAGGAGCCATATAGAATTAAGGAAACAACGGCTGCAAAGATTAACTGTGAAGTGTTATAATATGGACCACGTACACTTGTTGTGTAATTAGGAAGTACAAGTGTAAGAACGAGAATAGAGATAAGTGTAATCAGGGCTGTATTTGCAGATTTTTTTCCAAAATACTGCTCATGAAATTTGGCACCACCGATCAATAAACATAAACCAATGATACCATTCAGAATTAGCATAATTGCAGCAAGGACTGTATCTCTGGGCAAGGTTTCCGCTTCGGGGCCACCTGCTACCATTAATGAAATAATAAGGGCTACTTCTATAACGGTGATGGCTATCGCCAAAATGATTGTTCCAAACGGCTCTCCTAATCTGTGTGCAATTGTCTCGGCATGGTGTACTGCTGCAAGTACAGAACCGATAAGTAAAACACCCGCAAAAATTTCTGAAATTATATTATTATTGATTCCGAGCATATAAATCCCCCACGCAAGAAGAGGGAGGATAAATGCCCAGAAAGGCTGAAAGATCTTGATAGACATGTTCAATTTGTTATAGCCACAATATACAAAAAATCTATGAATTTAGATGCCTTTTTTGCCGGAAATTATCATGTCAATTAATTTTGACTTTCTGTTTTCTCGTGTTTCCGGTTTCTTAGCATCTGTAATCCAACGCATATATTCTTTGCGATGTGTATAAGACATCGCATCGTAAAGTTCCTTGGCATCAGGGTGCTTATCGAAAAGTTCCGCGATATCCTCCGGAATTTCCACAATACGCTCCTCCTTGTCTTCCCATAAAATAACGGAAACACTGTCTCCGAATGTTTTCTTCAAACTTTTTCGTACTTCCTGTGTTAATCCCAGCATATGACAGGAAGACTTCATTTTAGCAAGGCTTCCGCGATATTCAATGGCACCATCAAAAAGAGCTTTTATCTTTACCTGTCCTTTTTTGCCAAATAACTCTTCTGTACTAAAAGGAAAATCAACATAAGCAGCATTCATATCCTGATGCTGAAGAATAATAGCATCAAATTTTACCTTATCTGCCATAAGAATCATAGGTGTCTTTCGCGTATTTCTCCATTCTGCTCAAGAGTTGTACATTTTCTTTTTCCAAAGGCGAAAGTTCTTTGTCTACATTATTGCTTACAGGTACATACCAGTCTGTATATTCAAAGAAGTTACGGTAGGTCTGTTTTTTGAAAGAATATCCGTGACGGGCAAAAATGGTGTTACGAAGAATTTCTAAATCCAGCTTTCTTAGATTTTTCAGCTGTTTCTCAGTAAGTTTTTGAGTAGAAGAATTGATCTTGTAAACATCATCGGATGCTGAACGGTATACTTGCTGAGTATAGGTCTGCATTTTGCCGTCATCATCTTTATAAGTTTCCTTTTTCTCTTTAGGGGTTGCCCAGTCTACGAATTCTGTATCCTTACTCAGCATAAAGTTGGGATTGTATACAAATTGCTTTTGGGCAAGATCCAGTTTTTTATACGGAGATTTTACACCGGTAGTATTATAGGCTGTCCATTGACCAATTAAAGAATCGTTTCGGGTAAATAGTTCGAATCTTCCGTCGTCTTTACGATTCCCAGGTTCATCCAGGACAAAAGAAATTTTATTGCCCTGATCACTGGTTTTCCCGATTAACGGGCGCTGATTTCCCGATACAATACTTTGTGCCCAAACAGTATCTGCTGTAATGCGGTCTATTTTAATACTTATTTTTTTGGTATCTCCGCTTTCATCATCAGGATTCCGTTTGTAGTCCGGATAGAAAGATCCTGTCCAGATACCATACAATTCCTTATGGAACTCCGGAGCCATAATTTTTTCCGGAGCCGCTTTAACAGAATCTTTTTTATTCTCCAAGGAAGTAACCTTAGCTTCCTTTTTGCACGAAAACAGGGAGAGCAAGACTCCGAAAATAACGAGCTTTTTCATATTTATATTTTTTTAGTATTAATAATTCGATGATTAATAAATTTGGAACCCATCCTAGCCATGCAATAATCAGATAGACTTCCATGGGATTGGGCTGAAAAAGATAAACCAGAATAACTTTCCACATTCTCAGCGTCAAAGCAGAAACAGCAAGTGCATAACTTCTGTTCATCCATTGCTGGTGGCTCTTAATATCTTTTTTGAAAATTTTCACCATTGCCATGAAAGTGGTAAACCACCATAAGCAGCCTAAAATAATAAAAGACAATTGTGCCCAGAAACCCCCGTTAGCATGTATGCCCATATATATACCTGAAGGAGCAGAAAATAATAAGAGTCCTGCCACATATACGTATCCTGAATATTGGTGGATGGTTTTATGCTTTTTACGTGTTGTAAAGAATTGAATGAATCCAGCGAGCAATACAAAAATACTGCTGTAGACATGTGTGTAAAAAAAGGGAAGATAAAAAGGGAGAGTAGTAACCTCAGTTTGTTTAATATTAAGAAAAGAAGCTGTAGCCGAAAAGGGTACATAGAATAATGTAATCCTACACATCAGTAAGAAAAACCAGATGAACAATCCTATTAACGTCCATTTTGTGATGTTCTTAGCAATAAGCATCTTTTTCAATCAGGTCTAACGAATTTACACAAAAAAACCTCACAATATTGTGAGGTTTATATTTTATTTGCAAAAGGACTACTTTACTAAAGTCAATTCGCTAATTAAGTTTTTAGCACCTGCAAACTTGTCGATTACCCAAAGTACGTATCTAACATCCACGTTAATTGTTCTTTGTAGTTTAGGTTCAAAAACAATGTCACCACTTAAAGCTTCACTGTTTCCGTCAAATGCAAGACCTATAAGTCTTCCATAACCATCGATAATTGGAGAACCTGAGTTACCTCCTGTAATATCGTTATTAGAAAGGAAGTTTACATGAAGTTGCCCGTCTTTGTCTTTGTACATACCATAATCTTTCTTTTTATAAAGATCAAGAAGTCCTTGTGGAAGATCGAATTCTTCGTCACCTTTCTTGTACTTCTTAATCATACCTTCCATTGTGGTATAGTAATTCTGCTTGATACCTGTGTAGTCTCTGTCTGCTCTTTTAGGAAGCGTCTCGATCTGACCATAAGTTAACCTGATCGTAGAGTTAGCATCCGGATAGAATTTTTTCTCAGGCATAGATTTCATTAATCCGTCCATGAATAAACGGCTGTCTTTCTGGAAACCTTCATCAGTTTTAGCATATTTTTCAGCCAATACTTTGTTGTCTCCGATATAGCCTGCAGCAAACTTGTAAAGTTTATCATTCGCTAATTTTTCAGCGCTTGGATTGTTCAGGAAGTTAATTACTGAAGCTGCGTTTGCAAAAATTGAAGACTGTGCAATATTCGCAAGTTCTGATACATTTACAGATTTTACTGTTGCAGAAGCAACATCTGCTGCTACTTTTGACTGATATAAAGAAGCCATCTGAGATAGCATTTCTGCTTCAAGTTGAGTATTAAACCCTTCATAAGCCTGCTTAACAGCTGCTTCTAATTTAGGTTTCATAGCTGCCTGAGCAGATGCATCCTGCTTCATGTAGCTTGTTAAGGCATCTCCGATCTGGAAAGAATTTCTGATGTATTTAGCATTTCTCTGGAACTGTGCACCGTAATTTTTCTCGATATTTCTGTTAGAAATTTGCTTGTAGTAGGTATCAGTATTCGCTAATACATTTCCATAAACAGCTTTGTTTTCTGCTTTATCAGCCCATTGTTGGTATTTTTTCTCAACTTCTTTTTTGTCACCAATTGTTCCGTTTTTATAAACAGCTTCAATTGTTCCGGCTCTGTTTTTCCAATAGTTAGCAACACTTGCATAGTTAGACGCGTAAGCTAATCTTGTAGCATCGTCTTTATCCATATGCTTCTTCATAACATCCATAGCTGTTTTAGAAGCTTCAACCCATGCCGGGTAATCTTTGCTTACCATTTGTTCGATTCCGAAAGAAGTAAGGTATCTGTTTGTTGTACCAGGATATCCTACAATCATTGCAAAATCACCAGGCTTATTTCCTTTTAGTGAAATTGGTAAGTGATGCTTAGGCTTTAAAGGAACGTTGTTAGCTGAATATTCAGCAGGATTG
Organism: Elizabethkingia bruuniana; assembly: GCF_002024805.1. Taxonomy (NCBI): domain Bacteria; kingdom Pseudomonadati; phylum Bacteroidota; class Flavobacteriia; order Flavobacteriales; family Weeksellaceae; genus Elizabethkingia; species Elizabethkingia bruuniana. Next base: position 3,896,447 of record NZ_CP014337.1, read on the forward strand.
CCATTTTTATCAGCATAAACACGGAAAACAGAGAAGTCTCCTGTGTGTCTTGGCCATTCCCAGTTATCAGTATCACCACCATATTTACCAATAGATGACGGCGGAGTACCTACCAGACGAACATCTTTGAAATCCTGAAATACAAAGTAGTAAAACTCATTTCCTTTGAAGAAATCCTTCACCACTACAGTGTATTTTCCGTTCTCAGAGTTTTCAGACTGGATAGCTTTGATTTCAGCATCGATAATAGCTTTTCTCTGATCAGCGCTCATATCATTGTTCAGTTTAGATGTAATACGTTTTGTCGCATCATCCATTCTTACAAAGAATCTTACTGATAAGCCTTTAGAATTAATTTCTTCACCATTATTCTTTGCCCAGAAACCATTGGTAAGGTAATCTTTCTCTGGGGTAGACGCAGCAGCAATAGCGCCGTATCCACAGTGGTGATTGGTGAAAATAAGACCTTGCGGAGATACGATCTCTGCAGTACATCCCCCTCCGAATTGGAGAATAGCATCTTTCATACTGGAGTTGTTCACGGAATAAATTTCTTCCGGTGTAAGGTGTAGCCCTTCTTTTTGCATATCTACACCATTTAGTCGCTTAATGAGCATCATTAGCCACATTCCCTCGTCGGCTCTCATTTGTACGAAACTCACCATAAAAGTGAGCAAAAGGAATAATCTTTTCATTACGGTTTATTTTTAACCCCGCTAAAATACGGATAATGAGGAGGAGCAAAAAATTTTCACCAATAAAAACAGATAATATTTACTTTTGTCTAAACTCTAAATCCAAGTTGATATGAAGAAAATATATGTTTTACTTTTTATAAGTATATCATTTGTCCTTTCCGCCCAAAATTACAGAGCTATTTATGAATTGAAATTTAAGCCTAATAAGGATAAAGATTCAGTTATAACAGACTATTACGCACTGGACCTTTTCCCGAAGCTGGAAAAGACAAGTTTTTATAATCATAGTTATTATAAAAATGACTCCATTATGAATGCTTTAAGTGAAAAATCGGAACGGGAAGGTGGTGTTAATATTGACCTCAATTCACTGCCAAAAGCAAAATATCCTTTGGTGTACATAAAAGAGAATGGTAAGAAATACTCATTTAAAACTATAGATGGAGATTCATATAAATTTTCTGATGAAAGCAAAATGACATGGAAAATACTAAAAGAGTCTAAAAAGATTAAAAACTGGAATTGTCAGAAAGCAGAAACAGAATATTTGGGGAGAAAATGGACAGCATGGTTTACTACAGATCTTTTATTCCCTGAAGGTCCTTATAAATTTTCCGGACTTCCCGGGCTAATTGTTGAGGTTTCTGATGAAAAGAATGATTTCCGTTTTGTACTTGAAGCGATTTATAAAAATGCTGAAAAAGTATACTTGCCCTCAGCCTACGAAAAGTCTATTGTGGTAGACAAAAGCAAGTACGAAAAAGCTTTGTCTAACTATATTAAAGATCCGGGAGTAAAGCTTAGGCAAGGAACAATGGTTGACGAAAGCGGAAATCAGTTTCAGATTGCCGGTGGATTTAGCAAAGATTTTATAGATCAAGCTGTAGCAGAAAGACGCAAAAAAATGAAAGAATTCAATAATCTGTTGGATTAAAGGAGTGAGATAAGAACAATAATTATTTTTGTTACTGTAAGAGATTAAGTTTCAGAATTCGATATAGATCCTAAGGTGGAGAATACAGGAATATTCCCTAAAGATCTTAATTCTGTAACGAAAAAGATGAGAAAAGGCTGGACATCAGCAAAATACAAAGGGATTCCAATTCGACACAGGTATACTTTAAAAATAAATTTTCTTAAAGATTAATGCTCTGTCATTTTGGCAGAAAAAGCGTAACTTTGCAAACTGAACTTAATCCGAAACAGGAGTTAATATTTTTCCAGACAGTATGATACTGCGATGGACGACAGAATTCATGTTTCAGATTCTCAAATTATAAGAACCGTGCAGGAAAAATATATAGACGAAACCAAGCAAGGGGAAGCCTTTGCAATTGCTGAAAGACCGGAAAACGGTAAGAAGTTGTTTCTGGAAAGCTATGGATGCCAGATGAATTTTTCTGATTCCGAAATTGTAGCTTCGATCCTTAATGAGCAAGGATATAATACAACATTAAAAGTAGAAGAAGCAGATCTTATATTACTAAATACCTGTTCTATTCGTGAAAAAGCAGAGCAGACTGTACGTATGCGCCTCTCTCAGTTCAAAAAGCAGAAAGAATCCAATCCGAATTTAACAGTTGGAGTGCTGGGCTGTATGGCCGAGCGTCTGAAAACTAAGTTTTTGGAAGAAGAACATTTGGTAGACCTTGTGGTTGGGCCAGATGCATACAGAGACTTACCCAATCTTTTAAAAGAAACAGAAGGCGGAAGAGATGCTATTAACGTAATTCTTTCCAAAGAAGAAACATACGCTGATATTAACCCTGTACGTTTAGGCGGCAATGGTGTTACAGCTTTTGTAACGATTACAAGAGGCTGTGATAATATGTGCACATTCTGTGTGGTACCATTTACCAGAGGGCGTGAAAGAAGCCGTGATCCTCATTCTATTTTAAATGAATGCGTGGAGCTATTTAACAATGGTTATAAAGAAGTAACCCTGCTAGGCCAGAATGTAGACAGTTATCTTTGGTACGGAGGCGGGCCTAAAAAGGACTTTGCAAAAGCTTCTGAAATGCAGAAAGCTACAGCAGTAGATTTTTCAAATTTATTAGGAATGGTTGCAACAGCTGTTCCGGATATGCGTATCAGATTCTCTACATCCAACCCTCAGGATATGAGTCTGGATGTATTCCATACCATGGCAAAATACGATAATATCTGTAAGTATGTTCACCTTCCTGTACAAAGTGGAAGCGACAATATGCTGAAAGCAATGAACCGTCAACATACACGTGCAGAATATTTGTCCTTGATAAAGGAAGCAAAGAAAATTGTACCGGATATCTCTTTCTCACAGGATATGATTATTGGTTTCTGCGGAGAGACAGAAGAAGATCATCAGGATACACTTTCCTTAATGAGAGAGGTAGAGTATGATTATGGTTATATGTTTGCTTACTCCGAAAGACCTGGTACACCTGCACATAAGAAGATGGAGGATGATATTCCTGCAGATATAAAGCAAAAGCGTCTGGCTGAGGTTATTGCATTACAGGGAGAGTTATCCAAAAACCGGATGAAATCCTACGTTGGCAGAAAGCATGATATTCTGATTGAAGGAACTTCCAGAAAGAATGAAAATCAGTGGAAAGGAAGAAATTCCCAAAATGCAGTTTGTGTATTCGATAAGCTGGAAGGGCAGAAAATAGGTGACATGGTGTCCGTTTTTGTACATGATAACACTCAGGGTACGCTTTTGGGGAGAACAGCTGAGTAAAAATTAAATGAGAAGTCTTTCATACATTATCATTTTAATGTCTTTGATTGGTAGCTACCAGTCAGAAAGTTCTTCTTGTGTACCTGCTTCATTCGAAAAGTATTGTAAAAAACAGCAAGGAGAATGTTTTAAGGTTGATCAGGCATCAGTCCATATCGAAAAGCTTGGTCGATTCGTTTCACTCACCTTTTTCAAATTAAAAGAAAATCAACAAAAACAGAATTTTTGTTTTAGAGATGAATATGCTGTTAAAGCTTTTGTTTTTGATAAAAATAACAGTACCGTTTTTTTAAGTTCACCTTTTAAAATAGAAAGTAAGCTTTCAAAGATCAGAAATAAAGATTATCTGGATTCAGTGTACAAAATTTAAAAATTGAACACTCTATTTAGCTAAAACATGGTTTGTAAAAAACCAAAAATCTTTAATCTTAAATTAAAATGTCAGAACTTCAGAATATAAAAGCCCGCTTTGGAATCATCGGAAATTATCCGGCTCTAAACAGAGCTCTTGAGAAATCCATGCAGGTAGCACCCACCGATATATCAGTTTTAGTAATTGGTGAAAGTGGTGTAGGTAAAGAATTTATCCCTAAAATTATACATAGCCTTTCGCATCGTAAACACATGCCATATATTGTGGTAAACTGTGGTGCAATTCCGGAAGGAACTATCGATTCCGAACTATTTGGCCACGAAAAAGGTGCTTTTACAGGCGCTACAACAACCAGAAAAGGTTATTTCGAAGTAGCCGATGGCGGAACCATTTTCCTGGATGAGGTTGGAGAACTGCCATTACAGACGCAGGTTCGTTTGCTTCGTGTTTTGGAAAGTGGTGAATTTATGAAAGTGGGATCTTCTGTGGTACAGAAGACCAATGTAAGAATCGTTGCTGCTACCAATGTAAACATGATGAAGGCTATTCAGGACGGACGTTTCCGTGAGGATTTATACTACCGTCTGAACACAGTACAAATCGATATGCCGCCTCTGAGAGAGCGTAAAGGAGATATTCACCTTTTGTTCCGCAAGTTTGCAATAGATTTTGCAGAGAAATACAGGATGCCGGAGGTTTATTTAACTGAAGATGGTGTTCATTATATAGAAAATTACTCATTTCCGGGGAATATCAGACAGCTTAGGAATCTTGTAGAGCAATTAACTGTTGTAGAGCAGAAACGAGAGATAACATCGGAAGCACTGAGCCATTATATTCCAATGGTGTCCAACGCGCCAATGGTTATTACCCAGCCGAATCAGAATAATAGCAATAGTGACTTCAATAACGAAAGAGAGATTATGTACAAGATCCTTTTCGATATGAGAAGTGATATTAATGACCTGAAGACACTGACCTCAGAACTTATAAAGAACAGAGGAGCATCGGATCTTAGCAATCAGGAAAAAACACTGATCAACAGGATTTATACACCTGAGCCTCAACAGACAGTTGTTCCGAATTCTTTATTGTATTTCGAGAATAACAACAATACACCGCAGACTCCCACAATAATATCGAATAATGCCGACGATAACTATGAAGACATAGAAGATATTGAATTGGAAGAAGCAAGACCTGAATCTTTATCATTACAGAATAATGAAAAAGATTTGATTATTAAAGCATTAGAAAAACATAAAGGAAGACGTAACAAAGCAGCTGATGAACTTGGAATTTCACAACGTACGCTTTATCGTAAAATAAAACAATATAACCTGGAAGATTAAGTGGAGAATTTATCACAACCGAAATACATTATTAATCCTGACTATCAGCTAAACATCGGAAACGCTTTTTCGGATGGATTGGCGCTTTTCAAAAAAGACACAGGCACTATTCTGATCAATTATCTTTTAACGATTATTATGGGAATGATTCCGTTATGCAGTCTTTTGGGGCTGGGTAATTTCTATAAGGCCTGCCGTAAAATAGAAAACGGAGAAAAGACTGACTCAGGAGATATTTTTAATTTCGATGATGTGATCCCTTATCTTATCTTTGCCGGGATTATGATCTTCGGTGTCTTGGCTTTGCTGATACCTGTGGAGGTTGTAATTCTTGTTTCTGCTGTGCTTACTGAAAGAAATCAGGGACAAGCTCCGGTTTTTGTTTTGATTATGATTATTGCGGTGCTTATCATTTTTGCTATTATGATGGTTGTAAGCTCTGTAATGTACTATTATGTTGCAGTGGTTGCTCTTTTTGGTGTAAAAGATTTTTCAAATGCTTTCAAGATTTCCTGGAAGTTATTTAAGAAGAATGCACTATCTTCCATTTTGTTTAGTATCATGATAGGTATGATAACTTCTGTCGGAATTTTGCTTTGTGGTGTAGGGATTCTTTTAACTTTACCCTTAGCAATTTGTATGCGTTATGCAGCAACAAAAAATATTATGATTAGATTTGAAGAACCAAAAATTGATTATGAAGGCAGCCTTTAAAAATAGATTTAAAATATTGCATTTAGGAAGTTTGATTTTAATATCGCAGCTTTTGGTTTCCTGTTATTCCTTTACGGGATCATCCTTAAAGCCGGATGTAAAGACAATTTTAATAAAGAACTTTCCCAATAATACTTCTTTTAACCCCAATCTTAGTCAGCAGTTCTCAACAGATTTGCAAAACAGATTTTTACAGAGAACAAACTTGAAGGGTACTACAGAAATGCCGGATATCCTGATTGAAGGTGAGATTGTAGATTATCAGCCGTCAACACCTACAGCTATATCGACCCCTTCTACATCGCAGGCGACAGGAAATGTTCTGATGGCTGCACAGAATAAGCTTACAATTACTGTAAAAGTGCATTATGAAAATGCTAAATATCCGACCGAAAGTTTTGACAGAACATATTCTGATGAAGCGGTCTTTAGTAATACAGCATCCATGCAGGAAATAGAAGGAACCTATGTGAAGGTAGCAACAGACAGAATTATAAATAAAATTTTTAATGATATTGTAGCCAACTGGTAATGATGAATGAACGAATTTTACATATAATAAAGTTCCCCGAAAGTTTAAAAGCATCGGATATTGGAGAGCTCAGAAGAGAAATATCCAATTATCCATATGTACAGCCAATTCGGGCTTTATTTCTGATGGCGTTACATCAGTTTCAGCCTGAGGCTTATCAAAAGGAACTGGCATTAACAGCAGCTTATACAACTGATAAAAAGATTTTGTATCAGCTTATTAATCCGGTGTCTTATCAACAGGAAGAGGTGGCAGAAGTGCCTGTTCAGAAAGCTACAGAAGAAATAACTGTTGCAGCTGTAGAACCAAAAGTGGATGAAATTGAAGAAAGTACAACTGAGCCTGAAAAAGAACCTGTTTTTGAAGAAAAAATAGAGGAGGTTATTCCTGAGAATGTAGAGCCAGTTGCTGTAATTCAGGATTCAGAAGAAGAAAGTATTATAGATCTCCCGAAAGAAGCGGAACATACAGAAGAAGATCATTTGTCGGCTCAGACAAGTTTCGCTGGTGCAGATAATTTTCTTCCGGATGTTAAGTTCAGTATACCGGATAATCATACCGAATATGCTAAGGAGAAAAAGCCTTCTGCTGTTCCGGGATTCCAACATTCATTTGTTACTACAATTACACAACCGATAATTACCGATGCACCTGCGTCTGTAGAGGAGCAACAGGAAGAAGAGAAGCATATAGATCACTCTACGCTTGATTTTGCAGACAATACCCATTTTGATTTTCTAAGCAGACCGGTGGAAGAAAATATTTCTTCTGATATATCAGATAAAGTTGAAAATCAAGAGCCGGAAGATATAAAAGTAGAGGAAGAAGCGGTTGAAGAAAATACTCCTGTAATAATTGATGAAATTATTGAAGAAGAGCCTCTATTAGATGCGACTCCGGAACCTGCTCCGGTTATAAATGACGACTGGAAACCAATGAGCTTTGATGCTCATATCCCTGATGCATTGATCGGAAAATCTGAAATGCAGGTTAAAGAGGAAAAATTACCAGAACCTGAATTAAAAGAAGAGACCATTCCGGAACCTGAAGTTGCAGAAGCTCATGCGGAAGCGCCTGTAGCAGAAGAGGTTACAGAGAACGAAATTGTAGAAGAAGTTTCTGCAACAGAATCTTCTGAAAGACCGGTAATCAACTATTCTTTCTTTGGTGCAACAGGCGCTGATAAAGGAAAAGAAGAAGTAAAACCTGAGGCTGTAACAGAAGAACCACAGGATAGTAATGAAGAAAAAATGGAAGAGGAAATAATGACTGAACCTAAACAAGAAACAATTGTAACAAGTAATGTTTCTTCATTTATTAACACCTGGCAAAACTGGCTGCACAAAGAAAAGCCTGAGAATGTAGACGTTGAGAAAAAGAATAAGGCAATTGAGAAGTTTATCGAAAACAATCCAAGAATTAGTGCTTTAAAGGACGAGTCGGATTATGTGATAAGAGATAAAGGTGATGATATTTCGCATCTAATGACGGAAACTCTGGCCAACTTATATTTGGGGCAGCGTTTGTATAATAAGTCTATAAATGCCTTTGAGATTCTCCAGAGAAAATTCCCTGAAAAGAAGAAAGAATTCCAGGAGAAAATTAATTATATAAAAGATTTGAAGTCTGGTAAAATCCAGCAGGAAGATTAAATAAAACAAAAGTCCGGAAGATTTTCTTTCGGGCTTTTTTATTGATTATATGTTTAAACTTTATAGTTAATGTTCTTAGACAGGTTCAAAGTAACATTACTAGCCCAAAATATCTTCCTTTTAGAGGTGTCAGACTGAGCTTGCCGAAGGCTAATTTTTTTGGATTAAAATCTAAACAGGTATAGTATCAGATTATTTTGTTTCCGTGTCAGGGCTTCGGAACTGCTTTATTCTGCGCCATATTTTTTTTCCGTACCGAATGCTCAGAACAATCAATAAGATTGTAATAATAAAAGCGATAATAGGTGCAGCTAGTGCCAGTATAGACATTAGACTTCCGCCGAATGTTTCCGTACTTGCTACCATAAAATTACCAGTCCCGCCGGTAGTTGCTGTAGATGTAGCCCTTAGACCCGCAAATCCTGAACTTATTACACTGGCTGTTCCGCCACCGGCAATTAAGGCCAATGCCCATTGTGGAAATGTGCCGAGATGAGTGAATTGACTGGCAAACAATAGTGTTCCTGCAATAGTAGCTAAAGGAATATTGATAGTATCCAGTAAATGATCTATAAAAGGAATGTAGTAAGCTAGTATTTCTACGATCATGGCAATACCTGTTGCTATAAGAGTTGGCAGCCCGGCTAGCCATTGCCAGCTTTCATTCATTGGAATCCAGCCAAGATATGATGCCAGACTTACTGCAAAGAGTGGCATGAATACCCTGAATCCTGAAGCAGCAGCTAAGCCTATTCCGATAAATGCTCCGAGAATATATTGTAAGTATGAAATATGTTCCGGCATACCATAAATTTTATTAAATGTATGCAAAAAACAAATAGGATGATTAATTTTTACGACAAAGTTTCTCGTAAAAATATTTTACTTGATCCAGATTTTCAGGAAGTTGTGGGGATGCCCAAAATAGCATAATGTGAAAATGCTCCCCGAATCTTTCATGCAAAAGAGGCTTATTCAGCCTGTAAGCTTCACGAAGCAATCTCTTTACTCTGTTTCTGTATACAGCTTTTTTAAAGTACCTTTTAGAGACACTTACACCTACTTTGGTCTCGGATTCACTGGCAAGCCATATAATGCGAAGATTACCTGTAGTAACCCATTTGCCTTCTTTGAAAAGGCGGTCTATATCTTTCTTCGCTTTTAACTTTTCCGAAGATGGGAACCCGAATTCTTTCATTTAATTTTTTTTGGCTGATTATTTATTCAGCTATTTTATCTTGTATGAGATATCTTATAACTTCTGATGCTGCATACAGCCCAAATATAGCAGGCATATAGCTAATGGTTCCGTAAAAAGATTTTTTATAATTGCTGCCGTCTGTCATTTTCAGACTGTCTTCTCTCTGTATTTCTGTAGAGAAAACACAACGGAATCCTTTATTAATACCTTCTTTTTTCAGCCTTTTTCTAACTTGCTTTGCCAGAAAGCAATTACGAGTTTTACTGATGTCACGTACCATTACTTTGCTTGGATCCAGCTTTCCGCCGGCGCCCATACAGCTTACTATTTTTATTTTATTTTTTTTGGCAGCTTTAATCAGCGCAAGCTTAGGACTTACACTATCAATACAATCTAAAATATAATCGAAGTTTCCTGCCTGGATGACTTCTTCCATTCTTTCCGGGTTCAGAAACTCATTAATTCTGGTTAAGTTTAATTCCGGATTAATATCCAGAATTCTTCTTGCCATTAATTCAACTTTATCGTCTCCGACAGTTGAGTGAAGAGCGGGAAGCTGGCGGTTTATATTGGTGATATCTATAACGTCGCCGTCCACAATCGTCAGATTACCAACACCCGAACGGGCTATAAATTCCGCTGCAAAAGAACCTACCCCACCCATTCCTACAATTAGGATATTGGATTTTTTTAGTTTCTCTATGCCTGCTTCTTTTATTAGTAATTCGGTGCGCTCCAGCCAGATATCTACCATCTGAAAATTGTTTTTAAATTATAATCTACTATATTTTCCAGCTCCATTATAGAAATACCCCGTACCATTGCAGCTTTTTCATAAAGCATTTCAATGCTGATCTCCGCGGTATCGGTCTCTAATACGAAAGTTTCGTTGGGTATTTTCTGAAAAGTTTTTTGCAAAGATAAATTATTCAGAAGTGAAGCTCCAAAAGACAAGTAAAAACCATTTTGCAATAATTGTGTTGCAATGGTTTCTCTTTTATTAAATCCATGGATAATTTTTGGAATACGAACTCCCTTACATACTGTTATAACCTCGTTGTAACGACGGACACAGTGAATTGTTAGCGGTTTTTGCAGTTCTTCCGCTATTGCAATTTGTGATTTAAACACTTTTATTTGCTCTTCTATAGATGTATTTACGAAAGCATCCAGGCCGCATTCGCCTATGGATAGGCAGTTTGAGGTTTTTGCCGCAGTATGTACTTTTTCAATTACAGACTCCCAATCCTCATTGATATCCTGAGGGTGCAAACCTATGGAATAGAATTCCGGAGAAAATTCTTCCTGAACAGATTTGTTGTAAACTCCCTCATAGTCAGGGATCTTATGGTGATGATGAAAGTCAAATATCATCTTCCAAAATTAAAAAATAAAATAATTGAAAAAAAATTAATTAAACGTTTGTTTAATAACATAAAAGTGAATTAAATTTGCATCCGTAAAATGAGAAAAATAAAAAAACTTAGTGAAAAGCAACTGCATATTTTAGAAGTTGCAGAAAGCCTTATCGCAGAGAAAGGCTTTAAAGGAACATCAGTAAGAGAAATTTGTAGTCAGGCGAATATAAATGTTGCCATGATCTCATATTATTTCGGTTCGAAAGATAAAATGATGTTTCATTTGTATCAGTACAGAGTTCAGAAAGCAAAGGAAAATTTCAGCAATTTTACACAAACGATTTCATCAGCAAGCCCGGCTATGCAAATGAAAGAAATTCTGAATTTTATCCTTGGACAGATCCTTAAATTCAATTATTTCCATGGATTTGTAACTAATGAATGCCATACTGCAGAACCTAATAAAGAATTTCTTCGTGATTTTTACGCATTATGCGTAACCAAATTTGAAGAAGTAGTTCAGAAAGGAATAGTAGTAGGTGAATTTAAAAAGGCTGTAAAGCCTGAAAATCTTCTAGCAACTATTCTCGGGACGATCATCTTTAGCATCAGAAACAGAGAGTTTTACCAGGCCTACCTGCCTGAGCATAATGAGGAAGATTACTATCAGAAATTAGAAGAACGATTAAAAACCCATTTATACAACACCGTATTTTCATTACTAGGGTATGAAACAAATGACAACTAAAATTCTCCTGTTGGCTGCATTTAGCGCCGCGGGTTTGGAATTTGCGCAAACAGTACAAAAGCTGACTTTGTCCGAAGCTATAGTACTAAGCATGAAAAATAACTCTAAGGTTAAAATTGCTGAAGCGCAACTGAATACAATGGACTCGAAAGTCCAGGAGGCAAAGAATAAAAGATTACCAGATCTGAAACTAAGCGGAAACCTGATGAAGCCATTTAATACAATGGAAATAAAATCAGAGCTTCCGTTCCTGAATGGTGGTGGAGCATCTCCGTCTGCTCCGGATTATGTGGCAATACAGCAGCTAAATCTTGGAATGCCTCTTTTTGCAGGATTTAAGATTAAGAACGGAATTGCTGTTGCGGAATATCAGAAGAGCATTCAGCAGTATCAGTTGGAAAACGACAAGCAGGATATTGCTTTAGCTGCAACACAGGGATTTGTAAACCTTTATAAGGCAAAGCAGGCTATCAGTGTAATCAACGAAAACCTTTCCAGATCACATCAGAGAAGTGTTGACTTCGAGAAACTGGAACTGAACGGAGTTGTTGCCAGAAACGATCTGATGAGAGTAAAACTTCAGGAAAGTAACGTTAAATTGTCTTTGGCGGATGCTAAAAAGAATGTTAATGTACTAAACTACAATCTTGGAGTCCTTTTAGGATTAGCTGAAGGAACTGAAATAGACCCTGAAATTGGTGGAGACGAGGCTCAGGAATTTGTAAACGAACAAAATCTTCAGGAGCAGTCTTTACAACAAAGACAGGAATATAAAATTCTTTCGGAGCAGGAAAAGGTTGGAAAAGCTAATGTAGAAATTGCGAAAGCAGCATATTATCCAACAGTTTCTCTTACTGCAGGGTATATCAATGCATGGATGCCTAATATTTTGCAGATTAATCATATGACAATGGCTGGTTTATCTCTTTCCTATGATCTTGCTAACCTGTATAAGAACAGAGCTACTGTACAAACAGCAAAACTACAGCAGGTTGAAATTCAGGAGAATAAAAAAGCATTGAACGATAAGGTGAAAACTGATATCCACAATGCGTTTGAAGATTATCAGCTGCAAAACGAGAAGATTAAAGTTTATGAAGAGGCTGTGGGACAGGCTAATGAAAACTATAAAGTTGTGAAGAACAAATTCGATAATGGTCTTGCAACAACAACAGATCTTCTTACTGCAGACGTAGAGCAGCTTCAGGCTCAGCTTAATCTGGTATACGGAAAAGCAGATAAAAAATGGTCTTATTTCAATTTACTAAGACAAACAGGAGAAATAAAATATTAATAACGGCAAATAATAAACATAGAAATGTCTGAACAAGTTCCAAATAAAAAGAAAATTAATTCAAAGTTTATCGCCATCCTTGCGGTTCTTATTGTAGGAGGTGGGGCATTTGGATTTTATAAATATCAGCATGCGCAAGTGCACCAGACAACTGATGATGCGCAGATAGAAACAAATATAACGGCTATCACTCCAAGAATTCAGGCCTTTATAAAAGAGGTAAGAGTAAAAGATAACCAATATGTGAAAAAAGGAGATACACTTTTAATTCTTGATGCAAGTGATATTAATACTAGGGTAGAAGAAGCAAGAGCCGGAGTTTCTCAGGCTGAAAGCGGTATTACTGCAGCACAGGCACAGACTGAGGCATCTACTTCTACATTACCTATTACAAATAATCAGGTTGCTGCAATGAACGCTAATATCGATGCTGCAAAAGCTAAACTTTGGCAGGCAACACAAGATTATAACAGATACAGCAATCTTTATCAGGATCACAGTATTACAAAACAGCAATTTGAGCAAGCTCGTACAGCAATGCTAGAGGCTCAGGCAACTGTAAAAGGATATGAAAGCCAGAGATTAGCTACTCAAAATCAGACACAAGCTACAATTTCTCAAAGCCACGCTGTAGGATCTCAGGTATCTGTAGCAAAAGCTAACCTGGAGAAAAGCAAAGCGTCTTTAGAGGCTGCAAAAATCAACCTTTCTTATACTGTAATTACAGCACCGGTTTCAGGTTTTGTTTCAAGAGTAGATTTGCAACAGGGACAATTGCTTAATCCTGGTCAACAATTATTTAACATTGTAGACGAACATATTTGGGTTGTTGCTAACTTCAAAGAAACTCAGTTAGAAAAAATAAGAATCGGACAGAAAGTAGAAATTAAAGCGGATGCTTATCCACAGCATAAATTCGAAGCTAAAGTAAGCTCTTTCTCTCCGGCAACAGGAGCTCAGTTCTCTCTTTTACCTCCGGATAATGCTTCAGGAAACTTCGTAAAAGTGGTACAAAGACTACCAGTATCTATCGAGTTTGTAAACCCGAAAGATCCTATGCTGAAATATCTTCGTCCGGGAATGAATCTGGATGTTGATGTGACTACTAAATAATTTATAAATAAAAGAAACGGAGGTTTCTCCGTTCTAAATACCTTAATTGATTAATGGAAAATCCGGATTCTCTGGTAGAATATGGTTTTAGAAGGGGTATTATCGTTTTAATGGCGGTATTGTGTGCTCTTCTGGAAATCGTAGATACTACCATTGTGAACGTGGCTCTGGACTCTATGAAAGGGAGTCTGGGAGTAACACTGGAAGATGTTGCCTGGGTAGTTACGGCTTATGCTATTGCAAACGTAATTATGGTACCAATGACGGCATGGCTTTCTCAGCAGTTTGGTAGAAGAAATTACTTTGTAGCTTCGATCATTGTCTTTACCGCGGCTTCTTTCCTTTGTGGAAATTCAACCTCAATGGCAGAGCTTATTATCTTCAGGTTTATACAGGGACTTGGTGGGGGAGCCTTATTAGTAACCTCGCAAACCATTATTACCGAAATTTTCCCGGTGGAGAAAAGAGGTATGGCCCAAGCTATTTATGGGATGGGAGTTATTGTAGGACCTACATTGGGACCACCACTGGGAGGATATATTGTAGATAATTTCTCCTGGCCATATATTTTCTATATCAACATTCCGCTTGGTATTATTGCAGCACTGCTGGCAATGAACTTTGTAAAAAGTCCGAGATATGGTGAGAAACGTAAACCGAGTGAGGTAGACTGGTGGGGGATTATACTGCTTTCTACATCTGTAGGATCTTTACAGTACGTTTTAGAGCACGGTCAACAAGACGACTGGTTCAATGATAAGATTATTCTTATCCTGAGTATTGTTACTGTATTGTCTGCAATCTTCTTTTTATGGAGGGAGCTAACAGCGAAATATCCTATTGTAAACCTGAGGGTACTGAAGAATACTAACCTGGCGGTAGGAACTGTTCTTACCTTTGTATTAGGATTTGGTTTATACGGATCAACATTTATTGTCCCGATATATACACAATCTATCCTGGGGTGGACGGCTACAGATGCCGGATTACTACTGGTGCCGTCATCTATTATGACCGGAATCATGATGCCAATTATCGGGAAGTTGCTACAGAAAGGAGTTCCTCAGAAATATTTGGTTACACTTGGATTTGCGATATTCTTCCTGTACAGTCTTGCGATGTACTATGAGATGACCCCATATACCTCTACGGATGAGTTTTTCTGGCCGCTGGTAATTAGAGGGGTTGGTTTAGGTCTGCTATTTGTGCCGATTACAACACTATCCCTTTCGTCCTTAAAAGGTAGAGAAATTGCAGAAGGAGCGGCATTTACAGGGATGATGAGACAGTTAGGTGGTTCATTTGGTATTGCAATTATTACCACATATATAGCGAGAGACTCTCAAAAACACAGAGTAAACCTAATGGCCCATGTTGATATCACCAAAGACATTGTTGCACAAAGAATACAGATGTATCAGCAAATGATGATGTCAAAAGGAGCTACAGCACAGGAGGCATTAGGAAGAGCATATAAACTACTGGAGGGACAGGTGATGAAGCAGGCAATGGTACTGACCTATGCAGATGTATTCCTGTATCTTGGTATACTATTCCTTATTTGTATTCCGTTTGTGCTTTCCATCAAGCAGGGGAAATCAAAGATAAATCCTGCCGATGCAGCACACTAAACAGGTGCCGGAATCGTAATAAACAGATAATAACAGTGTAGTGGTTTCTTAAAAAGAGATTACTATACTGTTAAACTATCATAAAAACAATTCTATTGTAAAAAAAATCTTATTTTTGCAGATCGAATAGGCAAACTAATAAGGAAAAGATTCCTTAGGTAAAGCCCGGAAATATTTATGAAAAAGATTCTAACCTTTATTACTCTTGCATTGATCGTTGTTTCTTGTAACAAAGAGTTTGACAACGCAATGAAAAGCGCAGACAAAGAAGTTATTCTTAAAGCAGCTGACAAATATTACGAAAAAAAGAATTGGAAGCAGGCTCTAGCGCTTTATGACAGATTACCAAATCTGCTTGCAGGAACCGATGAGTTAGCCGATATGAGCTATAAACAAGCTTATGCTAATTACTATGACAGAAGTTATAAATTAGCAGGGCACCAGTTTAAAAGCTTTACTGTAAATAACCCGAGAGATCCACGCAGAGAAGAGGCAGCTTATATGTCAGCGCTTTGTTACCACCAGGATTCAAGAGATTATAATCTCGATCAGGAAAGTACAATTGCTGCGATTAATGAGCTTCAGGAGTTCCTGAATACTTATCCGGGTTCGGAAAGATCAAAAAATATTTCTAAGCTTGTAGATGAATTGTCTTACAAACTAGAATTCAAAGCTTACGAAAATGCCCGTCAGTATTATAAAATGGCGGAATATAAAGCTGCCGATATAGCATTTGAAAATGTATTGGAAGATTATCCTTCTACAAAACTTCGTCCGCAGATCTTTAATTATATGATGAGATCTAAAGAGAGATTGGCTACATTGTCTAGTTATGATCTGAAATCAGACAGAATTGAAAATGCTATTTCTTTTACCAGACAGGTGGAACGTGAGTTCCCTAACTCTGATAACAGTAAAGATGCTGTAAAAATAAGAGAGTCTCTGGAGCATGAGAAAGAAAACTTTGCTAAACTTAAAGTAGAATACGATAAGAGAAGAGCAGAGAGAGAAGCAAGAATTAAAAGACTTTCAGCTGAACAAGCTGCTGAAATGGAAAAAAAAGCAGAGAATAACCGTAAGGCTAAAGCTGTAAAAGAATATAAAGATAAGGTAAGAGGGTTGCAAAAGGATTCTGCTATATTGAATACACCACCTCCGGCAGCGACTTTCAAAATACCTAGAAAAAGCAACTAAAATTTTAAATTAAAGTAAATCAGATATGAGCGTTAAAGATTCTAAAGCACCAGTAAACACCATCACTTACGATAAGAATAAGATCGAAGAAAAAGTAGGTAGCATCTACGAAGCTATCGTAATTATGGGTAAGAGAGCGGAGCAGATTAATGCTGAAATCAGAACAGAACTTCACCAAAAATTAGATGAATTTGCTGTTCATAACTCAACTCTGGAAGAAGTTTTTGAAAACAGAGAACAAATTGAGATTTCTAAGAACTACGAAAGATTACCAAAACCAACTTCAATTGCAGTTCAGGAATGGATGGATGGTGATATCTATTTCCGTAAGACAGAAGACAGAAACTAAGCGTTTTACAACGACTTTTATGAATATTGGCAGGAAGATGTTTTTTTAAGACATCTTTTTGTCGTATTATTACTACAAATTTTTCAGCATGGCGAACAGCTTACAAGGAAGAAAAGTATTAGTGGGCGTTACAGGCGGTATAGCTGCCTATAAAATCCATTTTCTGATAAGAGAACTGGTGAAAAACGGTGCAGAAGTGCAGGTGATTATGACGGAGGATGCACACCAGTTTGTTACACCTCTTAGTCTTTCAACCTTATCCAGAAATCCGGTATATACAGATTTTTATAATACAGAGGGGACCTGGAACAATCATGTTGATTTAGCACTATGGGCAGATGTAATGCTTATTGCTCCATGTACGGCGAATACACTGGCAAAGATGTCTACAGGCTTATGTGACAATCTTTTACAGGCAACATATCTTTCAGCTAAATGTCCTGTTTTTGTAGCTCCCGCAATGGATTTGGATATGTATGCACATCTTACAACAACCGAAAATCTGAAAAAGATTGAGAGCTTTGGAAACCGGATTATTCCGGCCGAAGAAGGTGAGCTTGCAAGTGGTCTTACGGGGCTAGGCAGAATGGCTGAACCAGAAACTATATTCAGACATTTACAACAATTCTTTAGTACAGAAAATTCAAAGTCTCTGCTGAAAGGCAAAAAGGTACTGATTACAGCAGGACCAACCTTTGAACCAATAGATCCTGTTCGATTTATAGGAAATCACTCTTCCGGAAAAATGGGATTTGCATTGGCGGAAGCAGCTGCAGACAGAGGTGCTGAGGTTATCCTTATATCTGGTCCAAGCAGCTTGCATACTACACATCCCAATATTTCATTACATGCTGTAATCTCAGCGAAAGAGATGTTGGAAGAGGTTTTCAAATATTATGAAAATGTAGATGTAGCCATTATGAGTGCTGCCGTAGCAGATTATACCCCCAAATATTATTCGGATCAGAAGATCAAAAAGAAGGAACAGGACTTTATGATAGAGCTTGTGAAAAACCCTGATATTCTGAAGACAATGGGTGAAAAGAAAAGCCATCAGTTATTAGTAGGTTTTGCACTGGAAACCCAAAATGAAGTAGAATATGCTAAATCTAAATTGGTACAAAAGAATCTGGATCTTATTATACTGAATTCACTTCAGGATTCCGGAGCAGGATTTAAGAGAGATACCAATAAGATCAGTATTTTCACAAAAGAAGGAGAAAGTAAGGTATTCGACCTTAAAAAGAAGACAGAAGTAGCAGAGGATATCCTAAACGTAGTAGAAGAAAAATTACACTAAATAAATAGCGTAAACGAAGGAAAAATGTTATCTAAAATATTCATTCAGAATTTTGCATTGATCGATAGGCTGGAGGTAGACCTTCATAAGGGGCTACAGGTGATTACCGGAGAAACTGGAGCCGGTAAATCGATTATTCTTGGTGCACTGCGCCTAATGATGGGCGAAAGGGCAGATTTGAAGTCAATTGCCGATGCTGAAAAGAAAAGTATCGTTGAAGGAACTTTTGTACTGGATGAAGCGAAGTTTAAAAGCTTTTTTGAAGATAATGATCTTGACTTTGAGAAAGAAACACTTATACGCAGAGAAATTGCACCTGCCGGTAAATCGAGAGCTTTTGTTAATGATGTTCCGGTTACATTATCTGTATTGCAAGAGCTTTCTGAAAGACTTATAGATATTCATTCGCAGTTTGAAACTTCTAATCTTTTTTCAGAAACATACCAGTTTGGAATAATCGACGGACTGGCAAAAAATCAGAAATTATTAGCCGACTATCAGTCGGAATTTAAAATTTATACACAGGCAAAAGCCAAGCTTCTGCAGTTAGAAAAACGCTTAGCGGAAGGTAATAAAGAGGCAGATTACCATCAATATCTTTTACAGGAGCTGGAGGAAGCACAACTGGATCAGTTGAATCTGGATGAACTTAAGAATGAACTTTCTGCACAAGAAAATGCAGAGACTATTATAGAACAGTTATCACAGACTTATCAGCTTTTGCAGCAGGATGAAGCCGGAGTACTTACTATTCTGAACGAAACTAAAGCAAAACTTTCAAAGATTACAGGATATTCTGAGAATTATGAACAACTTTCAGAGCGAATCCAGAGTTTGTATTTTGAACTAAAGGATATAGCAGATTCCTGTGAAAACGAACTTGAAAAGGTACAAATGAATCCTGAAGCTCTTGCAGAGCTTAATACCAGACTCAATCTGGTAAATACATTATTGATAAAGCATCAGGTACAGACTGTGGAAGAACTTGTTAGTATCCGTGATGAGTATGCTAAAGAGCAAAATCTTGCAGAAAATCTGGAAGAGCATATCAAAGAGCAGCTCCAGTATATTGAACAACAAAAGACGAAACTCAAAAAAATAGCAGCGGAACTTACTAAAAACAGAAAGTCCGGAGCTAAAATATTTGTTGAGAAAAGCCAGCATATTTTACAGCGCCTTGGTTTGGAAAAGGCCAGGATGGAAGTAGATTTAAGTGAAGATCCTGAATTTAATGAATATGGTAG
Source organism: Elizabethkingia bruuniana (assembly GCF_002024805.1). Lineage (NCBI taxonomy): Bacteria > Pseudomonadati > Bacteroidota > Flavobacteriia > Flavobacteriales > Weeksellaceae > Elizabethkingia > Elizabethkingia bruuniana. The sequence continues at coordinate 3,915,922 of NZ_CP014337.1, forward strand.
TGATACCATTCAGCTTTTATTTCAAGCTAATACCGGTTTTCCGATGAAACCTGTTCATACAGCTATTTCTGGAGGAGAAAGATCCCGTGTAATGCTTGCTGTTAAAAAGATTATGGCTGAAAATTCTGAACTGCCAACCCTGATTCTGGACGAAATAGATACCGGAGTTTCCGGACGTGTAGCCGAAGAAATTGGAAAATTAATGCATGAGATGGGGCAGGATATGCAGCTTATTGTTATCACCCACCTGGCTCAGGTTGCTGCTAAAGGAGATTACAATTATAAAGTAATGAAATCCGAAGTAGGAGGAAAAACACAGTCTACCATTATTCCTCTGAATCAGGACGAAAAGCTACAGGAAATTGCCCAATTGCTTAGTGGTAGCAAGATTACAGAAGCAGCAATAGAACAGGCAAAAGAACTGATGCTGTAGTTTCGTTTTCCGAAAACTGGCAACGTTGCAGGGTTTTCTCTATTTTTGTACGAATTAATACCCATGAAAAATACTATTCTATTTACTTTCTTATTACTAGGACTATGCTCTTATGCACAGGAGATTGAAGTTAAAAATCTGAAAAAGCACGTTTATTTTTTGGCTAGTGACCGAATGAAGGGCCGTGGAACAGGGAGCAAACAAAATCAAGAAGCCGCAAAATACATCACTTCACAATTTAAAAAATATAAACTGGAGCCTTTAGGAGTAAATGGTTATTATCAGGACTTTGAGGCTAAAGTCAGAAAAGTTAAAGTTACCGATAGCATCCGACCTGCCAGAAATGTGATTGGCTTTTTAGATAATAATGCGGCTAAAACCGTTGTTATTGGGGCTCACTATGACCATCTTGGAGAAGGAAAACAGGGAAGCTCTTTGGCAAAAGACAGTTATGGTATGATACACAATGGTGCAGATGACAATGCTTCGGGTGTTGCCGGATTATTGGAATTAGCACGCGTATATAGCCAAAATAATATAAAAGAGCCAGTGAATTTCCTGTTTATTGCTTTCGGAGCAGAAGAATTAGGATTGGTTGGTTCACGGTATTTTGTAAAGAACCCAACATATGACCTTGGTAAAGTGCTTTGGATGCTGAATATGGATATGATTGGCAGATTGAACAAAGAAAGAGGCGTTTCTGTTATTGGCTACGGAACATCACCAGAATTTGAGACTATTTTCAAAGAAATAGATCCTAATAAGTTTGTGAAATTCTATACGGGCTATGAAGGACGTGGCGGATCGGATCAGACATCTTTCTATGAAAAAGATATTCCTGTTCTGTTTTTCCATACTGGCGGACACGACGACTACCATAAACCTACGGATGATGCCGATAAGGTTGATTATGAATCTCTAAAAGGTATTCTGGAACTGGAGAAAGCTGTTGTTGATGGTAGCTTTAACGTGGGTTCTATGCCTTTCAGAAATACAGATCAGAAAAAATAAATTTTTGTAACATTTCTTGCAAATCATGAACTAATTAGATAAAGCTAATTAACATGTTTGCAAAACTAATTCGTCTGGAATTTAAAAGTTTTTTCAGAAGTCCGCAGTTAGGAGCCGGTATCCTGATGAAGATTGGTATGTTCTTCATCTTCGCCTATATGGCATTAATATTCTTCGGAGGAGCATTTGCCTTATTTTTTGGTGCCAGGAAAGAGGGAGTCAATCCATTGATTCTTTTCAGTAGATTTTTTCTCGTATACTGGGTACTGGATCTGTTGCTTAAATATTTTATGCAACAGCTGCCAGCCAATAATATAAAGCCATTACTTACCCTTAATATTCCCAAGAATAAAATTACAAGCTATACTCTGGTAAAGATTCTTTTGTCATTCTTTACATGGGTGTTTTTGTTGTTTATGCTTCCGTTTACAGTATTGCTTTTAGTGGATGGCGGTTTTAGTATATTATCGGTACTGGCGGTGTTTATTTCTGTAGTAGCACTTATCTTTTCCAATGCCTTTATCAATACATTCATCAATAAGAATAATACACTGTTGTATTCCATTTTTGCAGTTATTATTGTATTAGGCGGATTACATTATTTCAAGATTATTGATGTATTGAATATTTCCGAAACACTAATCTATTCTGTATATCAGAAATGGTGGTTGTTTTTTATTCCTTTGCTTCTGGTTCTTGTTTTAGGTAAAATGGCTTTTAGCTTTATTAAACAGAATCTTTATCTGGATAAAGGTTTGGAAATGAAGAAGACGGTTGGAAAAACAGAAAATATTGAATACCTAAACCGTTTTGGTGCTATAGGAACTTTTATTAATAATGATATTAAACTTATTAAAAGAAGTAAAGCTGCCAGAAGTGCACTTATTGGTGGTTTTCTGTTCTTATTTTACGGATTGCTTATTTTTAATAAAGGGTATTCCCATAGCTTTATGCAGGTATTTCTTGGGATTTTTGTTACCGGTGGGTTCAATTTAATGTTCGGACAAAGAGTTCCGGCATGGGATAGTTCCTATTATCCACTGATGATGACACAGAATGTTCCGTATAAAGAGTATCTGAAGGCTAAATGGTGGCTTTTCGTTATTGTTACAGCTGTTTCTATGGTATTGGCGACTTTCTACGTTTTCTTCACAAGTTGGGAGTTCTATTTCACCATATTTGCGGCAGGTCTGTATAACTTGGGTGTTAACTCTTACCTTACTTTATTAGCCGGTGCCTATAATAAAAAACCGATTGATTTAAATTCAGCTTCAAAAGGATTCACTGCAGGACAAAATAATTTTAATATAAAGATTCTGATCATTATTATCCCGCAGATGTTGGTTCCGATGGCGGTATTCGGGATTGTAAAATACTTTGCCGGAATGTCTGCAGCAGTAATCAGTTTAGGTATTCTTGGGCTTATTGGATTCCTTTTAAGAGATAAGATTTTTGATCAGATCGTGAAGATCTATAGGTCCGAAAAGTATTCTACACTTGCAGCCTTCAAAAAGGTAGACTAACAATATTATACAGTTTAACGAATAACTATAAATTAATATCCAAATTCAATAAAATGATTTCAATTCAAAATATATCAAAAGTTTACGGTGCCAATAAAGTTTTAAATATCCATGAGCTTAGCATTCCCAAAGGTGAGACATTCGGACTGGTAGGAAATAACGGTGCCGGAAAAACTACTTTATTCAGTGTACTATTAGATCTTATAGCTCCTTCATCGGGATTTATCAGTATTGATAATATTAAAGTTAACGAATCTGAAGCCTGGAAAACAAAGCTTAGTGCTTTTATAGATGAAAGCTTCCTTATTGGCTATCTTACACCAGAAGAGTATTTTTATTTTCTGGGAGAATTGAGAGGGCAGAACAGGGCTAGCGTAGACGAATTTCTGAAGCAATTTTCGGATCTGTTTAATGGAGAAATTCTGAATGCCGGAAAATATATCCGGGATCTTTCTAAAGGGAATATGAAGAAAGTTGGTATTGTAGGTGCATTGATAGGTAATCCGGAAATTATTGTATTGGACGAGCCTTTTGCCAATCTTGATCCTTCTACACAGATTAAACTGAAAAACCTGATCAGAAACTGGTCGCAGGATGCTAATGTTACATTTCTTATTTCCAGTCACGACCTTTCCCATACAACGGAGGTTTGCAACAGGATTGTGATTCTGAATAAAGGCGAGGTAGTAAGAGATATACAAACCAATCCGGAGACACTGCAGGATCTGGAGAAATACTTTGCAGATCAGATTGTATCGTAAATGTTTAGAATATAAACAGATATAAAAGTGGCCTCAAAATTATTGAGGCCGCTTTTTATTATTCCTTAGTGTCTTTTATGGATGAACAAAAAGACAAACTAATTACAGGATTTATATACTGTTTCCAGATAGGCTCTGATATTATTCTCCATTTCTGAAGGATAGGGATAATTAAGCGATTCTGCTAGATTCCCCCCAAGTTCTCCTACTATATCAGTCATACTGAAAAGGGCTTTCCAGTTTTCTTCGATATTGCTTCCGGAAAAGGTTTGCTCAGTTTTAGGCCAGAGATCCTGCGACAGATATTTTTTGAAAAGCCTTCCATGTTTATTGGTTGTAATATCCCAATTGTGCTGATTTGCAATATGCCACTCCAACAGCGGAACCAGATATTCCGTTCTGATGATATTTTCCGACATGAATTTGGCATAGAAGATATCTCCACGCGCCAGACATTTTGCGACATAGGTACAGTCCCACCAGAAATCTGTGATCAGTTTTGTAAAATCTTTTTCATCTGGTTTTTTGATAATTGAAACCAGATGTGTCGGAGGTTTCATATTTTGGGTAATGCCATCTTTGTCCAGCAATATTTTGTATCCTATATCCCAGTCTTCGGGAAGCTCTTCATACTGTATTTCCTGTAGAAAAGAAGACTTACGATAAAGCTTGAAATCCACCTTTACAGTGTCTTCATACAAAACCATTTTCATGGCATGTATTCCATTGAAACAGCTTTCATCCTCTTCAATCATAGAAATTGGCTTGCCAAAAAGATTAAGCCATTTACGATCTGCAATATAAGCTTGGTTGTCTTCAAATATAAGCTCTACATCCAGATCACTGAAATCGTCGACAGGAGCTAAAGGATTTACAAGAGAACTGGTCAGTATAACAGCCCTGATATCTTCATTTCCATTAGCCCAGTCTATTATTTCCCGGAGTTTTTCATCCCGAATTTTCATGAGTCTATTGAATGATAAAACAAATTAACCTTATTTCAGGCTGCCCACCATATCCTCTGGTTTCACCCATTCATCGAACTGCTCGGCTGTTACAAGTCCCAGATTGATAGCTTCCTCTTTCAGTGTTGTACCGTTTTTGTGAGCTGTTTTAGCAATTTTAGCAGCATTTTCGTAACCGATATGCGTATTCAGTGCTGTAACCAACATCAGTGATTTGTCTACCAGTTCTTTTATTCGTGGTTCATTAGGTTCGATGCCTACTGCACAATGGTCGTTGAAAGAAATACAAGCATCAGCAATAAGCTGTGCTGATTGCAGGAAGTTATAGGCCATTACAGGTTTGAAAACATTCAGTTCATAATTTCCCTGTGTTCCGGCAAATGAAATGGTTGTGTCATTTCCTAAGACCTGTGCACAAACCATTGTCATAGCTTCATTTTGTGTTGGATTTACTTTTCCAGGCATAATAGAAGATCCTGGTTCGTTTTCCGGGATATGGATTTCTCCGATTCCGGATCTTGGACCGGAAGCCAGCATACGGATATCCTGAGCTATTTTGAATAAAGATACAGCAAGTTGCTTTAGTGCACCGTGGGATTCAACAATAGCATCATGAGCAGCAAGAGCTTCAAATTTGTTTTCCGCAGTTATAAAAGGCAGTCCGGTAAACTTAGCAATATATTCAGCTACTTTTACATCGTAGCCCTGTGGGGTATTTAGCCCTGTTCCCACGGCTGTTCCGCCTAGTGCCAGCTCTGCTAAATGCGGTAATGTATTTTTTAATGCTTTCAAACCAAATTCCAGTTGAGCCACATAACCGGAAAATTCCTGCCCCAGCGTAAGTGGAGTAGCATCCATTAGGTGTGTTCTCCCAATCTTTACGATGTTTTTAAAAGCTTCCGATTTTGCTTTTAGTGTATTCTTTAATGTTTCAACAGCCGGAATAGTATGTTCTACAACCTTTTTATATGCTGCAATATGCATAGCTGTAGGATAGGTGTCGTTAGAAGACTGAGACTTGTTTACATCATCATTTGGATGTACTTCTGATTTGTCTCCCAATTGCCCACCATTGTTTACATGTGCTTTGTTGGAAACAACCTCGTTAACATTCATATTCGATTGGGTACCTGATCCTGTTTGCCAGATCACAAGCGGAAACTGATCAAAAAGCTTTCCTTCAAGGATCTCGTCACAAACCTGAGAAATCATATCCCGTTTATCAGAAGGAAGGACTCTCAGATCTGTATTTGCATAAGCTGCAGCCTTCTTCAGGTAAGCAAACGCTTCTATAATTTCGTGAGGCATGGAAGCCTCTGGTCCGATTTTAAAATTATTTCGGGAACGTTCTGTCTGTGCTCCCCAAAATTTGTCAGCGGGTACCTTTACCTCGCCCATTGTGTCGTGTTCGGTTCTGTAAATCATTGTGATCTAATTTTTTATAAAGTTAGCTAAAGAACAGATTTTATGCAATTGATAATAATCATGATTTATAAAATAATACTGTACGAAATTTTGTGTTTATAATATTGATTATTATTGTATTAAGTGTTTATTTGCAATCTGATTCCGAAGACATATTCCCGAGAAAGTAAGGCCACTACCAAAACCGGCCAATACAATAAGATCTCCTGGTTGTAGTTTTCTGTCTTTTATACCATTATACCAGGCTATGGGAATAGACGCTGCAGAAGTGTTTCCGTAGTCTGTAACACTTTGCAGACATTTTTCTTTTGGAAACCCAAGCTCTTCACATACATTTTCCAGTATTCTTATATTGGCACTATGCGGAATCATCCATGTTATATCCTGCAAAGAGAGTTTATTCTTTTCCAGTAATCTCAGGATTTCTACAGGTAATGTGGATACAGCCCACTTGAAAACCGTTCTTCCGTTTTGGTGTATTTTTCCGTCATTTACAACGTTTTCTCCGTTTATGGAGGCATGTCCTTCCGATTTGTAGAGTTCCTTGCCATATGATCCGTCTGTGATAGTCGTTGAAGAGAAAAGTTGCTTCTGCTCCGACGCTTCTACTATCACTGCTCCGGCTCCGTCGCCAAAAAGAATGCAGGTTGTTCGGTCTGTAAAATCACAAATTTTGGATAATGTTTCGGCACCGGCTACCAGAATTTTTTTATAACTGCCAGAAGCTATAAGACCCTGAGCCATAATAATACCATATACAAATCCTGCGCAGCCTGCGGAAATATCAACACAACCCGCCTGCGGAATATTGAATCTGTCCTGAATTTTACTGGCAACACTTGGAAATTGCTGATCCGGCGTGCTGGTTGCTATAATAATGAAATCGATATCTGTGAGGCCTTTTTTATACTCCTTCTCCAGATTTTCAATGGCCTTGATACATAAATCGCTCGTATACTCATTTTCCTTACTGAAGTATCTTGTTTTGATACCAGTTCTGCTCGTAATCCATTCATCACTGGTTTCAATAATCTCTTCGAAATACTGATTGGTGATTTTGTTTTCAGGGATGTATATCCCGATCGATTCAATAGTTGCTTCCATGATTTTATCTTTAAATTTTATAACATACCAATCGGTATGTTGATGGTTAAAAAATTTTTAAATGCGTATTTGTTCTATAATGCTGCTGTCGATATGGTCATTCATATGAGTCAGAAAGCTTTTATCATCTTTTGTAATTGCCATGAATACGGCTCCCTCTGTCATGGCATAAATAACCATTGATATTTTATCAACATCTGTATGGGCTTTAATTTCCCTTTTAAGAACACCAGACTTGATGATCTCAGAAATACTCCGGATGAAAATTTTTGATATCTTCTGGGCTTCATCAAATAGTACTTTATTATTAAACTGAGCGTCTACACCAAGATTTAGCATTGGGCAACCACCAATTTCTCTTGCAAAATCAAAATAATCGGTTCTAAAATATTCAGTAATAGCCTTAAGCTTCTCTATGCTGTTTTCTTTTGATGCTATCTTTTGTCTTAAAGGCTTAATAATCTTCTCTATATTGAAATGAAAAGCTTTAACGGCAAGATGCTCCTTATTCTTGAAATAGAAATATACAGCCCCTTTAGTAAGGCTGGTGGCTTTAGTAATTTCTGATAATGAAGTGGCGGTATATCCTTTCTTATTAAATACAGGAGCTACCTTTTCAATAATATATTCAGGCGTTTCTTTCATAACACACTACAAATATAGAAATCTTTTCTTATTTCACATACCAGTCGGTATGTTTGGTTTTCCTAAATAGATTTCATCCAATTTATAATCATTATAAATATGAATAAAGCTAGTGATTTTACTCATATTTGAAATAGTACAGCTTTCATTATTCTTATTTTTACGACTCTAATTTTTCAGAAAAATATTAAAAATGGAATTTCAGTATCAGGAACCATTTCCTATTCTAAAAGACGACACACAATACAAAAAATTGACTTCCGACTATGTAAAGGTTGAGAAGTTAGGTGAAAGAGAGATTGTAACTGTTGATCCTAAAGGACTGGAACTTTTAGCAGAAGAGGCATTAAAGGATGTTTCATTCATGCTTCGTTCAACTCATTTACAGAAGCTTAAAAATATTATCGACGACCCTGAGGCGACAGACAATGACCGCTTTGTGGCTTATAACCTGTTACAGAACGCATCTGTAGCGGTAAAAGGAGCACTTCCTTCTTGCCAGGATACCGGAACTGCAATATGTGTTGCCAAGAAAGGAGAGAATGTTTATACAGGAGCAAATGATGCTGAGTGGATTTCCAAAGGAATTTATAATACTTACCAGAATCAGAATCTTAGATATTCTCAGGTGGTTCCGTTAACGATGTTCGATGAAAAGAATTCAGGATCTAACCTTCCGGCACAGATTGATATTTATGCTGAGGAAGGAGATGCGTATAAATTCTTATTTCTTGCAAAAGGAGGAGGTTCTGCTAATAAGACCTTCCTTTACCAGAAGACAAAATCATTATTGAATGATAAATCTCTGGAAGAATTTGTTAAAGAAAGAATCATGGATCTTGGTACAGCGGCATGCCCACCGTATCACCTAGCTTTAGTAATCGGAGGTACGTCTGCAGAAGCTAACCTTGCAGCAGTGAAGAAAGCTAGTGCAGGATATTATGATAACCTTCCGACTGAAGGAAACATTGGTGGTCAGGCATTCCGTGATTTGGAATGGGAGAAGAGAGTACAAAAGATTTGTCAGGAAAGTGCTATCGGAGCACAGTTTGGTGGTAAATATCTTACACACGATGTACGTGTAATCCGTTTACCTCGCCATGCAGCTTCTTGTCCTGTTGGTATGGGCGTTTCTTGTTCTGCTGACAGAAATATCAAAGGAAAAATCACCAAAGATGGGATTTTCCTTGAGCAACTAGAAGTAAGCCCTGAAAAATTCTTACCAGAAACAGCACCACATCTGGAAGAACCCGTAACGATTAATCTGAACAGACCAATGAATGAAGTATTGGCTGAGCTATCAAAATACCCGATTAAAACTAGATTAAAACTAAATGGTACTTTAATCGTAGCAAGAGATATTGCCCATGCTAAGATCAAAGAATTATTAGATAGTGGCAAACCAATGCCGGAATATTTCAAAAACCACCCGATCTATTATGCAGGGCCTGCAAAAACTCCTCAGGGAATGGCTTCAGGAAGCTTTGGCCCAACAACGGCAGGAAGAATGGATGTTTATGTAGACGAGTTCCAGGCAAACGGCGGAAGTATGGTAATGCTGGCAAAAGGGAACAGAAGTAAAGATGTAACAGATGCATGCGCAAAACATGGTGGTTTCTATCTTGGTTCTATTGGTGGTCCTGCAGCAGTTTTGGCAAAAGAAAACATCAAATCTGTTGAGGTTGTAGACTTCGAAGAGCTGGGAATGGAGGCCGTAAGAAAGATTGAAGTAATAGATTTCCCTGCATTCATTATTACCGATGATAAAGGAAATGATTTCTTCGCAAACCTTGCCCACTAGTTCTATATAAAATGAGTATAAATTAAAAATAGACGTTTAAATCCTTTGCTAAAAAGTAAAAAAAACCTATTTTTGCCCTATAAAATATTTGAGAAATGATTTTATCATCTTTTTATCCATTCTATCAGTTCCTTTGGACAGTGTATTTCTTTACAATGTTCTTGGCTGGTTTCTGGTGTATCTTTATGTTCGCAACATATATTGTTCCGCTTTGGTTAACAGAAGGTTTGTTAGAATACTTCGGAAAGAAGAACAAAAACTTTGATCCTGAAGAAGTAAGATACAAGAAGCTATATGAGCAGGAAGGTGTTGAGGTAATCTACCAAAGACCTGCAGGTGAGCGCCCAGCGCATGGACACCACGCACACTAGTTTAAAGCAAAACTATATAAAGAAAATCCGTTTCTCTTCTGAGGAACGGATTTTTGTTTTTTTAATGTAAAAATCCGCTGTTTTTTACTTTTTTCTTGTCTCCTGAAAATCCGTATCTTTGCAGCCTAAAATTCTATTATGTCAAAGAGTTTAATTCCGAAGCTGGAAGCTATAAAACAAAGATATAACGAAGTCGCTGATTTGATCATTCAGCCGGATGTTATCTCAGATCAGAAAAGATATTCTTCTTTAAATAAAGAATACAGTGATCTGGGGAAAATCGTTAAGGTTTATGATCAGTACAAATCGGCTTTAGATACGATAAAAGAGTCCGACGAAATTATTGCTGACGGATCAGATAAAGATTTGTCCGATTTGGCTAAAATGGAGAAGCTTGAAGCTCAGGAAAAAATTCCGGGTTTTGAAGAAGAACTGAAAGTATTACTAATCCCGAAAGATCCTGCAGATGATAAAAACATCATTGTAGAATTACGTGCAGGTACAGGTGGAGACGAGGCTGCTATTTTTGTGGAGGATATCTACAGAATGTATTCTATGTACTTTAAAACCAAAGGTTGGAGACATGAGGTAACCGATTCTAACGAAGCTACTAAAGGCTATAAGGAATTGATTATGAAAGTTGAAGGGGAAGGTGTTTATGGTATTATGAAGTTTGAGTCCGGAGTTCACCGTGTACAACGTGTACCGGAAACCGAGTCTCAAGGACGTGTTCATACCTCTGCTATTACTATTGCAGTTCTTCCGGAAGCTGAAGAGGTGGATGTGGAAATTAACCCTGCAGATATCGAAATGCAGACTTCCCGTTCAGGAGGTGCCGGTGGACAGAACGTTAACAAGGTAGAAACAAAAGTACAGTTAACACATAAGCCATCAGGAATCGTAGTTGTATGTCAGCAGGCACGTTCTCAGCTGGCTAACCGTGAATTAGCAATGGAAATGCTTCGTGCAAAACTATATGATATCAAACTTCAGGAAGTGGTAGGTGATATTGCAGCGCAACGTAAGACGATGGTATCTACAGGAGACCGTTCTGCTAAGATTAAAACTTACAACTATCCTCAGGGTAGGGTTACAGACCACCGTATTAATAAATCTATCTATAACCTTGATGCTTATATGAATGGAGATATTGGTGAGATGATCGATGCTGTAATCATGGCAGAAAATGCTGAAAAAATGAAAGGAGAAGAAGAAGGCTTCTAAAAATATACTTTTCGAATAAAGATTAAGCGGGCTATTTAGCCCGCTTTTTTATTTAAAATTCACAAATTATAAAAGGTTTATGTTTTTATTAATTGGGAAAATATCGTATCTATGTAGTTCACCAATAAATGACATATCATGAAAAAAATTGACAGAAAAAAACTAAGCAGTATCCAGGGAGGTAATAATGTAGGAGGAGGACAGGCATACTGTCTTATTAATGGAAAATTACGTGCGTGGGGAGGAGGTTGCGATAGCAAATGTCCGGATGGAATGACTCCTTTTTGCGATGTTAGTAGAAACTAATTGAAAAACTTGAACGGACTTTTAAGTCCGTTTTTTTTTACAATATCTGCAACATTAGAAATTTTTGTATGTTAAAGTATTTTATTAATTAAGGAAAATATTGTATCTATGTAGCTCACCAATAAATGATTTATTATGAAAAAAATTAACCGAAAAAAGCTGAGCAGTATTGTTGGCGGAGATCTTAGTGATCAACAGGGATACTGTCTAATTGATGGGAAATTACGCCCTTGGCCATGCAACCAAAGATGTCCAAACAGACTAATTCCTTTATGTACAGATCCTGGGGAATAGAAATTTAAACGGACTTTATAGTCCGTTTTTTTGTATAAAATCTATAATATTATAAATTTTTGTATACTAAAGTATTTTATTAATTGGGATAAATATCGTATCTATGTAGCTCACCAATAAATGATTTATTATGAAAAAAATTACAAGAAAAAACCTAAGCAGTATAGTTGGCGGTTTTGGAGAAGTAGATGATCGACAAGGAGCTTGTCTTATTAAAGGGGAATTACAACCTTGGCCTTGTAACAAGAAATGTCCAGACGGTGGATATGCCTTCTGTCCTGCACCAAAATAATAATTTAAACGGACTTTATGGTCCGTTTTTTTTTTGTGATTTGCAGATTGACTTTCAGTGAAATGATTCTCTTAGGATTGAATAAGGTATTAAGTGCTAAAACATATCTGGTAATCTGAGCGTGTATTGGTAATATTTTTTAAATTTACGGGTATAAACTTCATGAAATGAGAAGACCCATAACGACGCCGAAACCTGATTTTGATATTAAGCCTTCAGCATTTGAAAATTATAATTTTGAGAAGGACGGACTTCAGATGAAGACTTCGTATTCTGCAGACGATGCCCGGGCTTTGATTGATAAAGAATATTCGGCAGGGATTGCTCCTTATCTCAGAGGCCCATATACAACAATGTATGTTCAGAAACCTTGGACAATCAGGCAATATGCAGGATTCTCTACTGCAGAAGAATCCAATGCATTTTACCGTAGAAATCTGGCAGCAGGTCAAAAAGGCCTTTCTGTAGCATTCGATCTTGCAACGCACAGAGGATATGACTCGGATCATACAAGAGTTGTTGGTGATGTTGGAAAAGCCGGAGTAGCGATAGATTCGGTAGAAGATATGAAGATCCTCTTCAATGAAATTCCTTTGGATCAGATTTCCGTTTCCATGACTATGAACGGTGCTGTACTGCCAATTTTAGCATTTTATATTGTAGCCGCAGAAGAGCAAGGAGTAAATCAGGAACTCCTTTCGGGAACCATCCAGAATGATATTCTGAAAGAGTTTATGGTAAGGAATACCTATATCTATCCACCAGCGCCTTCTATGAAGATTATTGCCGATATATTCGAATATACTTCACAAAATATCCCTAAGTTCAATTCTATTTCTATTTCAGGCTACCACATGCAGGAAGCAGGAGCCACACCTGTTTTGGAAATGGCTTATACATTGGCTGACGGGTTAGAGTATGTAAGAACCGGAATTCAGGCCGGAATGAATATCGATGATTTTGCCCCACGCTTATCATTCTTTTGGGCTATTGGTATGAATCATTTTATGGAGATTGCCAAAATGCGTGCGGCCAGATATATCTGGTCCGAGCTGATTGCACAGTTCAAACCTCAAAATTCAAAATCTCTTGCTCTAAGAACGCATTCCCAGACTTCGGGATGGAGCTTGACAGAACAAGAACCGTTTAATAATATTACCCGTACTGCTATAGAAGCTTTGTCCTCAGCATTAGGCGGAACACAATCTTTGCATACCAATGCACTGGATGAGGCTATTGCCTTGCCTACAGATTATTCTGCTAAAATTGCCAGAAATACACAGATTATATTGCAGCAGGAAAGCAAAATATGTGATGTAGTAGATCCAATGGGGGGAAGCTATCTTGTAGAAAGTCTTACCCAACAGATGATTGATGAAGCCATGAAGTATATTGAAGAGGTAGAGAAAGAAGGTGGGATGACTAAGGCTATTGAAGCCGGAATTCCAAAAATGAGAATTGAGGAGGCAGCTGCTAAAAAGCAGGCAAAGATTGACAGTAGTGAAGAATTTATCATCGGAGTAAACAGCTTCAGAACTCAGCAGAAGCAACCACAATTTGAAATTCTGGATATTGATAATTCATTGGTACGCCAGAAACAGATTGAAAGGCTGAATAGCATAAAATCTGGGAGAGATAATAAGGCCGTAGAGCAAATTCTCGATGAGATTAAAGAATGTGCAAAAACGGGTAAGGGCAATCTTCTCGCACTGAGTATAGAAGCTGCAAGAAGAAGAGCTACTTTAGGAGAAATTTCTGATGCTCTGGAAGGGGAATTCGGAAGGTATAAAGCACAAATAAAAACCATTCAGGGAGTTTACGCTATGAATGCATCTAAAAATGAATACTTTGCTAAAGCCGTTGAGCTGACGCAAAAGTTTGAAGAATACGAAGGACGCAGACCGCGTTTAATGGTTGTGAAAATGGGGCAGGATGGTCACGACAGGGGTGCAAAGGTAGTAGCTACAGCTTTTGCAGATATGGGCTTTGATGTGGACGTTGCACCATTATTCCAGACACCGGAAGAAGTAGCGAAACAGGCAGTGGAAAATGATATTCATATTCTGGGAGTTTCCTCACTTGCTGCAGGGCATAAAACGCTGGTTCCGCAGGTAGTGGAAGAATTGAAAAAATTAGGTGCTGAAGATATTACCATTGTTGTAGGCGGTGTTATCCCACAACAGGATTATGAATTCTTATACGCAAACGGAGCAGATCATATATTTGGACCGGGAACAAACCTGCCGCAATGTGCATGTGAGATTCTGGAGAAACTGATTGCTGCGGAATAATTGATAATCAGATATGAAAAAAAGATTATTAATACTGATTTTAGTAAGTTTACTCTGTTATTTAGCCGGAGGTTATTTACAGAATATTTACGGATTAGATCCTCCTTATATTTTTTATTGGTCAGGGTTTGTGCTGAGAATTTTAGCAATACTTCTTGTACTGACAACTCTTATTGTATACGGGATACCTTTTGTAAAGAATAGAAAGTAATATATCAAAATAAAAGAGCTGCTCTAAGTAAGGGCAGCTCTTTTATTATTTTTAGTTCTGTTTTTTTGCATTTGTGCTTACATAAGCAAGAACCCAGTTTTTCTCTTCATCGGTTAATTTAGCTTTTGGAGCCATCTGATCCATAATAGGCTTCCATTTCTCCGCTGTATGATCTTCAGGTTTTGGAAGATCATGACATTTACCGCATCTGGTTTCAAAAAGATTTTTAGCAGCTGCGAATTGTTGTTCGGTTAGCTTGTAAACCGGTTTTCCAGTACTGGCGGTACCTTGTGTCCGTGTGCTGCATGAAAATATAAACAACATTAGTCCACCTGCTATCAGTGTCTTTTTCATATCTTATTATTTATTAATTAGTTATTTAAATGTACAGGTTTTAGCCTTAAAATTGCCTGATAAAGCCTGTACGAAACGCATTTGTTATTTAGTCTGAATAAAAAATTAAGAAGTATAGCAGCTGACAATAAAAAAATATATTGGTTTTTATAAAAATTAATATATTTGCAGCTCAAAATAAAGTTTAACCATTTAAAAACAACGAAGTAATGTTCAGATTTCAGAAAAACTCTTCAGCAGGATTGCCACTTGTAGTGGTGAGGCTTCGTGGTTTGGTACATTCTTAGAATAACAGTACAATGAAATATCAAAACCCGAAGTCGTAGAGATTTCGGGTTTTTTATTGCGCAATATTTTAAACTTAGTTTCCCCGAATCTCTATTTCAAAATTAATTCTTGTCACAAATTTTAATGTGATGAACTTTTTCGACTATTTGTATAGTTGAATGAAATAATGCGGCCTTAAAATTTGTGGCAGCATTGCCGATGCGTTGCTTAAAGCATTTGCATCATGAATTTAAAGAACAAAACAATGGGAAATTTAAAACTTAAAGGAAAAGATATATTAAAGATTGGCTATCCTAATAATCAGAGTGTTAATGTTGCTCTGGAAGTTATGAAAAGAAATTTTGCAACCAAAAATATTCATTATGTAAAATCTCTTTTAAAAGAAATTCTGCTGCATCCGGAAAACTATGAAAAAGACTTAAGTTTCGGGCAAATAGCAGAAGCTTTATTATTATCTAAAAAGACTGAAAAACGAATGCTGAATAGTCAGAGAGCTGCATTTCAGGTTTTCGGACACAATATTTCAGAAGAGGCAAAGAATCAGCTTTATACAGCGCTAAAATTGCCAATATCGCTTCAAGGAGCATTAATGCCTGATGCACATAGTGGCTACGGTCTTCCGATCGGTGGTGTTCTGGCGGTAGAGAATGCTGTAATTCCGTACGGTGTAGGGATGGACATTGGCTGCAGAATGAGCCTTAGCATTTTGGATACTCCGGTTTCATATCTGGATGGGGCAAAAGATAAGTATGAAAAAGCACTGGCAGAACATACCAAATTCGGAATGTACGAAACCCATAAATCTCATATTGAACATGAGATCTTTGAAAGGGATACTTTCGGAATGATTCCGGTGCTGCGAAGACTGAAAGCGAAAGCTATTAAACAGATGGGAACATCCGGAGGAGGAAATCATTTCGTAGAATTTGGTGAAGTGGAGATTACAGAAGAAGATAGCCAAATCGGCCTTCCAAAAGGGAAATATCTTGGGATTTTATCTCACAGTGGCTCCCGTGGTCTAGGCGCAGAGATTGCTCAATATTACTCCAGAGTTGCTGTAGAGCAATGTCCACTGCCTAAAGAAGCGCAGCAATTTGCATGGCTAGACCTTAATACTCATATGGGCTTAGAATACTGGACTGCAATGACTCTGGCCGGAGATTATGCTTCAGCCTGTCATGATGATATTCACCGAAGATTGGTTAAAGCTGTAGGCGGGAGAGTAAAAGCTAAAATAGAAAACCATCACAACTTTGCCTGGAAAGAAATTCATAACGGAAAAGAAGTGATTGTTCACCGCAAAGGAGCAACACCGGCTAATGGGAATGAACTGGGAATGATTCCGGGATCTATGACAGCAAAAGGGTTTATTGTTCGCGGTAAAGGTAATCCTGATTCTTTGCATTCCGCTTCACATGGCGCTGGAAGAGCGCATTCCAGAGGAGCATGCAGAAGTCTTTTCACTCAAAGTGATATTAGGAAGGAGTTGAAATTAAAAAATGTAACTCTGATGGGTGGAAATGCCGAAGAAGCTCCAATGGCTTATAAAGACATTCATGAAGTAATGAATGCACAAAGCGAATTAGTAGATATTCTGGGGACATTTCAACCAAGAATTGTAAGAATGGATAAGTAGCCTTGTGTGAACAACAAAAAATAAAGAAATGAAAAAGAGATATAAACAACAATATTATGCCTACTACAAAGACTGCTTGGTTATCTGCCCTTCTTGTGGAAAAGATGCAACAGTAAAGAGTAAATGTGGGTGTGATGAAAAAGCGGTGCTGGAATGCCTGCACTGTAATCTCAGAAAGAAGAAGGAAGATTTGGAGTTTTATAAAGCAATCGTAAAGCTCAATTGTCCTGTATGTGGACATTTTATTCATCATAAGCATGGTGGGTTGAAATTAAATCCAGAAACTTTGCCTGTAAATTGTGAGGCCTGTAATACAGCATTCGAGATTAAGCCTAAGACAGAGAAATATGTAATGAATTACGCTACAAAAGAAAATGGCTTAATCCGTGACTCGGTATTTGGATGTCCGTTTTATTTTCAGGAAGACTTCAAAGGAAAATTATTCTGGGCTAGAAATATGGAACACCTTTTAGAAATGGAAAACTATGTCTCTTCTGAACTGAGAACCAGATTACCATACAAAATGCGTATGGTTGAAAGATTGCCAACGTTTATTAAAGAAGCGAAAAACAGAGACGCTATCTTAAAGATTTTACAAAAATGGAAAAACTCATACAAATAACTTCGGGAAGAGGACCTTTAGAATGCCAGTGGGTAGTTGCTAAGATTCTGAAGGTTTTCCTGGAGGAAGTAAAACAAGAAAAAATAGATTATAAAATTATCCATCGTGAAAACGGTGATGAGAACCTGACATTAAAATCCGTAACCCTGCTTTTAAAGGATAAAGAAATAATAACATTTCTAAAAAGCTGGTTAGGAAGTATTTGTTGGGTCGGAAAGAGTACATACAGAAAGCTGCACAAAAGGAGTAATTGGTTTGTTGGAGTATTTGAAATTGAAGATGCAGAAAAAAATCATTTTGATGAAAAAGACGTTCAGTTTCAGACAACTCGCAGCCAGGGGAGCGGAGGACAGAATGTAAACAAAGTAAATACAGCGGTTCGTGCTACCCATATACCAACCGGAGAAAGTGTTTTTGTACAGGATTCCCGATCACAGCTGGAGAATAAAAAATTATCAATTACACGTTTAAAAGAAAAGGTAATGGCACAGCATATTTTGCAAATGCAGCGCAGAATGCAGGATACCTGGAGCAATCATATGCAGGTACAGCGCGGAAATCCGATTCGTACTTATTCCGGAACAGATTTTAAAAAGAATCATCAGGATAAATCCTTTAAAAAACAAAGGCAGTTCCTCAAAAATGAGCTAAAAAATTACAGAAATGAACTTAACTAAAAACAAATATTATTTCGAAGCTTTAGATCATTATCCTTACAGTATACCGGATTGTGTAGAAGCTCTGAATTATGCTTTGTCTTATGATCCTCAGGATGCGGATAGTCTCTGTCTTATGGCCAGAGTGTATTCCGAAATACTAAAAGATTATAATACTGCGAAGGTATATTTTGAAGAAGCCATGAAAAATGATGTGACCAGTATCAGTATACCTCATTTTTATATTAAATGTCTGCTGTATAATGAAGACTATGAAGAGGCCGAAAAGCTAATTGCTTATAGTCTTACACTGAAAGGAATCAATAAAGCAGATATTCTATTCTTAAGATCTATCTTAAAGGAACGAAAAGGAAAAATAAAAAAAGCTTTAAAGATATTATCAGAAGTCAGGGAATATATCTTTGACGAGGGAATGGTACATCAGCTTGAGGACCGGAAAAAGTTTCTTAAAGGGAAAATATCCCGAAAAAAGAAAAAGAAAGCCTGACAGGCTTTAAAATTGACCGGAAGATTTTCTTCCGGTTTCTTTTTATAGACAGGATTCTGTAAATTACTGTTTCTTTAGTATTTTTGTTGTTCAGACCGAATATAGTATGGCTAAAACGCTTTCTACAGAACAGCTTATTGACGGAATCAGAAGCAATAATACCCGATTGCTGGGAAAAGCCATTTCTCTTGTTGAAAGCAAAAAACCAGAACACCGCGTGCAAGCGGAAGAGCTTCTGAAACAACTCATGCCTTTTACCGGAAAATCGGTAAGAGTAGGAATAACAGGAGTTCCGGGTGCCGGAAAATCTACTTTTATAGAAAGCTTCGGAAAATTGGCTATTGAAAAAGGAAATAAAGTTGCGGTACTGGCCATAGATCCTAGTAGTAGTCTGAATCACGGAAGTATCCTGGGGGATAAAACCAGAATGGAAGAACTGGCTAAAGACCCGAATGCTTTTATCCGGCCCAGTCCTAGTGGCGGATTTCTTGGAGGAATAGCCAATACAACATTCGAGACGATGCTAATTTGCGAAGCTGCAGGATATGATTATATATTAATTGAAACTGTTGGTGTAGGGCAGAGCGAAGTAATGGTGGCAGATATTACAGATGTTTTTCTGTTTCTGAAAGTTTCCGGTACCGGAGATGAGTTACAGGGGATAAAACGAGGCATAATGGAGATGGTAGATATTATTTTCATTAACAAAGCCGATGAAGATAATAATCCGGCAGCAAAGAACGCTAAACTTGAGTTGATGCGGGCTCTTCATTTTATAACACATAAGAATAAAATCTGGAAAGTTCCGGTTATTTTAGGTTCTGCATTAAAGAAGAAAGGACTGGAAGAATGTTATGAAAGAATAGAAGACTATATCTTTCAGAAGCATAAAGACAATTCTTTTGAAGAAGAGCGCCACCAACAGGCTGAAAAGAGATTCGATTATTGGGTAAAAGAACTAATTCTGAGTAAAACAAGATCGTCTAAAGAATTGGAAGATGCTTACAATGAACATAAAAAAAATGCTTCAGAGTTGGCGGTAAATCCTATCTCTGAAGCAAAAGATTTTGTTAAGAAGCTATTTAACGAGTAACTTATTTCTCAGCTTTTGTAGCTTTAATGTATCCGTCATAGCTAATAGGCTGTCTGTCGTTAGCATTTACAGATAAAAATGCTCTTCCATTATTGTAAACGTCTATATACAAAGTCTGAATATTTTGTACATCATTGACATTTATAGTATAAGATATTTTCTTCTTACTTTCTTTTTTAGCAATCGTAAACTTTTTAGAACTAAACTTCAGTCCGTTTCGGGAAGGGTCCATACTCGGTGTGAAAATTCGGCCAAAATATGGCAGATCTACACTTAGTTCATTGGGTTGTATTTTAAAACCATAACCATAGCTGAGGTCAAACAGTGTTGCAGCTGCACCAGCTGGTCTCATAGCACTCATTACATTATTGATGGTCGACTGATCCATGGGATAAGCTCTTGTTGCAATAAAGGTGTAGCTATCCTGATTCACTAATTTCGCAACTTCTTCGGATTTAGCAATATCTGTCGGCTTGTTGGACGCAGCACATGAGATTACAGAGGTAACAGTTAATGCTGCTAATAGATAGATGTATACTTGTTTTTTCATTTTTTTGGAATTTAAATGATCGTTGCTTTTATTAAAATACTAATTTTATACCAAATAAAGGTCTGATTCAGATTTTATTAAATAAAGTTACACAATTCCTGAATTGGTTTTTGTTTTTTGGAATAGAATTTGAATTTTGCGAAATCACGATAAATTTTACTGCTATGAAAATAACAAGCATTATAGGTGCAGCAGCTATTGCCGCAACTTTTACAAGTTGCGTAACCAATCCTATCACAGGAAGGTCGTCAGTACAATTTGCTGACTCTAATCAGATCAATACGATGGCTTTACAAGAGTACAAGACCACTTTGTCTAAATCTAAAGTCGTTACAGGTGCAGATGCAACACGTGTAAAAACTGTAGGAGCCCGGATTGCAAATGCGGCGAGAAACTATTACAGAAGTATTGGAAGAGAGCAGGATCTGGCAAATTACCAATGGGAATTCAATCTGCTTCAGGACAAACAACTAAATGCATGGTGTATGCCGGGAGGTAAAGTTGCGGTATATACAGGAATATTACCAGTAACTAAAGACGACAACGGTTTGGCTGTTGTAATGGGGCACGAAATATCCCATGCATTAGCAGGACACGGGAACGAAAGAATCTCTCAGGCTACATTAGCTCAATATGGCGGACAGCTGGTTGGTGCTTCACTTAGCAATGGCCAAATGGCCAGTATCTTCAATCAGTTATATCCTATGGGTGCTCAGGTAGGTCTTCTGGCTTATGGCAGAAAGCAGGAATCTGAAGCAGACCAAATGGGACTTTATCTGATGGCTATGGCGGGATATGATCCACGTACGGCACCGGCGTTCTGGCAAAGAATGCAAGATGCTTCGGGAGGAGCATCCGGTACTCCGGCATTCTTGTCGACCCACCCGAATCCGGTTAACAGAAAAGCAGCCTTAGAGGCTATGATGCCAAAAGCTTTGGAATATTACAGAGCTGCAGGAGGCAAATTATAACGATCACTAATTAATCCTCTTCAAAAAACATATATTTGGAGAGGATTACTAAATTACACAATATGAAAAATTTAACATTTGTAGGAATTATATTATTAGCCATTGGAGTAGTATTATTCTACCTTAATAATATGGCTCTGGATCTAAGAGTGGTATATGGTGCTTTATGCGGAATCGGTGTTGGCCTTATCTTCGGAGGTATTGTAGGCTATGTAAGCAAAGGATCTGCCGTAAAGCAGGAAAATAAAATGCGCCAGTTCAAGCAACTGCAAAAAGAAAAAGATGAGTTGGAAAAGAAACAGGCCCAACTCATGCAGGATGCTACACAACAAGAGCAAGAACAGCAAAGCCGGAATGTATAACAATCCGGCTTTTATTTTTATTAAATCTGCTTTAGATTAGAACTGGTATCCAAGACCTACCATAAATAAGCTTGGTCTGTTGTCATAGTTTACACCACTACCTGTAACATTGTTGATGAATTTACGTTGGTCTTTAGAGAAAGAGCCTTCATAACGTGCATTTACAATCAATTTAGAGATCTTTACATTCGCACCGAACTGATAACCTACAGAGAAGTTCTTAGAGGTATCTTCTTTAAAATTCTGGAATGTATCGTTGTTGGATAAGTTTGTAGAGAATACAGGTCCTGTAAATACGCTTAATGGCCCGATAACATCAAAACCTACCATTACCGGAATATCCAATCTGTTGCTTTTTGCAGAAAGTTCAACAGAGTTTCCGTTTGCCTCAACATACGTAGCTTTACTTTTGAAGTTTGTATAGTAAATCTCCGGCATTACGAATAAAGAAACGATTGGTAACTTTATTTTCGCTGAAAGACCTACGTTGAAACCTGCAACATCTTTAGGGTTATTAAGAGCCCCTTGTGCGGTAGAGCTAATATCACTCCATCTTGAAGATGAGGTATTGAATAACGCATTGGCTCTTACACCAAGACTAACCTGTGCGTGAGCAAAAGCTGCTGCACCTAGCATTACCGGAATGAATAATTTCTTCATTACAGAGGTCGATTGAATCTTTGACTTCATAACTTATAAATTTTGCTTTTTTTCTAATAGTGTCTTTCTTAGCTCTTTAAACAAAGCTGAAGAGTAGACGAAGTTTATTAAATGTTCATTATCAGCTGTCAGAATGTTGTGCATAGAGCCTTCCCATTCCTTCAGTCCGTTTCTCAGATAGACAATCTTTTCACCAATTGTCATCACCGAGTTCATATCGTGGGTATTGATAATGGTTGTTGTTTTGTACTCTTCAGTAATCTCTTTCAACAACTCATCAATTACTATTGACGTGCTTGGATCTAATCCCGAGTTAGGTTCATCACAGAACAGATACTTCGGATTATTTACAATAGCACGGGCAATAGCAACCCTTTTTTGCATTCCCCCGGAAATTTCCGAAGGATATTTATTGTTAGCATTTTCCAGCTTCACTCTACCTATAACGTCGATAACCCTTTTTTTCTTATCCCTGTACGTTAAATTTGTAAACATATCCAACGGGAACATAATGTTTTCCTCCACAGTCATAGAGTCGAAAAGTGCACTTCCCTGGAAAACGGTACCGATTTCCGAACGTAGATTCAGTCTTTCAACCGGAGTCATTTGTACAAAATTTCTTCCGTCGAAATCAATAATTCCTGAGGAAGGTTCGTAAACACCCAATAAACACTTCAGGAAAACCGTTTTTCCGGATCCACTCTGTCCAATCACAAGATTGATCTTTCCGTCTTCAAAAGAGGTAGAAATGCCCTTTAGTACTTCTACATCACCGAAACTCTTTCTTAAATCTTTTATATCAATCATTAGCTCAGGAATAATTGGGTTAATATTAAGTTAGCTATAATAACAGCTACAATAGTCCATACTACAGCCTGTGTACTGGCACGCCCTACTTCCAGAGATCCGCCTTTAACAAAGAACCCGAAATATGCAGGGATTGTAGCGATAAGGAAAGCAAATACAGCTGTTTTGAAGAATGCATACCAAATAAAATAGGCAGGCATATACATCTGGATACCGGTGATATAATCTGCCTGTGTCCAGTTTCCGGTTAATTCTCCGGCCCAGTAGCCTCCCACAATACCAAATACAATACTGATGGCAATAAGCAATGGGTTGAATAAAACACTGGCAATAATCTTTGGTAAAATCAGAAAATTGGGTGAGTTTACCCCCATAATATCTAATGCATCAATCTGCTCCGTTACACGCATGGTTCCTATACTGGAAGCAATATATGAACCTACCTTTCCGGCAAGAATTACACTGATAATAGTTGGTGAAAATTCCAGAATCAAAACTACTTTGGTTGCATACCCGATAAATGAGTTCGGGATGGGGAAAGAGGAAGCACTGAAGTTATTATACATCTGTATGGCAACGACGGCCCCCACAAATATAGAGGTGAAAAGTACCAAACCAAAGGAGTTGACTCCAAGGTCGTAAATTTCTCTCATCAGTAGCTTCATAAAAACCTTCATTTTCTGAGGTTTCTGGAAGGTCTTTCCCAGAAGCATAAAATATTCGCCAATTGCGCCAAAAAGTTTTAACATGCTGCGAAATTAATGTTTTTATTTAAATTAAGAATTTTTGCATCTGTCTGTTCCAAATGAACAGCTGGCAAAAATGATCTTTGAAATGTCTTGGTTATGGAATGTTCAGATACTTATGAGTCTGTACGGAAGCCTGCCATTCCGGATGTTCTAATATATAATCCGTAATCTTAGGGTACATTTCATCTCTCTTACTCCATTCACTCTGAAGATAACGTTTACAGTTGTCAGAAACCTTAGCGGACTGCTCTTCTGCAAATTTGAAATCGTTGTTATTGAAAACAATAACCTTTAGTTCGCTGGCTTCTTTGTAAATATCTTCTAATGGTAAGCCTGTTTTTTTCGGGGAAAGTGTAATCCAGTCCAGATGCCCGCTCATAGGATAGGCACCTGAAGTTTCAATATGGATTGTACAACCCAATTCCTTTAATTTTGATGTCAGAATTTCAAGATTCCACATCAATGGTTCCCCCCCTGTTAAAACAATAGTTTTACAGTATTTTGCTGCGGTTTCTGCAATTTCTTCTGCATTCATTAACGGATGTAGATTCGGATCCCAGCTTTCCTTTACATCGCACCAGTGGCAGCCTACATCGCACCCGCCTAAACGAATGAAATATGCAGCCTTTCCTGTATGAGCACCTTCTCCTTGTAAAGTGTAAAAATGCTCCATTACAGGGAGCATTTTACCTTCTTTTAATAAAATATCTTGTTCTTTATTCATTTTCATTAATCATTATACACTGATGTTTTGTAGGCAATCAGGGTATTTTTCATCAGCATAGCTCTGGTCATCGGACCAACACCTCCCGGAACCGGAGTAATCCAGCTTGCTTTTTTCTCACAGCTTTCAAAATCTACGTCTCCTGCCAGGTGATAACCTTTTTCTGAGTCATCATCTACTCTTGTAATACCTACATCGATAATCACTGCACCTTCTTTAATCATTTCTCCTTTCAGGAAATGTGGGTCTCCAAGAGCGGTAATTACGATATCAGCCTTTTTTGTGTATTCTTCTATATCTTTAGTATAAGAGTGTGTAAGGGTTACAGTAGAGTTTCCAGGGAAATCTTTACGTCCCATAAGGATACTCATCGGACGTCCTACGATGCGGCTTCTTCCGATAATTACACAGTCTTTACCTTTTGTTTCAATATTGTATCTTTCTAACAGTGTCAGAATCCCGAATGGCGTTGCCGGAAGGAATGTATCCATTTCTAATGCCATTTTTCCGAAGTTTTCAGGGTGGAAACCATCCACATCTTTTCTTGGATCAATTGCCATAATGATCTTTTCCTGATCAATCTGCTTAGGCAAAGGTAGCTGAACGATAAAACCATCTACATGTTTCGATTTATTCAGTTCATCTATTTTTTCCAGAAGTTCGGCTTCAGGAACAGTTGCAGGAAACTTAACTAGTGAAGAGGAGAAACCTACTTCTTCACAGTCTTTTACTTTACTGTTTACATATGCTTTACTTGCACCATTGTTTCCTACAAGAATTGCAACTAAGTGCGGAGCACGTCTTTTTTTGGAAAGAATTTTCTGAACTTCTTCTTTTATTTCCTGTTTTACTTCTTTGGATACTTTTAGCCCGTCAAGGATTTGTGCCATTTTTCTTTCTTTTTACTTTATTTAGATTTATCCGATTTATTTATGCTTTTTGTAGAAATTAATCAGTCCGTTGGTGGAACTGTCATGTGATGTAATTTCTGCAGTATTCTCCAGTTCCGGAAGGATTTTGTTTGCTAAAGCTTTGCCTAGTTCTACACCCCATTGGTCGAAGCTGAAAATATTCCAGATCACACCCTGTACAAAAATTTTGTGCTCGTAAAAAGCAATAAGCTGTCCCAGAGTAAATGGCGTTAATTCTTCAAAAATGAAGGAGTTGGTAGGTGTATTACCTGTAAATGTTTTGAAATTGGTTAAAAAGGCAATTTCTTCTTCATTTTTTCCGGATGCTTTTAGCTCTGTAATTACTTCTTCTTTTGTCTTACCAAAAGCTAAAGCTTCTGTCTGGGCAAAGAAGTTGGACATTAATTTGTCTTGGTGATCACTGAGGTTATTGTTTGCTTTTGCATATGCAATAAAGTCAGCAGGGATAAGCTCTGTTCCTTGGTGAATCAATTGGTAGAAAGCATGCTGGCCGTTTGTTCCCGGCTCTCCCCAGATGATAGGTCCTGTTTCGTAATCTACGAATTCACCATTTCGGTCAACAGATTTACCATTACTTTCCATATCTCCTTGCTGCAGGTATGCTGCAAATCTGTCAAGATACTGGCTGTATGGTAATATAGCATATGAACTTGCATCGAAGAAGTTGCGGTACCAAACACCTAATACCCCCATTAAGACAGGAATATTATTTTTGAATTCTGTATTTCTAAAATGTTTATCTGTGTCCTGCGCCCCGCGAAGTAATTTTTCGAAGTTGTCGTATCCTACAGCCAGTACAATACTTAATCCAATTGCACTCCAAAGCGAGTATCTTCCGCCAACCCAGTCCCAGAATTCGAAGATATTTTCTTCTGCAATCCCGAATTTCTTTACAGCTTCAACGTTTGTGGAAAGAGCAACGAAATGTTTTGCAACATCTTCTTCTTTTCCTGCTTTCAGGAACCATTCTTTTGCGGAAAGTGCATTGGTCATTGTTTCCTGAGTTGTGAATGTTTTGGAAGCAATGATAAACAAGGTTGTTTCCGGATTCAGATTTTTGACAACTTCAGCAATATGGTTACCATCTACATTGGATACAAAGTGTGTATTTAATCTTGTTTTATAATGCTTCAGTGCGCTGCAAACCATTACAGGGCCAAGGTCAGAACCTCCGATCCCGATGTTTACAACATCTGTGATTTCTTTTCCTGAAAAGCCTTTGTGTTCTCCTGAAATAATTTTTTCAGAAAAAACTTTCATTTGGTTCAGTACTCTTTGAACATCTTCATCGATGCTTTTACCATTAACTATAATCTTCTCTTCTCCGAAATTCCTCAGGGCAGTATGAAGTACAGCTCTGTTTTCAGTCTGGTTAATCAGGTCTCCGGTAAACATTTTTTCAATAGCATCCTCCAACTGACACTCTTCTGCCAGCGCTAAAAGAAGCTGAAAAGCTTTTTTATCTACAAGGTTTTTTGAAAAATCGAACAAAAGGTTTTCCTTCTGGATAGAAAATTCCGAAAATCTGCTTTTATCTTCTGTGAAAAGCTGCTTCAGATCGAAATCTGTTTCTGCGAAATGTTCTTTTAGTTGTGCCCAGGCTTTGGTTTCAGTAGGATTGATTGTGTTTAAAGACATTTTCGTAATGGTTTTAAGACGCAAATTTACGCAATCGTATTGAATTTTTTACTTTTTTGAGTATGAATAGATTGTAAAGTAAAAGGACTGCATTTGCAGTCCTTTTGGTTAGTCATTTACAGTTGGTTTTGGAGATTTTGGCCGTTTCACGCCTTTAGCGCGAACAAACCATATAATTCCGGCAATAATAATCGCAAATGGCCATAAATTTAGCAGAAGGATAAAAAATTGTTGAATAAGATAGAAGCCATTGATGATAGATAATTTAGCCTCGTAAAAGAAGTTGGTTTTATATTTTGCATCAATTGATTTGGTATTGGTTACAGCTATTTCTGCTACACGTACATTGGGCTCTTTTATGCTCAGATTCACAGTGCTGTAAGCAATGTTATCTTTCAGGTTGTAAGAATCTATAATATTCTGATTGTGATCTCTTTCGTTGTCATCTCCTTGCTCTACGGTTGTGGATGTAGGTTTAAGCTTATCGATATTGCCTTCTTTTTTCTTCATTCTTTGCTGTTCCAGCTGTGCCATTTTAATGTTTGCTGTTACATCCTCGGCATTGATAATTCTGGAATTTAAAAACAGATTCTGGCTGTTAATCTGTTGAAGAAAATCTACCAGCTGCATGGTGGGTACTTTTACAATCATATCATTCTGCATAGTTGATTTTTTTACCATAACAGCTTTATCATCACTCTCATTATAAGTTTCTTCTGATAGCAAGTTGTTTTTCAGTTCACTGTTAATGACATAACCACCTATTTGTTTTAGCTGATTTTCTATTTTGATCGTTGCATCATAGACGTCTTTAACTTCCATATTTACGGATGCTGTTTTTACAAATTCTTTGCCTTTAACCTGTGTAGAGGCTGCTGAAGATATGCTGTCCGTTGTAGACGCTGAGGCTTCTGCTGAAACTGCTTTTGCGGATTCATAATTTGCATCAGACATAGAGGCTGATTCCTGTTTTTTGCAAGAAAAAACGCTAAGAATAAGTATGGATGCAAGGGCTAGATTTAATGTATTATTTTTCATAATTAGAATTTTTGATCGTTAGCTATTCCAAAGATCTAAAAGTTCTGATCCGGCCATTTGAAAATTAAACGTAAAATCCTTGTAAATGAATTTTGGCTTTTAATCAATTGGTAATGAGTAATTTGTAAAATAATATTTCTCTTATTTGGGATTTGAAATAATGTACAGGAATAAAAAAACCGCCCAAAAGATTTGGACGGCTAATTAAATATTTAGTGATTAGTGTATTTAGCTGATCAGATTTTTGTATTTGCTGCTGTTGTCTATAAGCATCCAAAGATTGATTAATGCTAAAGGAGCTGCAATAGGTAATCCAGTAGTGTCTTTCAGGTTGTGCAGAACAATGCCTACCATAACGGGAAGGATAATAATAGCTCCCAAAGCTCTTGTTTTAGGGAATATAACTAATAGTCCGCCAGTAATTTCAACAACGGCTACCAAAGGAAGAAGCCAGCCAATTTCCATAATCGCCCCGAATATTTTTTTCTGCTCTTCGGTTAACTGGGGAGTTGGCATAAAGTGAAAAAACTTATCCAATCCGGCCTGAATAAACATTAGCCCAAACAATAGGAAAATGATGAATTTTACGATTTTCATAATCTTATAATTTAATAGTTTATATCAAAGTTATAAAAATAAATTGCACATTATTATGTGAATTTTTAAATAATAATAGAAATATTTGCGGAATTATTGAACTATTAATCGTGAGTCCCACCATTCCTTAGGTTTTATGTGTATTTGGTTTGAAGGATCTTGTACCCAATAAGTGTTGTCGATGTTTAATTTATAGGAGTATACTCCTGGAGGAACTTTCAGTGAGCAAATCCAGTCATTTCCAACTTTGGTAAAGGGATTTGCTTTGATATCGTAATTATTGAAAGATCCGGTTAACGAAATTGTTTCAGCACCCTGAAACCCTTTAATTCTAAATGTAATATTGCCATTGTTTTTGCCAAAAATATTTACATAATAGTTATTGGGATTTATTTTACGCACTTTACTATACAATGCATTTGCTTTTTTTGTGTTACCGGATAATAAAAAACTATTTGCTAATGCTGTAAGAGTACTTTCTGAATTTGGGAAATATTTCAGATTAAGGGCAAATATTTTTTCTGCATCGGAAACCTTACTGCTATCAATTAGCTGATAACCGATTTGGATCAAATCTTTTTCAGAAAATAAATAACTTTTATCAGACTTTCTTTTTTTTACATATTCAATAGTCTTATGAATGCCATTTTGTAAGTAGGTAGACATAATTTCATTTGTAATTTTTTTAGGGAAAAGATTTTTAATTTCAATTTCCTGTTTTTCTTTTTGTAAAAGTGATATTAAATCAATTTTATTTACCTGTGTAAAATTGTGTCTCTGATATAAGTAAATTGTATTATTCTTAAGATCGCAAACCTGAGAATAAATAGTTGCATTATCAGTTTCTAATTGCGAAGTACTGTCCAGTATTTTGGAAAATTGTGCTACAGATATAGGTTCAGAATTTAATAGTTGATAAGCTGTTTTTCTCCGCCAGCACTTAAAATCTTTATTTATGGGGTCGTTTAGATTATAGTTTGTAAGGACGTATTTGTTATTATTGGGACGAATTATATAATTAGCATTAATAATTGCGTAATCTCCTGATTTATCAGCAACAAATACCTGAGTCTTTTCATACCAGGTCAGATTATATTTGCTGACTAATTCAATTACTTCATTTACTGTACTGCACTCCTGCAGCACCTTATCAACAATATAGCCTTCAAAGTCTTTTTTTTGAGAATCTTTTACAAGTTCTACTTTTTGGGGTAAAGCTGCTGCATCAAAGAACAAACCTTTGTCGTTCATACCTCCTTCCGGATATTGTTCTTCAAAACCCCATAATACATAGGCATTTTGCTTCTCTACAGCAGGTCTCACCCAGAGATAATTCTTTAGTGCGGGGTTGTAATCCTCGTTATTGCCAACTAAAACCTTTTGCTTGTCGGATGCAATAAAAATTGTACAGGCTAAAGATATTTTGAATTGAAATAAAAATAGCATCAGAAATAAATCAGGGATTAATTTATTGATTTTCATAGCCTTGTATTTTAATGATCTATGCCAAAATTATAAAAAATAAACTTCACAAAATATGTGAAGTTTATAATTATATAGGTTTTATGCTGTGAATGGCTAAAGAGCTATTTCTATTACTTCTTTCATTTTATTTACATAATGAATGTTTAGATTTTTAAGATATTCTTTCTTTATTTCTTCAACATCTTTACGATTGGCCTCGCACAAAATAACATCTTTGATGCCGGCACGTGTTGCAGCTAGCAATTTTTCTTTAATTCCGCCTACGGGGAGAACTTTTCCACGAAGTGTAATCTCTCCGGTCATAGCCAGATTAGACTTCACTTTTTTGTTGGTAAAGCTGGAAACCATAGAAGTTAACATGGCAATACCTGCAGAAGGGCCGTCTTTAGGGGTTGCCCCTTCGGGTACGTGAATGTGGATGTTTTTATCTGTTATTTGCTCTTCAGTCATACCCAATTCTTCATACTTAGCTTTAATATATTCTAAAGCAATAGTAGCAGACTCTTTCATAACATTACCCAGGTTTCCGGTCATTGTTATGGTTGTGCCTTTACCTTTAGATAATATACTTTCAATAAACAGAATGTCACCACCTACACTTGTCCATGCAAGTCCGGTAACAACTCCCGGTACATTTGTCGTCTCAGAAAGGCTTTTAGGGCGAGGTACTCCAAGGATTTCATCAATCTTTTCTACAGTGATTTTTGAATCATATTCCTGCTCCATTGCTTTTTGTAAAGCAACCCAGCGTACAACAGAAGCAATGTTTTTCTCCAGTTTTCTTACACCGCTTTCCGAGGTATGAGCCTCAATGATATGGGCGATTTCTTTATTTCCTAGTTTTATAGCGTCGGATGTTAATCCGTTTTCTTTTAGCTGCTTACTGATAAGGTGTCTTTTGGCGATTTCGATTTTTTCTTCCAGTGTATATCCGGAAATGTCAATAATCTCCATTCTATCTAATAATGGACGCTGTACAGCACCAAGGTTATTGGCTGTAGCAATAAACATGGCTTTGGACAGATCATAGCCATATTCTAAGAAGTTGTCGTAGAAAGAATTGTTCTGTTCCGGGTCTAAAACTTCCAAAAGAGCTGAGGATGGATCACCGTGTACACCAGTACCAATCTTATCTATCTCGTCTAAAACAATAACAGGGTTAGATGTTCCGGCTTTTTTTATTGCCTGAAGGATTCTTCCGGCCATAGCACCAATATATGTTTTGCGGTGGCCTCGGATTTCGCTTTCATCATGAAGTCCTCCCAAAGAGATACGGATATACTTTCTTCCCAAAGCATCAGCAATGGATTTTCCTAAAGACGTTTTACCTACTCCCGGAGGGCCTGCAAGACATAAAATAGGCGATTTCATGTCATTTTTCAGCTTCAGAACAGCCATGTGTTCCAGTATTCTTTTTTTAATGTCCTCCAATCCAAAATGGGCTTTGTCCAGAACTTTTTGTGCCTTCTTCAGATCAAAAATATCTTTAGAATAGGTTGCCCATGGCAAATCTGTGAAGAAGTCCAGATAATTACGCTGAACGTTGTAATCTGGCGAATTAGGGTTTTGTCTTAATAGTCTTCCTAATTCTTTCTGGAAATGCTGTTCAACATCCTCATTCCAGTTTTTCTTTTGGGCTTTCTCACGAAGTTCATCGGCATCACCTTCTGGCCCGCCTCCCAATTCTTCCTGAATAGTTCGGATCTGTTGGTTAAGAAAATATTCTCGTTGTTGTTTATCCAGATCACGACTGGTTTTCTGGTGGATCTGATTCTTTAATTCTATTTTCTGGAAATCCTCAGATAACAGCTCATAGCATTTGGCTGCACGCTGATATAGATCTTTAATTTCTAATAGCTGCTGCTTTGTTTCGGTTGGAAAACTTGCGTTAGAGCATATAAAATTGAGCAAATCTGCTTCTCCGGTAATATTTTTTACAGCAAAGTTTGCTGCATTCGGGATATTAGGGTCAATTTCGATAATGCGCAGAGAGATATCCTTGATGTTATCTATTAAAGCAGCAAATTCCTGTTTGTCCTTTTTAACTTCTGTATCTTTTAATCTGGTGATTTCGGTGGTAAAGTAAGGTTCCTCGGTCAGCATCTTTTTTACTTTACAACGGTCTACGCCTTTAATAATAGCTGTGATGTTTCCTTCAGGAAGGTTAATGATCTTCAGGATCTTACCAAGGGTTCCGATTGTATTAAGAGAAGATAGCGTTGGTTCTTCTTCTGACGCATTTTTCTGGCTTACTACTGCGATAAGTTTGCCCTGTTTGTGCGCTTCCTGCAGTAGTTTGATTGATTTTTCTCTTCCTGCTGTAATAGGCATAATTACTTTAGGGAAAAGAACGATGTTGCGAACTGCAAGTAATGGGAAGATCTTTTGGTTTTTCTCAGTTTCTTTGTCTATACTGTCTTTTATTTCCTCTTCAATAATGTTGAAACCGTCTTCTAAAAAATCTTCGATTTCTAATATTTCTTTGTCGCTCATACTATGTCAGTTTGTCATAAAAAAATAAACTCCATTTCAGCTTCGTGTATAAACAACTGAATTTTCGGGAGTAGCTAAGATGGCACAATAGATATGCCATTGTGAAATAATTTTTTTTTTAGGACAAAATTTCTGCTTTCAAATTTATTGAGGTATACTAAAAAAAATTCTTTATTCCATTAAAAATGTTTATTTTCGCACCTTGATATTCAATAAAAGTTTACAAATAATTTTAAAACGAAAATACATTATTAATGGCAGTTTTAAGTGAAATTAGAAAGAGGCCTTGGATCCTGATAGGTTTTTTAGCCATCGCGCTTTTGGCTTTCCTGGTTAATCCAGATAGCTTGGACAAAGTATTTGGTAAAGACCCTAATATTTTAGGAAAAGTAAACGGAGAAAAAATCACCCGTGAAGAACTGGATGATCAGATTTTTCTTTTACAACAACAGTCTCAGGGACAGCCTAGAGAGGCTTTAGAAGAGCAGGCATGGCAAATGATTATTCAGTCTAAACTAATCAAACAACAGTTTGAAAAAATGGGGCTGAAATTAACTGACGAAATGTTCTGGAATCAAATTCAGTACGATCCGATGTTTGCTCAGAATCCTCAATTGGTAGACGAAAAAGGGAACTTTAAAGTTCAGGAACTTAAAAAAGAAATCGAGGCTATGAAAGCCCAGAACCCGGAGCAGTATGCTAACTGGCTTAAAATGAAAAAAGGTATTGAATACCGTATCATGGCAAGACAGTTCTTTGCAAACGTTACTGCCGGAGTTACTGCCAATAATAAAGAAGCTGCTGAAATCTTGAAAGAAAGAGATCAGTTAGCGAATATTGATTATGTAAGAGTAGATTATGCTGCATTTGGACGTGTCAATAATGTAAAAGTTACAACTCAGGATCTTGCTGATTATATTAAAAAACATCCATTGATGTTCAAAGCAGATCCAAGCAGAAATATCGGGATCGTATTGTTCCCGGCTAAACCAAGTGCTCAGGATGAAGCTGCTACTCAAACAGAAATTAACAAACTGAATACTCAGGGTGTTGATATGGGTGCAGGAGTTGAAAGCTTCCAGAATACAAAGAACGACTCAATGTTCGTTACGGTTAATTCTGACGTACCTTTCAATTCTCAGTTCTTAGCATTGGCTCAGCAGCCAGAAGAAATCAGAAGTTTCTTAGGTGGTGCAGCTGTAGGGCAGTCATTCGGACCATACAAAGTACAGGACCGTTACTATGTTGTCTCTAAATTAGTTGGAAAACAGCCTAGTGATTCTGTGAAGTCAAGACATATTCTTATTGCTTTCAAAGGAAGCCCGGCTGATCAGGCAGGAAAAGAAAAAAGAACAAAAGAGCAGGCTAAAAAGCTTGCAGATAGTATTGGCGTTGTTGTAAAAGCTAACCCTGCGAAATTTACTGAGTTCCTTAAGTTTTCAGCTGATCCGGGATCTGCTGCACAAGGAGGTGAATTGGGATGGACTACTCCAGAAACCCCATTTGTTCCTGAATTTAAAGCATACTTAGCTGCAAATCCAAAAGGAGCTACAGGTGTTGTTGAAACTCAATTTGGTTATCATATTATCAACATCGAAGACAAGAAGCCAGGAGCTATGGGTTACAAAGTGGCTAATCTTGTAAAAGAGATCAAAGCTTCTGATAAAACAAATAGCACTGTGTACACTGAAGCAAATAAATTTATTCAGGAAGTACAAGGTAAGAGCTTCAATGACTTTAGCAACATTGCAAAGAAAAAGAATTACACTTTTGCTAATCCAAAAATGGCAAAACGTTTCCAGGGACAAATCCAGGGAATCAATACAGATAAAGATGCAGATGTATTAGCATGGGCATTTGACAAGAAAACGAAAGCAGGAGATACGAATATCTTTACTACAAGTAATGGTGATTATGTAGTAGCTTACCTGAACGGAAAACAAGATGCAGGTCTTGCTGATCCGGAATCTGTACGTTCGGAAATTGAACCAATTGTAAAGAACCAGCTTTTAGCTAAAAAGATTATCGAAAAAATCGATACTCAGAAGCCTTCTTCGTTGGATCAGGTTGCAAAACTTTTCGGAGTTGTTAAAGAAAACGGACAAATTAACATCCTGAATCCTGCATTAGGCGGAGGAATGGAACCTAAAGTTGCAGGTGCTGCATTTGGTGCAAAAGCTAACCAGCTTTCTAAACCGGTTGAAGGTGTTGCAGGAGTATACGTGGTGGTTAAAAAGTCTGTTGCTGAAAACAAACAAGGCGGAGATGCGAAGTCAATTGCTCAGGCATTGATGCAGCAAGGATCACAAATGTACGGACAGGCTTTATTGAAGAGCCTTCAGGACAAATCTGATATCAAAGATTACAGAATAGAGATTTATAATAAGGCAGCTGCAGGTCAGCACTAAAAAATAAAGATATTCTAACAACATAAAAAGCAACCGTTATCGGTTGCTTTTTCTATTTATTGAATAATTTTTCATACTTTAAAAAACCTTATATTTGCTCATTAAAATATATATTCGTGAAAATTTCCAAAGAAGTTAAAGCAGGACTTATAGCAATTTTGGCCATCGTTGGTTTTGTTATTCTTTTTCAGTTTATGAAAGGGAAGAGTTTATTCTCAACAGATGATAACTACTATGTAAAATACGACAACGTAGAAGGCCTCGCAAAATCAAGCCCTGTGTCCATCAATGGATTGAAGGTAGGTCAGGTTACAGAGATTAAGCCGATGACCCAGAGTAATGGTCATATTTATTTTGTGGTAAAAATTAGTGTTAATAATGATTTCGTGTTTTCAAAAAATTCAAATGTTGAAATTTTTGAACCAGGATTAATGTCTGGCAAAGAAATCAGAGTTAATCTGGCATACAACCAACCATACGCTAAAAATGGTGATACCCTGAAGGGAGCTTTCAAACAGTCTATGATGAATAGCCTTTCATCTCAGGTAGGGCCGGTAAAAGATAAATTAACATCTGTGTTATCCCGTCTTGATTCTGCTGTAGCAAGTACTAACAAAATTATGGATGATGAAAACAGAAGAGAGATTAAGCTTCTTTTGAGAAATCTTAATGGTACGGTTGAGTCATTCAAAATAACATCACAACAGACCAACAAACTTTTGGCTGGTAGTGAAGGCAGGCTGAACAATGTGCTGGATAATGCTAATAAAACAATGATTACGGCTAACAGTACTGTAGATAAATATGGTAAGGTAGCTGAAAGCATTAATACAAAACAGCTGAATGATGCAGTTGCTAAATTAAGCGAAACATCTGATCAGTTAAATAAGGTTATTGCAGGGATAGAATCCGGAAAGGGATCTTTAGGTAAACTGACCAAAGATGAAGAGCTGTATAACAACCTTAATAAGTCTGCCGCTTCGCTTAATGCATTGATGGAAGACCTTAAAGCCAACCCGAAACGTTATATTAATATTTCGGTATTTGGTAAATCTGCTAAATAATATTAAATTTAGATATGCAATATATTGGTAACATTTTGTTTCTTATCCTCCTTATAGTAGGTTTCGGACTTTTCTTTAAGAGCCTTAAAGAGCTTGTGCGTAATGTTAATCTGGGAAAGGATATCGATCGTTCAGATAATAAAAATGAACGCTGGGCTATTATGGGCCGTGTGGCACTTGGTCAGGGCAAAATGGTTAAAAGACCTGTTGCAGGGATATTGCATATTTTGGTTTACTTAGGATTTGTTATTGTAAATCTTGAGCTTATAGAGATTTTTGTAGATGGACTTTTCGGTACGCACCGTTTCCTTGCCGGAGTATTAGGACACAGTTTTTACAATGTGTTTACTGCTGTTTTAGAAGTTATGGCTTTCCTGGTAGCGGTTTCTATTGTTATATTCTTTATAAGAAGAAATATTGTACATGTTCGCCGTCTTAATATGAAAGAACTTCTGGGCTGGCCAAAGAATGATGCCAACTGGATTCTTGTTATAGAATTTGCCCTGATGATGGCTTTTTTTAAAATGAACACAGCGGACTGGGTTTTACAGCAAAGAGGAATTTTACCTGTACATGGTAATTTCCCGGTTAGCTCTCATCTGTTTGCACCGATATTTAATAATTTTAGTAATGGCTTTCTGATCTTTACAGAAAAGGCAGCATGGTGGTTTCATATTATAGGAGTATTCTTCTTTATGAACTACTTGTATTACTCTAAGCACTTGCATATTATTTTTGCTTTCCCTAATACATGGTTTGCAAATCTTCAGAAGAAAGGGAAATTCAATAACCTTGATTCTGTGACAAAAGAAATAAAGCTAATGATGGATCCAAATGCAGATCCATATGCCGCAGCACCTGCCGATGCAGATCCAAATGCGGTTCCTGATAAATTTGGGGCAAATGATGTGTTCGATCTGAATAAAGTACAATTGCTTAATGCTTACTCGTGTACAGAATGTGGTCGTTGTACAGCTGTTTGTCCGGCAAGTATTACCGGGAAAAAGCTTTCTCCGCGTCGTATTATGATGGCAACGAGAGACAGGCTGGAAGAAGTAGGCAAAAACATTAATAAAAACGGGAAGTTTGTAGACGATGGTAAAAAGCTTTTGGATGATTATATCTCCCGTGAAGAATTATGGGCATGTACAACTTGTAATGCTTGTGTAGAAGCTTGTCCGGTACTTATTGATCCGCTTTCCATTATATTCGAAATGAGAAGGTTTATGGTAATGGAGCAGTCTTCGGCACCTCAGGAACTTAATCTGATGATGACGAATATTGAAAATAATGCTGCACCTTGGCAGTATAATCAGGCAGACAGATTAAACTGGGCGAACGAAAGCTAATATAACAATGTAAAAATATAACAATGTAGCAATATTGGTAAACTGTTACATTGATAAATTGGTAAACTAAGAAAAATGGACTTCACTATAAAAACAATGGCTGATTATATGGCTGAAGGCAAAGCTCCGGAAGTATTATTCTGGGTAGGTTGTGCCGGAAGTTTTGATGATCGTGCTAAAAAAATAACAAAAGCTTTTGCAAAACTCCTGAATAAAATAGGAGTAGAGTTTGCTGTATTGGGACAGGAAGAAAGTTGTACAGGTGATCCTGCAAAACGTGCAGGAAACGAGTTCGTTTTCCAGATGATGGCACTAACCAACATAGAAATCCTAAACGCATACGAAGTAAAAAAAATTGTAACAGCTTGTCCACACTGTTTCAATACTCTGAAAAATGAATATCCGGAACTGGGTGGTCATTATGAAGTATTGCATCATACACAATTCCTAAAGGAGTTAATGGCTGATGGAAGACTGAAAATAGAAGGCGGAAGCTTTAAAGGAAGAAGAATTACTTTCCACGATCCATGCTATCTTGGTCGTGCAAATGATGAATATGAGGCACCAAGACAGCTCCTTGAAAAACTGGATGCAGAGCTTGTAGAGATGAAGCGTTGTAAAACCAACGGACTATGTTGCGGAGCAGGTGGTGCACAGATGTTTAAAGAGCCTGAAAAAGGTAATAAAGACATCAATATAGAAAGAACAGAAGAAGCACTGGAACTGAAACCAAATATTGTAGCAACGGGTTGCCCGTTCTGTAATACAATGATGACAGATGGTGTGAAGCATTTTAATAAAAATGAAGAAGTTCAGGTAAAAGATATTGTTGAGCTTATAGCTGAAGCAGAAGAATTGTAGAATTAAATTGTATTGTG
This sequence comes from Elizabethkingia bruuniana, assembly GCF_002024805.1. Lineage (NCBI taxonomy): Bacteria > Pseudomonadati > Bacteroidota > Flavobacteriia > Flavobacteriales > Weeksellaceae > Elizabethkingia > Elizabethkingia bruuniana. Next base: position 3,954,441 of record NZ_CP014337.1, read on the forward strand.
ATGAAAATTGAATCTTCAGAAGTTGTAGAAACTAACGATTACAGAGTTATTACTTATCCGGCAAGCAGAGCATTTACGGCTAAGGAAGCTAAAGATATTACAGAACGTATTTATGATTTTTTAGGCGGATGGAAGGCACATGGAAAAGAGCTTGAAGCTTCATTTAAAATCGAAAAAAATCAATTTATTATTATCTGTGTAGACGAAGAAAAAGAGATGGCGTCTGGCTGTAGTATAGATGCATTGGGTAAATTAATGCATGAAATTGATGCAGATTACCAGCTAGGACTTTTCGACAGAATGAAAGCTTGTTATCTGGAGAATGGAGAAGTAAAAACATTAAAACTTACAGATTTCCGTTCTAAAGTAAAAAATGGAGAAATAGATGAAAACGTTGAAGTTTTTGATTTTTCTAAAAATACTTATCTGGATTTTTTAAGCAATTTTTTACTTCCGCTTAAAAAAAGCTGGGCAGGTCATATTGCCTAAATTATAGCTGTTAGTTTTGTATATGAGGAAATGGCAATTTTTTTTCGGGTTAGTATTTATTTTTTTGCTTGTGACATCTTGCAGGCAGGATGATGGTGTACACCAGAATATTGATCAGACGATCAATTTTTATTTTCAGGATACTAATGGCAAAGATCTTATTATTCCGAATGATGCTACAGGATATGCCAGTAGAATCACCTTTATAGATAATTTAGCAGATCGTGGCAATACTGCCGTTTCGGGTATAGCACCGGGAGTGGATGATGCCAAGAAAAACTATATGCAGTATATTGCCGGAGCTACAAGGCAGGGATTACCTGATTCAACAGCTACAAGCAAGACGTATAGATCTCAGATTTTTATTAATTATAATAAAGTCGCTAATGATACAAAAGTGATGGCACAGGATCAATTAGATATTGTCTACTCCTGGACACCAACACTTTTTAGTGTATCGAGTATCAAGGTAAATGGTGCCGAAGTTTTTAATGGATCCGGTGGCCAGCAAAAGAATGTCACGATTACCAAACAATAATTTCCCGGTAAAATACACACACATCTTTTCAGAATTTTATAATTTACAGCATGGTTTTTTTAACTTTGCAAAACAATTCATATTATGTTACAAGTTAATTTTTTGCGTGATGAGAAAGCACGCGTTTTAGAAGGTTTACAAAAGAGAAATTTCAAGAACCCTGAATTGGTAGATTTGGCTGTGTCCACTGATGACCAACGTAAGAAAATTCAGTTTGAACTTGACTCGCAACTTTCCGAAATGAACAAAATCTCGAAAGAGATTGGTGCTTTAATGAAAGAGGGCAAAAAAGAAGAAGCTGAAGCAGCGAAGCAAAAGACTACGGACATTAAAGAAAGAAGTAAAGAACTTCAGCATGAATTAAATGAGGTTGAAAAATCACTTTTAAATATCCTTTATCAGATTCCAAATATTCCTAATGAGCTTGTGAAAGCTGGTGTATCTGAAACTGATAATGAAATTGTATTCCAGAATTGTGATGTTGAAGGTTTAGGAGAAGGAGCAATCCCACATTGGGAGCTGGCAGCTAAATATAACATCATCAATTTTGAATTGGGGGTGAAGATTGCCGGAGCAGGATTTCCTGTTTATTTAGGCAAAGGAGCACGTTTACAACGTGGATTAGTACAATACTTCCTGGATAAGAATACTGAAGCCGGATATATTGAAGTAAATCCGCCACATGTGGTAAATGAAGCTTCTGGATACGGAACAGGTCAGCTGCCTGATAAAGAAGGTCAGATGTACTACATCAACGAAGATCAGCTTTATCTTATTCCTACTGCGGAAGTACCCGTAACTAACCTTTACAGAGACGAATTATTGGAAGAAAGACAATTACCTATTCTTCATACAGCATTTTCTCAGTGTTACAGAAGAGAAGCAGGATCTTATGGTGCTCATGTAAGAGGATTAAACAGACTGCACCAGTTTGAAAAGGTAGAGATTGTAAGACTTGAAAAGCCTGAAAATTCTTATGCTGCTTTAGACGGAATGGTAGAGCACGTAAAAGGTATTCTTGAAGACCTTGGGCTTCCTTACCGTATTCTTAGACTATGCGGTGGAGATACCGGATTTGGAGCTGCAATGACATATGATTTCGAAGTATGGAGTGCTGCACAGGAAAAATGGTTAGAAGTAAGTTCAGTATCTAACTTTGAATCTTTCCAGGCTAACAGACTTAAGTGTCGTTATAAAGCAGATGGTAAGACTCAGCTGGTACATACACTAAATGGTTCTGCAATGGCATTGCCACGTATTATGGCTGCAATCTTAGAGAATAATCAGACTGCAGACGGAATTGCTATTCCGGAGAAATTAAGAGCTTATACAGGATTTGATAAAATCTAATCAGATTCAATAATATACAGAAAGCGACCCGATTAATAATCAGGTCGCTTTCTTTTTATAATTAACAAAATAAATTTTAATGTGAATGTTCTTCGGAACTGTGTCCCGGAGTGTGACAGCTTGCAGCATCTTTAGAGATTCCCATAGCCTCAGAAGCTGGAGAAAGATACGGAATACCTATTTCCATACCACGCAGAATAAAAAGTCCGCCAAGAATAATCATAACGATAGGAATCACTTTTAAAACTTTTATTCTTAAAGCCTGATTCATTAAATTTCCAACCAGTACAACTGCGAACATAAAAGGAAAAGTTCCAAGTCCGAAAATTCCCATAAATGCAGCGCCCTGCCATACACCACCAGCAGCCAGTGAAGCTGTAAGAGCCATATAGACCATGCCACATGGTAGAAGACCATTTAGTAATCCTGTGGTAAAACGGGATTTGTAATCTGCTTTCTGTAATAGTCGGCCCAGATTAATCTTCACTTTTAACAATGCTTTATTGATAAAAGGTATTCTGGAAGCAAAGTCTTTTCCACCGAAAGAAAATAAAGCCATAATAATAAGCATAATTCCAACGGAAATGGTAAGAACCTGCTGGAACCCTGCCATCTCGAATCCTTCGCCTATAATGCCCAAAATGGCGCCTAAAATAGTATATGTAAGTATACGTCCAAACTGGTAAGTCAGATTTTGCAAATAGAAATTGGTCTGCTGCTGTTTAGTCAGCCCCATAGAAAGAGCAATAGGGCCGCACATCCCGATACAGTGAAACCCGGATGCAAAACCTAATCCTATAGCTGATATGACTAATGCGAAGTCCATATAAGGTTATAATCTATCTGATATGCTTTACCGGAATTTTCTTTCCAGTTAAGTTTTAATGTATAAGATCCGTCTTTTAATATACCTGCTTTAGCTGGTATAAAAATAGAATTATTACTGTCTAATTCAGTTTCCTTTTTAATATCCAGATTAGAGTCTTCAGTTCTGAACAGGAAAAATTTGAATTTTGAATTAGCATTGGTAAACTGCTTTGGAAAAGTAATTCTAATTCCATCAGCATTCTGAGTATATACAGGTTTTTCAGCTAAACTAGCTGCTGCTGTTTTAGCATCGATTACATCCTGGTATATTAATTCGTCTTCATAGTAGTTTTCTGATACCATTTCCGAGGTTTGATAGCCTCTTGTATAGAAGAATATCATTCCAAGTATAAAAGCAATAAAGCCTGCTAATGCAAGGACCATCCCATGTCCCCAAGTGAATTTAGATTTCATAATTACAACGTCATTTTAAATGGTCCCTCGAAGTAGGTTTCATAAGAGTCGATAAGGGCTCCTTTCTGGTCATAAACTCCGATAACTATATTTTGTTTTGAAAGGTTTATTTCTTTTGAAGGGAAGGAGATGTTAATTGTTCCTTTAGTGGAAACATCTCTCTTCATAATAATTTTGTTCACACCGCCGATTACTTCAATTTCTCCATTTTGAGGTGAAATTATTTTAATGGTAACAACTTTGTCTTCATTACTTTTATTAAGAAGGGTATAGTTGTATACATTTATAGTACGGCTGTCTTTTACATAATAAGTAGATCCTGCAGGTTTTATAAATTTACCTTCAACAGCAGAACGGTTAAGGATAATGAATGAAGATCCTACAATAAGTAAAAGCAGAACTGCTGCGTAAGCTTTCATTCTTGTTGTGAATTTAAATTTCTCTCCTTTCTCTATTTCATCTTCAGAAGCATAACGAATAAGTCCTTTTGGAAGACCTACTTTGTCCATTACTTCATCGCAGGCATCAATACATGCTGTACAGTTGATACATTCCAGCTGCTGGCCATTACGGATGTCGATACCCGTTGGGCACACAACAACACATTGTCCACAGTCGATACAGTCTCCTTTTCCTGCAGCCTTACGGTCTTCGCCCTTTCTCCATTTAGAACGGTTTTCGCCACGTTTAAAATCGTAAAATACGTTGATGGTCTTTTTATCGATCAATACCCCCTGTAATCTTCCATAAGGACAAACCAGCGTACACACCTGTTCTCTGAACCATGCAAATACAAAATAGAATGCAGCAGAAAACAGAATCATGACAAGGAAATTGTCGTAATTCTTAACTGGTCCTTCTTTCATTATTGCCAATACTCTTTCATATCCTACGATATAAGAGAACATCAGGTGGGAAATAATTAATGAGATAAGAATGAAGAGGCTCCACTTCAGTCCGCGTTTCCAGATTTTCTCTGAATTCCATGGCTGTGAGTCAAGACGAATTTGTTTGTTTCTGTCACCTTCTATCAGGTATTCTATTTTACGGAAAACACTTTCCATAAAAATTGTCTGAGGACATATCCATCCGCAGAATATTCTACCAAAAACAACAGTGAAGAGTGTAATAAAGATCAATCCTGTAATAGCACCTATTGTCAGAATAAAAAAGTCCTGAGGGTAGAATGGCTGTCCGAAGATAAAGAACTCACGATCCAGAATGTTGAATTTCAGAACCGGGTTTCCGTTTATTTTCAGGAACGGTAAAACAAAAAATACAATTAGCAGGAGTGTACTTACAATGTTCCGGTAGTTGGTGTATTTTCCCTTTGGTTTCCTCGGGAATACCCATTTCCGTTTACCGGTGTTATCCATTGTACCTACAGAATCCCGAAATGTTTCGGCCTCTACAACGTAAGCCTGTTCAAAATCTGATTTTTGTTTTTCTGTTGCCATAACTCAGTCCTATATAAAAAATAAAAAGTAATAGCTGGGCTATTACTTTCTTGGTGTTCCTTTAACCCATGGGGCGACTTCTCCTTGCGGAGCTGCTCCTCCTTGTGCTTGCGTAATCGGAGGTATCTCCTGATTGATGTGGTAAATGTATGCTGCAATTTTTTCAGCATCTTTTCCTGTAATTACGCCTTCTTTAATAAAGGCTCTCATCGCAGGGTTATTAGGAGATCCGTTTTCGTCCATCCAGAAAACATTATGGAAAACGTCTGGTTCTTTAACGTTAATCCAATAGTCATCTGTTAAGTTAGGACCGATTCCCCCTTTACCACCCTGTCCGTGACATGAAGCACAGTTAGAGTCAAATAACTGTTGTCCTTCAGGGATATTCGCAGGGTCATATTTTGCAGTTTCTACTGTAATCTTAGGAGCTGTTTTCTCATACTCTGCAATTGCAGCTAACTGTTCTTTGTATTCTTTTTCATATTCTGCTACCGGGTGTGCATAGTCCGTAAATGCATAAGCAGAAACGTACACTACGCAGAATATACATCCGAAGTAGAATAGACCTAACCACCATTTTGGAAGTGCGTTGTCTAATTCTGTAATACCATCGAAACCGTGGTCGATGATCATATCTTGCTCTTCAGCATTAGATTGCTTTTTGAATGCAGAAGCCCACAATCTTTTGTAGTATGGAGTCTTCTTGTCTTCAAGATAAGCTTTCTTCTCTTCTTCGGATAACTTTTGAAAACGATTGTTTTCTATAAGATCACCAATTCCGTTTGCTATAAATACCATGATTCCGGCAATAATAATAGTAGCCCAGAAGTATGGAGAGCCAAAGAAAGAAGTGTTTTGCACAAACATATTGTAAACAATGATTAGCAAAGCCACCACAATTACAAAGTTTACAAATACGGGCGTTCTTGGTTTCATATCGTTTTTTTCTTAATGTAGATTATTATTAATTTCGTCACCATCTTCCAATGGTGCATTTTCTCTGTCCCTGTAGTATTTTTTAGGTTTTTTAAAAACCACATATACCAATCCTATAAAGAACAATACAAATAAGATAAGCGCCAGGGTTTGGTATAACCCTACATTTTCGCCGTTGCTTAGTATGTCTTTAAAGTTCTGAGGGATCATTTTAATATTATTTTTTAGTTGTTGCTTGCTGTCTGTACATCTGTAGTCTTAATGTCAGTACCTAATCTCTGAAGGTATGCGATAAGTGCTACAATTTCTCTCTTCTCTATAGGAACAAATTTGTCTCCTTTAGCAACTTTTTCTTTATCTACCTGATCTTTAACATCCGCAGCTTCAGATAAAATTTTCTTAACGATTACTTTAGCCTGGCTATCTGCCCATGCATTAGCTGAATCTATCTGTCCTTTAGTATAAGGTATATCAAATGAATTCTTCATTAGCTTCATTTTGTCTACCATATGAGTACGATCCAACTCGTTTGTAATTAACCAAGGGAAACGTGGCATAATAGAACCTGGAGATGTTGATCTCGGGTTATACATGTGTTTGAAATGCCAAGAATCCGGGTTCTTATTACCTTCTCTTTGTAAATCCGGACCAGTTCTCTTAGATCCCCAAAGGAACGGGTGATCGTATACGAATTCACCAGCTTTGGAATACTGACCATTTTTACCATCAAATCTCACAATTTCATCACGGAAAGGTCTGATCATCTGAGAGTGACAAGCGTTACATCCTTCACGGATATATAAGTCACGTCCTTCTAATTCTAACGGAGAATAAGGTTTAACCGCAGAAATTGTAGGAACGTTTTTCTTTATTGTTAGTGTAGGGATAATCTCTACAGCACCACCAATAGATAGTGTAATAAATGCTCCGATAGAAAGTAGAACAGGCATTCTTTCAATCCATAAGTGAACAGGCTCACCAGCTTTTCTGTCATTACCAATTTTAGCTAATGCAGGAGCTTCTGCCGGAACTTCTTTTTGGAAAGAACCTTGTCTAACAGTTTTGAAGATATTCACTACCATTAGAATTGCACCTGTTAAATACAGGGAACCTCCAAGGAATCTTAATTTGTAGTAAGGAATAATCGCTGTTACAGTATCTAACCAGTTCTTGTACATCAAAGTACCATCCGGGTTAAATTGTTTCCACATCAAACCTTGTGTGAAACCAGAGATATACATTGGTACTGCGTAGAAGATAACTCCTAATGTACCTAACCAGAAATGCCAGTTAGCTAATTTTATTGACCAAAGTTTAGTTCTCCATAAGATTGGAACCATGAAGTAAATTACCCCAAATGCCATAAAACCATTCCATCCTAGTGCACCTAAGTGTACGTGACCAATTACCCAGTCGGTAAAGTGACCAATTTTATTTAATGTTTTTGTTGCTAATAATGGTCCTTCGAAAGTTGCCATACCATAACATGTAACAGCTACTACGAAGAATTTAAGTACCGGATTCTCTCTTACTTTATCCCAAGCTCCTCTTAATGTTAATAGTCCATTTAACATACCTCCCCAAGACGGTGCGATAAGCATAATAGAGAAACCTGTTGCTAAAGCCTGAGCCCAACCTGGTAAAGCTGTATACTGAAGGTGGTGAGGACCAGCCCAAAGGTATACGAAGATTAGAGACCAGAAGTGAATAATAGATAATTTATAAGAGAATACTGGTCTGTCTGCAGCTTTCGGCATAAAGTAATACATCATACCTAATACTGGTGTTGTCAGTACAAATGCTACTGCATTGTGACCATACCACCATTGTACGATAGCATCTTTTACCCCTGAATATACTGAATATGACTTCCAGAAATCTAATGGAACTTCTAAGTTGTTTACAATGTGAAGTAATGCTACCCCAATCCATGTTGCAAGATAGAACCAAATGGCTACATATAAGTGTCTTACCCTTCTCTTAGCAATCGTACCAAACATGTTAAGACCGAAAACTACCCATGAAATAAGGATCAGTATATCTACTGGCCATTCGTGTTCAGCATATTCTTTTGAAGTGTTGAAGCCCATTGCAAAAGTAACCCAGCTTACAACAATCATAATCTGCCAAGTCCAGAAGTGTACCCATGAAAGTGTATCACTGTACATTCTGGTTTTCAGTAGCCTTTGCATACTGTAGTATGCGGCACAGAAAAATGAATTACATACAAAAGCCCAGATAACAGTATTGGTGTGCATCATTCTGATTCTACCAAAACCAAGTGCTCCTTGTGTATTAATTAGTCCCTGAATATTTCCGCTCTTCAAACTCTGAATCGTTGTATCATCTGTACCGAAAAGGAATTCCGGTAATTCAGGGTAGAAAAGCATCAGAGCTGCTGTAAGCCCTAATATAAATCCTGCTATACCAAATACAATCGTTGCGTACAAGAATGCACGGACGATATTATTGTCATAACTAAACTTTTGTGTCTCCATTTTATAAAATCGCTATTTTTTATCTATTTTTTCGTCTTCTTCTATCTCGTCCTCCGGCTGTTTTTTCTCCTGATCTTTTTCCTTCTGAATCTCAGAATCAAAAAGCATTCTCACAGCAGGGGATTCGTCGTCTTCAAACTGCCCGTTTTTGGCTCCTATAATAAAAATAATTAAGAAGATAACAGCCAACGAAACGCTGCATATAATCATTAAATATAGAATGTCCATAAGTTGTGCAAATATATGAAACAATTGCTTCTGCAAATTTACATATTATCTATGAGATTAGTCATTGAACGTTAAAAAGCGTTAATTTAAAACGTTTCTAAATAACAAAAGCGTATATTGTGGTTTTGGCTATGCCCGGCGTGACCTGAAATATTTTAGAGATGTCAGCCATGTTGTTGCGGACGTAAATATAACTACACTAATAGAGCTCGCAGGCATAAGGATGGCCGCTACAAGGGGCGACATTTTTCCTATTACAGCAAGCGTAAGGCCTACAACGTTATAAAGTAAACTTATGATAAAGGTTGCTTTTACAATGCGGATTGCATCCTTCGAAAGACGGAAGAAATCTGGTAGATAGCCCAACATATCACCATTCATAATAATGTCGGATGACGGGGTGAACGAGTTGCTGTCATCTGCAATGGCGATACCTACATTACTTTGTTTTAGTGCACCGGCATCATTCAGTCCGTCACCAACCATTGCAACCTTTTTATGCTGGTTTTGCAGCGACTGGATATATTCCAGCTTTTGTTCAGGAGACTGATTAAAGTGAAGGTCGTTGATGCTGCAAATCTGCTCCAGATTAGCTCTTTCAGACTCATTGTCACCACTCAGGATGTGTTTTTCGTATCCCGGCAGATCATTGAATAGTTCTTTAAGGCCTGTTCTGTATTCGTTCTTGAAAATATATTTACCTAAAATAGAGCCGTCTTTAGAGATGTAAACAGCGGTCTCTATAGTATCTGAAGTTGTTCCTGTGAATTTTGCAGAACCTATTTTATACAAGTGGCTGCGAACTTTTGCCTCATAACCTTTTCCGGATATTTCAACGAAACCTTCTGTCGGGTAATAGGGATCCTGAATATCCAGATATTCATACAGGGATTTAGACAGTGGGTGATTGGAATTTTTAAGAAGAGTCTTGATATTTTCTTTATCAAAAGCACTTAGTTCAATACCTTCAAAGGAAATATTTGCTCTTTTATTATAAGTGATTGTACCTGTTTTGTCAAAAACCAAAGTGTTGATTTTTGCCATCTTTTCTACCGTTAATGCATCCTTTACATACATTTTGTGACGTCCCATAATACGCATGATGTGTCCCATGGTAAACGGAGCGGAAAGTGCTAATGCACATGGGCATGCTACGATAAGGATCGCACAGGTAACCTGAAACATTTTTTGCATATCTACAGTAGACCAGTAGATTCCGGCAAAAAGAGTCACAGCTAATATGATAATAGTAAAGTACTTACTAATTGCATTGGTAAGTGTATCTAATCCTGTTTCGTGCTTTTTGAAAGCCTCTTTGTTCCACAGTTGGGTAAGGTAACTCTGGTCAACATTTTTAATAACCTCCAGTTCCAGAACCGATCCCTTTTGTTTTCCTCCTGCAAATATCTTATCTCCCGGATTTTTACTAATAGTGGCCGCTTCACCTGTGATGAAACTGTTGTCTATATTACCTTCACCATTGATAAGAATTGCATCAACAGGTATAATTTCTTCGTTTCTTACCAAAATTCGGTCACCTATCTTGATTTCGGAAAGCAGGATGTTTTTCTGCTCTCCACCAAAATCAACTTTCGTAACTGCTATTGGATAGAAAGATTTATAATCTCTGTCGTAGGACAATGCATTATATGTTCTTTGTTGGAAAATTTTTCCGGAAAGCATAAAGAATAAAAGTCCACAAAGGGTATCGAAATATCCCGGTCCGTAATTCGAGAAAATCTCATAACAACTTCTGAAGTATAGAACAAGAATACCAATTACAATAGGTATGTCTATCGTAATTCTTTTATTTTTCAGTCCGTACCATGCCGATTTGTAGTAATCGGAAGCGGAGAATATAACAACTGCCGTTGCCATCATAAACATTAACCAGCGGAAAAGAGGTGTGTAGTGTTCTAACCAGACATCGTCCCGTCCAAACCATTTGGACCAGTATTCAGGAAGGGAAAAGAACATACCGTTACCAAAGGCAAATCCGGCAATAGCAACCTTAATTACTAAGCTTTTATCAACTTTTTCAGTTTTTCTTTCGGCTGTTTCGAGGTTGATTACTGGTTTGTAACCAAGATTAGAAAGGAACTGTGCCAGTTCACTTAGCTTTAGCTCTTCATGATTGAAAGATATCTGCACCGTTTTCTTAGTGAAATTCACTGTTGAATAATGTATAGAGCTATTTAATGTCTGTAAGCTTTCCAGTAGCCATATACATGAAGAACAATGAATTACCGGAATTTTGAAGGTTACTAAAGAGGTGGCGCCTTCAGAAAAATCTACAAGACGGTCGAAAACTTCTTTTGTGTCCAGATAGTCAAAAGGAGCTGTATCATCACTAGGTCTTATTCCGGCTTTCTTATTTAAATCATAAAAACCGGTAAGGTTATTCATATTGAGGATCTCATATACAGACTTACATCCGTTGCAGCAGAATGTTTTTTCGTCAAAGCTTATGATCTCTTTGTCAATGTCCTGTCCACAATGGAAACAGCTTTCCTTCATTTTATTATAGCTTTAGCATGCAAAATTATGACAAAAACTTTTGAGGAGCAGTTTAATTACGCTAAATTTGTCTGATTATTATCATATTAGCTTTCAAAAAGATGCCAGATTCTAAATTTCAACAGATTGAGACAGCTTTTTTAAAAACTTTCAATGAGAAATCTTTCAAAGAAAATCTCTCTAAAGAAGATTTTGAAAGATACCTTAAAGGTAAAGAAGTTCTAAGTCTTAAAAAAGGAGATACTATTTTTGACGAAGGAGATTTTCCACAAGGTGTCTATTTTATTGACAGAGGGACAGTTAAGCTTTCCAAGTCAGGTTTTTTCAAAAAAGAACAAATTCTAAGGTTTTGTGTAGAAGGAGATTTGGTGGGATATCGTTCCCTTCTTTGTGATGAGCCGTTCGGAGCAACAGCTGAAGCAATGGAAGATGCTGAGATTACCTTCCTTCCTGCAGAGACCTTCAATCATCTTTTAGAAGCAGACCCAAAACTTTCTTATGCTATGTTGCAGAAGATAGCATACGAACTGGGTGAGGCATCTAAAACAATTACCTTCCTGGCACAGAAAACAGTTCGCGAAAGACTGGCGGAAGTATTATTGTTATTAGAGCAAAAGCTTGGAACCGATCCTGAAGGTTTTATTAAAATATCATTAACAAGAGAGGAAATAGCCAACCTTGTAGGGACAGCAACAGAAAGTGCTATCCGGTTAATTTCCGAGTTCAAACAGGATGAACTTATCAGTGTAGACGGAAGAAATATCAGAATTCTGAATCACGATAAATTAAAAAAACTGGGACACGTATCTATTTAGTCCCATTCAACCTTAGCACAAACAAATATGTCAGTACACAGCGAAATTAAAAGGGTGACAACTGAGTCATTCCGTAAAATGAAGTTTGACAATGAGAAAATTACTATGCTTACAGCATATGATTTCTCTATTGCAAAAATGGTAGACGCAGGCGGAGTAGATGCTGTATTGGTGGGCGACTCTGCATCTAATGTAATGGCCGGACACGAAACAACTTTACCGATTACACTGGATCAGATGATCTATCATGCGCAGAGTGTAGTGCGTGGTGTAACCCGTGCATTGGTTATTGTGGATCTTCCTTTTGGTACTTACCAATCCGATCCGCAAAAGGCACTGGATTCTGCTGTAAGAATCATGAAGGAATCCGGAGCACATGCTATAAAACTGGAAGGTGGTGCTGAAGTAGCTGAATCTATAAAAAGAATTGTTAATGCCGGTATCCCGGTAATAGGACATTTGGGGCTTACGCCACAATCTATCTATCAGTTCGGAACTTATAAAGTAAGAGCGAAGGAAGAAGCTGAAGCTCAGAAATTGATTAGCGATGCTAAACTATTGGAAGAATTAGGATGTTTTTCTGTTGTATTGGAAAAAATTCCGGCTTCCTTGGCAAAGCAGGTAACCGCAAGTATAAACATCCCGACAATTGGTATTGGTGCAGGGCCTGACTGTGACGGACAGGTGTTGGTTTTCCATGACATGGTAGGAATGAATAAAGGTTTTAGTCCTAAATTCTTAAGAAGATATCTTGATCTTTTTGATGAAGTGGCTGGTGCTGTAGGACAGTATGTGAAAGATGTGAAATCTCAGGATTTCCCTAATCAGCAGGAAAGTTATTAAATACATGACAGAATCTCAGATCGTTTATGAGGATAATCATCTTTTGGTGATTAACAAACAGGTAGGGCAATTGGTGCAGGGAGATAAGACTGGTGATAAATCCCTTCTGGACGAAATTAAAGATTTTATTAAAATAAGAGATCATAAACCCGGGAATGTTTTTCTGGGTTTAGTGCATCGTATAGATAGGCCAACTTCTGGTCTTGTTATTTACGCCAAAACCAGCAAAGCCTTATCGAGGCTGACGCAGATGGTGAAAAACCGTGAAATTGAAAAGACTTACTGGGCGATCGTACCTAAAGAAATGATTCCTTTGGAGCAGAAGTTGGTACATTATCTTCGTAAAAATGAAAAGAATAATAAAGCCACAGTTTTTGAAAAAGTAACTGAAGGAGCAAAAGAAGCTCGCTTGCATTATAAAGTAATCAGGACTTTGGATAATTATTATCTTCTAGAAATAGACCTGGAAACAGGAAGGCATCACCAGATCAGAGCTCAGTTAGCTAAAGTTGGGATTCCGATAAAAGGAGATCTGAAATACGGGGCTCCAAGGTCTAATCCCGATGGTGGAATTCATTTACACGCCAGAAAGCTTAGTTTTATCCATCCGGTAACAAAAGAAGCGATTGAAATTATTGCGCCAACTAACCCTCAGGATAAAATCTGGCAAGCCTGCGAAAAATAATTTTTACACGAAAATAAATAAAAACTCTAATCTCGAAGATTAGAGTTTTTGTTTTTAGATATTTTATCTTTTTAAATCTGATATTCCAAAATATTATCTTCTGTATATAATTTTCAAAGATTTAAAATTAAATTAATTTGCATTTTTGCAAATTAATTACCTAAATTTGTCCCCTGTTTTTAAAATTTGATCTAAAAATGACGTTTGTTGTAAGACAAGCTATTGCTGAAGACGGCAAATACGCGCAAATGATTTGTGATGAAATGGAGAATTCCGCGAAACTTCGCGGAACGGGGATTGCTAAGCGTACACCGGAATACATTCAGAAAAAGATGCAGGAGGGGAAGGCTGTAATTGCTTTTTCTGACGATGGCTTATGGGCTGGGTTCTGTTACATAGAAACCTGGACAGGAGAGTTTGTTGCAAACTCAGGATTAATTGTTAATCCAAGATACCGAAAGTTTGGACTGGCACGGGATATTAAGCATGCTATATTCAGTCTTTCCCGTAAAAAATATCCGGAAGCTAAAATTTTCGGATTAACTACAGGGCTGGCTGTAATGAAAATTAACAGCGAACTAGGATACTGGCCGGTAACTTATTCGGAACTGACTCAGGATGAAGATTTCTGGAGCGGCTGTAAAAGCTGCGTGAATTATGATATCCTGATGAGTAAAGAAAGAAAAAATTGCCTCTGCACGGCAATGTTATATAAACCTAAAAAATCTCAAAACAATGAAGAAGAAAGTAGTCTTAGCCTATAGTGGCGGTCTGGACACGACTTATTGTGCTTTGTATCTGTCGAAAACATTAGGATACGAAGTTCATGCTGTAACTGTAAATACAGGAGGATTTACAGCTGAAGAAATTCAGACGATCGAGCAAAAAGCATTATCGTTAGGAATTGCTTCTTACAGATGTGTAGACAGTGTAGTGGAATACTACGAGTCTTGTGTTAAATACCTGTTATTCGGAAATGTGTTGAAAAATAACACGTATCCGTTGTCCGTAAGTGCAGAAAGGACAATTCAGGCTAAGGTAATCGCAGAATACGCATTGGAAGTAGGTGCCGAGGCTATTTGTCATGGTAGTACCGGAGCTGGTAATGACCAGGTTCGATTTGATGTGGTTTTCAATATTCTGGCACCAGAGATGGAGATTATAACACCTATCCGTGATCTTAAACTAAGCCGTGAAGAGGAAATAGACTTCCTTAAAGAACACGGAGTAGATATGAATTTTGAGAAAGCTAAATATTCAATTAATAAAGGCTTGTGGGGAACTTCAGTAGGAGGAAAAGAAACCCTTACCTCACATGAATATTTACCGGAAGACGCATTTCCTTCTCAGGTTAAAAAAACTGAGCAGGAGCAACATACTTTACTTTTTGATAATGGCGAACTAGTGGGAATAGATGGTGAAGTCTATAACCATCCTACTAAAGCCATTAAAAAGCTGGAAGAACTAGCAGCACCTTTCGGAATCGGAAGAGATATCCACGTAGGAGATACAATTATCGGAATAAAAGGACGTGTAGGCTTTGAAGCAGCGTCAGCAATAATAGCGCTAAAGGCACATCATTTATTAGAAAAGCATACACTTTCTAAAAACCAATTGGTTGTAAAAGACCAGTTAGCGGTAATGTATGGAAACTGGCTGCATGAAGCAATGTTCCTGGATCCTGTGATGCGTAATATTGAAGCTTTCTTCAAAAGCTCTCAGACCAGTGTAAGTGGTAAAGTGTTTGTAACCTTTATGCCTTACCGATTTGTTTTGAACGGAATTGAATCACAATTCGATTTAATGTCCGGGAAGTTTGGCCAGTATGGGGAAATGAATAATGCATGGACAGGTGATGATGTAAAAGGCTTCTCCAAAATTCTGGCAAATTCATTAACAATATACCACCAGACAAATCCGGGATATGGAAAATAAAATTAAAGCCGGAATTGTTGGTGGAACAGGATATACAGGTGGAGAATTAATCCGTTTGTTACTAAACCATCCCTATGCAGAGTTAGCTTTCGCATTGAGCAGAAATGCCGCTGGCAAGAAGATATATAGTATTCATCAGGATCTTATGGGTGAAACAGAAATGGAATTCTCGTCGGAATTACAATCTGCAGATATACTTTTCCTGTGTCTGCCACATAAAGAGAGTCAGCCTTGGCTGGAGAAGAATGAAATCTCTCCGGAAACAAAGATTATTGATCTGGGGAATGATTTCCGTTTAGAAGGAGAGTTTCAGGATAAAAATTTTGTCTATGGTTTGCCGGAGGTCCAAAAAGAAAAGATAAAAGGAGCTAATGAAGTTGCTAATCCGGGGTGTTTTGCTTCTGCAATTCAGTATGCATTATTGCCTTTAGCGAACAAGAAATTATTGAATCAGGTTTTTGTAACCGGTGTAACCGGAAGCACAGGCGCAGGTGTAAAGCTACAGGATACAACGCATTTCTCGTGGCGAAATAATAATATATCGGCATATAAAACACTTTCCCATCAGCATTTGGATGAAATAAAGCAGACGCTGGAAAGTGAAAACAAAAATTCTGTTGGTGTACATTTCGTACCATGGAGAGGAGACTGGCCAAGAGGCATTTTTGTAAGTGCAACATTAGAATGCGATCATTCTCTGGAAGAACTTTATCAGGCTTATGAAGAGTTCTATAGAGACCAGCCTTTTGTATGGGTTTCCAGGGAAGCCATTAACATGAAGCAGGTGGTAAATACCAATAAGTGCGCAATTCAGCTGGAAAAACAAGACAATATGCTTGTCGTACATTCAGCAATTGACAATCTTTTAAAAGGAGCTTCAGGACAGGCGATTCAGAATATGAACTTAATGTTTGGTTTTGAAGAGCAGGCCGGATTAAAACTAAAACCTTTAGCATATTGATTTTTATTAGGGACTTCAGCAGGCTCTGTAAGTGAAATTTAAATTTCTGATGAGCTTGTTGAAACCTAAAGAAAACGAACCTTAAGAACATAATGTTCTGATAAAAACAACAAAAATGAATTTATTTGACGTATACAGCCTTTTCGATCTTACACCGGTAAAAGCAGAAGCTTCTTATCTGTGGGATGATAAAGGTGAAAAATATTTAGATTTATACGGCGGACATGCCGTAATTTCAGTGGGGCATTCCCACCCGCACTATGTAAAAACAATTTCTGAACAATTACAGAACATAGGCTTTTACTCAAATTCAGTAAATATCCCGATTCAGAGCCAGGTAGCAGAATTATTAGGGAAATTAAGCGGTTACAATGATTATCAGTTGTTTCTGTGTAATTCGGGCGCTGAAGCTAATGAAAATGCACTGAAACTGGCTTCTTTTCATAATGGCAAGAAGAAAGTAATAGCTTTCAGCAAAGCTTTCCATGGCCGTACCTCTGCAGCAGTAGCTGCTACAGATGACGCAAGTATTGTTGCGCCGGTTAACGAAACGGATAATATATTGTTTGTAGAGTTTAATAACGAAGAAGCACTGGAAAAAGCCTTTGCTGAAAATGAAATATCATCTGTAATTATTGAAGGAATTCAGGGAGTCGGTGGGATTCAGATCCCTACAGATTCTTTCCTTCAGAAAATAGAGAAATTGTGTCAGGAACATAATGCTGTTTTCATTCTGGATGAAATACAATCAGGATACGGAAGAACAGGTAAATTCTTTGCACATCAGTTTTCCGGAGTAAAGCCAGATATTATTACAACAGCAAAAGGAATGGGAAATGGTTTTCCGGTAGCGGGAGTACTTATTTCTCCAAAAATAGAGGCTAAAAAGGGAATGTTAGGGACTACTTTTGGCGGGAACTATTTGGCATGTGCGGCTTCTTTGGCTGTACTGCAGATTCTGGAGAAGGAGAATCTTATTCAGAATGCTCAGGAAATGGGCGATTATCTTGTTGAGCAGGTAAAAGATTTGCCAAAAGTAAAAGAAGTTCGTAGTGTTGGATTGATGACCGGAATAGAATTGGAAATGCCATGTGCTGAAGTGCGTAGCAACTTATTATGGAAACATAAGATTCTTACAGGAAATGCTTCTAACAAAAATACACTCAGAATTTTACCGTCATTAGCGGTTTCCAAAGAAGAAATTGATCAATTTGTTAATGCTCTAAAAACTGAACTCAATGGCTAAATTACAGAAATTTACTTGCGTAGACGATGTCCCCAATCTGGAACAGGCGCTGCAGGAATGTATAGATATTAAGAATAATCCGCTGGGAACACCGAATTTTGGGAAAAACAAAACTGTAGGACTTGTTTTTCTTAATCCTAGTCTTCGTACACGTATCAGCATGCAGAAAGCATGTCAGAATCTTGGTTTAAACTACATTATTATTAATGCAGGACAAGATGCATGGACCTGGGAGCTACATGATGGTGCAGTGATGGACGGAACTACAGTGGAACATATTAAAGATGCTGCAAAAGTATTAAGCGAATATTGTGATGTTATTGCTATTCGTTGCTTCCCTGCTTTCAAAGATAAAGAGGAAGATACACAGGATAAGGTATTGAATCAGTTTATTGAACATGCTACAGTTCCGATTATCTCTTTAGAATCAGCAACCCGACATCCGCTGCAGAGTTTTACGGATATGCTGACGATAAAAGAGAACTGGAAAGAGAACAGAAAACCTAAGGTTGTACTAACCTGGGCGCCTCACGTAAAGTCTATTGCACATTCAGTGGCAAATTCGTTTTGTGAGTGGGTAAAAGAAATAGATGCAGATGTAACGGTTACTTTTCCGGAAGGCTATGATCTGGATACCGAATATACAGACGGATTAACGATTACGAACGATCAGGATGAAGCATTAAAAGATGCAGATTTTATTTATGTAAAAAACTGGTCTTCATTCAGTGATTACGGAGCTACTCCGGAAGTAAAAGGAGACTGGTTGCTAACACTGGAAAAGCTGAAGCAAACTAATAACGCTAAAGTAATGCACTGTCTTCCGGTGAGAAGAAATGTCGAAATCAGTGATGAGGTACTGGACAGCGAAAATGCATTAGTATACCAGCAGGCAGGAAATCGTCTGATTACTGCACAATGGGTACTGAAGAATATTTTATAATAAATAGACCTCATAGGTTTCCAAAATCTATGAAGTTATAAATAATAAACCATAACAAAATTGTATGAAGCAGCCACTGCATATTATCAAAATCGGGGGGAATATCATTGATAATCCGGAAAAGCTTTCTGCTTTTCTGGGAGAATTTTCTGGCATAAAAGAACCCAAGATTCTGATACATGGCGGTGGGAAAATAGCAACGGAGTTAGCGGAAAAAATGGATATTCCGCAACAGATGATAGATGGACGCAGAGTTACGGATGCAGAGACGCTAAAGCTTATTACAATGGTTTATGGAGGGCTGATCAGCAAAAATATTGTGGCAGCCTTATCTGCAAACGGAGATACAGCTATAGGTCTGTCCGGAGCAGATGCTAATAGTGTACTGGCTAATAAAAGACCTGCTAATCCTATAGATTTTGGTTTTGTAGGAGATGTGGCTGCGGTTAATTCCGAAAATATTGATAAGATATTGCAGGCAGGATTCGTTCCGGTTTTTTGTGCCATTACACATGATGGAAACGGTCAGTTGCTGAATACCAATGCAGATACCATGGCATCTGCAATTGCTACGGCTATGAGCGGAAATTACGAAAGCTTTTTGTATTATTGCTTCGAAAAGAAAGGCGTGCTGGAGGATGTAGACAATGAAGACTCTGTAATCCCAGAAATCAATCCTTCTAATTATGAAAAACTAAAAGAAGAAGGCAAGATTTTTCAGGGAATGATACCGAAACTGGATAATGCGTTTTCGGCAATACAAAAAGGAGTTAGAGCAGTACATATCTTACAGGCAGAAGATCTTTCTTCTTTAATTTTAACCAAAAGAGCTTATGGAACAAGGATTACTGCATAATGAAGTGGAAAATTTATATCAGGAGGTATTAGCACTCCTGAAAAGACTTATAGAAACACAATCTTTTAGCAAAGAAGAAGATCAGACGGCACAGATGATCGGAGATTTTCTTGAAGCTAAAGGAGTAAAATATAACCGGGAACAAAATAATATTTGGGCGGAGAATCTATACTTTGATGATGCCAAACCAACAATATTATTCAATTCCCATCACGATACGGTAAAGCCTAATCTTAGCTATACGAATGATCCGTTTAAGGCTATCGAAAAAGATGGAAAGCTTTATGGATTGGGAAGTAACGACGCTGGTGGGCCATTAGTATCTCTTATTGCTACTTTTCTTTATTTCTATGCTCAGAAAGATTTAAAGTACAATATTATTTTGTCGGCAACAGCAGAAGAGGAAATTTCAGGAGTTAATGGAGTAGAGTCAATTCTGAAGCATTTGGGTAATCTGGAATTTGCAATTGTTGGAGAGCCTACGGAAATGCAATTGGCAGTAGCTGAAAAAGGACTTTTAGTACTGGATTGTGTAGCAAAAGGAACTCCATCGCATGCTGCTCACCCGAATAATGATAATGCTATTTATAATGCAATTGAAGATATTGAGTGGGTAAGAAACTACGAGTTTCCGAAAGAATCTCCATGGTTAGGAAAAGTTAAGATGACTACCACGGTGATTAATGCGGGATACCTACATAATATGGTTCCGGATGAATGCAGATTTACAATAGATGTACGTGTTACAGATCAATACACCAATCAGGAAGTATATGAAACGATTAAAGCCCATCTGAAATCTGAGGTTAAGCCAAGATCTCTTCGACTAAATTCATCGTCGATATCTGAAGAGCATCCGATCGTAAGAGCTGGATTGGAACTAGGAAGAACCTGCTATGGATCGCCTACATCATCAGATCAGGCTGTAATACCGTTTGCATCGTTAAAACTGGGGCCAGGATTATCTACCAGGTCACATAGTGCAGACGAGTATATTTTCCTTCACGAGATAAAAGAAGGAATAGAACTATATATTAAAATTCTAGAAAAAATTATTTACTAAAAAGGTTTTGTCAGGGTTTCAAACCCTGATAAAACTCTAAAAATATCCATTTTATGAAACTTTGGGATAAAAATATTGATGGCAAAGAAGCTGAACACGCTAAGATCATTGAAAAATTTACGGTTGGAAACGATCGTGATTTCGATTTGCTTTTGGCAGAATATGATATAAAAGGAAATCTTGCTCATGCTGAGATGTTATCCCGTGTTGGACTTTTAGAAGAATCCGAATGGAAACTGGTAGAGAAAGAACTTCTTATCATGCTGGAAGAGGTAAAGAAGGGCAATTTTACAATTGAAGATGAAGTAGAAGATGTACATTCTCAGGTAGAGTTTAACCTTACACAGAAAATCGGAGATGCAGGTAAAAAGATTCACAGTGCCAGATCCCGTAACGATCAGGTTCTTGTTGATATTAAATTATATCTGAAAGAAGAGATTAAAGAGATTGCAAAGCTGTCTGAACATTTATTTGGAACATTGCAGTCTTTAAGCGAAGCTCATAAGGATAAACTGATTCCAGGGTATACACATTTACAGATTGCAATGCCTTCTTCATTTGGGCTTTGGTTTGGGGCTTATGCAGAGGCTTTGACCGATGATCTGGAGTTATTGGTAGCAGCTTATAATGTATGCAATAAGAACCCTTTAGGATCAGCGGCAGGATATGGATCTTCTTTTCCTATTGACCGTGAATTTACAACAGGGAAATTAGATTTCGAAACCCTGAATTACAACGTTGTTTATGCTCAGATGACACGTGGAAAAACTGAGAAAATCCTGGCAATGGCAATGGCTAACCTTGCAGGTACGCTTAGTAAGTTCTCTTATGATGCATGCTTGTATATGAATCAGAACTTTGGATTCATTAGCTTCCCAGACTCTCTAACAACTGGAAGCTCTATTATGCCACATAAAAAGAATCCTGATGTGTTCGAACTGGTAAGAGCAAAATCTAACAGAATTCAGTCTTTACCGAATGAATTAACCTTAATGATCAATAATCTGCCATCCGGTTACCACAGAGATTGGCAGCTTACAAAAGAAATTATCTTTCCGGGAATAGAGACTCTAAAAGACTGTCTTCAGATTTTAGACTTTATGCTGCAACATATTGTAGTAAAAGACGGAATTCTAACTGATGAAAAGTATAAATATCTATTCAGTGTAGAAGCGGTAAACCGTGAAGTACTAAACGGGTTGCCTTTCCGCGAGGCCTATAAAAAAATTGGCCTGGAGATCGAAAATAATCAATTCCAGGCCAGTACATCTGTAAATCATACGCACAAAGGCAGTATAGGTAATCTGTCGACTGAAGAAATCAGAGAAAACTTTTATAAAGTTTTCAATAAAATTAATTAATAAAGTTCTTCCGGATGCGGAATTTTGAATGCCGTTTCCTTCTTCACCTCTGTCATCACAATACTACTGTGGTATTGTCCTATGTTTGGTAAGTTGGAAATGGTATCGATAATGAACTTGTTATAACTTTCAATATCTGTTGAAACAATCTTCAACATATAATCATAATTTCCGGAAACACTGATCGTTTCTATAATCTCGGGAATATCCTTAATAGCATCTTCAAACTTTAATAAAGCAAATTTAGACTGCTCTTTCAGGGTTACATTGCAATAAGCTGCAACTTTCAAACCCACTCTCTGGCGGTCTACCAATGCAACATATTTGCTGATGATTCCTGCTTCCTCCATATTTTTAATTCTTTCGTAAGTTGGTGTGAAAGAAAGTTGTATACGGGAAGCGATTTCCTTGACGGATAGTTTTGCATCCTGCTGAAGGATATCTAAAATTTGTCGGTTCTTATCGTCGAGATTATATTTCATTTTGTATTTGAATTAAAATGAAAAGATAGTGATTTTATCTTTTATTAATCAAATTACCATCAGAAAAAATATTATTGTTTCATTATGCCTCCATTATCCTCTTTTGGAGCGTCCTGATTCAATATATTCTGATCTACTTTTGCCAGTTTGTTTCTTGTAGGTATTTTATAATTAACGGAAATTCCAAAACTTCTGCTGTCATATCTGCTGTTCAAAATAACGCCCGGATTTTGGTTAGTCGTACGGAAGGACATTCTGGTGCCATTCAACACATCATTAGCATATAATGACACCGTTAGCCTGTCTTTGTTGAATTTTTTGGTTAATGTAAGATCCAAACTATTATTAATAGGATACAATGGCATGAAGTAATAGTAATTACCTTTCGTCAGATAACTGAAGTTAGCATTAAGCTTAATGTCTTTAGGTAAGATAAACTGTCCGGAGATATTAAATATCCACATTCCTTTTTTGTCCTGAATATCCTTGATGTCCTGAAACTGATAACCTGCATAAACATAAAGTAGGTTAATCTTATCAGGATTAAAGTTAAACTTCATAATCTCGCTTAACGGTTTGGTGAAAAGCATAAAAGGAATAGGAACTCCAAAATTGAAATTATGTTGTGTAATACGATCTACGTTTCTATTGCTTTGTGATATTCTGTCACCATCTCTTTCTACATACTGAATTACCTGGTTCTTTACAATCCCCATGTTATAGCTTAGGAAAGCATAATCGAATGCGCTGATTTTTGCTTCAAAATTATCATATATAGTAGGGTTAAGGAAAGGGTTTCCTTTGAAGTCAACATTTGGTCCTTGGTAATTGGTGTTGTTAGGGTTTAGGAATGATATACTTGGTAAACTGATTTTTTTATTATAATTCAGATTAAAGAAGATTGATGGCTTAAAGTTATACTGGATACTTGCATTTGGGAATACCTTGAATTTTTTGAAAGGAGTAAGAGGTGTATTAACCCAGTTTTTATTGTCATCTAAAATCAAAGTTGTTCCACTGATATCATAATCCTCAGCACGTGCTCCAACGATGAAATCGAATTTTTTATACTTTGCCATTACTTCAGCATAAGTAGAAGCCGTTTGTCTTTGATAATCTAAATTGGTAACCTTAGCAGATTGGGTTACATAATCTAGTTTTTCATAAAGTCCACCGAAACTAATCTTTCCACCATTTAAAAGTTTAATTGGCTGAGAGTAATCTATTCTGAAATTGTATACATTCTGGTCAGAGTTATTTTCAGGATAAAAAACGGTTGATGAAGCAGGGTTAATAAAATTAGAGAATTGGTTAAAGTTACTTCTGTAATTGGTATAAGTAAATTTGAAATCTAATTTCTTGTCCTTGTCACTAAATTTTTTCTGGTAAGTAGCCACGGCTTCATTTCTGTACGTTTTACTCTTACTGTTACCTGTATTTTCATATAATTGGGTCATGCTGTTCACAACCTGTTTACCTGAAGCTTCTAAATTACTATCGTTATTATAAGAGTTAAAATCATAGTTGATTAATAACCTGTCTGCTCCAATATCAAATGTTAAAGCAGCTTTAGCAAAGTTACTTCTCTGAAAACGGTCTGCATAATTACTAAATATATCATCAGTCTGGGTTGTATTAAAAGACTCACGGTAACTTTGTCCGGCACTGAACTGCCATCCGAAAACTTTGTTTCTGGAGTTAAGAACTATACTGTTATTAGTTTTACTTCTGAATTTATCATAATTCGAAAAACGATAGCTTCCTGAATAAGTGGCAGTAAGATAGCTTTTAGCACTTTTACTGGTAATAATATTCAGAATAGCACCACCGGAAGTTGCCGGGAATTCTGCCCCCGGTTGGGTAATTACCTCTATTTTTTCAATAGAATTGGCTGGCATTCCTTCCAGAAAAGCGGTTAAGTCATTACTTGAGATATTAAGAGGACGCCCATCCATAAATACAGCCAGAGGCTTTCCTTGGTACATCATTCCTGCAATATCGGTAACAACCATACCCGGAAGTTTCTTGATCCCTTCCAGAGTTGTTCCGGAATTAAGATTGGGCTGTTCAGAGAAATCAAAGATCGTACGATCTGGTTTCTGCTCTACAGCTTTTTTGGTTTTGGTCATGCTCACCCCTTGGATTTCCTTCTCTCTGGATTTCTCTTTTGAACCAGTTTCCTGGGCAAACGCAGAAACACTTAGAGCCAGCATTCCTAAAATAATAATTTTGTTTTTCATACTGTTATCTTACTTTTTATCAATATGACTTAAGAATTGCAGTATTGTTACAGATAGGAATTGTTAAAGTTTCTTAAAATTCAAACTATAGTGAATAAAATGGCTTTCAAGGTCATTTTAAGGATGCTGGCTTTATAGATTATTTTACATTCTATTCAGTTCTTCAGTATTTCCGGACTGGCGATTGCTGGTTTTTATTTTATCATTACCGAATTTATAATTCAGAGAAACCCTGAAGCTTTGATTGTCCCAAATGTTTCTGAAACTTTGTTTTACACCATTCATCATCTGATAACTATAACCGATTCCGTTAAATATATTGCTGCCAACAAGGCTTATGACCAGTTTTTTATCGAAGGCAAGATATTTAAAAGATATGTCAACAGTTGAATAAGCTTTGCTTGTAAAATTATTATATATACCTCCAAAATCCTGAGTATAAGTAAGGTTAAAGAAAGCTGTTTTCAGTTTGTTTAATGTAAAATCATTGCTTGTTGAGAAATCTGCGGTCCAGCCTTTATAACGTTCAGGTCCAATACTAAGCTGAGTATTGCTATGGCTAAGGTTGAAAGTGTTCATACTAGACCACCATTTCACAGGCTTCCAGGTAAAAGTTTCTGCCAAACCGAATGAATTAGCATCTACATAATTCATCCAGACAAAATTATTGTTCATAGTAGCAGGATCTATTAAAGAAGCCTGGCTTATTCCATTTTTCAGACTTGAGAAATACACTCTGCTGTCCAGATTTTTGTAGGTAAAAGTAAGTTCAACATTGTCAGTGAAAGCTGGTTGTAAAAATGCATTACCTTCATTATAACTATTGCTGTTGTTAATGGTTCTGAATGGATTCAGACTTTCATAAGAAGGACGGTTAATCCTTCTGGAGTAATTGAAACTAATGCTTGTTTTATCAGCAATAGAATACATCGCATATAGCGTAGGGAATAGTTTTATGTAGTTATTTTTATGGGTACTATCCAATTCACGGGAATATCCGGTGGTTTGGGTTGCTTCCATTCGTAATCCTGCCTGTAAATCCCACTTGCCAATTTTTTTGCTTCCGGAAACATACAAAGCTTCGTTATTTTCTCTGTATCTGAAATAATTTGAGATATTGGTGTCCGGTACCATTTCGTTGTTTACTTCTTTATAGGCAGCAATGTCATTGGTGGTTTTCACAGTAGAAAATCGACCTCCAAAGCTAAGGTTGACAAATTTTAACGGAAGTTCTGTATCAATTTTTGCTGAGAAATTCTGAATCTGACTTTCTGTATTGTTAAGCCCTACAAATTGACTTCCTTGTACAATTTCGTTATTAGGCTTGTATGTGGCGTAAGAAAATGGTCGGTTTCCCGGACCATTATAATTTACATAATCCAGATCCATCGTAATCTTTTTTCCTAAAGTATCCAGTTTATATTCGGAATACAGATTATAGACTTGTTGCTGGGATTTGACTCGTTGAAAAGATGAAGTAGAAATATACTTTTGCAGCGCTCCAGCTGAATCATAAATATTTGAAAAACTCGGTGTTCCGCTGTTCTTAGTATCGAAAAGACTTGCATTGAATTTGGTGCCCAGAGTTAACCTTTCGGTTACCTTATAATCCAGAGCTGCTTTTACCGCATAATAATTGTTTTTAAAATCTGTAATTCCGCGATTTTCCCAATGAGCATCAGGATAATAAAGATCGTTGTTCCAGTTTCTTAAAAATCTTCTGTCGCCTAAATCTATAGATGATTGTAGTGTTATTTTATCCTTCTGAAGGTTGAAGGCAGCATTGGAACGCCAAGTGTTTCGTCTCGATCTCTGATAGGAAGAACCAACGTTAGCATTCCAGCTGTTCACTTTCATTTTTTTTGTAACAATATTGATTATACCGCTGTTTCCTTCAGCACTATATTTAGCCGGTGGAGTTGTAATCACTTCAATCTTTGACAAATTCTCCGCACTGATACCTTCCAGATAGCGGCTAAGCTGTTCGCCATTCATATAAACTTCTTTATCATCTATTAATACGAGGACTGTACTTTTTCCGACAATAGAGATAACATCGTTATTTATTTTTACATTCGGAGTGGCTTTCAGGGCGTCCAATGCAGTGCCACCAGCAGCGGCAACAGAATTACCGATATTAAAGATTAATCGGTCCGGTTTTCTTTCAATCAGTTTTTTCTTTCCTTCCAGAACAACTGTTTCTACTGTTTTTACTTTGGTGGTATCCTGTACATTTTGTGAAAACGCTGCATAAGAAATTAAAGTAGCGGCTAATATGTATATCTTTTTCATGGGTATCGATTTATTCTTTATATAAGACAGTTCTAGATATGTTTCTGTTACATTAACTATTTCCTTTTTTGAAGGGAGGGTTTAATTTGCTCTGTTTTTTTCCTCGAACTTGATATTCTTCTGAGCTCCTTTTACTTTTGAGTTTCCGAAGGTGTAATTTACACTTAGGCGTAGTGCTCTTCCGTCCCAGTAATTATTGAATGACTGTTTATTATCAGAGAAAGATTTATCAGCACGGTATCTTTGAGCAAAAATGTTGGATACACTAGCATTGATCTGCAATTGCTTGTCCAATAGGGAAACTCTTATTCCGGAAGACAGATCAGAAAAGTTCTTGAATGATGAATTGACATTTTTAAAAGGTAAGGTTTGGTTATAGTTTAGGAAGAATACAATTGTTTTCTTTGCATTTAGAGTGAAAGTATTGTTTGCAGAATAATTTAAAAACGTTCCACTCTTGGTTTCTGCCTGTATATTGAATACAGAAGAATTTTGTAATGTTGCCGTTGCGGAGATACTGGTTTCCCACCAAGGTAGAATCTTGTCGGTATAGCTGGCATTCAGTCCATAAAAATTATTGTTGTAATGATTTAGGTATGTGCTGCTCTCATTAATTCCATCAAGAGTAGATACCTGCCCGAAAGCATTTGTTAATCTTAAATAATAAAGGCTCACAGATAATTTATTATTATAGGTATAGGCAAGTTCTGTGTTGTTAATGTACGCAGGCTGTAGTAATGGATTCCCTGAAGAGTAAGAGTTTGGATTACTATACCAGCGGAAAGGGTTTAGATTGCTCATATCAGGACGGTTAATTCTGCGGGAGTAGGCAAGGCTAAAGGAGTTCTTACCTTCTTTATAAGCAACATAAGCAGATGGAAACCACTGTCCGTATCCATATTTAGTACGTTCATTAGTTGCAGGAGTATAGGCATTTACATGAGCGTCCTCATAACGGATTCCGAATTTTGTTTCCCACTTAGTTCCAAAGCTCTTTGTAAAGCTGAAATAGGCTGCATAATTCTTTTCATCATACTGAAAGAAATTAGTTCTGGACTGATCAGAAACAGGAGTTTGATTGATAATATTGTAATAATTAAGGTCCGATGTGTTTTTAAACTGATTGAATTTTACTCCGGTTTCTATGGTTCCGAAAGAAAAAGGCAGTTCTAAATCTGCCTGTCCGGAGAAGATCTGAGGTTTTAGTTTAGAGATGGTTTGTACATCTTCAGTGGTCTGGTTAGAAGCTTTGAAAGTGGAGAAGTCTACAATTGTATTAGAGTTGTTTTCGTAATAGTTTCCGGTAAAACTTAGTTTTTTACCTAATGTGTCCAACTTTAAATCATAGTATACGGAAAGCGTCTGCATTCGGTTTGTTTCACGATGTTTTGTTGGGGTGCTTAGTGTCTCTGTTGGCTGCTCTCCTTTAAAATAGAAAGTGTTATTGAAAATGTTCATATCCGGTGTCTGACGGGTATAGAGATAATTCAGTCCTATTTCAGAATTCTTACTAAGCTTATAAGAAAGGTTAAGGCTTGGAGAAAACTCTTTCCACATATCTTTACGTACTGTACGGCTGTAGCTTGATGTAGTTCCGATAATATCATAGTTTTCTTCAGAACGTTTTGCAGTATTAGTATAATTGCCTTTCAGGCTCATACTAAACTTTGAAGTCTGATAATTGAGTGTTGCATTGCCTAACGCACCTGAATAAGTTCTCTGAACAAATGTTGAACCTACATTACCACTAAAACCCATATTAGGATTCTTCTTCAGAACAATATTGATTAGCCCACTGTTTCCCTGTGCTTCATATTTAGCCGGAGGAGTTGTAATCACTTCTACTTTAAGGATATTTTCTGAACGGATAGTTTTTAAATAACTCATTAAAGCATCTCCGGAAAGATTTAACATGCGGCCATTAATCATAACTGATACACTGCTTTTTCCTACAATTGATATAAGACCTTTATTTTCGTCTACCTTCATCATTGGTACATTACCCAAAGTTTCCACAGCATCCATCCCTTGTGAAGCCATCGATGCTTCAACATTGAATACTAAACGGTCTGCTTTTCTTTCAATCAGTTTTTTCTTTGCCTGAATAGTTACGGTTTTTACTGTTTGTACTTTAGTGGTGTCCTGAACTTTTTGAGCGAATGATAAGCTGTATAATAAAGTTGCGATGAATATAGAGGTCTTTTTCATGGTTATATTTTTATAGAGAATAGTTAATGACTTAGTTTTTAGAAAATATTTTTTACTTCGATAAGATTAAACTGAGGATCGTTTTTAATAAAATCATACATCATAGCTGCGTGTCCTGCTCCAACGATAATTACAATGTTTTTATCACCTTTTTCAATCTGATTCTGGATATAGGAATACATAATCAGGTTTCTTTTATACCAGTCAGCAACTAGTTGCGATCCATAAAAATCAGGAGCTTTATTTATTTTGTTGAAGTATGTGATGTACAATCCTTTATTCATTGAGTATTGTTTTTCGGAATTAAGGCATTTGAAGGTCTTTTGCAGAGAGCTCTCACTTATACAGTTATTCATGAAATCGGTTAGTTGTTTTACTTTTGTTTCAAAGTCAGCATAAGTTAATGTAGGATTAAGATTTAGTTTAGATTTAAGGGCTCCGAGATTCATTTGTGATTCATAATCCATGGAATATATTTTCTGGTTACCAGCCTCACGAGCTAATCTGAAACCGAACTGAAAGATTTCATTTTCACTGAGCATTCGTTTCCGGAAGTCATTCTTTAATGTGTCTGCTTTATAATAGGCCTTTCCCTGTTTGTATAAAGCATACATTTTATTTAGGTTTTCTCTGTCTTCATACGGACTTTCTACAAAAACTTTATCAGGTCTGTATGTACTGGTGATTTTATGGGTAACCTGGATCAGGTTATCCTGATTAGACTGCTCCAG
This sequence comes from Elizabethkingia bruuniana, assembly GCF_002024805.1. Classification (NCBI taxonomy): domain Bacteria; kingdom Pseudomonadati; phylum Bacteroidota; class Flavobacteriia; order Flavobacteriales; family Weeksellaceae; genus Elizabethkingia; species Elizabethkingia bruuniana. Next base: position 3,984,396 of record NZ_CP014337.1, read on the forward strand.
AATATTTCTTTCTTTTACTTTTCCAGCATCAAAGCCCGGATTGTTGAAATGATAAGTCCCGATGAGAATTACATTGATTTTGTCCTGGCTAAAGCTTAAAGCAGAAAGTGCAACAAAAAATAAAGTTATTATAGTTTTCATAGTTATATTATTATAAATAATGTTTTATCTGATCGTTTTGATATGCCAAAGGTATAACGTCGGAAAGCCCTCTGAAATAGCGTTTAGATGAATCAGGGTATTTATGGGATGATTGTTTTTTTCGTCGATGAAAAAAGCAGGTTTGTCGAAAATGGCTATTGGAAAATGCTCAGCTAACATTAAATTTGAGCATGAAAAAGAACCAAATTATATTCTTGCATATTTTGTATTGGCTACTCAGCTTTATCCGTACTGTAATTATGGCAAAATACTATTATGGAAATGGTAATTTATTAGTTGATGGTACTTATTTTTTAACCAATTTTGTATGTTTTTATATCAACTATTTTTTTGTTGTACCTCAGTTTTTTGATATCAATAAGCTCTATAAAACACTAATAGGTTTCTTTATAAGTGTATGTATATTTGTTATGACTCGTTATTTCATGCAGGAATTTATGATGCCCTTATTTTTTGGTATTAGAAATTATGCTGAAGGAACTACCTTTTTTCATTATTTTTTCGATAATATTTATTACAGTTCAACAATCATTTTTACAAGTACAGTTTTCTGTTTAATTAAGTTATTTTCACAGTCAGAGAAAGAGAAATATGAATTAATGGAGGAAAAGAAGAATGCAGAACTCCAAGCATTGAAAACCCAGATAAATCCACATTTTATATTTAATTCACTCAATAATATTTATTCGTTGGTCTATCAGAATTCCGATAAGGCATTACCCGCGTTGGAAGAGCTGAGTCAACTGCTGAGGTATAGTACAAAGGATCTGGAGAAGGACTTTATTCAGCTGGATAAAGAAGTAGGCTATATGGAGAGCCTGATTGCTCTGGAAAAGCTGAGGATTAAGAATCCGGAACTGATATTATTTGATAAGGATATCAAAAATCCGAAATTATCAATCTCACCAATGTTATTGGTACCGTTTGTTGAAAATGCCTTTAAACATGGTGATATCAGTGGCAAAGGAATGGAGCTAAAAGTGTCCGATGATAATGGTAGACTGCATTTCTATCTCAGAAATTCCAAGAAGCAGAGAATGAAGGATTTTTCGTCCGGAATCGGAATCGGGAATGTAAAAAAGAGGCTGCAATTAATTTATCCGGATAAGCATTGGTTAGAAATTACAGAAACTGAAGATACTTTTATTATAGATTTGAAGATTGATTTACATACCAATAACCCCGGAAAGTAATAAGCATGGATAAAATTAAATGTATTGTTGTAGATGATGAGCCTTTGGCGGTTTCCCTATTAGGGAGTTATGTTCAAAAAATTCCGTTTTTGGAGCTTGTCTTTAGTACGGAAAACCCTTTAGAAGCATTAGATTTTATTCAGAATAACGAGGCCGATCTGGCATTTTTAGATATTCAGATGCCAGAGCTTACCGGAATTAACTTCATGGAAATTGCTGGTAATAAGCTAAAATATATCCTTACAACTGCCTATGCAGAATATGCTTTGGAAGGCTATGAGTATAATGTAGTCGACTATTTATTGAAACCAGTTTCTTTTGACAGGCTTTATAAAAGCGCGCTGAAGGCTCAGGAACGCCTTTCTAATAACGAAGCTTCAGCAGGTCAGTATTTTTTTGTAAAATCTTCCGGTCAGCAGCATCGAATTAATTTTGATGAGGTATTGTATATTGAAAGCCTCAAAGATTATGTGAATATAAAAACAGAGCATCAGGAATATATAGTGCTGGATACACTAAAATCTTTTGAGCAACAATTGCCCGATACTTCTTTTATCAGGGTTCATAAATCCTATATTATCAATATGGATAAGATAAAGACGGTCAACATTAAGTCTGCAAACCTTATTTCCGGAGGCGAAATTCCTATCGGCGAGAGCTATAAATTAAATTTTTTGAAAAAGTTAAAGTAATTTTGTTTTTGGTTCGTCTTCATAAATATGGACTCGCTATATTTGAATGAAATGGCTGAAAAGAAATCTGCTTCACTGTCAGAAGTCGTAAAAGATTACGGCTCACAATTGTTTCGCTTTATTAAAGGAAAAGTGAGCAAAACTGAGGATGCAGAAGATATTTTGCAGGAGGTCTGGTATCAGACCAGCCGTTTAACGAATATAGATGATCTTGAAAATGTTGGTGCCTGGCTGTATTCGGTAACCCGAAATAAGATTACCGATAATTACAGGAAAAAGAAAAGTGATTCACTGGAAGACTACACTTATGAAGATGAAGACGGAAGCTTTAGTATTAAAGAAATCCTTTTAGCAGATGACTCCAACAATCCCGAACTAAAAATGTTTAAAGACATTTTCTGGGATGAATTAATGAAGGCGCTGGATGAACTACCGGATAACCAAAGACGGGTGTTTTTTCAGAATGAAGTTGAGGAAAAAACTTTGCAGGAAATTGCAGACGAAGAAGGTGAAAATTTAAAGACTATTATCAGCAGAAAAGGATATGCTGTAAAACACCTTCGCAAAAGATTAAAACATTTATACAACGAACTTAAGGACTAAGGATATGAATCGTAGATTTAGACATAGAAATAAGAAGAAATTTTGGTTGGCCTTTCCGCTGATCATAGGAATGGTATTTCTCTTGGTGTGGTTGGTACAATGGTTGTGGAATATATTATTACCAGAGATACTAGGCGTAAAAGCTATTTCCTATTGGCAGGCTTTCGGAATCATGGTTCTGAGTAAAATATTATTTGGTGGTTTCCGCTTCAGAGGCGGGGGTGGCGGAAGAAATTTTAAAGAAAAGATGAAGAGACGTATGGAAGAATTTTCAGATGAAGACAAAGAGCGCTTCCGCGAAGAATGGCAAAAGAGATTTGGCGATCGATGCCGATTTAAATAATATTGATGAGGCTGTCCAAATTTTTTGGACAGCTTTTTTTTGATTACTTTATTAAATATTTGTAAATCTGTACTTGAAAATAGGAGTAGTTCAACAAGAATAACACTTAATTAAATCGATTACAAATTACAATAAAGATTTTATGTTAAATTGTGGTATGGTAAAATATTTTTAGCTTAGTTTAGTTAAACAATTAAAAATCATTTAATATGAAAAAATTATTATTAGTAGCAACGATTGGAATTGCAGGACTTATGAGTGCTAAAAGCGTAGAAGTAAAAGAAAGTAAATTAGAATCAAATCTGAATTCCTCTGAAGAAGCAATCTGGTATCCAGTAAAAATTACTTCTTCTTGCGGCTATACGGAATATATAGAATTAGGAAATTCCGATATCAGCTGTCTTGAAGTAGAAATTAACAGAATGGAGGATGACTGTGATGCTCCTGTTGAAGCATGGGGGTGGGCATAAAAAAGATGAGAGCACATTTTCTTATATTATTATTTTTTGGAAGTCTCATTTTCGCTCAGAATAAAAATATTTCAGATATTGAAGTAAAATATCTATATAGTTTTTCAAGAGATACAACAAATTTGAATGAGAAAATTGAAGAGATCATGATCTTAGATCTGAATTCAAGTTCGTCAATATATTATAGCGATGCTTTTTTACAACGTAGAAGGTCTTTAGAAACTGAATTGGCAAATGCTAAAGCGACAGGGCGAATGGCAGAGATTAATGCAGGGAGTTTAGCTAGACCTAAAGTTGATTATCTTGTATTTCGAGACAAGGATAAAACAATCGTAACAAGCCGTATCGGGCGTGATTATTTTTCATTTGATACGGAACCCTTAAAGTGGAATACTCATTATAAAGATGAAAAAGAAATTTTGGGATATAAGTGTAAGAAGGCTGTAACCATTTTCAATAAAAGAGAATATATCGCGTGGTACACAAGTGGTATTCCATTTTCAGAAGGCCCATATAGATTTAAGGGATTACCAGGTATTATCCTGGATATTCAAGATACTAAGGGTTATGACAAATTCAAAGCTATCTCAATTACTAAAAAGCAAGTTGAAATATCTTCAATCCAAACTGGAATTCCAGTAACGAGAAATGAGTATCTAAAAAAACGGGAAGAATTCAAAAACAACCCTACTCCTGGCAAAGCAATGGATATAAGTAAACGAACTCAATTAGAAAATGCTATTAAAAAATTTAATAACACTTTAGAAAGGTAGTATTTTAAATCTAAAAAGATGAGGTTGTCCGAAGAGGGCAGCCTTTTTTATTTGAAATTATTGAGAGGGCTTATAATGTCTACTTGATATTTTATTTAATTAATTTTCCCCCTGTTTAAAGGAGCTTCCAGAGAAAATTAAAATTATTTTCAAAAAAATTAAAGTAAAGCTATTCCTTCCTCCGTCTTCAATACAAAGGCCTTTATTATTAAACTTTAAAATCAAAAAAAATGAAAAACAAAATGCGTTATATATTGCCTAAACTGATCGGAATTACCGTGATCGCAGGTTTAGCAACACTGATTATAGGTATGGTTTTTAAATTACTTCTGGCCGTTACCTTAATCGCAGGAATAGGAACTCTGGTAGCTTCAAAATTCAGAAGAAGGAGAGAAAGATACTTTGAGCCTTATCAGGAGAATTTACCAATAGGTTTTAATCCTTTAAATAATAGTGAATTTGCTGTAAGACCGAACTACAGAAATTCAAGAACAGAAAATATCGCTATTATCCCAATTAACTAATTTATTAAACTAAAAAAATAACAACAATGTATACAAGACATCATAACAACGAAGATTTTAGAAACAAAAAAGATTTCTGTAATGGAAAATTCGACCGTAAATTCGATAAATTCCGTGAAGGATTCTTCAATAGCAAACACCCGATGAAGGAAGTATTTGCTGAAAAAATCAGCAGCTTCAAGCCTGTAAATATCTCTGAAAATGAAGAATATTATGCGCTTCAGTTATTTGCAGCCGGACTGAAAAAAGAAGCTTTTAATATAGCAATTAAAGACAGGGTACTTACTATTTCGTATAAAGCGACTGAAGACAAAGAGAAGGCAAATTATATCTATCAGGAAGTATATGCTTCATCTTTTGAACGTTCTTTTAAGCTTAATGAGAAGGTTGCATCCGAAAATATTTCTGCTGGTTATGAAGACGGTATTCTTACCATAATTTTGCCAAAGGATCCTGAAAACAATATCCCTGCACAAGAGATTAAAGTGAGTTAATTCTTTCAATCCATAATTCTATATTATTTCAAAGAAAAAGCCCCGCAAATGCGAGGCTTTTTTATTTCCATGAGAAATTAAATTAATTATTTCCCTTGTTGTTTGATTAGGTTAAGTGCAGATCCAGCTTTGAACCACTCAATTTGTCCTGCGTTGTAAGTATGGTTAGCAAGAATAATATCTTTAGAACCATCTGCGTGAACAAACTCTAATGTCAATGGCTTACCTGGAGCAAACTGATCAAGATCTAAGAAGTTGATTGTATCATCTTCCTGGATTTTATCGTAATCTGCTTTGTCAGCAAAAGTTAATCCTAACATACCTTGTTTTTTAAGGTTTGTCTCGTGGATACGAGCGAAGGATTTAACTAATACAGCTCTTACACCCAAGTGACGAGGCTCCATAGCAGCGTGCTCTCTTGAAGAACCTTCACCGTAGTTTTCATCACCAACAACAATCGTTGGAACGCCAGCAGCTTTGTAAGATCTTGCAGATGCAGGAACTTCCATATGCTCACCGTTTAATTCGTTCTTTACGTTGTTAGTTTCCATGTTGTAAGCATTAACAGCTCCGATCAACATGTTGTTAGAAATATTATCTAAGTGACCTCTGTACTTCAACCATGGACCTGCCATAGAGATGTGGTCAGTTGTACACTTACCAAATGCTTTGATCAATAATTTAGCACCTGTAATGTTTTTACCATCCCAAGGTGTAAACTCTTCTAATAACTGAAGTCTGTCGGATGTTGGCGCTACAATAACCTCAACATTTGAACCGTCTTCAGCAGGAGCAATATAACCAGCATCTTCAACATCGAAACCTTTAATTGGCAATTCATAACCTTGAGGCTCATCTAGAAGAACTTCAACACCATCCTTGTTAACTAATTTGTCTGTTCTTGGATCGAAGTCTAGTTTACCAGCAATAGCAAGTGCAGTTACCAATTCAGGAGAACCTACGAATGCATAAGTATTTGGGTTACCATCTGCTCTCTTAGAGAAGTTTCTGTTGAAAGAGTGAACGATTGTGTTTTTCTCTTGTTTTTCTGAACCTTCACGAGCCCATTGACCGATACATGGTCCACAAGCATTAGCGAATACTTTACCACCAATTTGAGCAAAAGTATCTAGGAAACCATCTCTTTCTACTGTATATCTTACTAATTCGGATCCCGGAGTAATAGTGTATTCAGCAGCAGTTACCAAGTTTTTGTCAATTGCCTGCTTAGCGATAGAAGCAGCTCTTGAGATATCTTCGTAAGAAGAGTTTGTACAAGAACCGATCAAACCAACCTCAACTTTAGTTGGCCATCCGTTTTTCTCAGCAAGTTCTTTCATCTGAGAAATTGGAGTATATAAATCCGGAGTGAAAGGACCGTTTAATGCCGGCTCTAATTCATCCAGGTTGATTTCAATAACCTGATCGAAGTATTTAGCAGGATCTGCATAAACTTCTTTATCAGCTTTTAGGTTATCAGCGATAGCTTCAGCACCTGCAGCAACAGCTTCTCTTCCTGTAGCTCTTAGGTATTTAGCCATGTTTTTATCGAATTCAAAGATAGAAGTTGTTGCTCCGATCTCTGCACCCATGTTACAGATTGTACCTTTACCAGTACAAGAAAGTGATTCAGCACCTTCTCCGAAGTATTCTACGATAGCACCAGTACCTCCTTTTACAGTAAGGATACCAGCAACTTTCAGAATTACATCTTTAGGAGAGCACCATCCGCTAAGTTTACCGGTTAATTTTACACCGATCATTTTAGGGAATTTAAGCTCCCATGCCATTCCTGCCATTACGTCTACAGCATCTGCACCACCAACACCAATAGCAACCATACCTAAACCACCTGCATTTACAGTGTGAGAGTCGGTACCAATCATCATTCCTCCAGGGAATGCATAATTTTCTAAAACTACCTGGTGAATAATACCAGCTCCCGGCTTCCAGAATCCAATACCATATTTGTTGGAAACTGACTGAAGGAATTGATAAACTTCGTTGTTTTTATTTTCTGCTTCTTGAAGATCTTTGTCTGCTCCAACTCTAGCCTGGATAAGGTGGTCTGCGTGTACCGTAGAAGGAACTGCAACCTTCTTCTTTCCAGCCTGCATAAACTGTAATAAAGCCATCTGTGCTGTAGCGTCCTGCATAGCAACTCTGTCCGGAGCGAAGTCTACATAAGATTCTCCGCGTTTGAAAGCTTCTGGCTGTTGAGTGGAAAATAAGTGGGAACATAAAATTTTCTCTGAATAAGTAAGAGGTCTTCCCATAAACTCTCTTGCTGCGTTTACTCTGTTGTCGAAATCAGAATAAACTTTTTTGATCATATCCAAATCAAAGGTCATATGCTACAAAGTTTTATTCGTTAGTAAATCACACATTTGGTGTGAAAAAGTATACAAAAATACGAATTTTATACGGGCTTTTAAGGTGAATCTTATTTAGATTGGTTATAAATATAGTGTAAATTGGCTGTTTTGCATTATATTTACGCTGAATTAAAATTGCTATGGAACACATTGATGATGCCTCTATAATGACTCCTAATCCACAACAAAGCTTTCCTCCGAAAACATGGTTGGTAGAGTCTGTATTGGTTACTGTATTTTGCTGCCAGATCCTTGGGATTATAGGAATAATTAATGCCGCTTCAGTGGAATCTAAATTTTACAGAGGAGATGTGTTAGGTGCTCAAAAAGCATCAAAGCTGGCAAAACAAATGGTAATATGGTCTGTGATTTCATGGTTTATTATTATTGGAATAGTAGTGATATTTTACATTTTTGTATTTGTACTAGCTGCTACAACAGGTGAATGGAAATAATAAAAAAGCATAAACTTCTTTCTGTAATAATTCTTCTTATTTTGGGAGGAAGTATAGTTTATATCTTTTATCATTATAATCCGGAAACATCTGGCTTCTTTTTACAGTGTCCGTTTAAATTACTGACGGGATATGATTGTCCGGGATGTGGGTCGCAAAGAGCCTTACATGCTTTATTACATGGAGATGTGAAGCAGGCTTTTACTTATAATCCGTTATTTATTCTAGCCATTCCTTATGTCATCATTGGTTTTATCTTTAATCAGGATAAAGTGAAAACCAAATATCCGCGGCTTAGAAAAGCACTGTTTGGACAAAAGGCGATTTATATAATCCTTTTTATTGTTATTGCTTTCTGGCTTCTGAGGAACCTATAAAAAAATCTTAAAAATTTGTCCGACGGAGGAAGTTTTCTCAAATTTGTGGGTAAACACAACGCAAATGAACAAAATATTTGCTGTAATAATTCTGTTTTTTTCTTGCTGTGTAATTGCTTATGGACAGCAGAATAAAGTAGTACAGGCAACTTCCGATAGGAATGATATTCCGGAACTGATCCCGGTTTTCAGAAACGGTAAGTATGGTTATATCAATACCGCAGGAAGGCTTATGATTCCTCCAAAATTTAATCTGGCTTTATTTTTTACCGAGGATTGCAATCTTACACAATCACCAAATGAGAAAATTAGGCTGTATGGTAAAAAGAACTATGCTACAGTGGAGATAGATAAAGTTGCTTATCGGATTGACAAAACAGGTAAAGCTTTATATCGGTATAAGAATGAAGATCTTGGACGCTGCAAAAAGGATTTTCAGATGCCTGCGTTTACAATCTACAAGAATGGTGAAAATTATGGTCTTGTAAAAAAAGATCTTCAGGGTGCTGCAGATCTATCTCAAGTTTATATAATACCGCAATACCAGTATTTGTTTGTAATGGATTCCGATGATCAGGAGAATCCGATGATTATTGCAATAAAGAATGATAAATTTGGGGTTGTAGATAAAAATAACAGGGTTGTTATTGGATTTGAATATGAAGATATTAAGAAAAACATGTCATGGAAAGAGGCTCATTTATTCGAGGTAAGCCAAGACGGAAAGAAATATTTCTTTATAGACAAAGCATCTAATAAATATCAGATTAAAACGCGGAGTCAGAATTAGAAATCGATGAATACTAATTCTTTTGTAAATGAATAAGTTAAATGATTAATATTCTGCTGTGTTAAAATTTTTTAATATCAGAAATTTGCTTTAGCTTTGTTCCCGGAAAAAGGGGTGCCTCTAAGAGGCTGAGATTATACCCTATGAACCTGGGCGGGTAATGCTGCCAAGGGAAACTAAGTAAAAATGACTTGGTCATTTTAGGTGCATCCTTTTATTCCACAACTAATATGTGAGAATGAAAGGATTATTTTTTTTATCAGCACTCAGTGCTGCATCAATAGCTTTTGCGCAAAGCAAACAAGATACTATTCGGGAAATAGATGAGGTTCGGGTTATCAAGAGGCTTCCCATAACGAAAGATATCGTTAATGTAGAAAAAGATTTGGGAAGAAAAAATCTGGGACAGGATTTGCCTTATCTTCTTAAAAATCAGACATCAGTAGAAACAACAACCGATGCCGGCAACGGTGTAGGATATACAGGTTTAAGAATCAGAGGTGTAGATGGCACTCGTATCAATGTAATGCTGAATGGCGTTCCGTATAATGACAGCGAATCGCAGGGGACCTTTTTTGTAAATATTCCGGATGTTACATCTTCAGCTTCCAATGTTATTATCCAGCGTGGAGTCGGAACATCTACTAACGGAGTAGCTGCTTTTGGAGCAAGTGTTAATATTATTGGACGCGATCCCGAAGAACAACCTTATTTCTCTACTCAAAATTCTGTAGGTTCGTTTAATACCCATAAACATTCCTTTGAAGCCGGGACAGGAAGTTTACTAAATGGTAAACTCTCCTTTATGGGACGTTATTCTATTATAAAATCCGATGGTTATATAGACAGGGCTTTTTCGGATCTCAATTCCTATAACTTTGTCGGTGTTTATAAGGACGGAAATACGAAAATCCGTTTTCAGACTTTTGGTGGAGATCAACAGACTTATCAGGCTTGGAACGGAATTTCCAAGGCCCAGTACGAGATCAATCCACGCTACAATCCATCAGGGGAAATTTATGATAAAGATGGTAAGGTCATAGGTTTCTACAAAAATGAAACAGATAACTACAAACAACAGCATTATCATTTATTATGGGAGCAACGTTTCAATGATAACTGGAAGCTAAATACTACTTTACACTATACACGTGGGTTAGGGTATTACGAAAATTATAAATCCAATCAGAAATTCAGTAAATATGGAATTCCTCCATATGTGATAGGTGCCGAAACCGTTACAAGCGGTGATATGATTCGCAGAAAGTGGCTGGATAACGACTTTTATGGTATTGTATCGGAACTAAATGGTAAGGTAAATAATTGGGATCTTAATTTTGGTGTTGTTGCTAATCAGTATTATGGCAGACATTACGGGCAAATTATAAGCGGATCCAATTTGCAGCAAATCGATCTTCCAATTGAATACTACAGAAATAATGCAACTAAAAATGAGATATCGGGTTATGCTAAGGCTTTGTATAAATTTGGCGACCTAGAAATGTTTGGTGATTTGCAATTGCGAAATATTACTTACCATTCTAATGTGATAAAAGCGAGTGCGGAGGAAGCGCCGACATTTGATAAAAAGTTTACATTCTTTAATCCTAAAGTTGGATTTAATTATCATCTGGACGGTGGTACGCTATATCTGTCCTATGCAAATGCTCACCGTGAACCGGTAAGAGATGATATTGTAAATGCTCCGGATGTAAAACCTGAGACGCTCCATGATTTCGAATTGGGATATAATAAAACTTTCAACGGGTTGTCAATAACGGCGAATGCTTATTATATGCTGTATAAGGATCAATTGGTCCTTATTGGGGCTATCAATGGAGTAGGAGCTTCACTGCGAAAAAATGTAGGAAGAAGCTACCGTGCCGGAATAGAATTGGGAGCTGGTTATCAGTTCTCAGAGAAGTTCAATACTTTACTGAATGCTACTTTTAGTCAGAATAAAAACAAGAATTATATCGTTCAGCTTTCAGAAACAGAGACAGAAAATCTAGGAACGACGAATACCTCTTTCTCTCCTAACTTTATAGGAAACCTTACTTTAAATTATCTTCCGGTTAAAGATTTACAGTTTTCACTGGTGAATAAACTAGTAGGTTCTCAGTATTTAGATAATACGAATGCACCGGAGAGTAAAATAAAGTCTTATTATCTGTCAGATTTTATAGCGAGTTACCAGGTTGCATGGGGTAGAACTGATATAGGTTTCAGCCTTCTGGTGAACAATATATTTAACCAAAAATATATTAATAATGGCTACTCCGGTCCGTTCTATTATGCACAGGCAGGAGCCAATTTCTTAGCTGGAATTTCTTTAAAACTTCACTAAATCATCTTCTATATTAATTTACTTTATTTAGATCGGGTCACACATTTTGTGTGGCCCGGTTGTTTATAGAAACTTAGCTATAAGTATATTCGTTTTATCAGTATATTTAGCCATACAAATCCATGATACTATCTATGAGAAAAATATACCTTCTTCTTTTTATAAATTCTGTTAGCTCGCTGGTTATTGCTCAAAAAACAAATTTGGCTCCATCTGTCCCTGTTACAGATGATTATCACGGGGTCAAAGTAGTAGATGAATACAGAAATCTGGAAAATTTGAAAGACCCGGCTACAATTGACTGGATGAAATCCCAAACAGATTATGCTAATTCTATTGTTAAAAATATTCCTAATAGACAATATTATATTACTAAAAGAAAAGAGTTTGATAAACGAACATCATTTTTTGTGAACAATATTTATGTGACGGCAAATGATGTTTATTTCTACTTAAAAAAAACACCTGATCAAAGTGCAGCGAGGCTCTATTATAGAAAAGGATTTTCTGGACAGGAAAAAGAGTTATATAATCCTGAAAACTTTCTTCCGGAAAATAATAAACAGTACCAGATCAATTACATAAAACCTAATTATGATGGGACAAAAGTAGTTATAGCCTTAACAGAGGGCGGAAAAGAGATTTCAAATATGATAATCTACGATGTAATATCGAATAGATTATTACCTCATGTTATTACAAATTGCTGGCCTTCTGATGGAGGTGGGATATCATGGCTACCAGATAATAATAGCTTTATTTATCTACATTATCCTGTTACTGACCAAAATTCCAAACTTTTTTTAAAGGATATGATTTCGGTTCTGTATACCATTGGAGAAGATCCTAAAAAACTAAGAGTAGTATTATCTAAAGAAAACAATCCTGATTTAAAAATTAATTCGGAAGATTTTCCTATTGTAAATATTCCTACTAGGGATAGCAGATATTTAATTGGCCGAATTTCCGGGGCAGTACGTTTTAAGGATACTTACTATATCAAGTCTTCTGATATTCTCAAGAAAGATCAATGGAAAATCTTATTCCGAAAGGAAGATAAGATATCTAGTTTTATAATTAAAGGGGATAAGATTATATATATATCGGAAAAAGATGAAACAAATGCTATTTATAGTACTTCACTTATGCATCCTAATTTTAAAACCCCAGAAGTAATTGTATCTCCTATTCAAGACGAAACAATTAAAAGCTTAAATAGTATAAAAGATGGTTTTATATTTACTACAACTAAAAATGGTGTAGAGGCTAAATTGTATACATATAAGAATAATAAAGCTGAATCTTTAAAGCTTCCTATTCCGGCAGGGGATATATCTGTCAGTACACAAAGTAATCAATCAAATGATTTTTGGATAACATGTAATGGTTGGAAAAACGATACTGAACGCTTTAAGTATAGTTCTATAGCTGGGAAATTCACAAGTGAAAATCTTGCTCCACTTGCCGAATTTCCTGAATTCAAAGACATTATTGTAGAAGAAATAACAGTAAAATCTCACGATGGATTAGATATTCCCTTATCACTTATATACAAAAAGGGTATTGAGAAAAATAAACGAAATCCTGTAATTATTGATGCTTACGGCGCTTATGCAGCGATTAGTAGTCCTTACTTTGCTAAAACATATATTCTTTGGGCTTTACAAGGTGGTATTGTAGCCATTGCTCACGTAAGAGGAGGCGGAGAGAAAGGAGAGAAATGGCATGAGGGAGGTTATAAGTCTACAAAACCTAATTCATGGAAAGACTTAATTTCCTGTACAGAATATTTAATAAATGAAAACTATACGTCTTCTGATAACGTTGCTATTTGGGGAGCCAGTGCTGGTGGTATTACGATGGGAAGAGCTATGACGGAAAGACCTGATTTGTTTAAAGCAGTTATTATAGATGCAGGGGTAACAAATGCCTTAAGAATGGAGATCACGCCGAATGGACTAAATAATGTAAAAGAATTTGGCTCATCAAAAGTAGAATCAGAGTTTAAAGCGTTATTAGAAATGGATGCTTATCAGCACGTCAAAAAAGGAATTAGATATCCTTCAGTATTAATTACCGGGGGAATTAATGATCCAAGAGTATCACCATGGATGCCTACAAAATATGCTGCAAAGCTCATGGCTAATAGTATATCCGATAATCCAATCTTGTTAAAGATAGATTATGATGGAGGACATGGGGGCGATATTTCTTTAACAAGAGTATACGATAATCTTGCGGATACATTTGCTTTTGCATTATGGCAATTAGGACATCCGGATTATCAACAGGTAACAGGCAAAAATAAATAGATGTTACATTTATCTGTCTAGATATTATAAAATGCTTTGTTATTCTTTATTCAAATAATACTCTTACTTTATTAAAGACAAATGAGAAAATTATATCTTCTCCTTTTTATAAATTCTGTTGGCTCGCTGGTTATTGCTCAAAAAACAAATTTGGCTCCATCTGTTCCTGTTACAGATGATTATCACGGGATCAAAGTAGTAGACGAATACAGAAATCTGGAAAATTTGAAAGACCCAGCTACAATCAACTGGATGAAATCTCAGACAGATTACGCTAATTCTATCGTTGGCAAGCTCCCATATAAAGAATATTTTATCAATGAAAGGTTGAAATTTGATAAAAGAAGCGGGTATTGGATTTCTGATCTAAAAATAACAGGGAATGATTTGTATTTTTATTTAAAGAAGTCTGCTGCTGAAAAGAAACAAAAGTTATACTATAGAAAAGGACTAAAAGGAAAAGAGCAACTTTTATATGATCCTGAAACTTTTGTTTCTACTCTTGATACAACATCCCGGGGAAAAAATAATTTTAATATCAACTTTATTAGTCCAAGCTGGGATGGGAAAAAGATTGCTGTTTCCATGTCTGAAGATGGAAAGGAATCTTCTGAGGTTATAATCATAGATGTGGCATCAAAATATATCTATCCACAAGTAGTTACCCATTTAGAGCCTACTTCTGTCGGACAAATAAAATGGCTGGAGGATAATAAAAGTTTTTTCTATACATATTTTCCTGTTATAGATCCGAACTCAACAGAATATACCAAAAATACGGAAGTAACTTTTTATAGATTAGGGGAAGATCCCAAAAAGCGCACAAATGTTTTTTCTAAGGTTAATAATCCGGAGTTGAGTATTGATGAAAGTAAATTTCCGGGTATAGTACAATTTAATCAGAATGATCCTTATTTTATCGGAAATTTAGGAGATGTGGATGATTATACTGATACGTTCATTATCAACAGGAAAGATTTTGAAAAGGGAATTAAGAGCTGGAAACCTCTGTATTATAAGACAGATAAGGTTTATGATAAAAAACCTGTGGGAAAGGATGTGTATTTTATATCCGGATATAATGCTCCTAACTTTAGACTTTGTAAAACCAATCTTGAAAATCCGGATTTTAAAAACCCGGAAGTTCTAATTCCTGAGAAAAAAGATGAAGTCATTCAGAGTTTTGAAATTACAAAAGACGGTATGTACTATACAACAACAAAAAATGGTGTTGAATCTAAGTTGTATTTATATAAAAGAGGCAAAGATATTCCGATTAAATTACCGTTTATAGCAGGAAATGTAAACATTGAGACAAAAGGTAAAGATTATTCTGATATCTGGATTTATTGTTCAGGCTGGGCCAATGAGAAGACCCGGTACAGATTTAATCTGAAGAATAACACTTTTATTGAAGAAAATCTTGTTCCTTTAACTGATTATCATGAGCTTAATGGAACTGTTATCGAGGAGATTAACATAAAAGCAAGAGATGGGGAGGATATTCCGTTAACATTAATTTATGATAAAAATCTTAAGCGTGACGGGAATAATGCTGTTTTGATCGATGCGTATGGAGCTTATGGGATATCCAATAAACCATCTTTTGCCAGGAGTTATTTAATGTGGGCTAAAAAAGGAGGTATTGTTGCAATTGCCCATGTAAGAGGAGGTGGAGAAAAAGGAGATAGATGGCATAAAGCAGGTTATAAGGAAACAAAACCAAATTCCTGGAGGGATTTAATTGACTGTACAGAATATTTAATTAAAGAAAAATATACTTCAAAGGAAAAAGTAGGGCTATGGGGAGCTAGTGCTGGCGGTATTATTATGGGAAGAGCTATGACGGAAAGACCTGATCTTTTTAAAGCAGTTATTATCGACGTAGGGGTAACAAATGCCTTAAGAATGGAGATCACGCCAAATGGACCCGGAAATATTGCAGAATTAGGAACAGTAAAGAAGTTGAATGAATTTAAAGCTTTATTAGAAATGGATGCTTTGCATCATGTTAAAAAAGGTGATAAATATCCAGCCACATTAATTACAGCCGGAATCAATGATGGGCGTGTTATTGCTTGGATGCCGGCTAAGTTTGCAGCTAAGTTGATAGCTAATGATACTTCCGATAATCCTATACTTCTAAAAGTGGATTATGAAGGTGGCCATGGAGGAGGAACAGATCTTATGCATGCTTATGGAATTGTAGGAGAGGTTTTTGGCTTTCTCGCGTGGCAATTGGGGCTTCCGGGTTACCAGCCCAAAAATTGAGATAATTAATTTTCAGATGATCTCATTTTCAAATACTAAAATTCTTTTTTAGTATTGTATATCCATTTTGCAGTCCTGTAATAAAATAATAAATTTGCCCATGATGAATATTGCACAGCAAATCATACATGATTTACAAAGCCGAAAGAGAGTAGAACTTTCTGGCTTAGGGACATTGAACCTCATTACCAAGCATGCAGAAGTAGATGAGGCTAATGATAAAATTCTCCCGCCGAAACAGGAAATAGAGTTTATTGCAGATAAAAAAGCCGTAGAAAATAGCTATACCAGTCACGCTCAGGAATGGATAAGAGAACTGATGTCAACAGGAGAAGTTCAGGTTAAAGGTCTGGGTAAATGGATGAATAATGCCGGAAAGGTTATTTTTTTTCCGGAAGAAAAAATTCTGAGTAACTCTTTTTACGGTCTTGAAGAAATTTCGTTACCTAAAGTTTCCCGTATTCAGCCAGTTCAAAGTTTACAAAATGAAACAAAGAAAGCTAGTGATTATAAAGCAAATAGGTCATGGATCTGGATACTTTTAGCACTTGGTGGTGTAGGAGCTATTGCTTATTTCGGAATTACACAGAAAGATGAAATTTTCGGAAAGAAATCTTTTGATAATGCACAACCGAAGAAAGTACATGTGCCTACTAAAGAAGAATTGTTGCAAAAACAACAGCAGGAAGCGGTGAAGCTGAAGATGGATAGTATAAAGGCGGATAGTATAAAACAAGATTCAATAAAAAAGGCAGCTCCCCACTGGAGTTCAAAAGATAAAAAATGGAGAAAAAGAAAAAAGCACTAGAGTCATTAACTGTAATGACCAATATTGTATTGCCAAATGAGACAAACTCTTTGCGCAATCTTTTCGGAGGAGAATTGCTTGCAAGAATGGACAGATGTGCTTCTATATCGGCATCCAGACATAGTGAGCGTAGAGTAGTAACAGCTTCTGTAAATCACGTTTCCTTTAATGCACCTATTCCGGAAGGAAGTGTTGTAGTTCTGGAATCTAAAGTTTCCCGTGCATTTTCTACTTCTATGGAGGTATATGTAGATGCATGGCTGGACGATCCTATTCACAGAAAGAAAATTCATACTAATGCCGGAATCTATACATTCGTGGCAGTAGACGAATTCAATAAGCCTGTTCCTGTACCTGAACTGGAACCAGAAACAGATGAAGAAATTGAGCGTTATAAAGCAGCTTTACGTCGTAAAGAGCTAAGCTTAATCTTATCCGGAAGAATGAAGCCTACAGAATCTGTAGAGCTGAAAAAGCTTTTTGCAGGAGAGATTTAAATCTTCTAAATAACAAAAATGATCCGGCAGATTTAATATTTAAATCTGCTGGTTGTTTTATCTCCATTCACTAATAAACTCCCAATTGTAATGTCAGCACCCTTAATACTCTTATTGGATAAAAACCACCCTCTGATTGTGGAACAGCTTTCGGAAAGAGGATTTCAGTTTGAAGAAGATTACACTTCTTCTTATGATGAGGTTTTATCTAAAATTCACCTTTACGATGGTGTCATTATCCGTAGCCGGATTCCTGTAGATGCCAGATTTTTAGAAACAGCAAAAAAACTAAAATTTGTGGCCCGTGTAGGTGCCGGAATGGAAAATATAGATACCCCAAAAGCAGAAGAACTGGGTATTGCACTAATCAATTCGCCGGAAGGAAATAGAGACTCCGTAGCCGAACATGTTGTCGGAATGTTACTTATTCTGATGAATCGCTTGTTCATAGCTTCATTGGAGGTTAAAAACGGGATATGGCTGCGTGAAGAAAATCGTGGAGATGAGCTAATGGGCAAAACCTTTGGTATTATTGGCTATGGCAATATGGGAAAGGCTGTTGCTAAAAGATTATCAGGATTTGGTGTGAAAGTTATATTTTATGATATTCTTTCCGATCTTGGTGATGAATACGCGACGCAAGTGAGTTTGGAAACTTTGCAGAAAGAAGCTGATATTATAAGTCTTCATACCCCACAGACCCCCGAAACTCATTATCTTATAGATGAAGCCTTCATCCGTAATATGGACAAAAGCTTTTATCTGGTAAATACAGCAAGAGGAAAACATGTGAAAACTTCGGCATTGGTAGATGCCTTAAAAGAAGGAAAAGTAAGAGCTGCCTGTCTGGATGTTCTGGAATTTGAAAAGGCATCTTTCGAAAATATTCAGACCTCAGAAAATTCCGATTTAGACTATTTATTAAATTCTGAAAAAGTAATTGTTACACCACATATTGCTGGTTGGACTGTCCAAAGCAAAATAAAGCTTGCACAATTTATTGTTGACAAGATTTTGCAATTAAATTTATAAATTGCCGTTCCTTAATTCAAATGTTATTTATGAAGAAGTATAGTGCTCTTTTTTTACTTTGCACCTTAACCTTTACGGCTTGTAAAAAAGAAGGTGGAAAAGCACAGTCTAATGATGAAAAATACGAAAGTAAGCTTCCCAACTATGGAAGTGTCAATTTAAAAGAAGTTTTCTCTCCTGAAGATTCTAAACTTGCAGATAGGAATGCAACAGTTCAGGCTATAGATGCTTATTATAAGCATGTATGGGAAAAAGGAGATCTTAGTGGCGGTGTTTTAGTTGCTAAAGGAGATGACATTCTGTATGAAAAGTACAGAGGGTTTGCCCGTGAGCATAATACCGTTCCGATTACAAAAGATGTAGCATTACATGTAGCATCTGTAAGTAAGCCAATTACAGCCATGGCAGTGATGAAGCTTATAGAAGCTGGTAAATTAAAAATCAATGAGCCACTTACTACACTATTTCCAGGGTTTCCTTATCCGGAAATTACCGTAGAAATGTTACTGAAACAGCGTAGTGGATTGCCTAAATATGAGCATTTTCTGGAAGATGCAAAAGTTCCGAGAGCCAATTATATCAGCAACAAATTTATTCTGGATTTTATTATTAAGAATAAACCTGAATTAGCCAGAAAGCCAGATACCGGATTTATGTATTGCAATACCAACTTTGCATTGCTTGCTCTGGTTGTAGAAAAAATAACAGCGACTCCTTTCCCGGAGGCGATGCAGGAGATGGTTTTCAAGCCATTGAAGATGAACAATACTTATATCTTTCAGGAGAAAGATATTCCTACAGCAGGACAGTCTTTCTATAACAATGGAAAAAGATTGTTTCCTTTGGATTATCTGGACCTGATTTATGGAGATAAGAATGTTTATACAACACCTCGGGATTTGTATAATTTTTCCAAAGCTTTATTCTCTAAAGATTTCTTAAAGCCTGAACTTATGAATCTTGTGTTCCAGCCCTATTCTAATGAAAAAGCTGGTGTAAATAATTATGGTATTGGTTTCAGAATGAAAATCTTCGATAATGGAGAAAAACTTACTTATCATAATGGATGGTGGCATGGTTCTAATGCTGTTTTCGGACATCTGCTGAAATCTAAAGTAACAATTATAGCCATCGGAAATAAATATTCTTCCAGAGTTTACTCTACCTTAGCTTTATCCGGATTGTTTGAAGATTTTCCGTTTGAGAGAGAGCGTCTGAGCAAAGAACTGGACAGACTTCCTGTAGATGAAAAACCTTCTGACGCAGGCGAATAGAAAATTGCTAAATTTGCCGTATGAGAAATGCCTTCTTTTTGTTATTTATAATCCTATTCTTTTCCTGCGCAAGAGTGGGAGCACCTGTTGGAGGAGAAAAGGATAAAACACCGCCAAGGGTTGTAGCTTCAAAACCCGATTCTTTAGCAAAGAATGTTCCGACGAGTCTTAAAGAATTGAGGATTGATTTTGATGAATATATTACCCTGAAAGATGCCTCCAAGCAATTGGTTATTTCTCCGCCTATAAAAAAATTAAAGAAGATTATTCCGTCTGCTATGGCGAACAAGTATATCCTGATACAATGGGAGGATACACTAAAGGCAAATACAACTTATAACTTCAATTTCGGAAATAGTATTGCGGATAATAATGAGGGGAATGTACTCCCATATTACAACTTTGTTTTTTCAACGGGTAGTACTATCGATAGCCTTTATATAAGTGGTAATGTAGATGATGTTCTCAGACCAAGGAAAAAGAATAGTAAGGATGCCAATACAAACGATAAGGAGAAACCTCTTGTTGTAGGTTTGTATAAAGCAGATGCAAAAGATTATAAAGAAAAGCCATATTATATTTCGAGAGTAGATCCGGACGGGTATTTTGAATTAAATTATCTGGCAGCCGGAGATTATAATCTTGTAGCTTTTCAGGATGACAATCAGAACAGTATTTATGATTCAGGGAAAGAGAGAGTTGCTTTTTTACCGGAACCCTTGCACCTGACAGAACCTAAAAAAGGATTGCGCTTATTGTTGTCTCCACCAAAGAAAAAATTCAGATTTGTTGAGACCAAACCTATTCCGGGAGGTCTTAATATGGTTTTTGAAGGGAAACCAGATGATAGCCTTCAGATAAAACAAGTAGGATCAGCTCTTTCTGATTTTAAAATACAGCGTAAGCCTAAATCGGATTCTGCATATATATGGATAAATCCTAAAGGAAATGACTTCAAGGAGTCTTCAACAAATGTGAAGTTCTCTTTCTACAATAATGTGAAGAAAAAGATTGATACTGTTTCAACATATTATAAAGTAAATACTAAAGACGAGTTAACACTAAACAATAATTCCGGTACAACACTTCCTCCGGGAAGTAATCTGAGGCTTAAAGCCAATATGGCCTTGGATAAAGTGGATTTTGCACAGTGGGAACTGAAAGCCGATAGTACTACTGTAGTGCCATTCCAGGCGCAAATTTCTAAAACAAATCCGTTTGAAATTCAGGTTGATGCCCAGCTTCTGGCCGGGAAAAAATATAGCCTTAGAGTAGGAAAAGAAAGTGTGTCTGCATTCTATTTTAAAAATGCAAAACCAATTATATTCAATTTTGATGTTGGCAAAAGCGATGAATATGGGTCTTTAGTTTTCCGTTTAGCTAATGCTCCTACTGCACCATTTTGGATTCAGTTGTTGAATGATAACTTTGATGTTGTAAAAGAACAGAAGGTTGAAGGTAAAACAGAAATAAAATTCGAAAATCTGAAAGCGGAAACTTACTCTATAAGGATATTAGTAGATAATAATAAAAACGGAGTATGGGATGGTGCAGATTTCGAAAAGCATATCCAGCCGGAAGAGGCCTATCTGTATCGTAAGAAAATGACTGTAAAACCTCTTTGGGATAAAGTAGAAAACTGGGATCTAAAAGATACAGCTGTAAATGATAAAGAAGATCAAGAGGATTCATTAATGCCTTCGGGAGCAGGGATTAAGAGTATAGAAGAACAGGAAAAAGAAAAAGCCAAAGAAAAGGCTAAAGATAAAGACGATAAAACGAAGAAAGAACAGAACGATCTGTATCAGAAACAACAGCAGCAGTTACAAAACCCGGGATATCAGCGATAGTCTATGATAAAGAAAATCTTGTTCTGGGGACTTGTTGTATTAGTCGTTATCCAGCTTATTCCTGTAAACAGAACCAATAAACCTGTAGATAAGAAAGATAACTTTGTTAGTATACAACAATCTCCGGCAGACGTTACGCAGCTTTTACAGCGTGCCTGTTATGATTGTCATTCTGATGAAACAAAGTATCCGTGGTACTCTTATGTTGCGCCTATCTCGTGGACGGTAAAGGATCATGTAAACGAGGGAAAAGCACGGTTGAATTATTCTGAATGGAGTCAGTACAATAAAGATCAGAAGACGACTATACTGCAGAAGTCTGTTGCTACGATAGAGCAGCGTTCTATGCCAATGCCTGCATATATTTTAAAGCATCCGGAAGCAAATCTAAATAATACTGAAAGAAATACGCTCACTGAGTATTTTAAGAAGCTACTGACTGATAACAAGTATTAAACGCTTTATTAGTCATCGTTTCAGTATATTTTTATAAATTTGACTTATGAAATTAACGCATTAGCTTTTTTAAATTAACATACATCACTTTTTAGGAGTTATTATTATATAACTTCTATTTCTTCTATTGTTAAATTTAAAAGTTATAAACGTGAAAAATTTCTTCGAAAGCCCTTTCAAAGGGAAAATCATTAAAGATCATATCCAGAACCCTAATATTATTGCCGGTAAATATTCTTATTATTCAGGCTATTACCACGGACATTCATTTGACGACTGTGCCCGCTATTTGTTGCCAGACAGGGATGATGTAGATAAACTGATTATAGGCTCTTACTGTTCTATAGGTACAGGGGCAAGTTTTATAATGGCAGGCAATCAGGGACACCGATATGACTGGATATCCAGCTTTCCATTTTTTTATATGAACGAAGTCGAAGCTTTTAAAAACAGCATTGATGCCTTTAAAAATGCTGGAGATACTGTAATCGGTAACGATGTATGGATTGGTGGTGAAGCGATGATTATGCCGGGAATAAAAATAGGGGATGGAGCAGTAATAGGCAGTCGTGCATTAGTGACAAAAGATGTAGAACCTTATGCTATTATTGGAGGTAATCCTGCAAAGCTGATTAAAAAAAGATTTAGTGAAAACCATATAGAAGTATTGCTCGAAATTAAATGGTGGGAATGGGATGAAGAGGTTCTTGCTGAAGCAATGCCTATACTTTGCTCCGGTAATATCGATTTATTATACAAGTTTTATAAGAATATCTGAAAATAAAAAAGGCCCTGTTTCAGGGCCTTTCGTTATTTTTATTGTAATCTGTATTTTCAAAAAATAGTTTTTGCGATTCAAAAGCAATCTCGTTCAGATCAATTTCATTTTTTTTAATCCAGATCGTATCAGAAATCTCATGCTCTTCAAGTACAACATCAAATTTTTCTGCCACCTCATATTCAAAAAAAAGGTCCATAGTATGGTATAAGATACCCTTGTAAGGATAGGTATTGGGGATGCTACAGATGTATTTCAGTTTGCTTTCGTCAACTTCTATCTGCATTTCTTCAAATAATTCTCTTCGGCAGGCATTCTCTGCTGTTTCTTCAAAATCTATAAATCCACCGGCAAGATCTAGCTTACCATGGGAAGGATCCTGATTTCTTCGGGTTAGCATAACCTCGTCGCCACACTTTATTACAACAGCAACAGCAGCTGCAGTATTATTGTAAAAAACGAAGGCGCAGGATGCGCAATGCATTTTCCTTCCGTTAAAAGTCAGACTCTCTTTTCCGCAGCTTGGGCAGAATTTTAGATTTAGCATATATTCTGTTTATTCTATATGATGTTTATTGTTTCGTGGGTGAAAATCAATAATAGCAGTCCGTAGATTCTCTGTATCCAAATGTGTATATACCTGGGTAGTTGTAATACTGGAATGGCCCAATAATTCCTGTATGAATCTAAGATCAGCACCATTTTGTAATAAATGTGTTGCAAAAGAATGCCTGAATGTATGCGGAGAAATACTTCTGTAGATCCCTGCTTTTGCAGCCATTTCTTTGATCATGATAAATACCATTACTCTGGATAAAGCGGTTCCTCTGCTATTCAGAAAAGCAACATCTGTGCTTTTCGGAGCTATTCGCATATGGCTTCTGGTATGCTGAATGTAATTCTGAAGAATTTTTTGCGTATACGGAGCTAACGGGACAAATCTTACTTTCTTGCCCTTACCTTCAACCCTGATATAAGATTCATTAAAATTAATATCAGATAACTTAAGGTCAATTAATTCTGAAACACGGAGGCCACAGCCATAGAGAACTTCGATTATACAAAAGTTCCGCTGTCCGATATCAGTACTCTGGTCAATAACTGAAACTAGTTTTTCCACGTCATCAAAACTAAGGGTGTCCGGCAGGTATAAACCCAACTTTGGACCCTCCAGTAAAGATGTAGGATTTTCCTGTATCAACTCTTCTTCGAAGAGATATTTATAAAAAGCCTTTGTAGAAGATACCCATCGAGCCTGAGTTCTTTCGCTAATGCCCTGTTTAGACTGATATTGCATAAAGTCTAATAAATGATCATAAGTGATATTTTCAGGGGAAAGGTCTCCTAAAAATTCCTGAGCATACTCTGCCAGTTTTTTTAGATCTCTGATGTAAGCATCTAAAGTATTGTTGGAAAAGTTTTTCTCGAATTTTAAGTATTCTGCAAAGTTTTTAATTTGTATATCCCAATTCTTTTTTTCATCCATGTGTGTGTTTTTGATATTATTTTTATATTATATTCTCAAGTTGTGTGTCGTGTATTTGTAATATTTCAACTCCTGCTTCTTTCAGGAATTTAAGTCCCGCATCATCGGAGTAGGCATCAATGTATACCAAACGTCTTATGCCGGACTGGTGTATAAGCTTACTGCATTCCTTACAAGGAGATAGAGTAAGATATAAAGTGGCTCCCTTACATGATTGTGTAGAGTTAGCCAGTTTCAGAATTGCGTTAGCCTCTGCATGAAGAACATACCAATGTGTCTTTCCTTCTGTATCCTCGCAACAATTTTCAAATCCTGAAGGTGTACCGTTATAACCATCCGAAATGATGGTACGGTTGTTCACGATCAGTGCCCCTACCTGCTTTCTTTTGCAATAAGAAAGTTTGGCCCATTCTTTAGCCATACGGAGATATGCGATATCAAATTTAGTAATCTCACCCCCCATTAGAAATTTGGTTTTCTCTTCTCTATAAACGCTGCAACTCCTTCTTTTTTATCCTCCAGTTCGAATAATTTTCCGAAAGATTTTATCTCCTTTTCAAATCCGTTTTCAGAATATGAAGCATTTACAGCAGCAATAGCTTCTGTAATAGCAAGAGGTGAGTTTTTAGCAATTGTAGATGCCAACTCTTTTGTTTTATCCATCAATTCAGCTAATGGAAAAACTTCATTTACCAATCCTATTTCTTTAGCTCTTTGAGCAGAAATCATTTTTGCAGAGAATATAATTTCGTTGGCAAGACCTTTACCTACTAGTTTTGGAAGTCTTTGTGTCCCACCATATCCAGGAATAAGACCTAAAGTAACCTCTGGTAAACCTAATCTGGCGGTTTCAGATGCATAACGGATATGACAAGCCATTGCTAGCTCTAGTCCTCCTCCCAATGCAAAACCATTAATTGCGGCAATAACCGGTTTCTTTAAATTTTCAATTTTATCAAAAACATTTATATGTCCTTTTCTGGACATTTCTTCTGCCTGAGCAGCGTTATAATCTAAGAATTCTTTAATGTCTGCTCCGGCAACAAAAGATTTTTCACCACTTCCGGTAATAATAATAACCCGGATTTCCGGATTTTCCTCAGCATGGGAAACAGCCTCATTAATCTCCTGCAAGGTCTGTCCGTTTAATGCATTCAGACTCTCGGGGCGATTAATTTCTATCGTAAAAATATTGTTTTCCTGGCGTGTGTTAATGTTCATATTAGCTTCTTTTTGTAAGAATTATATCTCTAATTTTTGAAAAAAAATAAAGAATATTAGTTAAAAGTAATAAAAAAAACCAAACTACAAAATAGGAGTTTGGCTTTATCTATAAAAATTTGATATTTTATTGGGTAGAGTGTTGCATCTGGCTGGCGTCTATAGTTACTCCAAGGCTGGCTGCAATTTTGATCCCCAAATCAATATTAGCTCTGAAAAAATGGCATAATTGTCTGTTGATAATAAGATCTTTTTTCTCCCCCTTTATTCCTCTCATATGTTCCACGATGTTGTGAATAAGATTTTTTCTATCCTCATCATTCATCGCTTTAGAATATAAAAGTCCGGGCTGAGTATAGTGATCGTTATCATCTTTATTTCTGTCGAAAAATGCTACATGTGCACTGTCTAATTCCTCTTCGAAAGGTTTATATGAGGGATCCGGAGTTATGCTGTCAAAGCTGTTCGGAAAATAATTAGGTGCATCTCCACCGTTGTCGCCCATAGCCATATAACCGTCTCTCTGGTAGTTGTTTACCTGGAAAGGGCAAGCGTTTACCGGTAGGTGATGTGAATTAACACCAACTCTGTAACGATGAGCATCTGCATAAGAGAACAAACGTCCCTGAAGCATTTTATCCGGAGAGAAGCTGATACCGTCTATAAGATTACTCGGTGCAAATGTACTTTGCTCAACATGTGCAAAATAGTTTACAGGAACTTCATTCAGTTCCATAACACCAACATCAATTAATGGATATTCGCTATGCGGCCATACTTTGGTAACATCGAAAGGATTCCAACGGAAGTTTTTAGCCTGCTCTTCAGTCATTACTTGTATTTGCATTGTCCATTTTGGGAAATTTCCGTTGTCTATTGCATCTACAAGATCTTCCTGAGCAAAATCCGGGTTTTTACCTTTCATTTCAGTCGCTTCTTCATTGTTGAAGTTTTTGATTCCTTGCTGACTTTTGAAATGGAATTTTACCCAATGTCTTTCGT
Source organism: Elizabethkingia bruuniana (assembly GCF_002024805.1). NCBI lineage: Bacteria > Pseudomonadati > Bacteroidota > Flavobacteriia > Flavobacteriales > Weeksellaceae > Elizabethkingia > Elizabethkingia bruuniana. Next base: position 4,010,981 of record NZ_CP014337.1, read on the forward strand.
TCTTATCGTTAATCATCGCAAAAGTATGAGAACCATAGCCATGCATATGTCTGTAACCATGAGGAGTACCCCTGTCAGACATCAGTATTAATACTTGATGTAGGGATTCAGGGTTCAGGGACCAATAGTCCCACATTACAGTATGATCTTTCAGATTGGTTCTTGGTACTCTCTTTTGAGTGTGTATAAAATCCGGGAACTTCTTTGCATCTTTAATGAAAAATACCGGAGTATTGTTTCCTACCAGATCCCAGTTACCGTCTTCAGTGTAAAATTTCAGAGCAAATCCTCTTGGATCTCTTTCCGTATCAGCACTTCCCTTTTCTCCGCCAACAGTAGAGAAACGGGCAAACATCTTACATTCATTTCCTACTTTAGAGAAAAGCTTTGCACGGGTATATTTACTAATATCACCAGTTACAGTAAATTTTCCGTAAGCACCAGAACCCTTAGCATGCACAATTCTTTCAGGAATTCTTTCTCTTACAAAATGAGCTAAATTTTCCTGTAAAATAAAGTCTTGTAATAAAACGGGGCCTCTGGAACCAACAGTTTGTGAATCTTCATGATTGTAGTATGGTATCCCGGCTGCGTTGGTAAGCTTCTTTTTATTTTCCATAACTGTATTTTTATTTAAGTATTTTTGGATTAGTAAAATTAGGCATTTTATCAAAAAGAAAATAGCTATATTTGTTATACTTTTAATTTATATATTCTATGAATATCCAACAACTTGAATACTTGATCGCTGTTGACAAGTATAAACACTTCGGTAAAGCAGCGCAGGCATGTTTTATAACACAACCAACATTGAGTGCGATGATTCAAAAATTTGAAGAAGAGTTGGATATCAAGATTTTTGACCGTACAAGCCATCCTATTCGTACAACAGATGCCGGTCAACAAATTATAGAGCAAGCCAAAAAGATTATAGATGATGTTATGGAACTCCGTAACAGAGCCAATCTCCTGAATAATATTGTTTCGGGAAAAATTAATCTTGGAATTATTCCGACAGTATCTGCATTCCTGCTGCCAAATGAGATCTTCGATTTCCTTAGAAGAAATCCTAAGATTGAAATGAATGTGAAGGAAATGACAACTGAAAATGTAATTAAAGCCTTAAAATCTGGTGAAATTGATGCGGGAATCATTTCTACGCCTTATGCGGCTGCAGATGAATTCTTTAGTGATTTTCTGTACAACGAAGAGTTATTAATTTATTCTTCTAATAAAGACCTTAACAAAGACGGAGACAGCTTCATTATCCCTGAGGATATTGATCTGGAAGACGTATGGTTACTATCAGAAGGAAACTGTCTTCGCACACAGGTAGAAAATATCTGTAAACTTAAAGAAAACGAACTGAAGCCGTCTAATCTGGATTTCAAAGCATCCAGCGTTAATACTTTGGTTCAGATGGTAGACAGAGTAGGAGGATTGACTGTTATTCCGGAAATGGCTGTAGACCACCTTACGGAAGGGCAAAGAGAAAAGGTGTTCCATTTCAGAAAACCTTACCCGAAAAGAGAGATAAGTCTTATTTATTATAAGCCGACATACAAGCAAAAACTTCTGGATGAAATGACGGATTCTATTCGGGAATCACTGAAAAATAAACTGAAGTATGATGCCGCACCTGCGGATTTTGTGGGGGTTAAGCCAGAGTAGGCTAAACCTCTACTAACTTAGTATGATAAAAAGCATCTTTTGTTTAATTGTTTTTTAAATAAAAAATGTAAATTTGCAACCAAGTTATTGAGAGGAAAAATTTGTGCTGATTGCAACCTCATTAAAAAAATGCTAAAACGGTATTTCTTGTCTTTTCAATCAGTGCATATTCCAGTATTTTAACACAATAATATATTGTATTATGCCATATTTATTTACATCAGAATCTGTTTCTGAAGGACACCCGGATAAAATTGCAGATCAGATATCCGATGCCCTAATTGATAATTTCTTAGCTTATGATAAAGATTCCAAAGTAGCATGTGAAACTTTGGTAACGACTGGTCAGGTTGTATTAGCCGGAGAAGTAAAATCTTCAGCTTATTTAGATGTACAGCATATTGCCAGAGAAGTGATTAACGGAATTGGTTATACCAAAGGAGAATACATGTTTAATGGTGATTCTTGTGGTGTAATTTCAGCAATTCATGAGCAGTCTCCGGATATTAATCAGGGGGTTGACAGAAAAGTTACCGATGAGAGCTTTGAAGCTAAAGCGAATGCTCAGGGAGCAGGAGACCAGGGAATGATGTTTGGTTATGCAACCAATGAAACGGCTAATTATATGCCTTTAGCACTGGATTTAGCACACTCTATTCTAAAAGAATTGTCGGCAATCAGACGAGAAAGTAAGGAGATTTCTTATCTTCGTCCGGATGCTAAAAGCCAGGTGACTATTGAATATTCAGACGATCATAAGCCAATCCGTATAGATTCTATCGTTGTTTCTACACAGCATGATGATTTTGCTTCTGAAGAAGAAATGTTGTCTAAAATCCGTGAGGATATCAAAAATATACTAATTCCGAGAGTTGTTGCAACTCAGCCAGAATATATTCAGGTATTATTCAACGATCAGATCAAATATCACATTAACCCGACAGGTAAATTTGTGATTGGTGGTCCTCATGGTGATACAGGTCTTACAGGAAGAAAAATTATTGTAGATACTTACGGTGGTAAAGGAGCACACGGTGGTGGTGCTTTCTCTGGAAAAGATCCTTCAAAAGTAGACAGAAGTGCAGCTTATGCAACCCGTCATATTGCTAAAAACCTTGTTGCTGCAGGAGTTGCAGACGAAGTTTTAGTACAGGTTTCTTATGCAATTGGTGTAGCAGAGCCTTGTGGTTTATTCATCAATACTTATGGAACTTCAAAAGTTGGTTTAACAGATGGAGAGATCGCTAACAAAGTTTCAAAAGTATTCGACCTTCGTCCGTATGCTATTGAGCAGAATCTGAAACTTAGAAATCCTATTTATCAGGAAACTGCTTCTTATGGACACATGGGGAAAGAATATTATGTAGCGGACAAAACTTTTAACAGAGGATCTGCTAACGAAATTACACTAAAAGATCTTGAATTCTTCACATGGGAAAAGCTCGACAGAGTCGACGATATCAAAAAAGAATTTGGATTATAAATCATATCAAAACCGTTTCTAGTAAACGGCTTTTTCTATGTTAAAGATTTATAAAATTTAAAAACCAAATTAGCTTTGCCGGGTTTTATTCCTTAATTTTGATTATTAACTTTAAAATTATTAAAAATGTCATTTGAATTACCAAAACTAGGATATGCTTACGATGCATTAGAACCGACTATCGATGCTCAAACAATGGAAATACACTACACAAAGCACCACCAGGCTTATGTAGATAACCTTAATAAGGCAATTGCAGGAACTGATCTTGAAGGTAAAACTATCGAAGAAGTAATTAAAGAAGGTAGCGACAAACCAGCTGTAAGAAACAACGGTGGTGGTCACTTCAACCATACATTATTCTGGGAGATTTTAACTCCGGGCGGATCAAAAGAGCCGGTAGGAAAGGTAAAAGAAGCTATCGAAAATTATGGTGGTCTTGAAAAATTCAAAACTGATTTCGCTGAAGCTGCTAAAACAAGATTTGGTTCAGGATGGGCTTGGTTAATTAAAAATGCAGACGGATCTGTATCTGTTGGATCTACTGCTAATCAGGACAGCCCAATCACTCCGGGAGCTGGTGTTGCAGGTACGCCTGTATTAGGTATTGATGTATGGGAACATGCTTATTACCTAAAATATCAGAACAAGAGACCTGACTATGTAACAGCTTTCTTTGATGTAATCAACTGGGATAAAGTAGAAGAGAATTATAACAAATAAGACTTTTCTTCAGCATAAAAAAAGGGAACAGATTCTGTTCCCTTTTTTTATTTTTTAAATTTATAGTAAAACGGAGCTTTGTTGGCAGATCCGTCGAATTTCTTTTCCAGTCGTTCCAGAAAATCCAGACTAAGCATTTTTCTCTGAAAATTATTCCTTCTGAGAGGTTCTCCTAAAATACATTCATATAAATTTTGCAGTTCCTTCATGGTAAATTTTTCCGGTAACAGATTGCTTCCGTAGATTTTGTAGTCCAGATTTTTACTTAAGAACTCCATGCCTTTTTCAATAATCTCGCGGTGGTCAAATGCTATTTCCTTAGGAAGATTATGAACGTCAAACCATTCGCACTTTTCACTAAATGCATCCGGGAATGTAGAAGATAAAGTGTAATCTATAAGAGCATAATAACCGATACTAATGTGTCGTTCGAAAAGCCAGTGATCTTTCGGAAGATCTATTTCCTTATTTTTTGTAAGTCGATTGTGGATATCCGATTCTGTACGGCTCTTGTTACCAAAAGTATAAAACTGTTCCAGGAATATTTCGTCCAGATGAGTCCTTTCATACAATAATCGGTATGCTGCATCATCTACATTTTCATCTTTAAAGATAAATCCCCCAGGTAATGCCCAGATATCCATATTGAAATATTTGAGCATTAGAACTTTCAGACTTTTATTATGGAAACCAAAAATAACGCAGTCTATAGAAAGCTGCTTGATGAAATCATTTGTTTCAACAAGGGTCTGCAGATTATTATTAGCTTCAGGAGTTGTATTTTTTTTCATATAGTATTTATGAGATTGGTTGTCGTTTGTAATTTAAAAATAATGCAGATAATGCTATCGTTGGCAAAAATAGTAAAGTAAATGCATATTCTGGTTGGATATGATCCAGAGTAAGACCAATAACCAAAGAACTTGTACATGATGCCAGAGATGAGAAGACAATAATAAGTCCCAGCAGCGTGCCTCTTTCCTGTTCATTTGGTAAGCTGTAAAGCTGGTGGGCATTGATAATAGGGTATAACGGACCAATAAAAAAACCCATACAAGGAATAAGATATAAGAATATCTGATGTGGTTTTTCGAATATAAGTATACCACTAACACAGGATACAATAATAAAAATAGAGACTAATAACCCTGCAAATAGTTTGTTCCAGGAGCGCTTAAGGATCAGCATGCCATAAATAATCCTTCCGGCAAGTGCAGAAAAGGCGAATATTACAGTGGTTTGTGTGGCTGTGAACGGATCGGCATTGAAAATAGCTTTAGAATATGTTGGAAGCCATGTTGTAAAACTCTGTTCGGTTATGATGATAAAAAAGACGATTGCCAGGAATAAGAATGATTTTTTCATTACTTGCCAGCTGCTTGATACTATTGTGCTCTTCTGGTCAGCTGTGTTGGTATAAGCCTTTTGCCATACAGTTTTTCCGGAGTAAAGAAAGCCTATTGTTATGAGGCTGAAAAAAGCAATTGCCCAGAAACCATATTTCCATAAATATGGTGAAGAACTTCCCATAATAAGCCCAAAAATAAGATTTACAATAACAATTCCTGCCATAAATGAGGCTTCGATAAACTGCATAAAACGGCTGCCGTTTTCCTCTGCTTTGCTCAGATTAATGGTAATGTAGAGTACGGAAATTTTCACCAGTATAAAACATAATCCGATTAACAAGAACCAGATTTTGAAAAACCAAAAATCATCAACAAAAGGCGTTATAATACATAGAATAAAGGCTATAGATAAACCTGTTATAATTGAGTTGATATGGCCTATCCGTGGGATGTAGCGTGATATAAATGCTGCCAGAAATGCAATGGGTAAATCTTTAAATACTTCTAATGAACCGAGAAGGACGAATTTTTTTTGCCCAAAATAATTAAGAATAACAATGCTTAAACAGTTCAAAAGCATTGAAAATGTAAAAAAACTCAGTGCGAGCCCTATTTTCAGTGAATTTTTTTTGCCCAAAAACGAATATTTAGTATTCAAAAATAAGCTTTTATAACCGATGAATATTAAGAAAAGTTAAATTTTTTGTTAACATATCATAAAATTTATTATTATTGTCTCTAAGAGAGATAATAATAATATGAAACAATCACCAATTCGTAATCTAAGTTTAATTGCTGTTTTATATTTTACAGCAAATATTAATGCACAGCAGTCGAAAAAAGATACGGCCGCTAGTGAGAAAAAGATTGAAGAGGTAGTAGTCATTGGATACGGTACACAGAAAAAGAGTAATGTTACCGGTGCTATTGCCAGTATTAAAGCTAAGGACCTTGAAAATGTCCCAGCCGGAAGACCAGAACAGGTCTTGCAAGGACGGGCTTCAGGGGTTTCTGTAGTGTCTAACTCCGGACAACCCGGATCTTCAGCAACAATTCGTGTAAGAGGTATTACCAGTTTTGGTGCCGGTAACGATCCTTTGTGGATTGTAGACGGTATTGCTGTAGATAACATAGGTTTCCTAAACCAGTCGGATATTGAAAGTATAGAAGTGTTGAAGGACGGAGCCTCTTCAGCCATTTACGGGGTTTCGGCAGCTCGTGGAGTTGTTTTGGTTACCACTAAGAAAGGAAAAAAAGGGAAACTGACATTATCTTATAACGGTTTCTATGGAATTGGAAGTGCAGCAAAAAAGCTGGATCTGTTGAATGCATCTGAATATGCAATGATTGTTAACGAAAAAAGGATTAACAATAATGAGCAGCCATTTTTCTCAAACCCTTCTTCTCTTGGAGTAGGAACAGACTGGCAGAAACAGATATTCAATACAGCGGCTAAGACATCTCATGATATTACCGTAAGTGGTGGAAATGATAAATCTACTTACTTTGGCTCTTTTGGTTATTTTGATCAGGAAGGGATTGTGATGCGGGACATTTCACACTATAAGAGATATACAGCAAGGTTGAACTCTACACATCAGGTGTTGCCATTTCTAACTTTAGGGCAGACTTTGAATTATACACACACCAAATCACAGGGAATTAATGCTAATGGTGAATTTGGCGGACCTTTAAGTTCGGCGATCAATTTAGATCCTACAACACCTGTTGTGGAAACAGATCCGGCAAAACTAAACGGACCCAATTATAGCAACCAGTATATTATAAGAGATCCGCAAGGGAGGCCTTATGGTATTTCTTCTTTAGTTAATCAGGAAATGGCTAATCCACTGGCATTTCAGCAAACTCAACAGGGCAATTATAACTGGACAGACGACTTTGTAGGAAATGTTTTTGGTGAACTAAAGTTGCTAAAAGATTTTAAAGTTCGTTCGGCGTTAAACGGAAAGCTTTCATACTGGGGCAATCAGAGTTTTACACCACTTTATTATTTAAGTCCGACCTATAGCAATACAGGAAAAAATAATCTGACCAGAGCTACAAACAGAAAGTTTGAATGGAGTATGGAAAATACCATCAATTACCATAAAAAGATAGGTGAACATACTTTTGATGTACTAGCAGGACAGGGGATTTATTTGTATAATATTGCAGAAGGGCAAACAACTACTTATACTAACCTGCCTGTAAATAATTGGCGAGATGCTTCCTTTAATTTTGATGTAAGCCAGAGTGACAGAACAACATCAGCTTATGATGGTATTCAGGCCAAGAAAACATCATATTTCGGAAGAGTAATTTATGATTACGCAGGCAAGTATTTATTCACAGGTACAATCAGAAGGGATGGTTCTTCGAAATTCGGATCAAATAAAGTATGGGGTACTTTTCCTGCATTCTCACTAGGATGGGTTGTTTCTAATGAAAGCTTCTGGCCGCAAAATAAAGTGGTTAATATGCTGAAAATTAGAGGAGGCTATGGAGAAACTGGTAATGATGCTATTGGTGACTTCTTATTTAAATCGACTATTGTTGGAAAAAGTAATTATCCGTTTTATTCAGTACGCGAAGGCGAATTTATTAATATAGGATATCGCCTGAGAACATTAGCAAATGAAAATCTGGCTTGGGAAAGAACAGCACAAACCAATATTGCTGTTGACTTAAAATTGTTCAATAATTTCAGCTTAACAGTTGATGCTTATCAAAAGAAAACCACAGGAATTCTAAGATATTATGATATCCCGGGATATGTAGGTATTACGGATTTACCTGCTGCTAATATTGCTGATATGTCTAATAAAGGGATTGAAGTAGAATTAGGTTATAAAAAAAGTTTTTCGGATGATTTCGGAATTTCTGTAAATGGAAATTTCTCTTACCTGAAGAATGAAATTCTTTCATTGGAAGATAATAAATTATGGACAACTACCAGTGATGCAGGTTTCCAGTCTATGGGAGATGTACAGAGACTTCAGGTTGGACAGCCTTATTCTTCTTTCTTTGGTCTGAAGCATAACGGTGTTTTCCAGAATCAAACGGAAATTAATTCATATAGAAATGCTAAAGGACAGCTTATTCAGCCAGATGCTAAACCGGGAGATTTCCGTTGGGTTGATACCAATGGTGACGGGGTTATCGATAACAATGATTACACTTATCTGGGGAACGCCATTCCTAAGTTTACTTTTGGTTTGACTGTGAATCTTAATTACAAGAATTTTGACTTAATGCTATTTGCACAGGGGCAGGCAGGGAATAAAGTATTCCAGGGGCTACGCAGATTAGATCTTCAGGACGCCAATTATCAGAGAGAAGTGCTGAACCGTTGGCATGGAGAGGGTACATCTTATGATTATCCGCGTTTAACAACCAATGATACGAACAGGAACTTTAGCTGGATGTCGGATTTTTATCTTCAGAAAGGAGATTACCTAAGGTTGAAATTGGTACAGATAGGTTATACTTTACCAAAAGATGTGGTGAAGAGCTTTGGTGCAAGCAGAGTAAGATTTTATGTAACAGGAGAGAATCTGGTAACCTTTACAAAATATACAGGTTATGATCCTGAAGTTGCAGGAGTAAATACAAATGATAAAAATGTTTTGGGTATAGATAGAGCTTATTATCCACAGGCCAGAACTTTCATTTTTGGAGCTAACATTGAATTTTAAGATGAATATTACAATGAAAAATTATATAAAAAATAAAACAATCTCTGTATTATGTGTGGCTGTTTTGTCACTTGGAGCCGTACAATCTTGTAGTTCCGATTATGTAGAAGATGTTCAGAATAAAGGAGCTTTCAATACTGACGAATTTTTTAAAGACAGAAATCAGGCTTTTCAGGCACTTATAGGCGTATATGATCCTATTAATAAATATGCTGCAGGCTTTGAAAATACAATTACTTTTTTTAACGCTGCCTCAGATGATTTTAATGCAGGTGGCGGAAATGCTACGGACGGAATAGGTATACAAAGTTTTTCTAATTATTCAATAGACTCCTATAAGATACCGCAGAGTTACTGGAATAATTATTTTCAGGGAATAGCGAGAGCAAATTTATTATTAGATAAGCTTTCCGCAGTGCCAATGGATGCTAATGAAAAAGCAAGATTTAATGCTGAGGCACTGGCTTTACGATCTATTTATTATTTCGAATTGTTAAGAATGTTTGGGAATATTCCGTTAATGCTAAAGCCTATTCTTAGTTCTCAGGATAATCTGTATAATGTACCACAGGAAGACCCTAAAAAGATTTATCAACAGATTGAAACCGACTTGCTAACTGCAATTGCAGTTTTACCAGCAATAGTACCAGATGGTGAGAAAGGAAGACTGAGCCAGGGAGCTGCAAAGGCAATGTTGGGAAAAATTTATTTATATGATGGGAAGAAAGATCTGGCAGCAGCACAATTCGCAGATGTAAATGGTGCTCCGGGAGGGACAAGTCAGTACGGATATAAACTTCTGGCAAATTATAATGATCTGTGGAGCTTTGGTAGTAAATTCAATACAGAATCAGTACTCGAAATTGTATATACAAGTAAAGGTAGTACAGATTGGGGATGGTGGGGTCAAGGAAATGATGAAGGAAATTCTGTAAACCAGATGATAGGTCCCAGATCTTTTAATAGGACTAAAGCTGGTGTAGCCGCTAATGCTCCGGATATATATTCGGGAGGATGGGCATTTAATCCAGTTACAGAAGATCTTTATAATTTTATGAAAGATGATCCTAGACTGAATGCAACTATAATGAATGTGAAAAAACTTGTTGCAGATGGATATGCTACCTATGGGGCGGCTTATAAAGATACAGGCTATTTTCTGAATAAATTCCTGCCAATGCAGTCTAACAAAACAACAGGAACCGGACCGGTTGAACTTAATTTTAATCAGGATATATATGCTATCCGTCTGGCGGATACCTATCTGATGGAAGCAGAGGCTCTGAATGCTTCCGGAGCCAGAGCTCAGGCATTGCTGGATGCTGTAAGACAAAGAGTAGGGCTGCCGTCAGTACCCGTTTCTATGCAGGCTATAAAAGATGAAAGAAGAAGAGAACTTGCCGGTGAAGGACACCGTTGGTTTGATTTGGTGAGATGGGGAGATGCACCTGTAGTACTTGGAAACAGAGGATTTAAGCCAAATAAAAACGAAATCCTTCCGATACCATATAAGGAATTGATCAACACAGTAATTAAACAAAACCCAGGATACTAATTTCAATTTTAATATGAAAGTTTTTTTCATATAGTTACTTTAACTTCAATGCAATAGCCGGATTATATCCGGCTATTGTTATTATAATATGAGCGGGGAAAATATTTTACCTCAATCCTTCCACGTTACTAAGGCTGTATAGTTTCAGTCCGTATTTCCAGTTGACATAAACAAATACCTGATAAAGCCTGTACTCAAAATCCATTCCGTACTTTTCGTTTGGATCATAATCAATCTGAGATTCTACAATGTTTCTGTATCTTCCGGACATATATAAACTGTTCCATTCGTTTACCAAAATCGTATTTCTGCTTTTAAGATAAGATTCTGTATACATGGATTTAGGTCTTGCTCTGGTAAGCAGGAAGTTTTCATAGTCTGTATCGAAAACAGTAAGTTCCCATTCTCCATCGTCACCCTTTTCTACTTTTGCAGGCTGATGAGAGCCTTCAGTTGGTGGTGCAACATTTCTCGATGTACAGGAGAATGTTAATACACTAAGTATAATGATAAGAATAAAGTTTTTCATAATCAATATTTTTAAATGTATATCAAATTTAGTACAAAAAAATAACCGCTTTGCTAGCGGTTATTAAATTTTTATTGTGCAGATTTTTGCAGAATACTGAAAACCGGGAAATGGTCACTATATCCTCCAGTAAATCGATCTCCGTCCCATGATCTGAAAGGATAACCTTTGTAGCTTCCCTCTTTATTGATGAGGTATCCCGGAGCATATACTTCGGTTGTATACACAGTATAATCTTTTTGTGCAGATCTTCCTTTGTCTCCGATTAGATTTTTTGAATAAATAATCTGGTCGAATAAATTCGGTGCATCCTGGTATGCTAAAGAAGCTACACCATTCTTAAACATCTTAAACATCGGATTAAAATATGGTGTTTCATCACTTACTTTATCGATATCACCTGTAGCTTTTACATAGTTTTTGAAACTTGGACTAACCGGATCGTCATTAAAGTCACCCATTGCCATTAATCTGTATTCCGGATTGCTGTTTCTTATGCTGTCCATTTGCTGATTGAGCAATGCTGCTGCAGCATTTCTTTTCGGAAGAGAAATAGCTTCACCACCTCTTCTGGAAGGCCAGTGATTTACGAAGAAAGCAAATTTCTCTCCATCTAATTCTCCAAGAACAACTAACAAATCTCTGGTGTATTCACGTTTTCCGTTATCGAATATTTTTAGCTCCTTCTTCCATGCTTTTTCAAGTTTGAAACGGCCTTTTTGATAAATCAGCCCATTGTCGATACCTCTGGCATCATAAGAATTAAAATGAACAACGCCATAATTGTATTTAGCAAGCTGAGGCTGTTTTACCAGGTCCTCAATAACCTGTCTGTTTTCTACTTCAACAAGACCTACCACAACTGGAGCTGTTTTGGTATACTTACTACCGAGCTCTGAAATAACTTGAGCAATATTCCCCAGTTTTTGTTGATAAACTTTCTCAGTATAATTTTTGGCACTTTGTGGTGTAAATTCACCATTAGAGTATTGCTGTCTTACGGCTTTCTTTCCTTTCAGAAGAGCATCACTCCATTGTCCTTTATAGGGTTCATGCTCCAGATACTGTATAGAATCTACAGGAATGCTTCTGTGAAATGCAGGGTTGCTTACATCTTTTGTTCCGTCAATATAATCTGCGGATTTATAGATGTCCCATAAATTTTCCACATTATAAAATCCTACAGCAGCAACTCTTCTTATATTACTTTGGGAAAAAAGTAATATATTCGTAAATAATAGAGTAATGAATAAAAATTTCCTCATGTCAGATTGGTTTGAAATTACAAAGATAAATGAAATAAATCTTTAATTTTACATGACATCAATGGGGTGGCCTCATACCCTCCGCTAAATAAAATTACACTAAATTTGCGGAAAATGACCTCGATAATTACTAAACAATATTTAAGATATGATTAAAAAGCTATCATTGCTGTCATTGTTTACACTGTTGCCGGCATCTTTTTACTACGCACAAACTACTGCTTTTGCGTATATTAAAGATACTGCGGGGAAACCTGTAGAGAGTGCGGATGTAAGCATGAAAGGATCATCGTATAGTGTAACAGCTGACAAAATTGGATATTTCCAATTTGTAGGTCTGAAGCCGGGACACTATCAGATTACAGTTTCAAAACCTCCTTTTGAATCTCAAATTGTAGAATTTGATGTTGAAGAAGGTAAAAAAAGACAGGATTTAGGTGTCATCAAATTATCCACTAATTTTAATGATATAGATCAGGGATTTACTATTCTTGATGACAGCGATCAGTCTGATGAGCTCAATAACCAGTCAACAGTTGGCTTGCTACAATCGTCGAGAGATGTGTTTAGTAGTATCGCAGCATTTGATCTTGGATTTTACTGGTTCCGCCCGAGAGGGATTGATTCGAGACTAGGAGAAAATATGATTAATGGTGTTTCTACCGCACGTCCGGATACGGGAATGGTAGATTTTAGTACGTGGGGTGGACTTAATGAAATTACACGCTATCCGGAAATCGCACTGAATCACAGTCCGTCTGAATATGGATTTGGTGGTGTGGGATCTGTATTTTATAAAAACACGAAAGCGAGTGATTACCGTAAAGGTAGCCAGCTCACCTATTCTCTGACCAACCGTAACTATAATAACCGATTATCATACAGGTTCTCTTCCGGAATGAATAAGAAAGGATGGGCATTTACAGGTATGATTGCCAGAAGATGGGCGCAGGAAGGTATACAGGACGGAACTTTCTATGATGCTATCAGTGGTTACCTGGGAGTTGAAAAGAAAATCAATGATAAGCATACGGTAACACTTAATGCAATTGGCTCAGACTACAGAAGAAGTACATCCAGCCCGAATACTCAGGAAGTATATGATTATAGAGGTATTCATTACAATGCTTACTGGGGATGGCAAGATGGAAGAAAACGTAGTGAGAGAGTAAAAACCGGATTTATGCCAATGATCCAGTTAACGGATTACTGGAAGATTAATAAAAAATCTGATTTATGGACAACTGTTTCTTACCAGTTCGGAAAAGAAAAAAGTTCCAGATTAGATTGGTATAAGGCCAACAACCCGTCTCCAATTTACTATAGAAATCTTCCAAGCTATTGGGAGAATTTAGATAAACCTAGCCTTTCACAGCAGGAAAATCTTGCATTAACCAAAGACTGGTGGACTAATAACGATCAGGATCATACACAAATCAATTGGAATTCATTGTATAATGCTAATCTAAATGGACCGGTAGGAGAGAATGGAAGAAGAGCTTTTTATTTTCTTGAAAATGATGTGAAGAACAACAAAATTTGGAATGTATCAACACATTATACCAATAATCTTACGGACAGAATGAAGTTGGTTCTTAATCTGACCTATCAGAATTATTATTCTGAACAATATAGAGAGATTAAGGATTTATTAGGTGCTGATTATGCACTTAATATGGACCCTTTTGCTAAAACAGCCAGAGGAGGGAGCTTCAATACATTGGATTCAAATGTTAACAAAAAAGTAGGAGATAAATTCGGGTATGATTATATCTACAGACGTCAGGATATTAATTTCAATGCCGGACTGAAATTTTCAACACCGAGGATTGATGGATTTGTTTCTGCTTTAGTAGGTTATTCAACAAATAACAGAGAAGGTCTTTTCCAACATTACTTATATAAAGATTCTTATGGTAAAGGAGCAGATCAAAATTTCTGGAATTTTGGTTTGAAAGGACAATTGACTTATAAGCTGAACGGAAGAATGTTCTTGATGTATAACGGGGCATACTATTCTCAGGCACCGTTCCTTAATGATATTTTTATCAATGCAAGAAATAGCAATGCTGTTTCTCCAAATATTCAGAGTACTATTATTAATGCAAATGATTTAAGTTATATAATTTCAGCGCCAAGCTTTAAATTAAGATTAACTGGTTATTTGATCAATACGATGAATGATACTAATGTACAGCGTTATTTTGCAAATGGAATAAGCTTTAATACATTGGATGACGCGGGACAAGAGATACAAGGAGACAACCAGGCAATGGTTACACAGGTATTATCCAATGTAAATACAAGAAATATGGGTGTAGAAGTGGGTATTCAGGTAAAGATTACTCCAACTCTTACAGCTAGTGGTTTGGCAAGTATTGGACAGTATACCTATACAAATAATCCAAAGCTTTATTTTGCATCCGATGCAATGGGCGTTTTCTATGATTATAATAAACAAGGAGAGCTTGTAAGATCTGAATATAAAGATCTTGGAGAGTCATATCTTAAAGATTATAAAGTAGGAGGTACACCACAACAGGCATTCTCGGTAGGCTTAAGGTATAGCAGTCCGAAATACTGGTGGATTAGTGGTAACTGGAATTATTTACGTGATGGATATATAGATCCTTCTCCTGCTACCAGAACAAATTCGTTTATCTATAATCCGAATACACCGGGGGTACCATATGATGATGTTAATGAAGTAGAGTTGAGACGAGTTCTGAAGCAGGTACAATTACCAGATGCATTTTTCTTTAACGCAAGTGCAGGGAAATCCTGGGTTATAGGGAAATATTATTTTGTAATTTCTGCGACGGTTAATAACATCCTGAATAACAAGAAATATATTACGGGAGGTTTTGAGCAGACAAGGTACATTAACTATAAAGATTATGTAGCTGATTTTGATAGAAATACCTCAAACTTTGCTCCTAAGTATTTCTATTCACAAGGAAGATCTTATTTCTTCAATGTTCAGTTACGTTTCTAATTTCTAATCAATTTAAATAAAAAAAAATGAACCATATATCATATTTTAAATCATTTATTATCGCGACTTTAGGCATAGCAGCCCTTAATTCGTGTGTTAAAAGTGACGATTATTCAGTTCCTACAATTGCTTGTACAGATAGATTCCCGGCAACTAATCACGCATTGTCTGATTTGCCGGCAATTGCAAAAGTGAAGCCTACACAAGCAGATATTATTAAGGAAGATTATATTGTAGAAGCTTATGTATCTTCTTCAGACCAATCCGGGAATATTTATAAGGCATTATATGTTCAGGACAAGCCTGAAAATCCTACACAAGCAGTTGAAATAGACATTGATGGATCGAATCAGTATGTTAATTACCCATTAGGATCTAAAATAAGACTTAATCTTAAGGGATTAGTGGTGCAGGCGACTAATAATAATGTTAAAATTGGTACTTATGATCCTGATTACCCTATTGGGAGAATTAATCCTAATAAATTATCAGATTACATTGCGCGAGTTTGTGGAACTGAAGGGAAGGCTGTAATTAGTCAGATGGTGCCAGTAGTATTTGATAATATTACCGATGCTTTGCAGCCTCAGAATGTCAATAAATTGATTACGATTAAAGGAGTGCAATTTGATGATGCTGAGTTGTCTAAGACCTTTAGCGATGCTGATAAAACTGGAGACAGATATATTGTAGATCCTAAAGGCAACAAATTAGACCTTAGATTTAGTAATTATGCCAATTTCTCAACAGAGAAAATTTCTCCTAATTATGTGAAGAGCGGTGATATTACGATGATTCTTAGCAGATATAATACAACATATCAGGCATATCTTAGAGATCTTAAAGATCTTAACCTTACAAAAGACAGATTCACTGTTGAAGTAACTCCTCCTGATACAGTAACTCCTCCGGCAGCTAATGCAGCATGGCTATTTAAAGGAGCAGATTTTGAAAACTGGAATGATTTCATTGCTGCTTTGGATGGTAATGGCGTAAAACCATATGTTTCTCAAGCAGTAGGTAAAGGGATGAATGGAGGTAATGCTTTATTAATCAATACACCGGCAACAGGAAGCAATGATTATGTATTTACAGTTAGATCTGGAGCAGGGTATCCTGCTGCACCAAAAAGAATTACTTTCTATATGAATGGTACAGCTGCGGGTAATGGATTATCCTTCAATGTATACGATGCAGCGAGTAAGTATACGCCATTTAATTCCGGGGATGTAACAGGAAGTGTACAGCTTACAGCTGCAATAACTAACGGTTATGGCGGAAGTGTCGATACAAAAGGTAAATGGGTTCTCGTAGCATTAGACCTAAGTACAATGCCAAGTGTTAATACGAAAGCCGGATCAAATATATTTGCATTTAAAATAGGAAAATCAGGAACTTATAATCTACTTATAGATAACCTTAAAATAGAATAATATAATCTGATTATATAAATAAAAAACCGGAAGAAAATCTCTTCCGGTTTTTTATTTTAAAGATTCTTATAGTGCTGAAATAATAAGGATGATATATGCTCGGATATATCATCTTATACTTTTTAGAATAAAAGTGATTAAACGGGCTTTAAATTAAGATAGAAAAAAGCGTGACTTTCTTATGTCATTATAAAAAAATACTCAGTCCATATGGACTGAGTGTTCTTTATTTGTTGTTTTGTAATTTTAAAAAGCAGCTTCATTTACTTCTTTACCTCTCTGGAAGGTCATTGTTTTCTGTTTACCTTTATAAGAAACGGTTACCAGATTCATCTGGCTGGAAAATTCATTCAGAAGTATTGTATTTTTAACTTTTATAGTACTGATATTTCCTATGCCTGAAGCCTCAAAATATACCCACACTGCTTCACCATTTACCTGGCTTCCGGTATATGTAAGTCTTACAGGAGCCCCATTTACACTAGTACTAAAGTTAGCGTTTACATAATTTTTAGCAGCATTATCAAAACTTCCGCTTTTAGAATCCATTTTAAGAGCCTGCTCTAAATCTGAAGCGTTCATTTTGGTAGTGAACTTCAGAACTCCGTTCGCTTCATTATAATCTACCTTGGTCATAGAAGAATGGAATTCCATAAAACTAAATGCGAAAATTAGCAATGATAATATGCCTAATGTTCCTAATAACTTTTTCATTTTAAGAGAATTAATTTCATTTCCAAATAATAAGAGTCAAAATATATGCCACAAATTAACTAAAAATTAACACTAATTGCATATTTTTCGTAGAATGCCTTGATATGGGCAACAGCGTCATCTGCATTGTCTACAATTCTGTAAAGATTAAGATCTTCTTCTGAAATAAGACCGTTTTTAAGTAATGAGCTTTTAAACCAGTCGATTAAGCCTCCCCAGAATTCACTTCCTACTAACACAATTGGGAAGCGTCCAATTTTGTTGGTCTGAATAAGGGTGAGGGCTTCCATTAGTTCATCTAGTGTTCCGAAGCCTCCAGGCATAACGATAAATCCCTGAGAGTATTTTACAAACATTACCTTTCGTACAAAGAAGTAATCGTAATCCATATTATAACCATCGTCAATGTATGGATTGAAATGTTGTTCAAAAGGAAGGTCTATGTTCAGTCCGATAGATTTTCCGTGTCCGTGTGCACCACGATTTCCGGCCTCCATAATTCCGGGGCCACCACCAGTGATAACTCCGAATCCTAATTCAGTTATTTTTTCGGCTATCTCAGTAGCCATTTGATAATATTTGTGGTCTTCCTTCAGTCTTGCAGAGCCGAAGATGGAAACGCAGGGGCCTATTTCTGTCATCTTTTCAAATCCGGAAACAAATTCAGCCATGATTTTAAAAACCATCCAGCTGTCCTTAGTCAGTTTCTCGTCCCAGCTTTTCTGGCGGAAACTTTCTTTTACTCTTTCATCTAAAATAATATCATTTTTAGGTGTATCTTTCTTTTTCATGTGTCTACATTTTTATTTAAAATATTCTTCTGCCAACAGAATACTCTCCGGTTTTCCAACATCTACAAGATATGCATCATGAAGATAGCCATTGATTCTTTCTGTCATCATAAAATCCAGGTATTCTTCCATAATGGAAAATTTTCCGGTACGTTTTATTTTATCAAAAATAAGAGAATTAATACAATGGATTCCGCTGAATGCTAAGGGGCGGAAGCCTTTGTTGAATTCTGCAAGCTTTTGTTCTCCGGTATTGGTGTTCATCCACCCTTTTAAGATCATAGAATCGTCGAAAAGTAATTTTCTGCTACTTTCTCTGTCCGAAACAGCAAGGGTAACAAAATCTTTATGTTCTTTGTGGAAGTTAATGAATTCTGTAATATTCAAATCAGTTAAGATATCCACGTTCATAATAAGAAAACATTCTTCCTTTTCCAGAAAAGGTTTTGCAAACATTAAGCCACCTCCGGTTTCCAATAATAGTTCGCTTTCATCGGATATTTCTATCTGAGCGCCGAAGTTATTTTTTTCTTTTAGGAAATCAACAATTTGTTCTCCGAAATGGTGAATGTTTATGACGAAATTATTGATACCAAAAGACTGCAGGTAATTGATGTTACGTTCTAATAATGTAATTCCGTTTACTTTAGCCAAAGCTTTCGGATGGGCATCCGTAAAAGGTTTTAAACGTGTGCCTTTTCCTGCTGCAAAAAGTAGAGCTTTCATAGATTAGTTCAGTTGAGGTTGCTCATCATGGTGTAGGATAACGTTTGCTTGTGGGTATTTTTCACGTATAAATGCAGCTGTTTTTATAGCCGAATATACGGACCTGTGCTGCCCGCCAGTACAGCCGAAGTTGATCTGCAGATTCTCGAATCCACGTGCAAGGTAATCATCGATGTTAATAGAAACAATGCTGAAAACTGAATTCAGAAAATCCTGAATCTTGGTTTTTTCTTCTAAATATTCCTGTACAGGGATATCGTTTCCGGTTTGTTGTTTGTATTCTTCAATTCTGCCCGGATTTAGTATTCCGCGGCAGTCGAATACAAAACCACCACAATTACCGGAATTGTCTTTCGGAATACCTCCTTTTTTATATGAAAAACTATGAATTTCGATGTTTAACATTTTATAATATATTATTTTTAATCATTAAGATATTTAGAGAATTAAGCCTTATTAATCAGGTAATGCCATGAAATATTCATTAACCATTGGGATTGCTGATTTTGTTATATTATCTGTATAAAAATTAATGAGTAGTCCCTGAGGCTTTTGAAGGATTTTCATATAAGAAAGTAATTGTGCTTGGTGTACAGGCTTAATCTCATCAACAGTTTTTAATTCAACACAAATTAAGTCATTTACCAGTAAATCTAACTTTAATTCTGTATCAAAACATAAATCATCATAAATAATAGATGCTAAGACTTGTTGTTCGACATCATATCCGCTTCTTTCCAATTCGTATTTCAGACATTTTTCATAGATGCTTTCCAATAAACCAGGCCCCAAATTTTTATGTACCTTGATTACACAACCAAGGACATTGTAAGAGAGCATTGTTATATCTTTTTTTGTTATCATCTAAATTTTCTTAATTACTTAATGGTTAGACAATTCAATGATTTTCTGATTTATAATTGGTGTTGAAAGTTGTACAATTACTTTTTGTAATTCCGGATATTTCTGAAGTTCTGTCCAATTCTCGGAAAGATTAGTAATGTTTTCTATTCCACGCGAAATACTCTCTATAAAGTGTTTTTTCCGCTGAATAAGGCCACGGAAACCATATGCTCCTAATACCTGAAGAAAACGCAGGAGTTTGCAATAGTTTACAGCTTCTTTGAAAGAGTCTTCAGAAAAGGAATCTTTGTTCAAAGCCAAATATTCGGTAAGAAACTCATTTTTCCATTCTGCAGAAAAGTTTGCTTTGGCCTGAAACAGAAATGAAACAAGGTCATAAGTAGCTGGTCCCAACATTGCTGCCTGGTAATCGATAAAATAAATTTCATCCTGATCATCGACCATAATATTCCTGGCCTGGAAATCCCGCATCATAACCGTGTGTGGCTGAAGTGACTGAACTTTGTCAGAAATGTGTTTGAACTCCTTTAATATTTTTCCTTTATGGTAGTCGATTTCTAGTACATCAACCAGAAAGTTTTTGAAGTAATAAAGATCATGGGTTATGGGAAAACTATCATATGCTTCATATTCGTAAGCGTGTGAGAAGTCAATATTTCCTGATGTTTTCTGTTGAAAATTGCTTAGTGATTTAATTGTCTTGCCAACTAGATTCTTTATCCTTTCGCTGTGTCCTTCTTTTGTAATAACTTCGGATAAAGTATTGGAACCAACATATTGTTGAAGATAAAGATTTCTTTCGGTGTTGATTGCATAAATTTCCGGTACGCGAAGCTGTAAATTGCGAAATGCATTTGTCAGATAGAAGAAACTCTCATTTTCATCAATTTTTTCGTTGAAAGTAAGAATATACTTTTTATCAGATGTTTCAACAATTAGATTCTGGCGGGCAGAGCCACTCTGTTGCAGAGGGGTTATTTTAAAGTTCGGATGTCCAAAATAATCTTCTAAAAATTTCTGAAATAGTTCTTCTCGCATAGTCTGATCTCCTTACAAATATACTAAATGATATTTATAGAAGCGGAAACAGAGCGATATAGATATATTAAATAATATTTTAAAAGTTTTTTATTATTGATCTAGACGGTATGCTTTTGTACCTGACTGATGTTTTTAATAGTCCATTCTATTTTTTTCTCAAATGGAAATTCACGAACAGGACAATTACTAATCTGACATACAGAGCAGGAGATAGGCTTACAATCGTCCATATGGAAATTGAATTCTATCTGTCGGTCCAGATTTTTAGCAAGCAAGATGAGTACCTTTTCCATTTCGTTGTGAGCATCTCTTAGACTGTAATACCACGGCAGCGTAATATGAGCATCAATATGAAGATTGGCTCCGTATTGCTGAATTTTCATATTATGAATATCTATCCATTGTGGTTGCCTGTTGGCCAGTAATATTGCAGTGATTTCTTTTAAAAGTTTATCATCGGTTTCATCCATAATTCCGCTTAGCGCTTTACGGACAATCTGATAACCAATAAAAATAATATAAGACCCGAATATTAGTGCTACAACACTATCTATCCAGTACCAGTGTGTAAAGTGCACAATGACTAAGCTTATCACAACTCCAAGCGTTGTGATTGTATCGGATTGTAAATGTTTGCCGGAAGCAATAAGTACCAGAGAGTTTTCTCTCTTTCCTTTTATCAAGGAATACCAGCCAAGTCCATAATTAATAAGTCCGGTTATAAGTACTATGATAATTCCCCAGTCGAGATCCTTTACATGATTTCCCTTAATCAAGCTATTACTGGACTGGACGATAATTAATATACCGGCAATAATGATGAGCAATCCCTCTACACCGGAGGTTATAAATTCTACCTTTCCATGTCCATAAGGATGTTCTTTATCCTTTGGTTTTGCTGCTAAGTATAGAGAGTAGAGGCCTAAAAATGCACTCACAATATTAACTATACTTTCCATTGCATCGGAAAATACGGCGTCCGAATTTGTTAGTTGCCAGGCAACTAGTTTGCCTATGAATAGTATGATTCCGGCAAAAGCAATAGCCCGCTGAAAAGCAAGCTTACTAATATCTTTATTGACTGTCTCCTCTTTCATCAATTGATATATTATGGTAAAAAATATATTACAAAAATAAGGCATCTTTAGAAGATGCCTTGGTTTTTATTTTATACTAGCTCGTTTGCCACCAGATACTCTGCTATTTGTACAGCGTTGGTAGCTGCTCCTTTTCTGAGGTTGTCTGCAACAATCCACAGATTTAGCGTTTTAGGCTGAGAAAGATCTCTTCTGATTCTTCCTACGAAAACTTCATCTTTTCCTTCAGCTTCCAAAGGCATTGGGTAAACTTTGTTTTGTACATCATCTAATACAACAACTCCCGGAGTTTCTGAAAGGATCTGACGAACTTCCTGAAGATCGAATTCATTTTCGAATTCAATATTTACACTTTCAGAGTGCCCTCCTTGTACGGGTACTCTTACGGCAGTAGCTGTAAGGCTGAAAGTATCATCACCCATGATTTTCTTAGGCTCTTTCATTAATTTGATTTCCTCCTTCGTGTAATCATCATCTGCGAATACATCACAATGAGGTAAAGCATTTTTGAAAATCTGATATGGATAAACCATTTGTGGAGTTTCGCCTTTAATTTCAGCATTTAACTGATCTACAGCATCTTTACCAGTTCCTGTTACAGACTGATAAGTAGATACAATAACTCTTCTGATATCGTACTTTTTATTCAGAGGAGCCAATACCATTACTAACTGAATTGTAGAACAGTTAGGGTTAGCAATGATTTTGTCTTCTTTAGTCAATACATTAGCATTGATTTCCGGAACAACTAATTTTTTATCAACTTCCATTCTCCATGCAGAAGAATTGTCAATTACTGTTGTGCCTGCTTCAGCAAACTTAGGTGCAAACTGTTTGGATGTTTCTCCCCCTGCTGAAAACAGAGCGATCTCAGGTTTTCGGTCAATAGCTTCCTGCATGCTTACAATAGCATATTCCTGACCCTTGAAAGTAATTTTCTTTCCTACAGATCTTTCAGATGCTACAGGAATTAATTCAGTTATCGGAAGATTTCTCTCTTCCAAAACTTTCAGCATAACCTGGCCAACCATCCCGGTTGCGCCGACAACAGCGATTTTCATTTTAAAGTATGATATATTGGTTAAATAATTGTCAAAATTAAGAAATAAAAGCTTAATACTTAATATATAACAGTAAATAGGCGATAGTTTTTAGCTATCGGCATTCTTTGCTGCTGATAAGTTATAGTTAAGCTCCCATTAATTTTGCCCATGGCAAAGCAAATGCGAAAAGTGCAATTGCAAGGACAGCTAATACGACCATTCCCATAGAGATTGTGTCGTTTGTTTTAAGTTTCTTATTCAGAATTGTCATTAGTATAGCAGCAATAAGCATAGAGAAAGGATGCTCTATATAGGTGAATCTTAGAGCTGAATTTTTCATAAGTCCGCCCATACCCATTGCTTTGATTGTATCCATAAATCCGGATGTTCCTACAAGCATAATAATACCGATAAGAAACTGGATGTGGAAGAAGATCATTACGAATAGAGTTGATTTTCTCAGTAATTTGGAAACTTTACCGGAATATCCAAGTATCACTGTAAGCAATGCAATGATAAAAAGAGCGACTAATAGTAACTCCAGATAAGCGAAGCCTCTGTGCGCTTGTAAAAAAATATTGTGCATAATCTAAATTTAAATGTGAACAAATATAACAAAACCCGCCGAGATTGGCGGGTTTAATTGATTATCATTCAGATGATTTTTAACCAATGTTAGAATCTGAAAGTAGCCGCGGCTGACCAGGTTCTTCCGAAACCTAAGAACCCTGTATTGCCATCTGCAACGCCTTGATATACTCTTCCTGCTTCCTGATATGTTTTACCAGCATCCGGACCATTTGCAATTTTATCAGTTGTGTAGATGTTGGAGCTTAGCTCAGAGATATAATACTTATTGAATAAGTTGTATACATTAACTCTTAAAGTTAAAGATCTTTTCTGATCGATCGTAAACTTATAAGCAGCACCTACATCGAATAAGTTATAGCTTGGTAATTTTACAACGCCTTTGTCTCTTGCAGCTGCTGTAAGGAAATTAATCGGATTAAACTGAGCATATAATTTGTCATAGTATTCCCAGTTTGCATCAATACTAAATGCCTTGGTAATGTTATAATCAGCTCCAATACTTGCTGTAGTTTGTGCAGCATCACCCACTTTTAGATCTTTGATGTTTATTGTTCCTGTTGCTCCCGGAACTTCCTGGTTACTTAGGACATCGATGATGTTGAAGTTTGCATTTCCTTTGTACTTCCAGTTACCAACAGAAAGCATACCTCTAAGTCTAAGGTTAGAGAATGGTCTTGCTTTAGCCTCTAATTCAACTCCCTGATGAAGTTGTCCTACGTTCAAAGCATTGTAGAAATAAGTATTTCCCTGTTTTAATTGGGAGAAGTTTGCAACATCTCCGGCGGATGCGTTGAATGTTCTTGTAATAAATCTGTCATCCCATTGTGTTCTGTAGGCATTGATGTTAACGTCTACATAACGGGATTTGAATCCATAACCTAGTTCTATTGAGAAAATTCTCTCGTTCTTTACATCTTTATAGACATTCTGGTTCGTCGGGAATAAAGCACTAAATAATGGTTGTCTGGAAATAACACCTGTATTGAAGAATACATTGTGATGTTCATCTATATTATAGTTAGCACCTCCTTTTACAATATAACCAGTTTTGTTGTACCATTTTGTTTCCTGGCTATCCGGAGTATATAACATATAATCTCTTCGCTTATAGTATTGCTTGGAAACGGAACCCTGAAGTGAAGCACTTAGCTTTTCATCAGAATACTCAACCATTCCATATGCTCCAGCCCATCTTACCAATCCTTCATTGTATATAGATACTTTCTGAACATTATTTAGGTTTGTGATTGCTTCTGGTTTTACTATTTTATTGACAAAATAACCATTAGGAGAGTTCACTGTACTTTTCACAAAAAATGCATCAGAACCTAACATATCTGTAACTATATCATATAGTGCACCTTTGTAAGTTTTAAGGTCAATTCCTCCGTTGAAAGTCCAGTTGTTTTTCTTATAGTTAAGGTCAGCAATAGCACCATACCAATCGTGTGCATTGATACTTTGCTTTCTTACAATACCACTTGTACCATTCAATGTTGCTACATATCGTCCGTTATAATCGGTTGGTTGCCCTTGTTCTGCAGTGAAGGTTCCTTTTTGGAATGATCTTCCACTATAATCAGTTACCATTCCTCCTCTGTTGTAACGATAAATCATATCCCAATCAATGGTACCGCTACCATTTGTAAAGTTCATTGGAGTTTTTCCATCGGCTCCACCTAAGATGCTTCCGCTCAATCCGGTACCACCACCACCACGGCCCCATGAAGCATAAACTACAGTTGAAAGCTTTAAAGCATCATTAATAGTCCAGTCCCAGTTAATTGAAGCAATTGGTTTGTGGTAGAAATTAGGCGCTAAATTGAATTGAGATCCGTTTAGTATTCCTGTTTGTGGATTGTATCTTCTTCCGTATGTATCTAATTGACGTAATGTTGCTACATTGGCTCCCGTTGCAGAAGATCTTCTTGTATCGTGTACCTGTGGTGCTCCTGTTGCAATAATGTTGAAAGCATGTTTTTCATTTGGTTTGTAACCTACAGAGAAAAACCATGAATAACCTTCTCCTTTTGTTCCGTTAATGTAACCGTCACCTTGCCAACGAGAAAGTAATACAGTCGTTCCCCACTTGTTTTTTAAGCCTGAAGAATACATAGCTGATAATCTTGAATAGCTATCATTACCTACTTCTGCTTTTACCATTGCTTTTTGCTCTGAATCTGTAGCTTTAGTTACAATGTTAATGGTTCCTCCTACAGATGGAACAACAAATTTAGATGCTCCAAGACCTCTCTGAATCTGGATAGAGCTGGCAATATCTGCTAAACCAGTCCAGTTGGACCAGTATACAGCACCACTCTGCATATCATTTACAGGTTGTCCATTGATGATTACCGCAATGTTGGTAGCATCAAAACCTCTCATGTTAATTCTGCTGTCGCCGAATCCACCACCTACTTTGGTTACATAAACAGATGGCGTTGACTTCATAATTTCAGGAAACTCTCTGTTTCCCAATTTTTCCTGAATTTCCGTTGCCTTAATTGTGGAAACTGCAACAGGTGTTTTTCTTTCTTTAGCAACCTGTGTAAGGTTTCTTCCTACTAAAACTACCTCGTCAATAGACTTAGATTTTTCCAGAGAATCCTTAGTTTTCTGTGCGTAATACACACTGGCTGTGGATAATACAAGAGCCGTAATTAATGGCTTTTTGAAATTAATGTTCATAAATAACAGTGTTGATTTTTAACGCTGCAAATATGAGTATTTATTCTTTAACATTCTTTAACACGATGTTAATTTTTTTATGAAAAAAGCAAAAATAAAACCCGCCATTTGGCGGGTTTTATTTTTATATTCTAATGTTGTTTTGATTAGAAATTGAAAGATACAGTTGCAGCCCAAGTTCTTGGTGCCCCAAAGTATACTTTATTACCATTTGCAATACCTTTATATACATATCCTAACTGCTCATATGTAAGGTTTTGAGAATTTTTACTTCCGTCCGCTAAATTTGCAGGTTTGTCAGTAAGTTTAATATTCGTTCCTCCATCTGAAATATAAGTAAGGTCAAATAAGTTGTATACGTTAGCTCCAATAGTAAAGAATTGTTTAGAATCTTTTAATCTAATTTTATAAGAAGCACCAACATCAAAAAGATCAAAGTCAGGTAGCTTTAAAGCCGATCCTCCTGGTTTTGTAAATGTCCCAGCATCCATTCCTGAATATACTTTACCAACATGTCTCCACGTACCGTAAACACTTAAATCTTGAACAGGTCTAACAGTTACTCCAAGAGCTGATGTCATTTGTGGGATACTATTAAAACTAGAACCTCCAACTTTTACACCATCAAGATATAATGTACTTGAGTTTTTATCAGTTCCAGGTACAGTAATAGGATTATTAGCGTCATCATAATTAGCACCTGTTGCATTTCCTTTGTAGAAGTAATCACCTAAAGAGAACATACCATTAAACTCAAGGAAACGGAATGGCTTATAAGTTCCTTCAAATTCTATACCTTGGTGAACTTCAGTAATTCCTGCTAACTCAGAATATCCGGAAACTATACCTGCAGCTCCCATATCAAATTGCATAGATCTTCTTAACCATCTGTCTTTCCACTGCGTTCTATATAGGTTTAATGTAGCATTGAACTTAGCAGATCTGTATCCATAACCAATTTCATAAGATGAAATCTTTTCATTGGTTAATGCGGGATTAACAAACTGTTTGTTACTTGGATATACAGAGTTCATAAATGGCTGCTTGCTGTAATAACCTAAGTTTGCATATACATTATGATGATCATCAATATTGTAATTTACTCCCCCTTTAACATTAAATCCAAATAGATTTTTAAATCCTGTTTTAGTATGAACAGCAGGATTACTATCTGTTGCTGCGTAATATTGTTGAGGTTTGGTATTCGGGATTGGATCTCCAATTAGTTTTCCATTAAGTAATGTTACACCATCTTTTACAAAACTATCAATTCTTTGATATCCTTGATTAGATACTGATCCTTGAAGATATGCAGTTAGTTTTTCAGTAGAATATTCGATTTGACCAAATCCACTATACCAAAGAACTTCACCATCATTACTGTATGATAATCTGTCTGACATTGGAGGTTGATTTCCTCCAAATGGATTCCAAGCTAATTTTTTATAATCGTATGTATTACGAATTACATTAGGTGCAATGTTTTGATTTTTGTCATCCTTATAACCATTTGCTCCATATAAATCAGTTGCAACCATGTAATGATAACCATAGTAATATCTGTCATCTGTACCAACAGAGAAATTCCAATTATCGTTGATTTTATGTTGGAAATTCATTAAGATACCGTACCAATTGTGAGAGTTTACGCTAGATCTTCTGATAAGTGTACTACCTGCAGCAGCTGTATTAGCATCAACAGCAGCGTTTCCTTTAAAAATCTGATCGTAATCAATGTGTCCTGTATTATCTAAATACCCACTAGCAAATTTTCCATTTAACTTACCTTGATCGGATAATCCACCACCACGGCCGTTAGACATATAAGCAACAGTACTTAAGGTAGATTTGTCACTGATTGTCCAGTCCCAGTTTAACATAAGTACTGGTTTAGAGTAATAATTAGCTTTATTAGCAATTGAAACTCTTCTTCCGTCTGGCATTGTACGATAACCCCAGTCTGAATTGTAACTTCTGTCAGGAGTGCCATCATTATCCGGATTATATTTAATATAATCTGATATAGTATTTGATGTACTTCTCTGGTTGTGCCATTGTGGGGCAGAAGTAATCATAAACTGTAAATTATGCTTCTTGCTTGGCTGATATCCTAATGCAAAGAAGTAAGCATAAGATTCATATTGTGTATTTTGAACAAAAGTTGAACCAGCTTGTCTGCTCATTAAGAATGAAGAAGACCAGCCATTTTGAGATTTACCAGTGTTATAAGCAAAAGATGTTTTTAAAAAGTCATTGTTACCAACACCTAAACGGATAACCCCTCCTTGCTTCATATCAGCAGAGCGGGTTAAAAAGTTCATTGTTCCTCCTACAGATGCAATTGCTAATTTAGAAGAACCAAGACCTCTTTGTACCTGCATAGCGGAAGTTACATCAGAAAGTCCTGTCCAGTTAGACATATATACAGTACCGCCTTCCATATCATTAACAGGCATACCATTTACCAAGACAGCAATATTTCTGGATTCAAAACCACGGATATTGATTTGAGAATCTCCGAAACCACCACCACCTTTACTTGCGTATACAGAAGGAGTTGTGTTTAAGATTTCAACAAGTTCCTGGTTACCTTGTCTTTCTACAATTTGTGCAGCTTTAATGTTAGAAACAGCAACCGGAGTTTTTCTGTCTTTAGCAATGTCAGTTACACCTTTCAAAATTACCTCCTCGATGTCTTTCGATTTGGATTTTGTGGAGTCCTGTGTTTGCTGCGCGTAATAAACACTTGCTGTGGTTAGTGTAATTACAGCCGCAAGCATTGGCTTTCTAAAATTGATCTTCATATTATTGATTTACTTTACTTTTATTATGCAGATAGTTTTGGAGTGCAAAAATGCATATTTTTTTTTTAACGTAGTTTAACAAATTGTTAAATTTTCAAAACTTTGATAATCAGGGTTATATTTCTCATGAAATGATCTGAACTACAGATTGTAAAAATGCAGGCTACAACGGTTTTTGCAATCTGTTTGAATTATTATATCTCACAAATTTTGTTAACAAAAATAGATATTTATTGTGCTGCTTTTTAATTGTAAAGTAAACAAGGGGGTACTCTGATAATAATAAAAAATAAAGGTTTGCAATAATTAAAATCCATAATATTTGAACAAATAAAACGAGACTGCTTTTTAAAGCAGCCTCGTTCTTTTATTATTTTATATTCTAATTAGAATCTATAAGAAATACTAGCAGACCAAGTTCTTCCAAATCCCCAATAAACGTTGTTACTGGTATCTATTCCCTTATAGAAATTTAAAGGATTATTTCTATAGGCATCATACTTTTGTTGTGCTGTAGTTGTTACTCCTCCCGATGTGGTAGTAGAAAAATCAGACAATTCTTTTACGAAATTAGAAGATCTTGCATCTGAAATATATGTTGTATCAAACAGGTTAAACACATTCCCGGTAATAATTAATCTTTGATTGTTACCTATATTAAATGTATAAGAGAGACCAGCATCTGTTGTATTATAACTAGGATATTTTAAAGCACCTCTTTTTGCATTATCAGTTATCGAACCATCAGGTCGAACAACATAATCATTACCGAAGCTCACGCCACCATAATAATTCCCAAAGTAATTCCAGTTACCAAAAATGCTTAACTGTTTTACAGGTTTTAATGTAAAACCTATTGAACCTGTTGTTTGTGCTGCATCTGAAACTTTTACTTTGTCTAAAGCGAATACTGCAGTATTACTGCTTCCATTAATTGGAATTGGGGTACCATTTAGGTCAAATAAATTTCCTGTAGGGTTCCCTTTATATTTCCAATCCCCAATAGAGAACATTAAATTGAATGTTAGATAGTCAGTGGCTTTTAAAGTTCCTTCAAATTCAGCTCCCATGTGTATTTCCTGAATACCAGTTGCATCTACAAATGCTCTTGAATATGGTTTATTATTAGCATCATTTCCTGATAAATTAGAAAATCTTTGATATCTATCTTTCCATGATGTATAATAAAGGTTAACGTCTGCATTGAAAATTGCGCTTCTAAATCTGTAACCAAGTTCGGCAGAAGCGATTTTTTCATTCGTTAAATTAGGATTTAGTATCTGTTGGTTACCTGTTTGGCGACCATCTGCGACAGGAGTATTGTACACAGCATAATTATTAGGCTGTTTAGAATAATATCCTGCATTTGCAAAAACAGTGTTATGCTCATCAAGATTAAAGTTAATACCAGCTTTAGCATTATATCCGAAAATATATTTGAATCCGGTTTTTCTATTAACTGTCTGACCTTGTTGTACTGTTACACCGTCTATAATCCAATTGTCAATTCTCTGAAAGCCTTGCTCCGAAGCAGATCCTTGAACAAAAGCAGATATTACATCGTTAGAATACTCTAATTGTCCAAAAATACCTCCCCATAATATTTCACCATCATAATTTCTGTATACGATTTGGCTCTGATCTTTAACTGCTTTTACGAAAGGGTTTGCAGAAGGTTGTGGCTTCTGTACAAGGGTTACATCATAACCTCCGGGAATATTCATATTGTCTTTCTCAATATACTTGTTATTTCCCCAAAGACCTGTTAATAAACCTGGGTGATAGCCATAATAATATCTACCATCTAAACCAACAGAGAAATTCCAGTTATCATTAATCTTGTGTTGGAAATTAGTAAGAAACCCATACCAGTCATGTGAATTAACGCTGGATCTTCTTACAAGTCCATTAGTTCTGGTGGCTACACCTGGTGTTTTGTTATTTGCACCAAAATCGGCAACATTTCCTCCTTGATTCCATCTAACAATATCATCAAATCTGATAAGACCATCGGAAGTTTTTGGAAGGCTATTAATATTGGTTCCATTGATAGTTCCAATAACCCCTGTACCGCCACCGCGTCCCCAAGAGCCATAAAGTACAGTAGATAATTTAGATTTTTCATCCATGGTCCAGTCCCAGTTCAGCATAGCAACCGGTTTGCTATACCAGTTTACTGATTGAGAATATTCTCTGGCAATACCATCTTCTCCTGTCATATAACC
The DNA here is from genome assembly GCF_002024805.1 of Elizabethkingia bruuniana. Lineage (NCBI taxonomy): Bacteria > Pseudomonadati > Bacteroidota > Flavobacteriia > Flavobacteriales > Weeksellaceae > Elizabethkingia > Elizabethkingia bruuniana. The sequence goes on from NZ_CP014337.1 coordinate 4,042,263, forward strand.
CCAGTTGGAATTATACCTTCTGTTAGGTTTGTCAACACCATTGCCATACTTTATAGCTGTTGCAATAGTATTCTGGAAGTTATTTTGATTGTGCCATTGTGGAGCCCCTGTAAACGTAAATTGGAAATCATGTTTCTTATTAGGCTGATAACCTAAAGCAAAATAATAATTATATGCCTCACCCTTTGTTCCGTTAACGTAACCGTCAGTAGATGTTCTGCCCATTAAGAATGAAGTGGACCATCCCTTAGCAGATTTACCTGTGTTGTAAGAAAATGAAGATTTTAAATAGCCATCATTACCAACACCTATCGTTACATTGCCCTCCTTTTTTTTGTCAGCTGCTCTGGTAATAAAATTCATGGTACCACCAACAGAAGCAATAGCTAACTTAGAAGAACCAAGCCCTCTTTGCACCTGTAACGCGGAAGTTACATCTGAAAGCCCTTGCCAGTTAGAAAAATAAACAGTACCACCTTCCATGTCATTGACTGGCATACCGTTAACCATTACGGCAATATTATTGGTATCAAAACCTCTGATATTTACACGTCCGTCGCCAAAACCACCACCTCCTTTTGTTGCATAAACAGAGGGTGTTGATTTTAAGATTTCAGGAAGTTCCTGGTTACCCAGTCTCTCAACGATCTGCGCTTCTTTGATGGTAGAAACTGCAACCGGAGTTTTTCTATCTTTAGCAATGTCAGTAACACCCCTTAAAATAACCTCATCGATGTCTTTTGATTTGGATTTTGTAGTGTCCTGTGTTTGCTGTGCATAATACACGCTGGCTGTAGTTAGTGTAAGTACCGCCGCAAGCATTGGCTTTCTAAAATTGATCTTCATATTATTGATTTACTTTTATACGCAGATAGTTTCAGGTTGCAAAATGCACTTTTTTTTTTTAACACAGTTTAACGAAATGTTAAATTTTCAATGCCTTGAGGCTCAGGTCAATATTTTTCGCGGAATGGGTTAATGCACCTGCTGAGATATAGTCTACACCGGTTTTTGCAATGTCCTTAAGTCTTTCTCTTGTAACATTGCCGGAGGCCTCAGTTTCACAAATTTTGTTAATGAGAATTACTGCTTCAGCCATGGTTTCGTTGTCCATGTTGTCCAGCATAATACGGTCTATTCCCGGAGTATTGATGGCTTCCTGAACCTCTTTTAGGTTTCTGGTTTCAACCTCGATTTTCAGATTGAGCTTATTTTTTTCTACATATTCTCTGGCCATTTTCACGGCATTGGAAATACTGCCGTTATAATCAATGTGATTATCTTTCAGCATAATCATATCATACAATCCAAATCTGTGGTTGGTTCCACCACCAATAGATACTGCCCATTTTTCACACAAACGGAAATTAGGTGTAGTTTTACGGGTATCCAAAAGTTTGGTCTTGGTTCCTACCAATCGGGAATCCCAATCATGAGTAAGCGTAGCAATACCACTCATGCGCTGCATACAGTTTAGTACAAATCTTTCTGTAGACAATATAGACTGAGCAGAACCGGTTACAATAAACGCGACGTCACCAACTTTGGCTTGTTCACCATCTCTAATTTTGACATCGACAGTGAGATCTTTATCATAATACTTAAATATATATATTGCCAGTTCAACACCTGCTAGAATACAATCTTCTTTTACCAACAACTTTGCAGACTGTTGCAATGTGGCAGGGATTGTTGCCAATGTAGAATGATCTCCTTTCTGAATATCTTCTGCCAGAGCATTTTTAATAAAAGTATTTAGTGCTTTTTCTGTAATATAACTTGGACGGTTCATTTTATATTGTTCTTGTTGTTTCAATTGGTTTATCGTTTCTGGACCATTCACTCCAGGAGCCTACATAAAGTTTTGGGATATTGAGTCCGGCATAGTCTATTGCCAATAATGTATGGCAAGCTGTAACACCAGAACCGCAATGTACCATAATATTTTCAGGTTCATGACCCTCGAATATTTTTGTGAAATACTGTTTTAATTCCTCCGGATCTTTATAAGTTCCGTCCGAATTAAGATTGTTGGCAAAAGGGTAATTCTTTGCAGTTGGAATATGCCCCGCAATAGTATCTATGGGTTCTGTTTCTCCATTGTAACGAGGCGTTTCTCTAACGTCAATAATTAAGGTCTCTTCCTTTTGGGTGAATTTTTCAGCTTCCTGAATACTAGCAATAGGTAATTGCCATTCTGTAAAAGTGTAATTTCCAGACGTTTTTTTCGAGGAAGCCTCTGTTGTTGTAGGAATAGCATTACTAATAGCTGCTTGCAAGCCTCCATTTAGTACCTGTACCTTCTCGAGTCCCGCAGAACGAAGCATCCACCATAACCGGGCAGCAGCGTTCGATGCGTTTTTATCATCATATATAACAATATGAGAGTCTTTTTCGATACCAGTTTCCTGCAGTACTTTTATAAAATTTTCTATTTTGGGCAGCGGATGTCGGCCTCCGTTTTTATAATCTTCAGGAACATCGGACATATCAGTGTTTAGTTCCATATAATAGGCATTAGTTATATGTCCATTATCGTATATGCTTTTGGCATTGTTTCCGGCATGGATAATGATAGTTTCTGGTTGGTGCAGAATATTCACTAACTCATCGGGATTAATAATAGGATTCATTTTATTTTACTAAATCTTTATTAAAAAAAGCTCCTTTGTTTTCTTTCATCTCCATAGAATGTTTGATGATCAGGTAAGAAACATTCACAAGATTTCTAAGTTCAGATAGCTGTGGCGAAAGGATAGAATTATTATAAAGAGCTGTTACAGCTTCATAAATTTCTCTCTGTTTCTGCTGTGCTATTTTTAAGCGGGAATTGCTTCTCACGATTCCTACAAGGTCACTCATCATTTCTTGTAACTGTTTTCTGAAATAAGAGACCATTACCATTTCGTCCATTAGCTTCATTCCTTCCTGATTCCATTCAGGGATAGCCTTTAGGTCATTGAAATTAAATTCATTCTGTTTCAGTAATTCTACTGTTTTTACAGCTGCTTCGTGACCGAATACTAAACCTTCCAGTAAAGAGTTTGACGCTAATCGGTTGGCTCCGTGTAATCCCGAATTGGTACATTCACCAACAGCAAAAAGATTTTTAATAGAAGACTGTCCGTCTATATCCACGTCTATCCCCCCCATTAAATAATGACAGGCAGGTACAACGGGAATAAGCTGCTCGAAAGGGTCTATACCTTCTTCAAGACATTTCTTGTAAATATTCGGGAAGTGTTCTTTGAATTTTTCCTGATCCATATGACGGCAATCTAAACCAACGTAGTCATCCCCGGAAATTTTCATTTCATTATCTATAGCTCTGGCTACAATGTCACGGGAAGCTAATTCTTCACGTTCATCATATTTTTGCATAAAGGGCTGTCCATCCTTGGTTCTCAGCTTTGCACCATCACCACGTACAGCTTCCGAAATCAAAAACAGCATGCCGCTTCTTTTTGAAAACATAGCAGTAGGGTGGAATTGGTAATACTGCATATTGGATACCTTGCCACGTGCTCTGTGAACAAAGGCAATTCCGTCTCCGGTTGCAATAATAGGATTTGTGGTGTTTTTATAAACATGCCCGGCACCACCTGTTGCAACAAGGGTGATCTTGGCGGTAATTTTCTTTATTTTTTTATTTTTCTGATCCAGAATATAAGCACCATAACAATGAATGTTGTCATGATTCAGTTCCTTGCCGGGAACATGGTGCTGGGTAAGCAAGTCGATCACATAATGGTGATCCAGAACTTCAATATTCGGAAGCTTATTAACGGTTTCCAGAAGTGCCCGCTCAATTTCGAAACCAGTAATGTCCTTATGGTGAACAATCCTATTTTCGGTATGTCCGCCCTCTCTTCCCAGTTTGAAGTCGCCGTCTTTTTCTTTATCAAAACGGGTTCCCCATTCTACAAGCTCTCTGAAGCGGTGTGGACCTTCCTTTACTACCATTTCAACAACATTGCGTTTGTTTTCCCCATCTCCGGCACGCATGGTATCTTCTATGTGTTTTTCGAAATTGTCTTTTGAAAAATCAGTGACAACGGCTAGTCCGCCTTGTGCATATTTGGTATTGCTTTCATCTTCATCCGACTTGGTGACAATAGTAATTTGTGCATCCGGCAGCGTCTCTGCAATCTTAATGGCATAAGAAAGTCCTGATATTCCGGAACCAATAACTAAAACATCCGCTTTAATCATAGCTTATAAAATTTGAAGTCTATATTCCTTCTCGTTAATAAAGTATAAACTTACGAATTTTGTAGCTGTTCGAAGACAACATCAACAGATAATTGCTGAGATTGAGCAGCTTTTACAGCTAACTGATCACAGCGTTCATTTTCCGGATGTCCGGCATGTCCTTTTATCCAGTGGAATTGGAGCTTGTGCATCCTCATTAAAGGGATAAACCTGCGCCAAAGATCATCATTCTTTACTTTATTGAAATCTTTCTTAATCCATCCGAATATCCAGTTCTGGTTGATAGCATCCGAAACATATTTGGAATCGGTGTAAATGTGAACATTACTTTGTGGAGTATTGAGTTTTTCCAATGCTACGATAACAGCTAAAAGCTCCATACGATTGTTGGTTGTTAGGCGAAAACCTTCAGAAAATTGTTTTTCATATTTCTTTTCAACAACCTTCATTACGATTCCATATCCGCCCTTTCCGGGATTACCACTGCATGCTCCGTCTGTATAGATGTCTATTTTCATTAGAAAGGCATCATTTCATCTTCATCATCGTCATTCATTGCCGAGCCTGAAACTTTGTTACTGCTTGGCGGAGTAGGAGACATTCCAAATGCCGAACCAGGATCCATTGTGGTCTTTATCTTATCATAGAAATTGTCATTATTGGCTTGTGATGGGCTTCCCATGCCACCACCGAAAGTGTCTTCACCTAAATCTCCGAATCTTGCCATGGAGCCATGGAATGCTAAACGGACATCTTCTGTTGTACCATTTCTGTGTTTTGCAATAATTAATTCAGCCTGATTTGCAGAAGGAGTTTCATCCTCCCAATATTCAATTTTATAATATTCTGGACGGTAAATAAAGGATACGATATCCGCATCCTGTTCAATTGCTCCGGATTCCCTAAGGTCGGATAGTTGAGGTCTTTTACCGGGTCTGTTTTCTACGGAACGCGATAACTGAGAAAGAGCAATTACAGGTACATTTAATTCTTTTGCAATCGCTTTAAGGGAACGAGAAATGGTTGAGATTTCCTGTTCACGGTTTCCACCGCCTTTCCCACTTTGGGCTGTCATCAGCTGAAGGTAGTCGACCATGATGATCCGCACACCATGCTGCATAACCAATCGACGGCATTTTGCTCTAAAGTCGAATATCGAAAGGGCAGGTGTTTCATCGATATAAAGAGGGGCCTTCTCCAGATTGGAGACGTTACTGAATAGTCTTTCCCATTCTTCATCGGTTAACGTTCCTTTTCTTAGCTTTTCTGAAGAAATTCCTGTTTCAGAGGATATCATCCTCATAATTAACTGTACAGATGCCATCTCAAGAGAGAACAAGGCAAGAGGTATATTTTGGTCTACAGCAATATTTCTGGCCATCGAAAGGATAAAAGCTGTTTTTCCCATCGCCGGACGTGCAGCAATAATAATAAGGTCGGAAGGCTGCCAGCCTCCTGTTTCTTTATCTACAGCTTTGAACCCTGAAGGTACACCGGAAAGTCCCTGTTTTCCTCTTAGGGATTTTACTTTGTCCAAAGCCTCCTTTACTAAGGAATTCGCCGTGTCAAACCCTTTTTTAATTGTACCATTAGTAATTTCAAAGAAGCTTTTTTCAGCCTCATCTAAAAGTTCGAATACATCGGTAGATTCTTTGTATGACTGGTCTATAACATTTCCGGATACATTGATAAGGGATCTCAGAATGAATTTTTCCAGAACGATTCTTACATGATATTCTATGTGTGCAGAAGACGATACTCCCAGGGTAAGCTCTATGATGTAAGAGTCTCCACCCGCGAGATTTAATCTGTCTTCACGTTTAAGTTCCTGAATGACGGTCATCATATCTACAGGATGGTTGTCCTGATATAATTTCAGAATAGCAGAATAGATTTCCTGATGGCGAGGATCATAAAAAACCTTCTCGGTGAGAAGGTCTATAGAAAAGTCTAAAGCCTTCTTGTCTATGAGAAAAGTTCCGATAACCAGCTTTTCAAATTCCACTGCATTAGGAGGCATTTTACCTTGCGAAATAGATAATTCCTTGGCAAAATTCCCTTGCGTTAATGATGATAATGTTTCCTTTTGAGCCATGAGGCAAAGATAAATTTTAAAAAACTAAAAGCACAATTGCTTTATTCACAAATAAATTTTAAGTAGCGATTTCTCCTCTAAATTAGGAAAAAATCGTGTTAAGAAGTATAAATATTTATGTATTGATGTGCTGAGCACGATATTTATTTTGTCTTAACTGTATATTGTAATTTTGAATGTTTTTCGGTTAATATTTGATGGTGTGTGATTGGTGTTAATACTCCATTTTACGAAGTTTTGGTGCAAATGTCCCTACCATTAAAGCTACTAAAAGCGTCATACTGCCACCAAAAACAACAGAGCGTATTACACCCATCATTTTTGCAGCAAGACCACTTTCAAACTGGCCAAGTTCATTGCTGGAAGTTATAAATATGGTGTTGACGCTTAATACGCGACCACGGATTTTGTCGGGAGTTTTCAGCTGAACAATAGTACCGCGGATCACAACGCTAATGCCATCCAGCATGCCACTTAGAACAAGGAATCCAAAAGACAGCCAGTACAGATGAGACAATCCGAAACCTATAATACAAAGTCCAAAGCCACTTACAGCAGCGATAAGTATTTTTCCCTGATTCTTTTTAAGCTGCATAAATGATAGTGTAATAATAATACACATTGAGCCAATATCTGATGCCGCATTTAGTAGTCCAAATCCTTCGGACCCTACCTTTAAAATATCAGTTGCGTAAACCGGAATCATTGCTACAGCACCTCCAAATAAAACAGCAAAAAGATCAAGTGTAAGAGCGCCGAGAATTTCTTTCGTTTTATAGATATAAACTACACCTTCACGCATACTTTCCCAAACGTTTACTTCTTGTCCTTCGTATTCAGATCTGTGTTTGTTCAGTGTCCAGAAAAATAATGATCCGATAAATAAAAAGCATAATATAACGACAAGAGTACCGCTGATTCCCAGCCATGCTATTAAAAAACCTCCCAGTGCGTGACCTGATACTGATGCTGTAAGAAATGTTGCCTGATTAAGTGTAATGGCATTTGGTAGTTCCTCTCTTTTAACAATGTTAGGGATTAAAGCCGGAACTAATGGTGATAAAAATGCTCTGCAGATTCCGGAAAGAAAAATAATACCATAGATATAATAAGTAATCTGATGATTGCTAAAGCTAAGCTTATGTCCCCAGAATGCCGGTATTAATAAACAGCTTAAAAGGAAAAAATAAGCGTAGTTACAAATCAGTAGTAACTTTTTCTTCTCACTCATATCTATGATATGCCCGGCGTATAATGCACATCCAACTGCGGGGATTACTTCAGATAAACCAATAAGTCCAATAGAAAAAGGATCTTTGGTTAAGTGATATACCCACCAGCCAAGTAAGGTTGCAAGCATTCGGAAAGCGATGATCAGAAAGAATCGCCCAATAAGAAGATTTCTGTATTCAGTATTTCTTAGTGTCTGGAGGGGAGCCAGTGATATCATAGTATAGTAAAAAAATGAAGGAAATTAATTTTGTTAATTATTTTATTATGAGATTTAACTCTGGCCGATGAAAGAAGTCTGCAATATCACGGTTGTTTGCTAAACGCGGAATCTTATTCTGTCCTCCTAGTTTACCCTGTGATTTTGCATATTCCAGGAAGCTGTCTTTTTTCAGTCGGGATATAATAAGTGTCTGTAGAATGTTACCTGTAATTAGGTCGTTGTAATAAGTGTTTTTATTTCTTAGTGCTATATCCAGACTTTGTCGGAACGCTTCCATATTTGCAGGCTCTTTTTCAAATTCTATAAACCATTCATGATAAGGGAGACCGCTTTCCGGATTTACCTGTGGTGCTAAATGGAATTCAGAGATTTGAGCCGGGTGTTTTAATATGGCTTCTTTCATGGCTTCCTCTACTTCATAGGCAATAACGTGCTCGCCAAATGCAGAGGTAAAATGTTTTGTTCTTCCGCTTACCAGAATTTTATATGGATTTTTAGAAATAAATCTTATCATATCACCAATCATATAAGCCCAAAGTCCGGAATTAGTTGTAATGACAAGAGCATAATCTTTATGAAGTTCTATTTCTCCAAGGGTTAGTCTCCTTGGATTTTCTTTTCCAAGATCTTCCTGAGGAATGAACTCGTAGAATATACCATGATTGGTTAGTAAAAGAAGTCCGTCTTCTTTATAATTATTCTGATATGCAAAGAATCCCTCTGATGCCGGAAAGGTCTGGACAATGTCTACAGTACCACCTAAGAGACTATTCATCTTTTCCCGATAGGGCTCGTAATTGACCCCGCCGGTAACAATAAGCTGGAGATTTGGAAATATTTCCTTTATTTTTTTGCCGGATCTTTCTGTAAGTTTTTCAAAATACATGATTAACCATGGTGGTATGCCGGAAATAAGTGTCATATTCTCTTTCTCAGTTTCAGCAATGATTTTGTCAACCTTGGTTTCCCAGTCCTCTATTATATTGGTTTTCCAACTTGGAAGCCTGTTCTTTTGCAGATAATTTGGAATATGATGAGCTACAATCCCGGAAAGGCGGCCTGTTTTTACTCCATGCAGATCTGTAAGTTCCGGAGATCCTTGCAGGAAAATCATTTTTCCATTTACAAAATCAGCATTGTCTTTCTGTGCAATATAGAAAAATAGTGCACTTCTGGCAGCGTCAATCTGATATGGCATTGCTTCTTTAGAAATGGGTATATATTTGCTGCCGGATGTTGTTCCGGATGTTTTGGCAAAATATTCTGGTTGTCCCGGCCATAAGATATCCTTTTCTCCCTCTTTTATTTCTTCAATATAATTTTTCAGATCTTCATAATCAGCTAAAGGAACTTTTGTCTGAAAATCCTGAATATTGCGGATGCTTCCGAAGTTGTGTTCTTTTCCGAATTTTGTGTTTTCAGCTTTTGTAATCAGGCTTTTTAATAAGTCTTCCTGATTAGAAACTGCATTCCGGGTAAACTCTTCCGATGATTTTACATATTGCTTCGCCCAGATTTTGGCAATAGCTTTTTTTAAGATGCTCAACATAATCGAGGGCAAAATTACGTAATTCCACTTGAAACCAATGTTGTAAAAGTGAGAATGATCAGAAGATATTTTCTATCATATGAATGGAAGTTTGTTTTGAATACCGTTCAGTAATAATATAAGCTTCTGTCAAAGCTGTCGGGTTCGATATTTCTTAGATATACAAAAAACACCGTTTAGTATTAATACTAAACGGTGTTATAGAGAATTTGGATTGATTATTATTACTTTTTGTTTTCTTTATATCTCATATCAGGAGTTCCGTCTTTTTTAAGATGTTGTGAAGATTTGTATCTTTTGTCAGGAGTTCCGTCTTTTTTTAGCTTTACACCTTGTGTAGTTGTTGTAGATTTTACTTCCTTCACTGCTCCTTTAGCGTCTTTAGAAGTTGACTTTACTTCTTTCACTGCTGTTGTCTTGGTATCTTTTGCAGTAGATTTTACTTCTTTTACTGAAGATTTCATTTCTTTTTTTACCGGAGTAACAGGTGTTGTCTGACGAGGTGTAGTTGTCTGAGCAGTTGCAAATCCTAGTCCTAAAGCCAGAGATAATGCTGATAATAGATTTTTCATTTTTTAATGGTTTTTTGTATGTGTAATTTAAATTTTTACTTCTGTGAAGTTACACTAAAAAACTATCAAGATGTGTGCTAAAAATTTCGATGACAATTAATTTAACAAAATTTTATCACAGTTTAAAACGGGCTTAAACCAGATAAGAGAGAAATAGCAGGTTTTCCTGTTCTGTGACAGTATATATTGGCTTATATTCTCATTTTCAATTATCTATAAAAGAATAACTATATTATTCGTAAATTTGCAGTTCGATAACGGTTTCAGGAAGCACTGAATCCGTTTTTCGTCGTTTAAATGAAATTTAATACCAGGTGCAATTAACTTCTATAAAAAATACGCTGTTACCCGATTTATTAAAGAAACAATGGGGTAAAGAAATATTCGATACACTGCGCGAAAAACAAAAGATTAGTATAAAAGGAGCTGCGGGTTCCTCTATGAGTTTGCTGGCTGCGGAATACTTTGTGTCATTCCATCAGCCTATGCTGATAATCTTGGATGATAAAGAGGATGCCTTATATACTACCGCAGAGCTGGAAGAACTTTGTGGAAAAGAGAATGTATTATATTTTCCGGCAACTTTTCTGGAGCCTTATCAGATAGAAAAAACGCAGAATGCAAACAGAGTATTGCGGACAGAGGTTATTAATCAATTGAATTCGTCTAAAGTACCAAAAGTAATTATAGCATATGCGGCAGCACTTTCAGAAAAGGTAATCAAGAAGGAAGAGTTTGGAAAGTTCTCCCATACCATAAAAGTAGGAGAACAACTGGATTTTGATTTTATAGATGAATTGCTGAACCATTATAAGTTCAACAGAACAGATTTTGTATCAGAGCCTGGTGAATTCTCTGTTCGTGGTGGTATTATAGATGTGTTTTCTTATGCATACGAGTTTCCCTTCCGGATCAGTTTTTTCGGGAATGAAGTAGACAGTATTCGTACTTTCGACATAGAAAGTCAGCTAACACAGGGAAAAGTGGAAGAATTCCAGCTGGTGTCCGCTATTCAGGATATCTCAGGAGATACTTCGAAAACTTCTTTGCTAGGAATTCTTCCTAAGGAAACTGTCATGTTTACCCGAAATGCATTTTTGGGAGTAAAGCATATTCGTGAGTTTTTTGAAAAGGCGCAGGAAGTATATAAAACCCTGCATCAGGATATTAAATACAGCGAACCTAAAGCTATTTTTGTATCAGAAGATGAGTTTCTGAATGAGATTAACCATTTTGTATGGGCAGACTTTACTTCAGAAGTATTAAAATCTTCACGAGCTGAAATTCAACTGAAACTAACCCAGCAACCTGTTTTTAATAAAAACTTTGAATGGTTGATTCAGGATCTGGAAGATAAACTGGAAAAAGGTTATGATGCATGGATTTCATTCTCCTCCGAAAAACAAAAGGATCGTCTGGAAAGCATTTTTGAAGAGCTTGAAAAGAATATCCCGTTTAAAAGTTGTGCTTCCGAACTGCATGAAGGCTTTGTAGATAATGAAAATAAAATATCAGTTTATACCGATCACCAGATATTCGACAGATACCAACGGTATAAAGCGAAAAATGCTTTTGCCAAAAGTGAGCAACTTACCTTAAAGGATCTGATGTCTCTGAAAGTTGGGGACTACATTACACATATTGATCATGGGATAGGAAAATTTATGGGGCTGGTAAAGGTCAATAACAATGGTAAAGTTCAGGAATGTTTTAAATTGTCTTATAAAAATGGAGATTTATTATATGTCAGTATTCATGCACTTCATAAAATATCAAAATATAACGGACCTGACGGAAAAGACATTGTGTTGAGTAAGCTGGGATCTTCCGCATGGAAATCCCTGAAACAAAAAACCAAAGCAAGAGTTAAACAGATTGCATTTGACCTTATCAAGCTTTATGCACAAAGGAAAAGTGCAAAAGGTTTTGCCTATTCACCGGACGGATATATGCAGAATGAGTTGGAAGCTTCCTTTATTTATGAAGATACTCCGGATCAGGAAAAAGCAACAATGGACGTAAAAGCAGATATGCAGGCAGATACAGTAATGGATCGATTAATCTGCGGAGATGTAGGATTTGGAAAAACAGAAGTTGCTATCCGTGCTGCCTTTAAAGCTGCTGTAGACGGGAAACAGGTAGCGCTTTTGGTTCCTACAACAATTCTGGCATTTCAGCATTACAGAAGTTTTAAAGAAAGGCTTAAAGACTTCCCTGTTGAGGTCTCTTATCTTAACCGCTTCAGAACAGCAAAACAGAAGAAAGAAACGTTGGAAGGATTAGCTTCCGGCAAAATAGATATTGTAATTGGTACACATCAATTGGTAGGCGCCAGCGTAAAGTTTAAAGATCTGGGATTACTGATTATTGATGAGGAACATAAATTCGGCGTAGCTATAAAGGATAAGCTGAAGACTATGAAAACCAACATTGATACTTTAACGCTTACTGCAACTCCTATCCCGAGAACATTACAGTTTTCTCTGATGGCAGCGCGAGATCTTTCGGTTATTAAAACACCACCGCCTAACCGGCAGCCTGTGGATACTAAATTGGTAGGCTTTAACGAAGAAACTCTGAGAGATGCTATTAGTTATGAATTACAAAGAGACGGACAGGTTTATTTTATTAATAACAGAATAGAAAATCTTAAAGAAATTGCAGGTCTTATCCAGAGATTGGTTCCGGATGCCAGAGTTATTACGGGGCATGGACAAATGGATGGTAAACAGCTGGAAGCAAATATGATGGATTTTATGGAGGGCAAATATGATGTGTTGGTTTCTACTACGATTGTGGAAAGCGGATTGGATGTACCTAATGCCAATACGATTTTCATCAACGATGCACAGCGGTTTGGTATGGCAGACTTGCACCAGATGCGTGGACGTGTAGGACGTAGTAACAGAAAGGCATTTTGTTATCTTATTACTCCACCAATGGATTTGGTTTCTTCAGATGCTCGTAAACGTTTGGAAGCTATTGAACAGTTTTCGGATTTGGGTAGCGGTTTCCATATTGCGATGAAAGATTTAGAAATTCGCGGTGCCGGAGATTTGTTAGGAGGAGATCAGAGCGGTTTTATCAATGAAATGGGCTTCGATACCTATCAGAAAATTATGCAGGAAGCTCTGGAAGAGCTGAAGGATGAAGATATGGAAGGCCTTTTCCAAAATGAAGAAGAGCGCAAAAAGCTTTTCAACTCTGTTAAGGATGTGAATATTGATACCGATTTAGAGCTGATGCTTCCGGATGATTATGTAAATAGTACAGAAGAGCGATTGTTGTTATATCAAAAACTGGCGGATGTAAGGAACGCTGCAGAGCTTAGTCGTTTCGAATATGAGTTGAATGACCGTTTCGGGGCATTACCAAAAGAAGCGATTAACTTACTGAAGAGTATTGAACTGAAATGGTTGGCTGCAGATATAGGATTTGATAAGATAGTGATGAAAAACGGAATCTTCCTTGGGTACTTTCCGGGTAATCCTCAAGATAAGTTTTATCAGAGTGATCGATTTAAAAAGATTATTCAATACCTTGGTTCCAATCCTCAACATGCACAGTTAAAAGAAAAGCATTCACCAGAAGGGAATCAGCTAATGATGCGTAAAGATAAGATTAGTAATGTGGATGAGGTTAATGCTTTGCTAAATAGTATATTGGCATAATAAACTTCATATTTTTTTAAATAAAAACAATGAAATACTTAATCGTAGGCCTTGGTAATAAAGGCGATGAATATAAAGAAACAAGACATAATATAGGCTTTAAAGTTGCAGAAAAGATAGCAGAAGCCATAGATGCACCATTTAATACAACCAATTTTGGGTGGATGGCCGAAGGGAAATACAAAGGAAGAAAAGTCTTTGTCCTAAAGCCGGATACTTATATGAATCTTAGTGGAAATGCTGTACGCTACTGGATGCAGAAAGAAAATATTCCGTTAGAAAATCTGTTGATTGTTACCGATGATTTGGCGTTGCCATTCGGCACCCTGCGAATGAAAATGAAAGGCAGCCATGGCGGGCATAACGGGCTGCGCAATATCGAAGCTGTACTAAATACAGGTCAATATACACGTCTTCGTTTTGGAATTTCTGCAGATTTTAAAGAAGGTCAGCAAGTAGATTATGTTCTGGGTGGCTGGAGTGAAGAAGAAAAAGAAAAGCTGCAGGAAAGAATTGATAAGTTTTCTCAAGCAGCTTTATCTTTTGTATTTGCAGGTATACAGAATACGATGTCCGGTTTTAACGGAAAATAAAATTCTGATTACATAGACCTTTTGTGATCCACTATAACGTGGGATTCTTTGATTTGTTTATAATCTGTTCGGAAGCCAACCAGATTTACAGCTATATTGTTTTCTTTTGCTGTAATATTTGCAAACTCCTGAATAAGATCTAAAACATCTGTGGCAATATAAGATGTACGCTTTCCGTTAATTGTTACCTGCGATCCTGGTTGAATATTCTTCAGGGTCTTTTTGATTGCAGCTTTATTCAGGAAAGATACTTCCTCAGCAAGCTCAATTGTGATAGCATCAGCATCTTCCAACTCCTCACGGCTTAGGTAGTAAGCACGTTTCATATTCCCAAGAAGAATAAAGATAATACTGATTACTAAACCAAGAGCTACACCCTTTAACAGGTCTGTGAAAACGACAGCAAGCATAGTTGCCATAAATGGAATAAACTGATATTTTCCTTTGTCCCAGAAGTGCTTTATTGTTGCAGGTTTTGCCAGCTTATAGCCTACAAGGATAAGGACAGCAGCAAGAGTTGCCAATGGAATCATATTTAGGATTGCAGGAATACTTAGTACACATACTAACAATAGTACACCATGGATAATGGCAGATAATTTGGTTGTAGCACCTGCATTGGCATTCGCTGAACTTCTTACAACTACCGATGTCATAGGTAATCCACCAATAAATGAGCTGATGAGGTTACCAATTCCCTGTGCGCGAAGTTCCTGATTGGTATCAGTAATTCTTTTCTTAAAATCCATTCTGTCCGCAGCTTCAATACAAAGAAGCGTTTCGATAGAGGCTACAATTGCAATTGTAATACCTGTTACCCATACTGCGGGCATTGTAAAACCAGTAAAGTTTGGAAAGGTAATCAATGCTTTGAAGTCTTCTGCAGATTTCGGTACAGGAAGCTTCACCAGGTGATCTGTAGTCACAGCTAAAGAGCTTCCGGAAGACGTAAACAACAGATTAATCACAATCCCTGCTGTCACTGCTACAAGAGCCGCAGGAAGCATTTTTATTTTTTTCAATGCAGGAATTTTGTCCCACACAATCAGAATAGCTATTGAAATTGCAAAAATTAATATTGCTCCCGGATGAATTGCAGAGGCGATTTCATTCATATATGGAACAAGATTGAATCCATTGTCAAATAATGTTTGTTTACCTTCATAGTCCTTGTCGAAGCCTAATGCATGAGGTAGCTGGGTCAGAATAATGATGATCCCGATCCCTGCAAGCATCCCTTCGATAACGGCTGTAGGTATATAATTGGAAATACTTCCGGCTTTTAGGAAGCCTAAGATTAGCTGAGTAGCTCCGGCGATAATTCCGGCACAAAGAAACAGATCAAATGCTCCTAATTCGGTCACTGAAGCCAGGATGATAGCTGTGAGGCCTGCGGCAGGACCGGTTACACTGATGTTAGATGTACTGAGAAAGCCTACAATGATACCGCCGATAATTCCGGCAATAATACCCGATAAAGGTGGGGCACCAGAAGCTAAAGCAATACCTAAACAAAGAGGTAAAGCGACAAGAAAAACAACCAGACCTGATGCAAAGTTGGGTTTAACATCGCTGAATATATTGGTTTTATTTTGTTTCATAATATTAATTTTAATGATGGATCAACACCTTATGTAAAGACATAAAATATTTACCAGCATATCATATATAGAATATGTTGAACCAGAGATTGTTTCAATACTTTTGATATTGAAATGACTGATACATTATACCTGAACTGAGTACAAGTATGTTTTTATTGAAAAATTTGAGAATTCATGGATTAGTTTTTTTTCGCTTGAAAAATAATGATATGAAGATCGATTCTCAATAAATCAATAAAAAGAAAAATTAATTTGGATAAAAAGCTTTGTGTAAAAGCTGTGAAAGAGTGTATTATGCCTCCGGAGGAGGGGAAAATATCATAAGAAGGGGATCTACACGTTTGCTATCGTCGTAAAGAACAAATGCTTTCTTGAGATTGTGGTCCCTATGTATTTTTTGAATTTGCAAAGGCTCGCTGTGTAACTGCTCTTCACTCATTCGTTTGATTTTTACTTCTTCTTCAGAAAGGTTTTGTGACATAGTAGGTAGATCCCAATCCATTAGTTTGGCAATACTCGGTAGTGCCATGAAATTGAGAAAAACTCCTAATATGATAATACTTATATATTTCACTTTCTGAAAATGAAGACTTTATAATGCAAAAATAATGCAAAAATTAATTCACTGATGTTAATTATTTATTACGCATCATCCAATCAGAATTGGTAAGATCGTAAATTTTTTGGATGTCTTTCAGGATGTTTTCAAAATCAATCTCTAAATCAATTAATTTTCCTGTTCTCAAATCGAATACCCATCCGTGTACAATAGGGAAATTTTCAGTGATATATCTTTCCTGTACACAAGCCATTTTGATAACGTTGATACACTGCTCCTGAACGTTTAGCTCAACAAGACGGTCGTATCTTTTGTGCTCGTCTTTAATAGAATCTAGTTCTGCTTGGTGAATTCTGTAAACATCACGAATGTTTCTTAACCAAGGATTTAAAAGTCCTAAATCCTGAGGAGTCATAGCAGCCTTAACACCTCCACAGTTGTAGTGTCCACATACAATAATGTGCTTTACTTTTAAATGTTCTACAGCGTACTGAATAACAGAAGTAGAGCTCATGTCTAAAGTGTTCACAACATTGGCAATGTTACGTGTAACGAATACTTCCCCTGGTTTAGCGCCCATTAGTTCTTCAGCAGTAGCTCTACTGTCTGAGCAACCAATGTAAAGGTACTCCGGAGTTTGTGTTGCGGCAAGATTTGTAAAGAAATCTTGATCCTGAGAGAGTTTGCTCTCTACCCATTTCCGATTGTTCTCGAAAATTTGTTCATAAGAATTTGACATAAATAAAAAATTAAAATTTATTGGGGCTAAAAATATGCAAAATCTGATAGAAAAATTCTATAATTTATCAGGTTTAATATTTTTTTAACATGATATCACTTTACCAGTCAGTATTTCGCATAAAAAAAGCAACAATACATTGTTGCTTTAGAATTATCTAATTTTCTGATTGTACAGTTTTACGTCCAATACTTTTGTAAAAGAAACCATGTTTGGATGGTAACTCAGTAGAGAACATATTACGTCCGTCGAATATAGCTTTGTTTTTTAACTTTTTTGCTATTAGTTCGAAGTTCGGGTTCTTAAATTCCGGCCATTCAGTACAGATTAACAAAGCATCTGCACCTTCCAAAGCGGAATACATATCTTTTGCATAGCTAATTTTGTCACCAAGAATCTTTTGTACATTGCCTTCAGCAATACTGTCAAAAGCTATAACTTCAGCACCTTTTTCAAGTAATAAAGCGATATTGTCTAAAGAAGAAGCCTCACGGATATCGTCGGTATTTGCTTTAAAAGCTAATCCCCACACTGCAATTTTTTTACCTTGTATGTTTCCGTTGAAATATTCCTCGATAGCAGGAACCAGAATTGTTTTTTGTTTTTGGTTAGTTTCTTCAGTGGATTTTAAGATTTCGAAATCGAATCCCTGTTCGCTACCACTTTTTATCAGTGCTTTTACATCTTTAGGAAAACAGCTTCCTCCATATCCGATTCCCGGGAATAAGAAACGATGTCCGATTCTGTTATCAGATCCCATTCCTAATCTTATTTTGTCAACATCAGCCCCTACCATTTCACAGAAGTTAGCAATTTCATTCATGAAGGTAATTTTTACGGCTAAGAATGAGTTGGCTGCATATTTGGTCAGTTCGGAAGATTTTTCATCCATGTAGATGATTGGAATACCGATATTGCTAAAAGGCTCGTACAGATTCGCCATCAAATTTTTAGCTCTTTCGGAGCTGGTGCCTATAACAACCCTGGAAGGATTCATACAGTCTTCAACAGCATAGCCTTCTCTTAAAAATTCAGGATTAGAAACTACATCAAATTCTACGGATGCAAATGCTGCAATAGTCTCCCTTACTCTGTCAGCAGTTCCTACCGGAACAGTACTTTTATTTACGATAACTTTGTAATCCGTAATTAGCTTACCAATATTTTCAGAAACGTTCAGGACGTATGAAAGATCTGCTGAGCCGTCTTCTCCCGGAGGGGTTGGAAGCGCAAGAAAAACAATTTCAGATTGATCCAAAGCTTCTTTAAGATCTGTCGTAAAATGTAAACGTTCTGCCTGAATGTTTCTTAAAAATGTTTCCTCCAGATTAGGCTCATAAATCGGAACAATTCCGTTCTTCATGCCCTCTACTTTCTTTTCATCAATGTCTACGCAGAAAACTGAATTCCCCAGTTCTGCCAGACATGTTCCGGTAACAAGGCCTACATAGCCCGTTCCAACTATCGTAATATTCAATGTTTTGTCTTTAAAAGATAATATGCAAAATTACTAAATAAACTAATCTGTATTTCGCTTTTTTGTGCTTATTTGATTTCTTTAATACTTATTCCAATACCTCCGCTTGGAGCCAGTCTTTTTTTCAGAATAGTAGCGGAGGATACTTTTTGTTTATTTATTTTATAATCTATTGTACTGGTTTTCCAGTCAGCATTCTTTCCGTCTTCATAAATAATAGCTTCAAAATTTCTCCCTTTTGGTAAAAAGCTAAGATTAATTGTTGCTGTTCTTTCATTTTCATCAGTGATACCACCAACAAACCATTCATTTTTATTTTTTGCCTTACGTGCAATCGTAATGTAATCTCCGGGTTCAGCTTCCAGAATATAAGTGTTGTCCCAGTCTGCTGCTACATCTTTGATGAATTGGAAGGCATCCATGTGTTTTTTGTAATTTTCTGGAAGGTCAGCGGCCATCTGTAGTGGGCTGTATAAAGTTACATAGAGCGCTAATTGTTTTACCAGGGTTGTACTAAGCCTGGCTTTGTTTTTACCATATACGGAAAGATCTCCCTGGAAAATCCCAGGCGTGTAATCCATAGGGCCACCCATTAATCTTGTGAAAGGCAGGATGGTGGTGTGATCGGGGTTGTTTCCGTTGAAAGACTCAAATTCAGTTCCTCTCGCAGACTCCTGAGCTATCCAGTTAGGATAGGTTCGAGATCGTCCGGTGGGTCTTACTGCTTCATGGGAGTTTACCATAATTTTGTACTGCGCCGCCTTTTGAGCTACAAAGTTATAATGATTGACCATCCATTGTCCGTCATGATATTCACTTCTTGGAATAATGGGACCAACATATCCAGTTTTTACAGCTGTATATCCATACTTATTCATGAAAGAAAATGCATCATCCAATTGTCTTTCGTAGTCGGCTGCTGAAGAGGTCGTTTCATGATGCATGATTATCTTTATGCCTTTTGCTTTCGCATAAGCCTGTAATTCTTCTACATTGAAGTCCGGATAGGCTTTTGTAAAGCTGTATATTTTTTCCTTTCCATAAGCCCAGTTGTCTTCCCAACCTTCATTCCAGCCTTCGACAAGTATGGCATCAAATCCATTTTCAGCGGCAAAGTCTATGTATTCTTTCACGTGCTGGGTATTGGCCCCATGATGTTGGTTAGGTTTTAGTCGGGTGTAATCTGTTTCTCCAATTATAATATCCTGATTGTCGCTATAAGCCCAGGTAGATCCTCCTCCTGTAAAGTATTCCCACCAGACACCAATGTATTTTGTAGGCTTTATCCATGATGTGTCTTCAATTTTGCTTGGGTCGTTTAGATTTAGGATAAGTTTAGAGGCGAGTATGTCGCGTGCATCGTCACTGACCACGATAGTTCTCCATGGAGTATTCATCTGAGTTTGTATGTAGGCTTTTTCGCCATTTTTATTAGGGGTAAGATGAGTGCTTAATTTATAGTTCTTATCATCTACATTCAGATGCATAGCGGGATAATCGACCAATGCAGCTTCATGAATGTTGATATATAAACCATTATCAGCTTTTAACATGAGCGGCGTTTGTACAGCCAGGTTTTTTGATGGCGCTTTTGCTGCTAAAGGCTCATCTCTTGCGGTCTCTATTAGTGAAGATATTTCGGAAATTCTAGAGGTCGTAATTCGGAATTCGTTAGTGTCATAATCTGCAGGAATCCAGAAAGCTTTGCAGTTCTGGGCCAGATTGAATTCTGAAAGCTCTTCGTCTATACGAAAGTGTCTTAGGTCTTTTTGAATTGGAAATTCGTATCTGAATCCCAGGCCATCATTAAAAAGCCTAAATCTGATGTTGAGTTGATATCCGGTTTTGGCTTGCTGTAAAGAAATAAGCATCTCATTATGATTGTCTCGGATTGTTTTTTGCTCGCCTAATACAGGGTTCCATGATGTATCGGAGGAGGAAAATTGTGTGTTGGTTATTTTAAAGCTTTCTGCAAAAGAAGTTGGGCTGCTAATTAAAAAGCCAAGCTTGCTACTTTTTACTACATCTTTATTTTTATATTTCAATCTGTAATAGGCTTCGCCTTTCTCATTTAGTAAAAAGCTGAGGGTAAGATTTTTGTCAGGAGATTCCAGCTTTTGAGCCTGAATGAAAACTGAAATAAATAGTATGAGAAAGCAGGCTGTAAAATGCTTCATGAGGTTTTCTGTTTGTGGTTAATTAGATGGGTGAAGTTACAAAAAAAGCCTTTTGAAGAATAATTGTTTGGTTTTGAATGTTTTTCGTGCAGATATTTTTTATTAAAATGTTGGTTTTCTGCGTGTATGTTTGTGATTTTCAAAATAAAAAACTATATTTGCAGAAGTTTTACGGAATTCAATGCAAAGGCCTTCGGAAGAAAGCCTTTTTTCGTAGACATAACAATGAAATATGGAATTTAGGGAGCGCGTACAAGAATTAGTGGATCAGTACCTTGCAACAAGGGAAGATTTGTTTTTAATTGAACTTAAAATTTCTGCAGATAGCAATATTACAGTTATTATTGACGGAGACCAGAGTGTAAGTCTTCAGGATTGTCTGGATGTTAGCCGTGCAGTAGAATTTCAGTTAGACAGAGAAGAGCATGATTTTAGTCTTCAGGTAATGTCACCAGGACTTTCAGAACCGTTGAAGTTACCAAGACAATTTGCTAAAAATATTGGAAGAGAACTGGATGTATTGTTGAATGATGATACAAAAATTCAGGGTGAATTAAAGATTGTTGGTGAAGATTCAATTACCTTAGAGCTGAAATACAGACGTCCTAAGCTTGTAGGGAAAGGTAAAGAAGATGTAATAGAAGACCGGATAATTCCATTGACTGAAATTAAAAAAGCCCTTGTGGTAATTAAATTTTGATTGAAAAAGATAAATAAAAAAGATGAGCAATATAATAAACAATATAGCGTTAATTGAATCCTTTGGGGATTTTAAAGATGAAAAAGGGATCAGTAAGATTGACCTTATGGCGATTATTGAAGATTCACTTAAGACTCTTTTAAGAAAAAGATACGATTCAGATGATCACTTTGATGTTATTGTAAATCCTGATAAAGGAGATTTCCAGATTTTCTTAAACAAGAGAATTGTTGAGGATGAAATGTCAGAAGATGATGATCTTGAAATTGAAATTTCTGAAGCTAAGAAAATCGATCCGACTTTCGAAGTAGGAGAAGAATTTACTCAGGAAATTCCGGTTGCACAGTTAGGAAGAAGAAATATTCTTACATTAAAACAAATCCTGGCAACTAAGCTTCAGGAACATAATAATGCAATGTTATATGATCAATTCCGTGATAGGATTGGTGAAATTGCAGTAGGAGAAGTACACCATATTCGTCACAAACATGTAATTTTGTTAGATGATGAAGGGAATGAATTTATTTTACCAAAAGAAAATCAGATTCCTTCAGACTTCTTTAGAAAAGGAGATAGCGTACGTGCAGTAATCGAAAGTGTAGACTTTAAAGGTTCTAAACCTCAGATTATTGTTTCCAGAACTGCTCCTAAATTCTTAGAAAAATTATTAGAACTTGAAATTCCTGAAATCCAGGACGGAACTATTATCCTGAAGAAAGTAGTTAGAATTCCAGGTGAAAAGGCGAAAATTGCTGTTGACGCTTACGATGACAGAATTGACCCTGTAGGAGCTTGTGTTGGGGTGAAAGGATCAAGAATTCATGGAGTAGTAAGAGAGCTTCGTAATGAGAATATTGATGTGATTCAATGGTCTAAAAATCCTGAGATCTTAGTGAAGAGAGCTCTAGGAAATGTTAATATTCAGAAAGCTGATATGAACGAAGAGCAGTCGCATGCTTTAGTATATGCTCCGGCAGAAGAGATCTCCAAAATTATTGGGAAACAAGGACAGAATATACGTCTTGCATCTTGGTTAACAGGATATAATATCGATGTATACAGAGATAAGGAAGAAGGTGACGATGTTGAGTTAGTAGAATTTGCTGACGAGATCGAAGAATGGATCATTAATGAGTTTAAAAAAGTTGGTCTTGATACTGCAAGAAGTGTACTGGATAAAGAAACAGCTGCATTGGTGGGTATGACTGATCTTGAGTTAGAAACCATTGAGGAAGTAAAACAAATATTGAGAGACGAATTAGACGACTAATCTGGATCTTAACCCAATTTTTATAATAATTACGAATTTAAAAATTCAAAAGAACGAATATTTTTTATGCCAAAAATTAGATTGAATAAAGCGGTAAAGGAACTTAACATCTCTATCTCCAGAGCTGTAGAATATCTACAGTCTAAAGGGATTGAAGTGGAAAGTAATCCTAACGCTCTATTAGAAAGCGAGGCATTTTCTGCATTGGAGGCTGAGTTCCGTAAAGATGGCGAACAGAAGAAAGCTTCCCATGAGGTTGTGATCTCTAAAGTTCCGGATGAAAAACTGGAAATAGAAGAGGTTAAACCTGAGGTGATAAGAGCCAAAGCTGCACCGCAAACTGGTGCCAAAATTTTAGGGAAAATTGATTTGGGAGAAGAGAAGCCGAAAGAAGTAGAAGAAGCTCCTAAGCCAGAACCTGTAAAAGAACCTGCCCAGCCTGTTGTTGAAAAAACAGAGGAGCCTCAGGAGCAGGAATTCAAAGTTTTAGGTAAAATTGATTTATCTCAGATTAGATCAGACAGACCTAAACATTCTGATAAAAAAGATAAAAAACCA
Organism: Elizabethkingia bruuniana; assembly: GCF_002024805.1. Classification (NCBI taxonomy): domain Bacteria; kingdom Pseudomonadati; phylum Bacteroidota; class Flavobacteriia; order Flavobacteriales; family Weeksellaceae; genus Elizabethkingia; species Elizabethkingia bruuniana. The sequence goes on from NZ_CP014337.1 coordinate 4,065,492, forward strand.
GAAGCTCCTAAAAAAGAAGAGCCGAAGGTACAAGCTGAAGCACCGAAAGCGGAAGTAAAACCTGTTGAGAAAAAAGTGGAAGAAGTAAAACCTGCTCAGCCGGAAACTCCGCAAGAGCCACAGAAAATTGAAACTGTTTATCAGAAATTGGATGGTCCAAAAATCTTGAAAGAGAAAGTGGATTTATCACAGTTCCAGCAAAAGCCTAAGAAAGAAAGTGGAGATAACTCTTTCAAGAAGAAAAGAAAGAGAATAACCAAGGAAGGAGGAAACCAAGGGCAGAATAACAACAATAACCAGGGACAAAATAACAACCAGGGCGGAAATAATAATAACAATAATAATTCCGACAGAAAGCCTTTTAACAGAGGTGGTAACCAACAAGGTGGTAACAACAACAACCGTGGAGGTAACAATAACAACCGTGGTGGAAATAATAATAACCGTGGTGGTAATAACAACAGGAATAAGGTTATGCCTGTTGAATTAACTGATGAACAAGTTAAAAACCAGATTAAAGAAACTTTAGAGAAGCTTACTAATAAAGGTGGTAAATCTAAAGGAGCTAAGCACAGAAGAGAAAAAAGGTCTTTCAGAAGAGAGCAGGACGAGCTTCAGCAAGAAATGGAAGCACAAGACAGAACTCTTAAAGTAACTGAATTCATTACGGTAAGCGAATTAGCGAGCCTTATGAATGTAAGTGCTACTGAGGTAATTTCTGCTTGTTTCTCTTTAGGTGTAATGGTTACAATGAACCAACGTTTGGAAGCTGATACACTTACATTAGTTGCTGATGAATTTGGTTATAAAGTTGAATTCTCGGATGCGGATATCGATGATGCTTCATTAGAAGAAGAACCGGATGCAGAAGAAGATTTATCAAAAAGAGCTCCTATTGTTACAGTAATGGGACACGTAGATCACGGTAAAACATCCCTATTGGACTACATTCGTAAAACGAACGTAATTGCAGGGGAATCTGGGGGTATTACACAGCACATCGGAGCTTACAATGTGAAGCTTGATAATGGTGAGAAAATTACATTCTTAGATACACCTGGTCACGAAGCCTTTACAGCGATGAGAGCGTGTGGTGCTCAGGTAACTGATATTGCAATTATTGTAATTGCAGCGGATGATGACGTGATGCCACAAACTAAAGAAGCAATTGCCCATGCTCAAGCAGCAGGTGTACCAATGATTATTGCAATTAACAAAGTAGATAAGCCGGGAGCAAACCCTGATAATATCCGCCAGCAACTTTCGGGGATGAATATCCTTGTAGAAGAGTGGGGCGGTAATGTTCAGGCTCAGGAGATTTCTGCTAAGTTTGGTAATAACGTAGATACACTTTTAGAAAAAGTATTAATCCAGGCAGAGTTATTAGAATTAAAAGCGAATGCGGATAGAAAAGCTTCCGGAGTAGTTATTGAAGCTGCTTTAGATAAAGGAAGAGGTTATGTGGCTACTATGTTAGTACAAAATGGTACACTTAAAATTGGTGACTATGTATTAGCAGGTAAAAACCACGGTAAGGTGAAGGCAATGCTTGATGAAAGAGGTAAGCCTATGCAAGAAGCCGGACCTTCTATTCCTGTAACGATACTTGGTCTTGACGGAGCGCCTACAGCAGGTGATAAATTCAGAGTTTTTGAAGATGAACGTGAAGCGAAGTCAATTGCAACTAAACGTGAACAACTTCAGCGTGAGCAGACAATCAGAACTAAGAAGCATCTTACGCTTGATGAAATCGGTCGTCGTATTGCATTAGGAGACTTCAAAGAGTTGAATATTATCCTTAAAGGTGACGTGGATGGATCTGTAGAGGCGCTTTCTGATATGTTAGCAAGATTATCTACTGAAGAAATCCATATTAACATCCTTCATAAAGGTGTAGGACAGATTACTGAGTCTGACGTGTTGTTAGCTTCTGCATCTGATGCTATTATTATTGGCTTTAATGTAAGAGCTGGTGGTAATGCAAAAGACCTTGCTGATAAGGAGGAGATTGAAATCAGAACTTATTCTGTAATCTACGACGCAATTGACGAGGTTAAAGAAGCGATGGAAGGAATGCTTTCTCCTGAGATCAAAGAACAGGTTATTGGTAACGTTGAGATCCGTGAAACTTTCAAGATTTCCAAAGTTGGAACAATTGCAGGTTGTATGGTACTGACAGGTAAGATAACCAGAAACTCTAAGATCAGACTAATCCGTGATGGAATTGTACAACATACAGGTGAGTTAGAGAGTTTAAAACGTTTCAAAGATGATGTTAAAGAAGTAACTAAAGGTTACGAATGTGGTCTTAATATTAAAGGCTATAATGATATCGAAATTGGCGATATACTCGAGGTTTACGAAGAAGTAGCTGTTAAGAAGAAATTGAAATAATTCAATTTATATATAGAAAGCCCCTGTTAAAATTAACAGGGGCTTTTTTTATGTAAAAATTTAATATTAGCCTTAATTAAGAAAAATTTAAACTTTGTTATTATATGTTAATAATCTCTTTAAACTGTGTAATGATGGGGTTTTTAACATTTGATATGTCTTGTAGTAAGTTTAATTATGGCTGAGTAAGTCTTAGTGCTTCATTTTTAATGATTGCTATTGTGATTCTGTTGGTTAAAAATATTCTATTTTATAAAAAATGTTAAAATGTAGTATTAATCGGTGTTTGTTGAGTGTTGAATAGGTTTGTTAACAGATTGTCCTTTGAGGTGATTTATCCTTATTGAATTTTAACATTTAGTTAATAATTTAACAATATCAATGTGTAATAATTTGTTAATTATATAAAATAATGTTGTAAAAAAAATGAATTTTACGTGTATTAATATTTTTTAACATATTTGTCTGTTGAAATATTAAATATTGTTAATATGAATGTAAAATTTAAAGTATTGAGTGCAGGGGTTTTGTTCTTTATGGGACAAAATATTATGGCTCAGTCAGTGAAGAAGGACACTGCTGCTTCAACAAAAACTATTGAAGAAGTAGTAGTAGTAGGTTTTGGACAGAAAAAAACTGTAAAAGAATTAACAGGTTCTGTAGGAACGATGACAGCTAAGGCTATTGAAGATAACCCTGTTTCTGCTTCTGTAGATAAAATGTTGCAAGGTAGAGTTGCCGGAGTTCAAACAGGTGTTTCTAATGGTCAGCCTGGTGGATTCGCTTCTGTTCGTGTAAGAGGTATCTCTTCTATTAATGGTGTTAAAGATCCTATTTATGTTATTGATGGAGTTCGTGTAAAGTCAGGAGATTTATCTAGTAACTCTACTACCGGAAATATCTTAGCGAGTCTTAACCCAAATGATATAGAAAATATCAGTGTTTTGAAAGACGCGGTTTCTACGGCGATGTATGGAGCGGATGCTGGTTCTGGGGTAATTATTATTACAACAAAATCTGGTAAAAAAGGTAAAGCAAAGTTTAGTTTAAACTTTACTCAGGGGATTACTAGCGATGCTGTAAAAAGACAAAGAGGATTAACTGCCGATGAATATAAAAAATTACTTACTTATTCTGTTATGAATAGATATCAGGGAGCAAATGATCCTGGTTTCGTAGGTAAAAGCTATCAGGAAGTTTATGACTTTTTAAAGGCGGGAGGTTCCGATGTTAAGGGAGATCTTAAAAAAACTGATATTGCTAATGTTTTAAATAGTCCGTATAATACAAACTGGAAAGATGCAACTCAGAAAAATGAAGCTTATCAGACTAATGTAGATTTCTCTCTTTCTGGAGGAAATGATAAACTGAGCTACTTCAGTTCGATCAACTATTTTGATCAGCAGTCTACAGTAAAGGGAGCTAACTTTAAAAGATTAGCTGCATCTACAAGAGTTGGGTACCAAGCTACAGAAAAGCTTAAAATTACTACAGATATCCAAATGTCTTACGGTAAAACAAATACTTTATCGGAAGGTGGAGCTACAGCCAACCCAATTTTAGCACAATATTTTAACAGACCTACGGATGCTTTAAGAAATGCTGATGGGTCTTGGAATCTAGGGCAAAGCGGTCGTTTGACTAACGGTAAATTCAACGTTGCTGCGCTTCAGGATCTGAACTATAGCAGAAATGAAACAGCGAGAGTTTTTGCAAACTTACAGGCTGAATACAAAATCATAAAAGGTCTTACTTATAAATTCGTTTTTGCACCGGAATTTATTAATATCCTGGAAAATGCATATTACTCCCCATTACATGGTGATGGATATGCCTATCAAGGAAGAAAAACTGATATATCTTCAAGATATTTTAGTTTTAATGTGCAGAATATGTTAACGTATAACTTTAAAGCGGGAGTAAATAACTTCAACTTTACAGCATTACAGGAAGCTTACAGAACTCAAAAAGACATGGTAATTGCCAGAGGTAGTACTGTAGGGTCTCCATTCTTGGAAACAATGGATAATTTTATTCAACCACTTGGAGTAGGAGGTAGAAAAGTTATTGATTCAAGATGGGGTTATGGTCTTATTGGACACTGGGATTATGATAGAATCATAATGGTGGATGGATCGTACAGAAGAGACGTTCTGTCTAACTTTACTCCGGGTAAAAAAGCAGGTAATTTCTGGTCTGCAGGGGTTGCGCTAGATGTTGCGAGATTCGGATTCTTAAAGAATGATCCTGCAATTTCAATGTTAAAACTTAGAGCATCCTATGGTAAGGTAGGTAACCAGGTGAGAGCAAATCCTTATGCATTATATACTTATATAGGAAACTACAATGCTTTAGCAGCTGGTGACTTGAGAGGAGTTTATAATCCTAACCTTTCTTGGGAAACTATTAATCCTTTTAACGTAGGTGTAGATTTCGGATTCCTGAATAACAGAATTACTTTTACAGCAGAATATTACAACAAAAAATCTAAAGACCTTATCTATGAATTACCATTGCAGGTATCTCAGGGTATGACCAGCTACAATGCAAACATTGGAGATATGGTAAATAAAGGTTTTGAATTCTCTGTTAATGCGGAAATCTTAAAGAATCCACACGGACTTAACTGGAGTGTAAATGCAAACCTTTCTACGCTAAGTAATAAAATCACTAAGTTATATGGAGGAGACGTTGTAAATCCAACAATTGATGGTATTACTATGAGTGGTATGATTCTTCGTCAGGGAGAGAGTATTAATTCTTACTATATGAGAAAATGGGCAGGTGTAGACCCAAGAAACGGAGATCCACTATGGTATCTTAACGGTAAGGATGGTGAAACTACTAATAACTATAACTTAGCTAAAGAGGAAATTCAAGGAAATGCTTTAAGTAAAGTTACAGGTGGATTTGGTACTAACCTTAGTTATAAGAATATTAGCTTAGATGCATTCTTTACATACGGATTCGGAGGTAAAATCCTAGATAAGTGGATGGGTAATGTTGTTTCTGATGGAGCAAGTGTATATGATACACCTGGGTATGCTTCTCAGATGGATTTCTGGACTCCGGAAAATCCAAATGCTGCTAATCCTATGCCTATTTATTCATTAGGAAATAAAAGAGGTTATGGATTGTCTACAAGAAGAATGTTTAAGGCTGATTATATAAGATTAAGTAATCTTAAAATTGCTTATACTTTCAAAGGAGATGTGTTAGAAAAAACAGGTCTTACATCATTACAGATTTATTTATTAGGAAATAATATCTGGACTTATAAATTCGACAAAAACTTAAAATTAGATCCGGAAATTAATTTGGCAGGTAACTACGATTTAGGATTGCCAATTCAGAAGGCGTTTATGTTAGGGGTTAATTTCGGATTTTAATTAAAAAAATATAAAATGAAATATTTAAATATAAAAACAGGAGTTCTTGCACTTTCTCTAGCTTTAACGAGTGTAAGCTGTAGCAGGGATTTTACAGAAACGGTTTTTAATGAAAGTGAAATTGCATCTTCATGGAAATCTGCAGGGCAGATGCATTCATTTGTTTTAGGTGCATATGTAGATATGAGATCTCAATACTATTATGGAAAAGATTTCTCAATCTTTGCAGAAGTAAGATCTGATCATATGTTTAGTAATGGTAGGTCAGGGTATTATAACACGGTAGCTGGTTACGAAATGACTTCTGCTGATGCTTATGCTTCAAATACTTATAAGCAAATTTATAAAGTTGTAGCAAAGGCAAATAATATTGTTAATTTTGATATTAACTCACTAGATAATGCTGCTGCAAGTAAAGCTGAAGCGACGTATTATGTAGGACAGGCATACGCACTAAGAGCACAAAGCTTCTTTGATTTATTAAGATTATTTGGACAAAAATATATAGGGGGTAATGATGGTATTGTTCTTCCTTTGAAATTTGATCCGTTAAATAAACAAGGAAGATCTAGCATTGCTGATACCGAAAAACAGATTGAAGCAGATTTCGATGCAGCTATAACTAAAATGGAAAGTTCTAAAAGCTTTGACAGACCTGATAAAAGATCTGAAATCTCTGTTAATGCGGTAAAAGCATTAGCGGCAAGATATTACTTGTACAAAAACAATTATGCTAAAGTACAGTCTTTGGTAAATGATATTGTTGCAAGCAAGAAATATAAAGTTATAGAAAAAGATGCTTTAGTGAGTTCTTGGGAAGCAAGTGGCTCAGCTATGAACTCTATTTTTGAATTGGCTTATGGTGAAGTAGCTCAGCCAGGAGCAGCATCTTATGCATATATTATGAATAGTAGAGGTTATGCTAATACTGTTGTGAGTGATTCAGGTATGGCTTCTTATGCTAGTAATGATGCACGTCTTGGTCTAATTGAAAAAGTAGACGGAAGCTATTTCTTAAATAAAAAATTCCCAGGCCTTACAGGAGCAACCAGTATTCGTATTGTTCGTTTTGAAGAAGTTGTATTGGATGGAGCAGAAGCTGAATTTAAATTAGGTAATACAGCTAAAGCATTAGAATATCTTAATATGATTCTTGAAAATAGAGGGCTTGATAAAGCAACTTCTATTACAATGGAAAGCATTATGGCTGAAAGATCTAAGGAACTGATTGGTGAAGGTTTCAGAATGTGGGATTTGTTGAGATGGGGTGTAGAAGTTCCAAGACCAGCGGGGGCTAATAAAGATAAAAATTTAACAGCTTTCCCTATGCCAAGAGTTGAAACGGATCTTTCTGGTACATTAGTAAAAGGTAATCCTGGATATGATAATTATAGATAATTATAGATAATTATTAGTCAGATATAAGAAATTAATTTTCTTTAATTATAATCCCCGGACATTAATGTTCGGGGATTTTTGTATAAATATAATTAGGGTAAGTGTTTTTAGAGAAATTAAGGCGAAATAAACTTCACCTCTTTCACGACTGTATATAATATGATTATTATGCTTAATTGTTTGGATATGAGTAATAACAATTTGTAAGTATTGCAATTATAAATGTTTTTTGACCTGGATATGTGAATATTGATAGTTTTTTTTCTTCAAAAAGAATTAAAAACATATCAAAATTACAATTAGATTATGTTAAAATTTAACTTTTTTTTATATAGATAAATTATCTAATCCTTGTGTTAATTGGTGTTATGGTGCTTTATGCGTATTTCAAGAGCTTGTGTGTTATTGTTTTTTTTGGATATGTTAAAAATTATTAACATATTTGTAAAAGTTGAAATATTAAAATTTGTTAATATGAATGTAAAATTACGCGTGCTTAGTGCAGGTGTGCTGTTCTTTATTGGACACAGCGCTATGGCACAAAAGGTGAAAAAAGACACTGCTTCAGCAAAAGATATAGATGAGGTGGTAGTTGTAGGGTATGTTAAAAAGAGTGTTGCTCAATTAACAGGAAGCTCAACAACATTGAAAGGCTCTGATATTGATACTCCATCCGCTATTAGTGTTGATCAGGCATTGCAAGGTAAGGTACCTGGGGTTGTTGTTAATACTACTTCTGGTTCTCCGGGAGCATTTCAGGATATCAGAATCAGAGGTGTTGGTTCATTTACAGCATCAAATGCTCCGTTATTTGTAATTGATGGTGTTCCGGTTGTAAATGGAAATAATGCAGCTAATACGAATGTTACTACGCTTTCAGCATTAGCTAGTATAAGCAATGATGATATTGAGTCAATAACAGTACTTAAAGATGCTGCTTCTACTGCAGTATATGGTGCCAGAGGCTCTAATGGAGTTATTGTTATAACAACTAAAAGAGGAAAGAGAGGAAAGACCAAATTTAATTTATCATCCACCGTTGGGTTTCAGAATGAAGCATATAATAAAATGAATATGTTATCTGGAGCTCAGAGACTTGAATTATTAACTGAAGCTGTAGCTCATACTCTTAATTCAACTAATGATGTTGCATTAGCACGAATTAAATCCGATAATATTGGTAAATTCAATTTATGGGATGGGAAAGAATATGACTGGACAAGTTTATTAACTCGTAAAAATGCAGGGCTTTATGTAGTTAACTTAAGCGCTACGGGGGGTGATGATAAATCTACGTTTTATACTTCATTAGGATATAATAAAACTGAGCCTATTTCAATAGGTGATCCTTTTGAAAGAATAACAGGAGCATTTAATTATACAAGAAAGTTGACGGATAAAGTAAATTTTGAAACTTCTATTAATGGATCTTGGTTAAAGCAGAATCCTTTATTAGAAGGAGGTTCATTTTTTTCAAATCCTTACTTAACTAGGATCTTAATAACACCATGGGCTAGGCCATATAATGCAGATGGGTCTTATAATATTGATAACTTTTCTCAAATGACCTCCATTGCAAATACCTTATATACTCAGAAAAACAATATTCTGTGGAATAAACAGATGAGAGGTATGGTCAATACTAAGGTTGATTACAAAATCCTGAAAAATTTAACTTATACAACAAGATTAAATATTGATTATATGTTTAACGATTATAAACGCTATGACAATAGATATCATGGTGATGGTCGTAATGGTAATGGGTTTGCAGACAGAAGAAACACACAAAACTTTAATCTAGCATCAATAAATCAGTTAAATTTTGTTGAAAGATTTGGAGATCATAGGCTAGATGTATCCGCATTCTTTGAATATCAGAAAAACCAAAGAGATTTTCTTGGGGCAACAGGACAAAACTTTCCAACAGATGGTCTAACAAATCTTGATAATGCAAGTGCAAATTATACGGTAGGATCAAATTATTCAGATTGGAAGAATGCATCTTATTTTGGTGTATTAAACTATTCTTTTGCTAATAAATATATTTTAGATGCTACAATAAGAAGGGAAGGATCCTCAAGATTTTCCCCTGGTAAAAGATTCGGTACTTTCTGGTCTGTTGGGGCAGGATGGAATATACATAAAGAAAATTTCGTACCTAAATTCTTTAATGAATTAAAGTTAAGAACATCTTATGGATTAACAGGTAATAGTGGTGTTGATATTAATTCATACCAAGCAACACTTTCTTATGATGTTGCTTACGACGGAAATGGGGGATCTTACGTTACCAACTTTGGTAATCCAAATCTGACATGGGAGAAGAATAAAACTTTTGATGTAGGAATCGATTTCTCAATATGGAATTCTAGAATCAGTGGATCAGTGGATTATTATAATAAAAAGACATACGACTTGCTTCAGAATGTTCCATTATCCAGAACTACAGGTTTTACAATCCAGGCCCAAAATGTAGGATCGATGCGTAACAGTGGAATTGAAGCATCTTTGAATGTACAGATTATTAATTCTAAAGACTTTTCTTGGAGTATCTTTGGATCAATTGCTACTGTGAAAAATGAAATCTTAAAATTAGCACCTAGTGTAAATGGGGTGCCTATAGATCTTTATGCAGGTAGTGTATATAAAAAATCTGAAGAAGGCAGGGCTCTTCATAGTTGGTATATGCCGACTTGGGCTGGAGTTAATACACAGACAGGAGCTCCTGAGTGGTATATTAATGGTGTTGACGGAGATAAAACATCTGACTATAATAAGGCACAAAGAACATTTCAAGGAACAGCAATTCCCAAATACACGGGAGGATTTGGTACAAATATTAGTTATAAAAATGTTTTCTTAAATACTAGTTTCTATTATTCCGGAGGTCATAAAATTTATGAGCAATTTGCTCAGTTTTATTACAGAACCAATAGCTTTACTTTAGCAACATATAATGGTAGTGAAGATTTAATGGGAAGATGGCAAAAACCTGGAGATGTAACAGATATTCCAAAATTAGTATATAACGGCCAGGATAATTTTGATGCAACCTCTTCAAGGCATTTATATAAAGGAGATTTTATCCGTCTGAAGGATATTACTTTGGGGTATAATCTGCCTAAAGACTTTGTTAGTACAATTGGTTTAACGGGGCTTACACTAACTGTAAGGGGAACTAACTTATGGACCTATACATTTGATAGAAATTTGAAATTTGATCCGGAGGTTGATGTAAATGGGTATTCAAACTTAACGACACCTCCTGTAAAGTCTGTAATGTTTGGTGTTAATGTTCAATTTTAATAACTAGTAGAAAATGAAAAAAATAATATTAAAAGGTTTATTTAGTGCAGTTTTGATTGGTGGTGCATTATCATCTTGTAATGATAATTCTCTGGAACCAACTTTAACTCAATCTAAAGATTTAGAACAGAATACTAATACGTTAGATGATCTAAGGACTGTTTTAGCTGGAGGATATGATAGAATGCAGCATGTAAATTATTATGGAAGAGACATAATTATATTTGGAGAAGCAAGAACAGATAATGCTTTTTCTAATGCTAATTCAAATAGATTCGTTACAGTGTCTCAAATGAAAATGCTTGTTTCAGATGCTTATCCTAGTGATACATGGAATAAAATCTATCAGGCTATAGGGAATGCTAACATTGTAATTAATAAACAAGGGGCTACAGGAGATGCTGCTCAGCTTGATCATTTAAAAGGACAGGCTTATGCAATGAGAGCTCTGGGGCACTTTGATTTGTTAAGGCTTTTCGGGCAACAGTTTATTACTGGACAAGGAGGAATGGGTGCATTGGGTGTTCCATATGTAACAACATTTAGAGTTGCTGGGAACTTATTTCCTTCGAGAGAATCTGTTCAGCAGAATTATGATAATATTATGAAAGATTTAGATCAGGCAATTGCCTTAATGAATCCTTCATTAGATAATCAAACTAAACATTATTTTACATCATATTCAGCCCACGCTTTAAAGGCAAGAATCGCAACTTATTTTAAAAAATATGATATTGCAGAAAAAGAAGCTGGAATAGTAGTAAATTCTGGTAGATATACAATAGCAACAGCAACTAATTATGCTAATACCTTTAGTCAGAAATCAACAGCTAATGTTATTTTCTCTATTGCTATGAATGCAAATGATAATTTGGGTAATAATTCGTTAGCTAATATTTATAGAGGAGCTGCATATGGAGATATTGTTGCTCTAAAGGATTTATATGATGCTTATGGCAATGGAGATATTAGAAAAACCGCTACATTTATTAGTCAGAATGGAACTTCCACGGCAGAATACAGAAATATTGGAAAATATCCTTCTACAGCATCACCCGTAGATGATGTCCCTGTAATTAGGTTCGAAGAAGTTGTCTTATTATATGCTGAAGCATTATTAAATAATGGAAAAACTCCTGAAGCTCTTATTGAATTGAATAAGATTCCTTCAAATAGAAATGCTGCTCCTTATGCAAGTGCAACAATGCAAAATATTCTGTTAGAAAGGAGAAAAGAACTGGCTTTTGAAGGATTTAGATTTGATGATCTTGCCCGGACAGGTATGGATATGCCTTTAGTAGATAACCTGAGACAACGTTATGGTGTAGTGAAATTTGGCGAGTATAAGTACGCGTTTCCTATACCTCAAGCCGAAATTTCTGCAAACAATAATGTTAAACAGAATTTTGGATATCAGTAGGATACAAGTTTTAGCAATAAAAAAAGGAGTGGATTTACCACTCCTTTTTTAGTTTAGTTTTTACCAGAAAGGAAATCAACAATTTTGAATAATGATTTTTCATTTTTTATTGTAATATTTTGTTTCTTTATAAAATCTGGAAGATTATTATCCTTATATTTATTAAGAAGATTTCCAAATGATTTGTCGAGTTCAATAATCTCAGTATTGTTATAAATAAAATAAGATGGCTTTTCTTTTATGTATTCAGGATTCTTTGCAGATGAGTACCCGGTTTTGACTTCAGTTTCTTGTTTATCCAATACAATATGGTATTTTTTCAACAAATAAATATTGGGAGTAGAAGAAAGTACTACATAATAAATATTGTCTATTAATTTGATATGGGTGTTGTCATTAAAGGTAATGTCAGAGTATTGTTTTTCTTTTGGTAAGATATAAACAGTACCATCTTTTGCTAAAAACTCTATTTCATCAGTATAAACATTGTATTTAGCCTGTAATTTATATTTTACATTTGATATACTGCTTACAGAGTAATTATTGTCTAAATATGGAGACCCTCCGATTTCAGTATTTTTAGAAGCTCTTTTTACATCATAATTCATTATATCATTAAGGCTTCGGTTTAGTTCTTGAGAAAAAACAGTGATAGGTAAAATTAGGAATAAGGCTGTGTTAATTATTTTTTTCATATTTCAAAAATTTTCTTTTATAAAGTTAAATAAAATAAAGTCTACTTGTAAAAAATAGTATTTATTTTATTGCTCTTACTATGTTGTATACCAATATTTTTGTTGAAAAAATACTATATTAAAAATATTTAGCGTCAATTTATTGAAGCTATATTGATAACTAATTAGAAAAACAATACATTGCTTTTTTCTTTATTCTTTTTTCCATTCACTTCCCTACGATAATACTTTTTGAACAATTAATATGTTGTCATTCCTTATAAATTCCTGTTGATTTATATTTTTTACTATTCTATGAGATGCTCATTTAATAATGTTTTATTGAATGAGTAAGAAATCGTATGCCTACCTGTAAGGTAATGGAATGCGAATTTTTGTGAAAGCTGAAGTGGCGAAATTATCTTTAGCACATTATTACTATTCAGATATAATAAACATTATAGAGTTTGGTACTGTGCAATTTGGTTTTTAGCCTGTTTTCTGCATTTATATGACATTCATAAAGCAAATTATTTTTCAACTAAAGTTTCTTTTCACCTTTTTTGTCATAGAATACAAGGATACATAATCAACTGTTTCATGTGCTAAACTCTTTTTAGATATATAAGATAAAAAACTGAAACTAAAATTTGTTTAAATATGAATGTAAAATTACGCGTGCTTAGTGCTGGTGTTTTGTTCTTTATAGGGCATGGTGCATTAGCGCAAAAAGTGAAAAAAGACACTGCCTCAACAAAAGATATAGATGAGGTAGTAGTTGTAGGGTATGTTAAAAAGAGTGTTGCTCAATTAACAGGAAGTTCAACTACCTTAAAAGCTTCGGATATTGATACTCCATCCGCTATCAGTGTTGATCAGGCATTGCAAGGTAAGGTACCCGGGGTTGTTGTTAATACTTCTTCTGGTTCTCCGGGAGCATTTCAGGATATCAGAATCAGAGGTGTTGGTTCATTTACAGCATCAAATGCTCCGTTATTTGTAATTGATGGTGTTCCGGTTGTAAATGGAAATAATGCAGCTATTACGAATGTTACTACGCTTTCAGCATTAGCTAGTTTAAGCAATGATGATATTGAGTCAATAACGGTACTTAAAGATGCTGCTTCTACTGCAGTATATGGAGCCAGAGGCTCTAATGGAGTTATTGTTATAACAACTAAAAGAGGAAAGAAAGGGAAAACTGAATTTGATCTGTCCACTACTGTAGGATTTCAGAATGAAGCATATAATAAAATGAATATGTTATCTGGAAAACAAAGGTTAGAGCTACTGACAGAAGCTGTAGCTAATTCTCTTAACCTTTCTAAAGATCTTGCTTTTGAGAGGATTAAATCAAATAAAATAGGGAGATATAATCTGTGGGATGGGAAGGAATACAATTGGAAGGATTTATTGACGCGCAAAAATGCAGGGCTTTATGTAGTTAACTTAAGTGCTAAAGGAGGCGATGATAAATCTACTTTTTACACTTCATTAGGATATAATAAAACTGAGCCTATTTCAATAGGTGATCCTTTTGAAAGAATAACAGGAGCATTTAGTTATACAAGAAAGTTAACGGATAAAGTAAATTTTGAAACTTCTATTAACGGATCTTGGTTAAAGCAGAATCCTTTATTAGAAGGAGGTTCATTTTTTTCAAATCCTTATCTAACCAGGGTTTTGCTAACACCATGGGCTAGGCCATATAATGCAGATGGGTCTTATAATATTGATAACTTTTCTCAAATGACCTCCATTGCAAATACCTTATATACTCAGAAAAACAATATTCTGTGGAATAAACAGATGAGAGGTATGGTCAATACTAAGGTTGATTACAAAATCCTGAAAACTCTGACTTACACTACTCGGTTAAATATTGATTATATGTTTAATGATTATAAGAGTTATGATAACAGAAATCATGGTGATGGACGTAATAATAATGGTTCTGCGGATAGAAGGAATACGCAAAATTTCAACTGGGCATCAATAAATCAGTTAAACTTTGTTGAAAGATTTGGAGATCATAGGTTAGACGTATCCGCATTCTTTGAATATCAGAAAAACCAAAGAGATTTTCTTAGAGCAGCAGGACAAAACTTTCCAACGGATGGTCTAACAAATCTTGATAATGCAAGTGCAAATTATAGGGTAGAATCAAATTATTCAGATTGGAAGAATGCATCTTATTTTGGTGTATTAAACTATTCTTTTGCTAATAAATATATTTTAGATGCTACAATAAGAAGGGAAGGGTCCTCAAGATTTTCCCCTAATAAAAGATTCGGTACTTTCTGGTCTTTTGGGGCAGGATGGAATATACATAAAGAAAATTTTGTGCCTAAATTCTTTAATGAACTAAAGTTAAGAACATCTTATGGATTAACAGGTAATAGTGGTGTCGGAATTAATGCATATCAGGCAACACTTTCTTACAATGTGGCTTATGATGGAAATGGGGGGTCTTACGTTACCAACTTTGGTAATCCAAATCTGACATGGGAGAAGAATAAAACTTTTGATGCGGGAATTGATTTTTCTATATGGAATGCCAGAATTAGTGGGTCGGTAGATTATTATAACAGAAAGACTTTTGATTTGCTTCAGGATGTTCCTCTATCCAGAACAACCGGATTTACCAAGCAGGCTCAAAATGTAGGATCGATGCATAACAGTGGAATTGAAGCATCTTTGAACGTACAGATTATTAATTCAAAGAATTTTAATTGGAGTGTTTTTGGATCTGTAGCGACAGTAAAGAATACTATATTGAAACTGGCTCCTAGTGTCAATGGGTTGCCAATAGATGTATATGCAGGTAGCGAGTATAGGAAAGCAGTGGAAGGGATGCCTTTTCAGGGTTGGTTTATGCGTACGTGGGCTGGAGTTAATACACAGACAGGAGCTCCTGAATGGTATGTGAACGGAGTTGATGGAGAAAAGACTTCTGATTATAATAAAGCCCAAAGAGTGTTTCAGGGAACCGCTATTCCTAAATATACGGGAGGTTTCGGTACTAATCTTAGCTACAAAAACATATCTCTGAATGCTAGTTTCTATTACTCCGGAGGTCATAAAATTTATGAGCAATTTGCTCAGTTTTATTACAGGACCAATAGCTTTACTTTAGCAACATATAATGGTAGTGAAGATTTAATGGGAAGATGGCAAAAACCTGGAGATGTAACAGATATCCCCAAACTGGCTTTAAATGGGCAAGATAATTTTGATGCTGTTTCATCTAGGTATTTGTATAAGGGGGATTTTATCCGTCTAAAAGATATTACCTTAGGATATAGCCTTCCTCGGGATTTTGTTAATTCTATAGGGGTAACAGGTTTGAAATTAACTGTAAGGGGAACTAACTTATGGACCTATACATTCGACAGAAATTTAAAATTTGATCCGGAGGTTGATATAAATGGTTATTCAAACTTAACAACTCCCCCTGTAAAATCTGTAATGTTTGGAGTTAATGTGCAATTTTAATAATTAGTAAAAATGAGAAAAATAACAATAAAAATATTATTTAGTGTAATGCTAACAGGATTATTATGGTCCTGTAATGATAACTCTCTGGAGCCTACATTAGCACAGTCTAAAGATTTGGAGCAGAATGCGAAGACATTAGGAGATCTCAGAACTGTTTTAAATGGTGGTTATGACAGAATGCAACACCCATCTTATTATGGCAGAGATATGATTATTTATGGAGAAGCAAGGAGTGATAATGCTTTTTCTAATGCTAACTCTAATAGATTTGTGACTGTGTCTCAAATGAAAATGATTATAACAGATGGCTATCCCAATAATACATGGAATAAAATATATGAAGTAATAGGAAATGCCAATATTGTGATTAATAAACAGGGAGCAACAGGAGATGCTGCTCAGCTTGATCATTTAAAAGGACAGGCTTATGCAATGAGAGCTCTGGGACATTTTGATTTGTTAAGGCTTTTCGGGCAACAGTTTATTACTGGACAAGGAGGAATGGGGTCTATGGGAGTACCATACGTTGTAACGTTTAGAGAAGCTGGAGGCTTATTTCCTTCGAGAGAGACTGTTCAGCAGAATTATGATAATATAATGAAAGACTTAGATCAGGCAATAGCTTTGATGAACTCTTCTTTGGATAATCAGACAAAACATTATTTTACATCGTATTCAGCGAATGCGCTAAAAGCCAGAATTGCAGCATACTTCAAAAGATATGATATTGTGGAGAGGGAGGCTGGAATAGTGGTGAACTCCGGAAAATATACTATCGCTACGGCGGCCGGTTATGCCAATACTTTTAGCCAGAATTCGACAGCTAATGTTATTTTTTCTATTGCGATGAATGCCAACGATAATCTTGGTAATAATTCTTTAGCAAATATATATAGAGGTGCTGCCTATGGTGATATAGTTGCGCTGAAAGACTTATATGATATCTATGATAGTGCAGATGTAAGAAGAACCACAGCTTTTATTAGTCAGAATGGGGCTTCAACTGAGGAATATAGGAATATAGGAAAATATCCTTCTACTGCATCACCTATTGATGATATTCCGGTAATCAGAATAGAGGAAATAATTTTATTATATGCAGAAGCTCTATTGGCTAACGGGAAAGTATCTCAGGCGTTGACAGAACTAAATAAAATACCAGCTAATAGAAATGCTGTAACTTATACAAATGTAACGATGCAAAATATTCTGTTGGAAAGGAGAAAAGAACTGGCTTTTGAAGGATTTAGATTTGATGATATTGCAAGAACGGGAATGGATATGCCTTTAGTCGATAATTTAAGACAAAGGTACGGCGTTGTTAAATTTGGGGAGTATAATTATGCTTTTCCAATACCAGATGCAGAAGTTTCTGCTAATAGTAACATTAAACAAAACTTTGGATATAAATAATATTGAAGGTTTTAAGAAAGATAAGATGGGGTGCTTTTGCACCCCTTTTTTTTACTTTTATTGTTCTGTTTCTTTATAAAATCAGAGATTTATTTCAGATCAAATGATATGAGTAAATCTAAAGCTTCTTTTGATACAGCCATAGCGCAAGATTTCTCTGTTCTTGGGCTTTCAGGTAGGCTTCCTGCTTATATGGCAGATTCAAGGGTTGTTTATAACAACTCGTTAGAGCGAATTATGGAGCAGAAATGGATAACAATGTTTCAGAGCGCTTATGAATCACGGGTAGACTGGAGAAGAACAGGTTTTCTAGTCTTTACAACAATACCCTCATTCAATACGACTGGAAATACTATTCCAAGAAGGCTTTCCTATCCGCAGATAGAGATTAATGTCAATACGAGTTCATTACAAAATGGTCCAGGGATACCTGTCCCATTCGAGTCCCTTAAGACCAAAGTTTGGTGGGATCAGTAAATTGATTGTAATTTTATAGTTACTAATGAAAAAACCGGAAGAAATTTCTTCCGGTTTTTTCTATTTTATAAATAATTAAATATTTAATATCCAGGAAGCTATGTTGAAAAGTGAAAGTAGTTTTTATTTGCTTTTTCAATTGATACCAAAGCGAGGAGAATTTACATAGCTAATTCACTATATTTTTAGAAAATACGCTATTTTTTTAATTGTTCTCTCAGGAAAACAATCTCTTCCTTAAGTTCAGATATTCTCTCCTTGTACGACAAGATTAATTTTTCATAGAGTTCCTTATCTTCTTTATACCTTTTCTCCAACTC
The DNA here is from genome assembly GCF_002024805.1 of Elizabethkingia bruuniana. NCBI lineage: Bacteria > Pseudomonadati > Bacteroidota > Flavobacteriia > Flavobacteriales > Weeksellaceae > Elizabethkingia > Elizabethkingia bruuniana. The sequence goes on from NZ_CP014337.1 coordinate 4,083,784, forward strand.
ATTAATGATGTTTTTCTCATCTTCCTGACTGTAGGCTTTTAAAGACTCTTTTACACTTGTGCCGGGAATATCTTTTTTCAACATTTTTCCCTCTCCTGTCAGAAACCAGTCAGGATTTATTTCAGGATATGCCTTTAGTATCTGCTCTATCTTCGAAGACCCGATATCTTTCCTTACCTTATCTAAAAAGCCATTAGATAGCCCTGCTTCTTTATAGAATCTGTTCTTGTTAATTCCCTTAAAATCGATAATCTGTAGAATTCTGTCAATGATCAAAATGTTAAAGTTTAGATTATTTACTATAAAAATTTGGTTTTCTAGAAAATACTCTATATACTTGTTTCTTAATTGAAACAAAAAGAGCAATGAACAAACCTACAAAAAAAAGACAGACTTACAACACTGAAGCTGTAAAAGTTCTGGCAGATGAGTTTGAGGTTACACCTCAATTTGTTAGACAATGTATTCGTAAAGAAAAATATAGTCTTACTGCAGATGCTATACGTAAGAAATATTACGAATTAGCAGGCCCTTCAGAAAGAGCTATAAATGATTTTAGAACTGGTCATTAGTTTTACAAAATGAACAGGATCCGGTAATCCGGATAAAAAGGAGTGTATAATGTTTGGATAAAATTTTAAACTATAGACACTTTACGAAAGACCACTAGTAAAAGTATATCATGAATACTAATAGTGGAATAATCCCGGGAAACAGTGCTGATGTGATGTAGTACATGTACGATTGACAACAAATAACAAAAAATATCAACGGTTTCCTATTTCTTCACAGGGAATTACTAGTGTAAAATTACACGGGTAATAATACTCCCGAAAATATACTGCAACAGAATCTGGATGGTATTTTTAGATAAAGTACTTTTCGGTTGTATGTTCATGGCGCATTCATAGATTAAACATTTTAGTTTCAGTAATTATTTCAATCATTGCCATTTCCCTAACTCGGTATAGCATCTAAATCTTGTATTATACCAGGTTCCTGTTGCTTTAACAAACCTATAGTTATATAATAAATCTGTTAATATGAAAATAAAATTACACATGCTTAGTGCAGGCGTTTTGTTCTTTATAGGACAGGGACTGCTAGCACAAAAGAAAAAGCCGGATACTGCCAAAGTAAAACATATTGCCGAGGTTATTGTTTTGGGCTATAATAAACGACTGTCAAAACCAAAAGATGTTTCCGCAAATACAGTTGTTACGGCAGAAAGGCTTGAAGATAGGCCTAACATATCATTCCTGAATTCATTACAAGGCTCTACACCGGGACTGACAATTGCTTCTAATTCCGGATCTCCTGGTTCAGCAAAGATAGATGTAATCATTAGAGGGATTTCATCTATCAGTGCAAGCACGGAGCCTCTTGTTATTTTAGATGGAGTACCCACTAATGCAAATCAGTTTAGAAATCTTAATTCAGAAGATATAGAATCCGTTACAGTGCTGAAAGATGCTGCTGCTACCTCAATCTATGGAAACAGAGGTGCAAATGGAGTCTTGTTAATCAGGACAAAATCAGGAAAATATAATGCTCCTCTGAAAGTGAGTTATAGTACTACAACGGGAATAAGTAGTCTTCCGAAGCATAGCTATAATCTGGCAAATGCATCCCAATTTCTTACTATCCAAAAGAGATTGGGATTGAACCCCGCATTAGGTATGACTGATGATGAGATAGCGAATTACCCGATTAATACTGATTGGCGAAAAGTATTCTTTAAGCAGGACTTAACAATGCAGCATAATCTGCAACTATCAGGGGGAGGGGAGAATGTGAATGGGTATGCATCAGTTGGGTATCTAGAGCAAGGAGGTATGGTTCCAAATACAGATTTTAAACGGATGACGATGAGGACAAACCTGAACGGAAAGTCTAAAGATAACAAGTTAACCTTTTCAACTCAGGCAGCTGTAGGGTTTTCCAGAAGAAATCAATTAAATCAGGAAGATAATAGTGGATTGAATTCTAATGCCATTCAGAATCCATTATTAGGATCGCTTGGAGGACTTCCGTATTTGGAGTCGGGGAAATATAAAACCGGGCAAGAGCTATTAGATGCTATTGGTAGCAATTTTTCAGGAGGACGTGATATTTATGTCTTGGAAGATAATATAAGAAAGGGGTATCTCAGTATGTTTAACCGTTATGAGGAAATCAACACTTTCCTGAATGGAAGTATAAATTATAAAATTACAGATAATATTACGATAAGTAATACAACCGGAGCCGACTACAGGGTAAGTAACAGGTTTACAGGGAGAGCTCCTTGGGGATATCTGGCATTAGTTGTGGCTAGAAATTCTAATACCCAGTATGGGGGCAATGAGACGCAGCAGAATACTAGGGAGCTTAATTTAAATTCAGTAACCAAGGCTTTGTTCAATAAAATTTGGGGAAGGCATAGTCTCGATTTAGGCGCATATCTGGAATATACAAAAGTTCATTATTTCTCTACCTCGCAGACTCAAAACGGATTGAACCCTAAGACTTGGGCTTTGGGTGCAGGAAGTGGATATGTTCCTTATAATGCAGCCGACCCTAATAAATATATACCAGGCGTTTCCTCGGGTAAAATTAATGCCGGAGCACTCTCTTATTTTGGTACTCTGGATTATGACTTTGGTGAAAAATATGGACTTGGCGCTGTTGTGAGAAGAGATGGTAGTTATCGTTTTACTAAAGAAAACAGATGGGGTACCTTCTGGTCTGTGGCAGGACGATGGAATATTGATAAAGAATCGTTTATGGAAGGTGCAGGATTTGGAATGCTTAAATTACGAGCCTCATACGGAACACAAGGAAATCAGAATATTGTAGGAGCAGCGGGAGGGAATAATGCACTGCTTTTAAGTCCTAATATTATATATGATCTCAATTCCGCTACAAATGGTTATGATAATAATGTCGGGATATCGGTAAGTAATATTGCGAATAAAACGTTGGTATGGGAGGAAATTACCCAATTAAATGTTGGTTTAGACTTTAGTGTCTTTAAAAATAAGTTGGATGGTAACATTGATTTTTATGAGAAAAAGACAAGTCAACTTTATAACGATCTAAGATCATCTGCTATTACAGGCTTTTATACTTACAAAGGGAATTTTGGAGATCTGAAAAATACAGGATTTGAAGTAGCATTAAATTATAAAATTATAGATAATGCGAATACCAAAATTGCCTTATTTGCAAACGCTTCGTGGAATAAGAATAAGCTTACAAGACTGGAGGTTCCTGTTAGATCTGGATCTTTATTAATGGAAGAAGGAGGTCCGCTGAACCAATGGAATCTTGTGCCATGGTTAGGTGTTAATATTGAAAATGGAAATGGACAGTATTTGGCGGCAGATGGTAGTATTACAGAACGCCCAACAGATGCTGATAGACGAAAGAAAAATAATAATTTCTTTCCGGCTTATGTTGGTGGATTCGGGTTTAAGGCTTCTCATAAAGGTTTCTTCCTGGATACATTCTTTACTTTTCAGGCAGGTTTCTATAGATCCGACAATCAATTGGTATGGGCAATGAATCCTTCATACGCAGCATCTGGCACCAATGTTTCAGCGGAATTGTTAAATGCATGGACGCCTCAGAATAAAAACACATCTATACCAGCTTTAAAGGCTCCTGATTATTCTGCTATAAGTGACAGATTCTTATTCGATGCCTCATTTATACGGTTAAAATCTGTTATGATCGGATATAATCTTCCTAAAGATTATTTAGATAAAGGATTTGTAAAATCATTGAAAATTTTTCTACAAGGAGAAAACCTGGCTGTATTTACAAAATGGAAGGGATTTGATCCTGAAGGATTAGGGACATATCCTTTAAGTATTTATCCAAACCCTAAAATTGTATCAATTGGTGCAAGTATCGATTTTTAAATTTTATGAATTATGAAAAAAGTAATTACAAATTTATTAGCAACAGCTTTTATTGCATTTGCTATACCGTCTTGTCAGGATGCTTTAGATATTATGCAAGATGGTATTTTAACAAATGAATCAACATTCCAAACAGTCGAGGATCTTAGACAGTTTCTTATAGGTGATGTATATACCGGATTGGATATATCCGGACCAATAAGTTTCACTTCTCAGTTTACTGATGAGGTAGGGCAGGGGCCTGCTAATAGTTCCTTAACTCAAGGAACCCATCAGTTTTATTTGGACATAACCAATGGGTTTGCATCTTCTATATGGATTAATAATTATTATGTAATTAATAGAGTAAATCGCCTATTAGCGGCTGCTGATAATGTCAACCCAACTTCTGCTGATGCTGTTCAGGCCAAGATGCGGGTTTTAGCAGAGGCACGTGCCGCCAGAGCTTTTGCATATTTACAATTGGAAACCTATTACTCTCCAGATATGAAGGATGATAATGCAATTGGAGTAATGATTCTGGATCGTGTACCTAATATTAATGAAAAGATTCCGCGAAGTAAAAATGCAGATGTATTTGCAGTAATAGATGCAGATATTGCATTCGCTGAGGCAAATATGAATCCTTCAAATAGCTATTTATTCTTTAATAAAAACTTCATTAATGCCTTCAAAGCGAGATACTATCTGTACAGAGGGAAGTATCCTGAGGCTAAAATGTATGCCCAAAAAGTACTTGATGAGTCGGGTTTGTTACTAGTGTCAGCTAATCCTGTTCCCTCTGGTGTTATAGGGTCTGCCGCATGGCATAATTCTTTAAACGCCTACTCTTCTACCAACCCCTATATCAAGATGTGGAATGATAGTAGTCCGGGGGAGATAATTTTTGCTTTAAGCAGACCTGTTTCCGGGGGGTGGGGGAATATAGCTAACCTGTATACAACTAATTCCACAAATGTAACGGGTTCAGTTACTTATGATATGGGAAGAAAATTGTTTAATCTTATTAATGAAAACACCAACGATATAAGGAGGTGGGCATATATAGATCCTACATCTAAATTGGATGCTAATTATAAAACCAATCCTGACTATAAAGCATCTGATGTACTTGTTATAGATAAATACCCAGGAAAAAGCACAGGCACACAGCCGTTACGAAATGATCAGAAGGTCTTCAGGTTATCTGAGATGTATTTTATCCTTGCAGAGTGTGCAATTAATGAAAAGCAATTTTCTATAGCTGCAGGCTATATCCAAAAAGTTAGACAGGCAAGGCAAATATTGGGTGTAATACCTATATCCAATTATGCAAATGAAATCGAAGCCTGGGGAGATGTACTAAAAGAAAGGCGTATTGAGCTAGCGTTTGAAGGACATCGATACATTGATATTAAAAGAATAGGTAAGTTGGCAAACAGTAGTATTGATAGAGATCCAACAGATGATTTTGATAAAAATGCTGTTTTGACCATTTTAAATACAGACTATAGATTTACGTTACCTATTCCCCAGTCGGAAACACAAGGAAATCCTGCAATACAACAGAACCCTGGTTACAGAAATTAATTTGGTTTGCAGAAAATAACTACAGGTAATAAAAATTTGAGAAAAAGTATAGTTAATGAGAGAAGAATACATGTTTACCTGATATGCTGAAAAAGGAGATTGTCTTTGAATAAAAGCTCTTGCTGATTAGGTTATTATTAGGATATAAATAGACCTCAGTAAAGAAGATCATATAGTGAAATTGGTAGACTTTAAGAATCAGTAATTCTTTATCAAAAAAATCTCTACTTTTGTACCTCATTCCAACAAGATGAGGTACTTTTTTTTATGGGTAGTTTTGGTGTCGGGAACTATATCGGCACAGGTTGTTAATAAGACTGATAATAATAGAATTGCAGAAGATTCTGTTATTGTAGATAATGGTAAAAAAGATTCTATGAAAATCTTTAAACCTGTAATTAGCGACTATAAATTCAAAACGCAGAGAGGGGAAGCAAAGATATTTGATACGGTTTTTTCACATGAAAAAACATATATCTTTTCACAGTATAATAACAGAGATAATTTTGGAAAAGTTCAGTTCGCTAACTCCGGACAGACTTTTAATCCGTTAGTTTATGAAACTAATCTTCAGCAGAATCTTGCCGTATTACCAACAGGAAAGTCATTTGCTATACTAGGTGTAGACGATATTAAATACTATGATGTAAAAACACCTACAACTACATTTATATATCATACAGCGCCCGGAAGCGGACATGTACTAAGCTCTACCTATACCCAGAATATTGGGAAGGATTTTAACTTCTTTGTAAATTATATGGGATTGCGTGCCAAGGGAATCTACCAGAGAAACCTTTCAGCGAGCAATAACTTTAATGCCGGAGCTCACTATAAGAATAAAACAGGACGCTATGAACTTTATGCACATTACCTTAATCAGAATGTGAATAATGAAGAAAATGGTGGTATCAAAACTTTAGATCAGTTCTTAGGTGGAGATTCCCGTTTTAACAATAGACTGAATATGGAGGTTAACCTGAATAATACAGAAAGTTTCTTTTCTTACAGAAGGTATTACCTGAGTCATGACTTTGGCTTATTTAAGATTAATGATGCTTTTCCTTTGAAAATCAGACATATGTTGATGCATGAGGGGAATAAATACTATTACGCTCAAAATGGAACAGAAAGCTATTATACAACCAATGCAGCAGATATTATCAGTGGCTTTTTACCATCGACAAAAAAATATTCTAAAAAGTTGACTAATGTTGTAAGCTTGGTTTTTGACAGGGAGAAATTTAAATTAGATGCCGGACTGAAATATCAGAATGTAATTCTGGGGACTAATCAAATCTTCCTGCCGAGTAATGTTGTAGATAATAATACCGTTTGGAAGGAAAATCGGATAGGAGTGGAAGGAAATTTACAGGTTAAACTCTGGAACAGATTCGATCTTAATTCCTCTGCAGAATATACCACAGGAAGTACATTTGGAAATTTTATTCGTATAAATAACAAGGTTTCCTTTATACCAGCAGAAGGTTTTGCAGTAGAGGGGAAGCTAAACTTCCAATCCGGAGCACCATCATTTAACCTGCTGTTGAACGGATCTCAATATAGAAATTTCAACTATGTTAATTTAGGTTTCAAAAACCAGAGCGTTTTGGAAGCCGGTGGTATTGTGAGACTAAAATGGTTCGATGCATCAGCGTTTCTTAACTATTTCAGTATCGGAAACTATGCCTATATTGATGCTAACAAGCAAATGCAGCAGTCAGCTTCATCCATTAATATTACTCAGGCCGGAGGGGATGCAACTTTTAAATATGGAAAATTCCATCTGAACGGAAGAGTATTATTCCAGTCAGCAATTAATAATAAGGACCTTATGCCTATGCCAGGCTTTGTTGGACGTGCAAATGTATATTTCCAGTCCAAAGTATTCAAAGACGCAGCTGAAGTTCAGGCAGGGGTTAAGGCATATTACTTCAGTAAATTTGCTTCCAGAGAATTTTTCCCGGTACTTAACGAGTTTGTGCTGCCAAGTGCAACATCAGGTTATTCTATCGGTGGAAAACCAATGATGGACCTGTATATTAATCTGAAAGTAAAAACCATGATGTTCTTTATAGAAGGACAGCAGATTAATACAACAATATCAGGGAATAAAGGTTTTGCTGCACCATATTATCCGGTTGCCGATTTCAGGCTTAATTTGGGTATAGTTTGGTATATTTTTTCATAAATTTGAAGAATGGCAGATTGTCGTTTTAATATTGATTTCAGGGACATACCAAGCATTCCTGAAATGTTGAAGGATTACCTGGATGGTAATCTTTCAGCGTACCACGGATTACAATTCAGTAAAGATAATGCCTTAGTACAGGCAAATAAAAAATCAAGAAACTATCCTTCCGGGCACAGAGAAGTTCTTACAGAGGTTCTGACAAAGCAGATGCGAAATATAGCTATTAGTGCCAAGCAGATGCAGAATATCGAGCTATTGCGTAAGGAGAATACTTTTACGGTAACCACAGGACATCAGTTAAACCTATTTACCGGGCCGGTATTCTTTATCTATAAAATTCTTCAGACGATAAAAACCGCCAAATACCTGAATGAGAATAATGAAGGGAAAAACTTCGTTCCGGTATTCTGGATGGCAACAGAAGATCATGATTTTGATGAAATCAACCATTTTAAAACAGAAGGTAATTTCTATCAAATTCAGGAAAAATCAGGTGGAGCAGTGGGACGTATCAAGTCCTCTGATCTTTCTTTTCTGGATATTTTTGAAAAAGAATTTAAAGATTTTACTTACGGAACCGAATTAGTCCGATGGGCAAAGGAGGCATATCAGGAAGGGAGATCGCTAACCCTCGCTACAAGAATTTTGGTTAACCGGATTTTTGGAGATTCAGGATTGCTTATCCTTAATGGAGATGATAAGAAACTAAAAGCATTGGCGGCTCCAGTTTTCAGAAAAGAACTGCTGGAAAATAGTCTTTATGAGAATTCTAAAGAAACTGTTGATGTTCTGATCAATAAATATGGTAAGGTTCAGGTTAATCCAAGGGAAATAAACCTCTTTTACCTTAGAGATGATTCCAGAGACAGAATTGAAAAGACAGGCAGATCCTATCATGTTGTAGATACAGAGATTAGTTTTAGTGAAGAAGAAATATTAGCAGAACTGAATACTAATCCTCAGCGGTTTAGCCCAAATGCAGTTTTGAGACCAGCATATCAGGAAACTGTTTTGCCTAATATTATTTATATAGGTGGAAATGCAGAGATTATGTACTGGCTGGAACTTAAGAAATTCTTTGAAGCAATAGATGTAGAGTTTCCTATTTTAGTACCCAGAAATTCACTGGCCTTTATCACAGAAAAAACACTTCGTAAGATCCAAAAACTGGACTTATGTGTAGAAAATTTCTTTGGAAATTATCAGGAAGTTGTTCACAGTAAACTGCTTGGGAAAACATCTCTTCAGCCATTGCTGGAAGAAAAAGAAGAGAATATTAAATCCATGTTCAGCGAGCTGAAAAAGCAAGCTGAAACAACCGATAAGACATTTGGTAACCTTGTAGCAGCGGAAGAAGTTCGTCAGCTTAAATCTTTCGAAAAAATGCATAAAAGATTGCTGCGTGCAGAAAAAATTGTGCAGGCAGATCTCTATCAGCGCTACAACCAATTATATGAAGTAGTAAACCCTGCCGGAGTATGGCAGGAACGTAAAATTAATTTTAGTAACTTCTATGCTGAAAATGGACGCGACTGGCTTAATACTTGTTACGAGAATATCGAAGTTGCCCACCCTGAATTAACAGTGGTGGTTTTATAAAAACAAAAAAGTTTATTTTTGCATAATAATATACGCTAATGAAGAAATTATTTATATCAGCATTATCTGTTTTCTGGCTTTCTGCATCTGCACAAAAGACACATACAGTAATAGCTAAAGATAATCCGTATAGCATTTCCAAAAAGTATGGTCTTACGCTGGATCAGTTCTATGCACTGAATCCGGATGTGAAAAACAAAACTTTGGATATTGGAGATATTGTGGTGATATCCAAAACAGGAAAAAATGTTACTGAAACAGTAACAACCAAAACAACTACAGGACAGATAGCTGTAAAACAAGGACAATCCTTGTATGCTATTTCAAGAGATTATCATGTTTCATTAGCAGATATTAAAAAACTGAACCCTGAATTAGGAGAAGGACTGCAAATCGGACAGAAGATTAATCTGCCTGCTGCAAATATAAAGAAATACGGTGTTGCTGAAGTTACTGCTGAGCCTTTAGTTCAGGAGAAGAAGCGCGAAGAAAAGCCTGTAGAAATATCTGCTAAAGCAGAAAATTATCTGGTACAGCCAAAAGATACCTACTATAAGATTACCAAGAAATTCAATATTTCCCAGAAAGATTTATTCCGTATGAATCCTGGGTTGGAAGAAAAAGGACTACAGCCCGGAGTACCCATCGTCGTAGGAAGTGGAAGTGTTGCAGTAGAAACTATAAAACCTGAAGAAAAGCCAAAGATTTCAGACGTAGGTATTACCCCGATAGAGCAGCCTAAACGTGAAACTATAAAAACTGAGGCTGCTGCAGACGATATTACCTATACCGTTCAGCCAGGAGATACTATTTTTGGTATTCTGAATAAATTCGGTGTAAGTCTGGATCAGTTAATAGAACTGAATCCTCAGCTTTCAAACGGATTAAAAGCCGGAATGGTACTTAAAATTAAAAAATCTAGCGATAGCTCATTTATCAAGTCTTCAGGTGATGCGCTGAACGTTGTTCTGTTGTTGCCGTTCGGATTCGATACCAATGATGCTAAATACAGAACTGCAGCGCTTGACTTTTTAACAGGTGCTAAACTGGCAATCCAAAGAAATGTAGCGAAAGGACAAAAGTTAAATATTAATGTAATTGACGAAGGGAGCGAATCTTCATTCCAGAAAGCATTAACTTCCATTAATAAGGACAATACAGATCTTATTGTAGGACCATTCTTCAAGTCTGATGTTGTAGAGCTTATGTCTTATGTGTCTTCAAAGAAAATTCCGGTAATATCCCCTTTTGCAAATTCTAAGGATTTGTACAAATATGGAAATCTTATCATTATAGAAACAGATGCTTCTATCTACGCAGAGAGAATTGCTAAAGAGATTTCGGACTCTTATAATGGAGAAAAAATATACATCGTAGGAGATGCTTATGCTGAAGATATTCGCACAAGATTAGAAAAGTCTCTTAAAAAACCAAATATCGCTATTGTAGCAAATCCTAATGATATTCAGGTTGATAAGAACATGATGACGGGACAGTCCGCTCCTGTAATTGCAGTTCTGGCATCTGATAACGAGGCTACAAAATCTTCTTTTACCAACAGAATGGTTTCTTTAGGTAAAGAAGTTTCAGGAGTAAAGGCATTCAGTATGTTCTATTCCAATGACTTTGATAAAAAAGAAGCTGACCTGGGGAAAGTAAACATGGTTTACATTATGGACAGAAAAATTAATACTGACGGAAACTTCGAGAAAGAAGTATTGGCACAGTATAATGCTAAGTTCTGTAAGTCCCCGTCTAAATATGCGGTTGTAGGATTTGATGTAATGAACGATGCACTTTCCAGAGAAAATTCCAAAGGAGAAATTTTCAGACAAATGGGCAAAAGTCAGACGCATTTGGCAACCAAATTTGAATACGAAAAAACAAAAGAAGGCGCTTATGTTAATAAAGGATATCGTGTAATACGACTAAATCCTTAATTAGAAGTGCTATACTACTAAATTTTAAGTAGGTTTTACAAACAAAATAATTTAAACGAATGAAAGCATTAGTATTTCCTGGACAAGGTTCACAGTTTGTTGGAATGGGATTGGACCTTTACGATAGCCGTAAGGAAATTAAAGATTTAATGGAATCGGCTAACGATATTCTGGGATTTGATATTCTTTCCACGATGTTCAAAGGTACAGATGAGGACCTGAAAAAAACTAAAGTAACACAACCTGCTATCTTTATTCACTCTATTGCAGCAGTTAAGGCTGTAGATGCGCTTGGAGCTCAGATGGTTGCAGGGCATTCTTTAGGGGAATTTTCAGCTTTAGTAGCAAATGGTGTTCTTTCTTTTGAAGATGGGCTGCGTTTGGTATCAAAAAGAGCTTTGGCAATGCAGGCTGCTTGCGACGCTAATCCATCATCTATGGCAGCTATTTTAGGTCTTGATGATGATAAAGTTGAAGAGATTTGTGCTTCTGTAGAAGGAATTGTTGTTCCTGCTAATTATAATTGCCCGGGACAATTGGTGATTTCTGGTGAAACCCAGGCTGTTGAGGAAGCTATGGTCAAGCTAAAAGAAGCTGGTGCCAAGAGAGCTTTATTATTACCGGTAAACGGAGCTTTCCATTCTCCTTTAATGCAGCCGGCTCAGGAAGAATTAGCAAAAGCTATTAATACAACAAAATTCAACAAGCCTATTATTCCGGTATATCAGAATATTACGACTACAGCGGTTTCTGATCCTGAAGAGATTAAACAAAATCTTATCAAGCAACTTACAGGACCAGTAAAATGGACACAGTCTGTAAGAAATATGATAAAAGACGGAGCTACTAACTTTGTTGAGGTTGGACCAGGTAAAACCCTACAAGGGCTGATCAAAAAAATAGATTCGGCAGTCGAAACATCTTCTGCATTTTAATCAGAATAAAAATAAAGAGGCACAAAGTAATTTGTGTCTCTTCTTTAATGACCCATTTTGGATAAACAACATTTTTTCTCTCACGGCAAATTATTACTGACATCCGAGTATTTTGTTCTGGACGGAGCAAAAGCTCTGGCTATTCCGACCAAACTAGGACAGGATCTTTCAGCTGAAATAATCGCTGATCATAAATCTCAAATCCATTGGGAAACATATCGGGAGGGAAAGTTGTGGTTAAAAACTTGTATAGATTACAATAATCTTAGCATTTTGGAAACCAATATAGAATCAGCTTCTGATTTTATTCTTAAAATTTTTAAAACACTTAAAGAATTAGATTCTGTAAAATTATCCAATGATGATTCTTATAGATTGAAATCTAATGTACAGTTTCCCGAGAACTTTGGACTGGGCAGCAGCTCTACCCTTATGAATAACGTGGCAAACTGGGGAGATGTAGATGCATTTGTCCTAAATGATACTGCTTTAGGGGGAAGTGGTTATGATATCGCAGTAGCGAAAGCCGGATCTCCAATTATTTATACCCGGAATGGTGGAAAGAAAACTGTTGAAACTGTAAATTATTCACCAAGCTTCAAAGACCAGCTTTTATTCGTTCACCTGAACAAAAAGCAAGACTCGCGTGAAGGAATTACGATGTATAAGCAGATGGAAAAATCTCAGGATTTAATTCATTATTTTTCACAGCTTACTGATAAGATTCTTATAAGTGAAAATTTAGAAAATTTTTCGCTTATAATGGAAGATCATGAAAAAACTATGAGCAATTTCCTTAAAATACCCACAGTTAAAGAAAAATATTTCAAAAATGCCCCTTCGTTCTTCAAAAGTTTGGGTGCATGGGGTGGAGATTTCATTTTGACCACAAAATTCTGTGATTACGAAAACTATTTTCTGCATAACGGATTCCCTAATTTCTTTTCTTATGAAAATTTAATTTTCTGATAATCAGTATTTTGTTTACTTTTTTGTAAGATGATGAATATCATTGAGGCTACTTATTAAATTTTATTAACTTTAGCCAATTGAAAAGTAAAGTAATGAGATCATTAGAAAAATTCGGAATTAAAAATGACAATGTTAAATGGCAATTGTCTCCAGAAGAACTGGTACAGGAAACTGTTAATCTCAAACAGGGTTTTGTTGCAAAATCTGGCGCTTTAGCAATTAACACAGGAGAATTTACAGGACGTTCTCCTAAAGACAGATTCATCGTAAAAGATGAAGTTACTGCAGACAGAGTATGGTGGGATGGAAAAGTAAACCTTCCTTTTGACAGTGAAAAATTTGATGCATTATATGACAGAGTAGCAGAATATGCTTCCGAGATTCCTTTATATGCAAGAGAAGCGTTCGCTGTTGCAGATAAGCGCTACCAGGTAAAAATTACTGCAGTTACCGAATTCCCTTGGTCTAATCAGTTTGTATATAATATGTTTATCCGCCCTACGGTAGATGAACTTGAATCTTTTGGTGAAACCGACTGGTTGATTCTTTGTATACCAAGCTTTAAAGCAGATCCGGAAAGAGACGGAACAAGACAACATAATTTCTCTATTCTTAATTTCAAGAGAAAGATTGCTCTGATCGGTGGTTCAGCTTATACCGGTGAAATGAAAAAAGGTATTTTCTCTGCACTTAACTTTACACTACCTGTTCAGCAGAATGTATTGCCAATGCACTGTTCAGCTAATGCCGGAGCAGATGGAGAAACAGCTATTTTCTTTGGTCTGTCAGGTACTGGTAAAACAACCCTTTCAGCAGATCCTAACAGAAAACTAATCGGTGATGATGAACACGGATGGACTCCGGATAATACTGTATTCAATATTGAAGGTGGATGTTATGCTAAAGCTATTGACCTTTCTGCAGAGAAAGAACCAGATATCTATGGTGCAATAAAGCCAGGTGCTATTCTTGAAAATGTATTTTTTGATGAGAATGGTGAGGCAGATTATACAAACGACAGCATTACACCTAATACACGTGTAAGCTATCCGATTGATTTTATTAACAATATTCAGGTTCCTTCTATCGGAAAGAATCCTAAAAATATTTTCTTCCTGACATTTGACGCATTTGGTGTATTGCCTCCAATCTCTAGACTTACTCCGGAGCAGGCAGCATATCACTTTATTTCAGGATATACTTCCAAAGTTGCAGGTACTGAGGTTGGAGTAACAGAACCACAAACTACATTCTCTGTATGTTTCGGTGCTGCGTTTATGCCTCTTCACCCAACTGAATATGGGAAAATGTTATCTGAAAAAATAAAAAGTGCAGATGCAAAAGTTTGGTTGGTAAATACAGGCTTCAATGGTAAAATGAAGCGTATGAGCCTTAAAGATACAAGGGCTCTTATCTCCGCTGCATTAGATGGTAAATTAAATGATGTAGATTACAAAGAAAGTCCTATCTTTAAGGTACAGATTCCTGTATCATGTGAAGGTGTTTCCGACGAGTCTATGTTGCTGCCGGAAAACAGCTGGGATTCTTACGATGCTTATATTGAGAAAGCAAGATCTTTGGCATCAGCTTTCCATAAAAACTTCGAAAGATTCGATGATATTAAAGATGAAAGCATCTTAGCAGGAGCTCCAAGAAAAGAAGCAGAAGTGATTTAAGATAAACTTTTCTTAAGTTAAGAATCCTCAGTTAATTTTAACTGAGGATTTTTTGTTTGTATTTGTAAAAGTAGATGTCTTTTAGTGGAGTAAGTGCAATAAAGCCAGTCTGTATCCCTTCATTCCAAATCCTGAAAGAATAGCATCGGTATATGTTGCTGTTACCGATTTCTGACGAAATTCCTCACGCTTGTATATGTTGCTGATATGAACTTCTATTTTAGGCTTTCGAATATTTTTAAGGCAATCAGCCAAAGCATAAGAATAATGGGTGAAAGCTCCAAAGTTAACAACAAGGGCATCGAAATCATCTTCTTGTATTTTGTTGATAAGCTCCCCTTCAATATTTGACTGGTAATACAATATCTCATCCTGAACAAATTCTTGTCTCAGCTCTTGTAGATAGTCCTCCATAGAGGTTGTTCCATATATTTCAGGCTCCCTTGTTCCCAAAAGGTTTAGGTTCGGGCCGTTGACAATTAATATTTTCATAGGATAAATTTAGATGTTTTTACAAAAACAACCAAAATCCAATACCTATTATGTATTAATGAGGCTAAAAACCTGAAATTAACTGTAAATAACATGCTGTGTTCACCTATTACTAACGATCGTTTGTTAAATACTTATTTTACATGATATTTATCAGTTTTCAATTTTATTGGATTTTCCTCATTGCTTTATTTAACAGTATTTTATGAATTTTTCAATTTCTATTTAGTTAAAATTCTTAACAAATCTAAAAATCTACTTGTTTGATAGATGTTATGTTTATAACTTTGTCGCATAATTATAACCAAGCTTATAAAGAAAGATGGAGGGAACTGACCCAATGATATCTTGACAACCTGCTCGATGCAAGGTGTTACATTCAGCCTTTAAGGAAAGATAAGCAATAGGTATTTTGTATTTATAAATGCCCTTTGCTGTCTATTATGCAAAGGGAATTTTTTTGATAGATAATTAAAAAATATTAATATGTTTATAAAATCAGCAATAGAAGCTAATATTAGAATACCGATAGGGGTAGCGGTATTCTTCCTGGGGGTTTCAGGGATCTATGGTCAGAATACAAAAGGGAAGAAAGACTCTCTTCGGGAAAAAGAAATTGATGAAGTAGTAGTAGTTGCTTATGGAAAGGCAAAGAGATCCAGCTATACTGGATCTGTGGCAACAGTTTCCGGCAGCAAAATTGAAACCAGACCAATTACCAACATTACCAAAGCTTTGGAAGGGCAGGTTCCTGGATTACAGGCTGTGAGTGCTTCAGGGCAACCAGGTGAAACAGCGGCAATCAGAATTAGAGGGATTGGTTCTATAAGTGCATCCAGTTCTCCGCTTTATGTAGTGGACGGTATTCCTTATGATGGAAATATAAATGCTATAAATCCTAATGATGTAGAATCTATCAGTGTGCTAAAAGATGCAACGGCAAGTGCGCTGTATGGCTCCAGAGGTGCAAATGGGATTATTGTAATTACCACTAAATCCGGAAAAAAAGGAGAGTCAAAAATTAACTTCAATATTAGCCAGGGATTTTCCGGGCGTGCTGTAAAAGATTATAAGCAGGTAAATACAGATCAGTACTTTCAGTTATACTGGGAAGCTCTAAGGAACGGTTATGTATCCCCTAAAATTTCTCAGAGCCAGGCGGCACAAATGGCAACAGACAATCTTATTTCCAGTTTAGGGATTAATCCATACGGTCCTGCTTATCCTAAACCGGTTGGTCTGGATGGTAAATTGTTGCCAGGAGCTACCGCTTTATGGAATGATGACTGGCGCGACGTGTTACAAAGAACTGCATCAAGAAGCCAGGTGGATTTAGACTTAAGTGGAGGTAATGAAAAAGGAAACTATTTCTTCTCCCTGGGTTATTTGGATGAGAAAGGGATGGCTATAGAATCCGGATTTAAAAGATACAGTGCCAGGTTAAAAGTAAACTCACAAGTGAAAAGCTGGTTGAATGCCGGAGCCAACTTAAGCTACGTTAATACGCTTCAGCAGGCACCACCTGCATCGGATTCCAGAACAGACAATGTGATAAATGCTGCCAGGGTAATCCCTTCATTCTATCCTTATTATGAAAGGAATGAAAATGGAAGCTATGTTTTGGATAAAAATGGAAACAGAATATACGATTTTGGTAAATACAGACCTACCAGTGCTTTACAGAATGAGAACGCAGCAGCAACACTTCCTCTGGATAAAAATGAAAGAAAAATTGATAATTTCTCTGGTAAAGGATTCTTAGAATTTATTTTCCTTCCGGAACTTAGATTCAAATCAAGCTTGTCTGTGGATTTAGTAAGTCTTAATACACATTATTACACCAACCTACTTTTAGGGCAAGGAAAAGAAACTGGTGGGTCCGTATCCAAAAGTAGTGACAGAACGCTTTCTTATACAACCAGTAATATTTTAACCTACGATAAAAAATTTGGACAGCACCATTTTAATGTATTGGCAGGACAAGAATTTTACCAGTATGAGTATCAGGTTATTTCAGGTAACAGAAGTCAGTTCTCTCTGCCGGGATATTATGAGCCAGATGCCGCAGCACTATTAGGTGGATTTAGCGGAAATAGTGATAAGAGATCATTATTGAGTTTCTTAGGTAAAGTGGAATATGATTATCAGAATAAATATTTCCTGGCCGGATCAGTAAGAGCAGACGGATCTTCAAGATTCTCTCCTAAAAATCGTTGGGGAACATTTTGGTCAGTTGGTGGATCCTGGAAACTTTCGAGCGAAGATTTTGTGAAGAATCTGAACTTTTTTGACCAGTTGACATTGCGTGCCAGCTATGGAGGGCAAGGTAATGATGGACTAAGTACATTGTACGCATATCAGAGTTTATATGCTTTTTATAACAATCTTGGTGAAGGAGGGACTGCTGCAAGCAGACTACCAACACCAGACTTGAAATGGGAGACTAACCTGAACCTGAATGTAGGATTAGAATTTGCTATTCTGAATAACCGAATCAGAGGTAATGTAGAATACTTTAAAAGACAGAGTAAAGATTTATTATTTACAATGCCACTGGCACCATCTGTAGGATTCAACGGTTATTCCGATAATATTGGTGAGCTGCAGAATACCGGATTCGAGATTAGCCTGCAGACAACACCCATAAAAACAGAAAATTTCCGTTGGGATTTGGATATCAATGCTACTACTACAAAAAATAAGATTACAAAATTACCAAAAGGTTCTATTGTTAGTGGAACAAAGCTACTGCAGGTAGGAGGATCTGTATATGACTTCTTTATTCCGACATGGGCAGGAGTGGATCCTAACAACGGAGCTCCATTATGGATAACACAAACGACAGATGCTAACGGAAATATAGTAGAGGGAACAACTTCAGAGTATTCCAAAGCAACCAAAATGCTGCAAGGCTCCTCGCTGCCTAAATGGATAGGAGGTATTAGTACGTCTATAACCTATAAAAACTTCGATTTCTCTGCACTATTATCATACAGTATAGGCGGAAAAATCCTGGATAGCGATTATACAATGCTATTGTCAAACGGGAATACTGCAGGAAGAGCTTGGGGTGAAGAAATACTGAACAGATGGACACCTGAGAACCGAAATACAGATGTTCCGGCACTTAGTACCACAACCAATAACTGGACTTCTACATCAACCAGATTCCTTTATTCCGGAACCTATGCAAGACTTAAAAATGTGAGTATAGGCTATACGTTGCCGAAAGATACTTTCGCTAATCTGGGACTTCAGAGATTCAGAATTTACCTGCAGGGCGAGAATTTATTAACATTCTACGGACATAAAGGAATGGATCCCGAACAGACAGTTGACGGAACAACCTATTACAGATATCCGGCAATGAGAACAGTGACTTTCGGATTACAGGCAACATTTTAATTAAAAATAAAAGACATGACAAAAATAAAATATACATTGTTTCTGGCTTTTGCAGCTTCTGTTTTTATAAGTTGTGAGAGTGAGTTGGAAACAGCGCCTACTAACCAGGCAAATGAAGAAGAGGTTTTTAAAACTGCGGATAATGCAGAAACGGTAGTTAATGGGGCCTGGGCAAAATTTAATGATGACGGAACTACCTATGCAAATATTGGCTACTCTACGGTACTTCGAGCAAGTGATGCAATGGGAAGTGATGTTGCGGTACTGACTAATAAATATGGATTCAACTCTGCTTATGCATTTACAGATCTTGTAAATAATACCGGATCACGTACTTTATTTGTTTGGAATCTGTTTTACTCTGCAATAAACAACATGAACAATGTGCTCAGCAGAATAGATAATATAGAAGGTTCACAGGAAAAGAAAGATCAGGTAAAAGGACAGGCAAAAGCTTTCAGAGCTTTTTGTTACCTTAATCTGGCAAGTTTTTATCAGTTTAGCTATCAGAAAGACAAAACAGCCTTAACAGTGCCAATTTATACCCAGCCGGCTACTATTAATTCGGTAGGTAATAATAGAGCGAGTCTCGAAGAACTTTATACCCTTATAAAAAGTGATCTTCTGGATGCTAAAAATTTACTGAAAAGCTATAAGCGAAACAACAAAGATAAGATCGATCTGTCTGTTGTTAATGGGCTTTTAGCGAGAACTTACCTGAATACGGGAGAATGGCTGAAAGCTGCTGATGCTGCAAATACAGCAAGAACAGGATATGCTTTTATGCCAACTGAAAAATATTCAGAAGGTTTCAACGATATTGGTAACTCCGAGTGGATTTGGGGGCATGGACAAACGCAAGAGCAATCTAGTGAAAGTTATGCATTCCACTATCTGGATGTATCTTCTTCCGGTAGTTACTATTATAGCTTTATGGCAGATCCGTTCTTTAAAGATTTATTTGATACAAATGATATAAGATATCAGTTATTCGAATGGGACGGATTAAAAGGACGTGAAGGTCTACTGAGATATAAAAAGTTCAAATTCAAACCGAATTTAATTGCTGATATTGTATACATGAGATCTGCTGAAATGTATCTGATTGCAGCAGAAGGCTACGCAAGATCCGGAAATGCATCTGAAGCAGTAGCGAACCTGAATCTTCTAAAGGCTGCCAGAAAAGCAAATCTTTATAATGGAAGTCTGAATACAGAAGCGGTTCTAAAAGAAGTGCTGATTGAAAGGCGAAAAGAATTATTCGGCGAAGGGTTTTCATTATCCGATATTATCCGTACTCAGGGAAAAGTTGTAAGAAATCCTTATACAACCGCCGATGGAAAGCCTATAAAAGTTAAAGTGACGACACCTGATGGTACAGTAAAAGAGGTAGATGCAAGAGGACATTCTGTATTTACTTTCCCTGATAAAACTGAATTTGTGCCTAATAGTCGCTATTACATATTCCCAATACCACAAAAAGAAACGGAAAGCAATCCTAATCTTTAATTATTATCTTACTTTACTTTTAAATCGGATTCCGGGAATTATTATTCCCGGAATTTTTTTTGTAACTGTCTGGTTTGGAATTATGAAGGTAAAATAATAATTTTGCTGTTTCAATATATCGAAATATACTGTATCATGTATTTTCTTTCCGCGTAAATACCATATTACGAATTAGTATCTGAAGTTACTAAGGGATGTTTGCAGACAATAATGTCTGTAATATTATTGTACCCTGTCGTAATATGGGAAATCTCAGTTTTATTTAACACATATTTTTTTATTAATCATATATCGGCTTATCAGGTTCTGATGAGAAAACCGGTATTATTAAACTTTATGAGATTATGATTTACCCGGATAATTTTGAAGAAAAAATAGGAATTAATACAATCCGAGAATTTATTATAGAAAAATGCCATAGTGTACTTGGAGCAGAAAAAGTGACATCAATGGCATTTTCATCCGATTATACAACAGTTTCAGCATGGCTGGAACAAACACATGAATTTTTACAGATTGTGCAGAGCAAAGAAGATTTTCCGGCAGATAACTATCTGGATCTTCGGCAAACTCTGATTAATATAGACAAAGACCCGACAGTATGGTTGTCGGAGGATGATGTTTCCGGACTTGGAAATTCCCTTATGACTATTGATCGTATTGTAGATTTTTTAAACAATACCAGAACGGCAGATGGTAGTCTGAAATATCCGATGCTTCATGCTATGAGTGGAGAAATAAAAACATTTTCACAATTTGTACAAAAAGCATATTCTATATTGGACAAATCCGGACGTATAAAAGATAATGCTTCACATCTGTTGGCGGACATCCGTAAAAATAAAACAGAAGCTGCTAAAGAGATTACGAGAAAGATGCAGGCAGCTATTCGCAGTGCACAGTCGCAAGGTATTGTTTCAAAAGAAGTATTCTCAGATATGCGCAATGGCTATTTGGTGATTCCTGTAAATGCTTCCTATAAAAGAAGAATAAAAGGTGAGGTACGGGGAGATTCCGGAAGTGGTAGAACTGTGTATATAGAACCGGAAGCAGTAGTGGAGGCAACAAACAGACTTAAGGAGCTGGAAGCCGATGAACGTTGGGAAGTCATAAGGATATTAACAGAGTTTACCAATATGTTAAGACCAGAAGTTGCGGACCTGTTGATATCATATGATTTTCTGGGGACTATTGATTTTATCAGAGCAAAGGCCTTATTTTCTGCACGTATAAATGCTGTAAAACCTGTTTTTGAAAATAAACAGCAGGTGAATTGGATCCAGGCTGTGCACCCATTACTCAATATCACTCTGAGGCAGCAGAATAAAAAAGCTGCTCCGTTAGATATTATCCTGAACCAGGAAAACAGAATACTTGTAGTGTCCGGTGTTAATGCGGGAGGGAAGTCTTTGTGTCTAAAAACAGCAGCATTGCTTCAGTATATGCTTCAGTGTGGATTACTAATTCCGGTTAGATCTGACTCGCATGCAGGAATTTTCGGCCATATTTTTATGGATATAGGAGATGGACAAAGTATAGAAAACAGCCTTAGTACTTATACTTCGCATCTGAAGAATATGAAATTCTTCGTGGAGCATAATGATGATAAAACACTTTTGTTGATAGATGAGTTTGGAAGTGGAACAGAGCCGCAAATAGGAGGGGCTATTGCAGAAACATTGTTGGAAAGATTTAACCGTAAGCGCAGCTTTGGACTTATTACAACACACTTTCAGAATCTAAAACAATTTGCCTATGAAACTAAAGGTATTGTTAATGGAGCAATGTTGTATGATGTTGAAGAAATGAAGCCTTTATACAAATTGGCTATAGGGAGTCCGGGGAGCTCTTTTGCGATTGAAGTAGCGCGAAAAACAGGACTTCCCGAAGATATTATTATAGATTCGGCAGAAAGAATAGGAACTGAGTTTGTTAATATGGATAATCTCCTGCAGTCAATAGTAAGGGACAGACTTTATTGGGAGAAAAAAAGAAATGAAACAGATGAGTCAGAAGAGCGATTGTATGGTAATTGTGTACGAAAAACTTTAAATGAAAATAGAGAGAGTGAAACTACTGCAGAAATTTTAGTTGTTGGAATTGGAGATAAAGTAAAGTTGGAAGGTCAGACAGCTATAGGAACTGTTTTGGATATAAAAGGCAAACAAGCTACAGTTGTATTTGGGGTTATAAAAAGTATAGTCAAGTATGAACGTCTGATCCGCTTTGAATAACCAGATATCCGGTATTAGAAAAAACCAGAGGACTAATGTTCTCTGGTTTTTATTTTATAATCTTATTCCTTTGTCCAGCTTGCTTCTATTTCTTCCAGTGTTTTGCCTTTAGTCTCAGGAATGCTTTTCCGAATGAATAGAAAGGTGAGTACAGAGATCAGAGTGTATAACCAGAAAGTATAAGCGCTGCCTATAGATCCTATTAGGATAGGAAAGGTCTGGGATACAAGAAATACAGCCAGCCACAGAAAAAAAGTAGCAATAGACATTGCCGTTGCCCGAGATCTTGTGGGGAAAATTTCAGCAATAACCACGAATGTAAGCGGGCCAAGCGACATGGCAAAAAAGGCGATATAACCCAGTATTGCAATAAGAACCAGATAACCCTGCTGTTGTGTATAAAATGCAAGACCTACAATAAAAAGACATATGGTCATGCCAGAAATACCTGAGAGTAATAGCTTTTTTCGTCCCCAAGAGTCTACATATTTTATGGCGACAAGAGTGAAAGCAACATTAATAACACCTACGAGTATGGTTTGTATAAATGCGGAATCCGTACCTGTGCCTGTTGATTTAAAAATCTCCGGTGCATAATACATTATCGCATTGATCCCAGTAAATTGTGAAAATACAGCTAGAAATATACCGGTAATCAGAGCTTTTTTTAATTTGGGGCCTTTTAGTGTGGCTAAAGAAAAAGGAGCTTCATCCTTCAGGGATTCATTAATAGAGTTGAGTTCCTTTTGTGCAGCTGTATTACCGTTGATCTGGCTTAGAATAGCCAAAGCTTCAGATTGTTTCTTTTGACTGGCAAGCCAACGCGGACTTTCAGGTACAGTTAGCAATAACAGTATAAAAATTATGGAAGGAATAACGCCGGAACCAAACATCCACCGCCATCCTGTAGAAATATTCCAAGCTTCATTGTGTATGCCTGCAATGTATGCGTTTACAAAATAAATAACAAGAATTCCGGTAACAATCCCAAGCTGAAAAACAGAAATTAATCGACCTCTTACTGAAGCCGGAGCCATTTCGGAAATATACATAGGGGAAAGCATTGACGCAATGCCTATTCCCATTCCTCCTATAATACGGAACAGAACAAAAACCCATAGGTTAGGAGCTATTGCTGTACCAATAGAAGAAATAGTAAAGAGTACAGCTGACAGCATTAGTATCTTTTTTCGCCCTGCACAATCACTGAGCTTACCAGAATACATAGCGCCTGCAATGCATCCTAATAATGCGCAGGAGGCGACCCACCCTGTCATAATATCTGAAAGATTATAAAAGCTGCGCATAAAACCTATAGCGCCCGATATTACAGCGGTATCATAGCCAAATAATAATCCGCCAACAGAAGCCACAAGAGTGGCTTTGTAAATAATGCCTGAATTAATTGCTGATTGCATACCGTCTATTTTAAAACTTTTTCAGCAATCATATTTGTACGTATGCTTGCTTTTATTGTTGCGCATTCCTGACCGGTACTTTCTCCATGCGGTGTTATCGTGTAAGTATCAATATTCGCCGGTACTATGAATGTTTCTGCATAATGGATAATATAAGGTTCAAAGCTGTTGTCAGGGCTTTCTACAATAACTTCTCTGCCTTCTATAAGATTAATGACGTTAACTACGCCTCTGGTATGGTGAACTACCTTTTTAGTAAACCAATGCCTCCTGGTTTCGATGAAAGATAGAGCATCCAATCCTGTACGTTCTTCCCGCCATCCGTCACCGTCAGAAACAGATTCTGTAAGGTTTAGTATATTCTCTTTTGTCCACGATGTTGTACGATCCCATTGTATTACGTTTTTACCATGTTCCAAAGATATTGGACGCGGTTTGCCATCAAGTCCCATGCGGCCCCAATCCCATAGCTTGAATGTGAAAATGTAGGGGGTGGCACTAATTTCTAAAACAACGGTGTTTGCTCCCGAACAATGTACTGTCCCTGCAGGTATGGATACATGATCGTGTTTATGAACATCCCATTTCTGTACATATTTTTCTGCATCAAAAATTATATTGTCGTTTTGTGCAGCTTCCAGATCTTTCATCATCTCATCGGGATTAATATTTTCTTTTAATCCAAGGTACACAAAAGAATCTTCTCCGGCATCTAGTATATAATAGCTTTCATCTTGTGTATAAGACATGCCAAATTTTTCTTTGATATACTCTTTTAGGGGGTGTACCTGTAGGCTGAGGTTACCTCCTTCCATAGTGTCCAGAAAGTCGAAACGGATAGGGAATTCATCACCAAATCCTTTGTATACTTGTTTTCCTAATAAAGCTTCCGATTGGAAAAATACCAGATTTACAGATGGTATTTCCACTATCTGATCACCGAACCCTAACAAGAGACTATTTTCTTCCGGAACACAATCGAATCCCCATGCATAGTTAGGCAGACTTCTGTCCAGATCACAAACTTCTTTCAGCCATTGTCCTCCCCATGGACCGGGGTCAAAAAACGGAACGACTCTGAATGGACGTTTTATGGTTTCCTGCATAGCATCGTATAAAGCATTGGTACTTATCATTTTTGGCTGATGAGGTTTGGTTGTGTCCAGAAAGAGTTGGCAGTTGCTTAATATTCGTTTTTTATAACGGTCGCATACGCGCCAGTCTACAAAATATGCATGCTTATATTTATAGGCGAAAGAGTCGGTATAATTAGTTTTGCCCAGGTTACAGACAGTATCTTTACGGTAGCGTAATTGTATTTCCCATCGTGGCATGTCTGCATAAATGCAAAGATCTGCCTGTCGTGCTATTAACGTAGCTCCGGGGCCGGTAACGATTATAAGATTATTGGTAGCGGCTATACGATTACGAAGGCTGTTTACTTTAGAAATATCAAAATAATTTTCCAGCTCCAGTGATGTTAAATTACCAAATACAGGGTCGTCTGTTACAAAGGCTTGTACCAGTGCAGAAATTTCGCTTTCCGGTTTCATTGCCTCTATGGTATTTATGATTAATTCCGGCTTTAGTAATTCTTGTAATGAAACGTTAATCTCCTCGGTATATACACCGGAATAACATTCAATAGCTATTACCTTAGGTGCGCGTGTCTCAATTTCCTCTGCAATGTTTTCCCATCCGCTTATACAGTTGTGATTTTGTATTTCGATGACAGGGAATTTATTAAAATTTGATTTCATTTGTATTCTTTTATTTATCCATTATTTACCACATGGGCGATGCCTAGTAACGCTGCAGTTGCCGGGAATTTCCCTTCCCTGATGTCAACTTTTCCCCAAGGAGTCCACGCATGAGTTTCAACCTGTTTTCTGATATAGGGAATGATGTAATTGCTGCTTGCCATAATCCCGCCAGTAAGCACCAGTATTTCCGGATCGTAAGCATGGATGAGATTGATGGCAGAAGCTGACCATGCCTGTAGGCTCTGGTCTCGCAGATGTATAGCAGTTGCATCTCCTTCTCCGGCCAATCTGAAGATGAGCTCGTAATCAATTACCGGAAAATCTGCCAGCCTGCTTTTTGTGAAACCCTTTTCTGATTTTGCAATGTTGGTAATATTCCAGGTAGAAGCTTCTGTTTCTACACATCCCTTATTTCCGCAGTTACACATCCTGCCTTTATAATTGATAACAAAATGTCCGCCCATTATACCTGCGGTGAAGTGTTTGCCTCTTAGTAATCGACCTTCTGTGACCGCTGCACTTCCTATTCCTGTACCTAGTGTCATCAGTATTACATTGTCAGCATCTTTTGCGTTTCCATATTTCCATTCTCCGAGAAGAGCGGAGCGGGCATCGTTTTCTATAAAAAAAGGAATTCCGAATGTTAGTAAGCACCATTCTTCCAAATTTATACCCGGTGCATCACTGAATTTTTTATCCACAGATAGTATCCTTTTTCTATGGTTATCAACAATTCCTGGTGAAGAAATACCAAGCCCAGATACTCTTGTAATGGGAGTTTCTGTTCTTTCCAATAGCTTATCCACAATTTCTTTTATAAGGGGCAGTCTTGGTCTCAGACCTTCTCCTGAATAAGAATCTATAGAAGCTGATGCCAGAATAGTATCTTGATGAACAATTCCAATTTTTATTTTGGTGCCACCCATGTCTATGGCAATAACTGGTTTTGACATTTTTTTTAGTTTTTATTTACGGAATAATGCTGTTTTTTATCCACAAAAGGGGCTGTTTCCACATGCTTATCCACAATATTTGGTGAATAAAAAATAAGCTCCGATCTACTTATACCGAGGATTTTCTGATGCTGGCTCAGTTTATCCACAATTTCTACTGTATGAGAATTCCAAACTGGATATTTTCTACCGGATATCATGTTCAGATAAGAAACTGGGACTATATTTTTGTCTGAAATTCTCTTTTTGGTTTTTGCCATTTTCTTTACCTCTGAAAGTTGCTAATTTTGATATAAGCCATAGCTCTTATTTATACAGCGGAACTTTATATTTTTATCCACAAAAAGAGTTCTTTTTACATGCTTATCCACAGCATTTGGTTAATAAATATTCTTGAATTATCCCTTTGTTATGGAGGTTTTTATATTTCTTAACAGTTTATCCACAATTTGCTTTGTATGGTATGATCATATATAAAATTATAAGGTATCGGATAAGTAAATTAGTCTTATGCTACTATATACCTGTACAATTTCGATCTCTTTTATTCACACATTGATAGCTTTAATAAGTTTTGATATTATTTCTGATTGTATATAATGCTGTCTGGAATATTTTATTTATGGAATTACCTTTATTTCAATCACATCCATGCTATTTAGACTAACTGAATCGTTTATAAATATTTCTTTTCCTGTTTTATTATAAATCAGCTTAGAAGGTTTTAACCTTTCCCATGTAAATGTGGTTGTCTGCTCTTTTTCATCCGGATTATAAAGTCTTATAATAAAGCTTTGATCGTTCTGAGGAGTTATACTAGTCACCACAATTTTATCATTCTTCATGTGGAAAAGACTTCCTTTGATATCTGCTTTTTCGATTACAGGAATGGCAATAAGAGGTTGAGTAAACGCGGCTGCATACTTTTCATTCTCCACGGAATTAAAAGTATCGTGAGGACGGAGTGCGTAGCGGTAATGTACGGGGCCTTCCTGATCTGCTTTGTAGTTGGTATGCCAGTAATTGTTCATCGCATAGCTAAACCAGTTAGTAGTTCCGAGAGTGCCTTTATCTTTCCATTTCTTATGACTATTATCGATAAGCATTCTTTCATCTATCATTTCTGCAGCTTCCGTTAGCGGTGTTTCTATCATCATCCACTGGATTCCTTTCTGCCCGGAAGAAGCATCTACCCAACGGCGGCTATACCAATAATCCATATTAGATCCTGGTAGTTGATCGGTAAGGTATTTCATAATGCCATAACCGGCATCGGCTGTAATATTTTTGAAACCAGAATTGAACGGAAAACCGAAATGAACAGACTCTTTAGTTCGGACAGGTTTTTTGTCTATAATATTCTCTAATAATGCTTCATCACTATCTTTATATAGAGTGATAATTCTTTCCAGTTTGTTAGCTCCGGGAGCATCTGCGGTTAATAAAACCTTTACCATTACAGGCCCGTTTTCCAATATTTTTGTCTGTACTTCAGTGTTTGATTTGGCTTCATTGGGATCGGATCCCGGTACATACCAGTAACTGTTCAGTCCCTGATTTTTAAAACTTCCTGCATAATTAGTGGTACCATTATCTGTAAAATGGGTAATGCTTCCGGTTTTATTATCCCAGGTCAGTGTTATTTTTCCGTTTGATACACTATTGTTGGTAACTACAAACGGTGTGGTTGCTAATGTTTTATTTTTAATAATAGTATAAACTGCGGAACCTAATGCCGGAATATTCTTAGCCATAAATACCATTGTACCATTTTCCAGTTTTTGTAGTGGTATTTTGTTGCCTGCTGCATCTTGGACACTATTGCCTTCTGCTGTCGCAGGAATAGTTGCAACTCCGTTACGTGTCCAGGACGAAGTATTGAAAACCTCAATCTTTTTAGATCCCGGATTAGTCAGAGGTTGTAATAAATCTTTTTCCAATTGATTGGCAAGAGAGTTTCCGTCAAGTGAAAATTGTCTTTTTACCTTCCATTGATCGGTAACAAATGGTAGGTCAGGAGCTGTAATGCTATTGAAAGCTCCCCATGTGTGTTCATGAAAAAGAATTACATTCCTCCACGCATCATAAAAATGCTGACTGTTGTACAGGCGGGGATTTAGCATAGAATAAAGAGTGGTTAGCTGCTGTAGTTTCAGTCCGCTGTTTCTGTTTATTCCTTCTTCTTTAGCTGTGGACATTGCACCATCTTCCCAATGTGGACTGATATCGCCTTTTACAACCGGAAGCTGGTCACCATATTTTTTTTCAAATACTTCAAACATTTTCTCATTAGTGCTCAGTACAATTTTTGGTGAAGTATATTTTTTATTCCATTCATCTACAAACTTTGATATTGATGGATCAATAGGTCCGTTGTCTGATACAATATTGTAGCGCCATTGTACGATATCATATGGGTAATTGGTTCGGGTAAGATCATCAAGGTATTCTGCAATTTTTTTCTGGCCAGTTTCGAATACCGCTCCGGGATGAATGCCATGCCATGATGAGTAACCTCTTCCTGCAGTCCAGAATAATATTTTTTCTTTTCCGGAAGGAGATAGCCACCATACGGGTTTATCTCCCCAGTTTTTTACAAAATTTCCAACACGGTCACCCAGGTAAGGATTAGTTTTCCCTAAATAATTGGGACCACTGGAGAAATATTTTACACCTGAAGTGGTTAACGCAGGAACTAGAGACCATGCAAACCCCGGAACGTCAGACATCATTGCACTGTTGATCTTAAGGCCATACTCCTTCTCCAGCTTCTGTGCGTATTCGGTATAGTGAAATAGCTCTTCCGGCTGGCTAAGTCCTGTCAGTATATTACCATACATAACAGAAAGTCCGATTCCTCCATCTTTTACAGCTTTTACAAAAGCCTTTTTATCTTCGGGTGTAGCCTTTTGCATAAAATTCTCTACATCCCATAGCGCTTCTACATTCCATTTAAAACGAGCCTCTTCAGGAAGATTTCGGGTTTCATCAATCATCCTCAGAGCATCGTAAATATTTTTGGTATGAATCTTTTCCACTTCTGCCTGTAAATGAGAGTATCCTACATCAGTATGAGAATGATGAATGAAATATAAAGTACGTGGAACAATAGTACCTGCCTGTATAGTTTTGCGCAGAAGTTCTTTTTTTCCTGAGGTTACGGTTAGTTGTACATTGCCTCCGGTTTGTGAAAGCGTTACCGGAATGTCAAATGT
The DNA here is from genome assembly GCF_002024805.1 of Elizabethkingia bruuniana. Classification (NCBI taxonomy): domain Bacteria; kingdom Pseudomonadati; phylum Bacteroidota; class Flavobacteriia; order Flavobacteriales; family Weeksellaceae; genus Elizabethkingia; species Elizabethkingia bruuniana. The sequence goes on from NZ_CP014337.1 coordinate 4,113,563, forward strand.
TTTAATACCATCTGGCATTGTAAAAGAAAAACTCTCCTTGTTGTCGATTTTTGCAGTGATTTTCTCTTCCGGACCGAAATGCAGTGTAGTGAGATTAATTAGCCGTTTACCGTCTTTCAGGATGAAAGGAGTTGCGCTGGCATCCATTTTTTCCTGGAACGTAAATTTATAAGTCATGAACCAATCCCTGCTGTTTTGTGCCTGTCCTACCAGTTTTAATCGAAGGGGCTTTCCGGGGGTTACTTTATTTATAGGAACTCTTAGATAGGCAATGCCGTATGAGTCTTTCAGTCCGTCCATTTTTGTCTGGTTAAAAACAAAAGCAGTACTGTCTGCAGCTTTGGAAATCCATGTCGGATGCTGGTTGGCAGGGTAGGTGCTAAGAGTTAGTGCTTTTTGATCGTTTATATACAAATCAAAATTACGGACACCACCACTGCTGCCTGAAGAATGTGATACCAGCCAGTTGAAATATATATACGGGCCTGAATTTTTTTGAGGGACTTTGGCGGTCTCCCATTCTATTGTTTTGGCTCCGTCCGTTGTTCTGGTGAGCAATGCACGGGTTGCGTGATCCGGAAATGCAGAAAAATAATCAATATTCTCACCGCTTATTTCATTTTCATATCCGTTTATAGCATTTATATTGCCAAAATACGGAACCTTTTTTTGGGCATAAATAAAATTGCCTGCCATACAGAAGGACATTAGCAAAAGAAAATACCTGTAATACATGAGCTTCATTTTTTATGGTTATATGTTAGAATGTTTGAACATATTAAAAGCTAAAAAAATAAAATCAACTTTCCACAGACTTATTTATATCTATGGTATAGGTGAATTTGTCAGAACGGTAATAGCCTACATTATATTCTACAGGCTTTCCGTTTATATCATAAACAAAACGTTCTCTTTTTAATAAAGGAAAAGTAGCAGGCACTTTTAGCTTTTTCCCTATTACAGCACCAGCATGGCAGGCACTTATGTTTTCGCGTGAGCGGTCTACTATAACTCCGAAATGATCTTGAAGCATGCTGTATAATGGCATATCAAAATCATCATTTTTATTGACTCCGATTCTTGGATGAAAATAACTTTCGAAGTAAACAATAGGGTCTCCCGAGTTTTCTCCTTTTAGTTTGGAGAGCTTGAATATTTTTTTATCTGGCGTAATGCTGAAGAAATTGCAGATTTCTTCATTTGGCTGTATTTCTTCGGTCTTTAATAACTGATTGATAACATTGATTCCCTTCTCCTGCATTTCTCTGGTAAAACTATACCAATGGTCTAGTCCGGTTACAAGGCTTTTCTTTTCCGCAACACGTGTACCTACTCCTTTTTTACGTATAATGAGGCCTTCGTGCTCCAGTTTGTTTGTTGCCTGGCGGATGGTATTACGAGATACCCCCCAAAGGTTAGCTAGATCTACTTCTTTTGGTAACAAAGCCCCCTTTTTATAAACTTCCATTTTGATTAGTTTGCGAAAAAGTTCTTCTACCTGTACATGTAGAGGCAGTTTGCTGTTGTGATCAATTGTAAAGTTTTTAGCTAGTATGTTCATACATATGAGAAAGTACGAAGATAGAAAATATTTTTATATTAATACTTCATATACTGAGAATAATTGATAGTTTATTAAATAAAATAAAAAAGGGTGCAAAGCACCCTTTCAGTATTTTTGAGGTTATTTATGATTAACGACACTGTTTTCTGGCATTTTGCTCAGCTAATACACAATTAGCGGCAGATCCCTTTACGATAAGATCGGGATTGTTGTCACAACGATATTCTACGAAACATATAACTTCATTCCAAGTAGAAAAAATGACCTCTCCTCCAAATACATTTTTTAATTGTTCTCTGTTTAATTGCTTTTCAGGAGTTAAATTTACCTGATTTAATTTGATTTTTTTCATGATATAAAGATTTAAAAGATGGCAGTTTTTGTAGGGGCCATCTTGGGTTATTTTGTAATTCGACTACAATTTATGTATTATTTTTTAAATCACTACAAAGTGAGCGATTTTTATAATTTATTCTGAATAAAATGATGCTATACCTATTGATTGTTTGTATTTGTTAGATTATATATGATATTATTGATGTCTAATGTCTCTTTTAAATCACTGTAATTGACTTTGGGCAGATCAATTTCTAATTGTGTAATAAAAACTTTGTAGTTCTTATTTTTAACAGCTTGCCATAACCTTTTTTGGGATTGTTTTTTTAGGTTACTATCAGGCTGAAGATTGTTTTGCGTATATTTTATAAAATGGTATAATTGATCTGGTAGCTGATCACTAATGATCTTATTATTTATATAATTGGATAGATAACTAAATTTCAGCAATATCTTACAACTATTTTCTATCTGTTTTTGGGTAAGTTCTTTTTGAGAAATATAATAGCCAATAAGTGTATTAAGCTTTTCTACCATCAGATTAATACATTCTTGATGAAGGAATTTTCTGAACTGTTGTTCATTGAAATTTTTATTACGGTGTCTTATAATATGATAATCAATAAAGCCCAATAAAGTATTTACATCCGTATTTTGTTCTGATAATTCCTGTAGTGTCAATTTGTAAATCTGATCGTCAAAGTCTTCCAGAATATCATCAGAGTCAATATCGATTAATCTTTCCTGATGAAGAAATGCTACGAGCCATCCGAAACCTGTAATACCAGTATCGAAGCTATAGTCTGTTGATGTCGTAATCTCCTCTGAAACTATATTTAGGAGTTTTAGTCCTTCATCTCTGTTTTTCTTTTCCGGTGATAGAAACAAAATAAGTGCATCTCCGGATAAACCATTAATTAATCCTGTTTTCATGATAATTCAAATACGGTGTTTGTTATTTCCAAAACTTTTTTATCTGTTGAATCACAGTTAGGATATTTTATATTTATAGTAACTGGAAGGTCTAAAATTTGAAATTTTCCTTTGTTCTGACTTAATATTTCTGCATCTTGAACTTTATTAAAAACTTCACTTATTAATAAATCTACGTGGTATATATGATGAAGCTGTATTTCTGTGAACTGATTTTCTCCAATGAGTTTGTCAATTTTTTGTAATAATTCCGGAGGGATAATCAAGTTTTGAGGTATCGTTAGTACAGGCTTACAAAATGTTGCTATGTCAGCTGAAAAAAAATACTTTTCAACATATTTTTTCTGAATTTCTGTTTGTTCATCAGGTGAAAGAACTATATTTTCTAAAATTATTCTTTTTGTGTCCAGTTCTTCTTTTCTTCTTTTTATTAACTCAACAATAGGATAGCTACAATTTGATGGAGGGATTGAATCTATATTATCATCATACCAAGGAGTATGGTGAACGTAATCTCTTTTATAAAAATAATTTTCTTTGTCCGTATGTAAACCTGCATAGTGAAGAATTGCTTTATTGCTCCATTCTTTGATGTCATCTGTTGGCCATGAAAAATTTAATTCCTGAAGAATTTTAATTTCTCTGTCTAAATATATAAGATTCCAGAGAAGTGACCACATATCCGAGCACCAGGCTTGAATTTTTTTTTGCTGGTAATCCGGATTAATAATTGATTTCTGAAGTTCTTCTGTATTGTAGTCGGATAGTATTGTATATATAGTTTCAGAATCTGAATAAACTTTTCTCCAGAAATGGGAATCTACATTCTTTAGTATGTACTGTGCTCCACCAGCATTCTCATCAATATTTGTTACGTCTTGCACACTGATTCCTACAGTTGAAGTAATTTTCTTAAATACCTTTTCGTCTGTATGGGATAGAATATAAACACTGTCAAGATATGAACGAGTGTCTGAAACATAATTAATATGGTCGTTTAATTCCTGATTAATAGATGGTATCCTGCTGAAGAGGATATCAGAGTCATGATAAAATATCGTTTCATTTCGGATATCAGGATTTTCTATCCAATGCTTTTCAAGTAAGTGGGGGCGTATAGAAGATTCGTATTTTGGGTTATTTCGGGTGTCCGGATATACAAAGAAATGAGCGAAATCTTTATTTTCTTTTATAAAGATCTTAGAATTTTCTTTTAATTCGGTCAGAGGGTTATAGCCAATGATAACATGAATATCGTCTTTTTTTATTCCCAGAGACTGAAAGTTTCTTAATTGTATTTCCAATTGCCAGAGAAAATAAATCTGATCGGGCTGTGCAGAAATATAAATCATCAGGCTAGATTAGAAATATGATACTACATTATAAGCTAAGGCAAATACTTTTTTATTTAAAAGTGATGTGGTGTGATTCATGGTTTTTAGTTTTTCATTATAAAAATAAGAAAATATCTTTAGCCATGAATAGAATAGATAATGGAAAATATGAGAATAAAAAAAGCTCTCAACATTTGTTGAGAGCTTTGGTAGCCCGTAGGGGAATCGAACCCCTCTTACCAGAATGAAAATCTGAGGTCCTAACCGATAGACGAACGGGCCTTAAATTTTATATTAAGCTAACTTATTAACGTGCTTAGTTAGTTTACTTTTCAAGTTAGCTGCCTTATTCTTGTGAATAATGTTCTTTTTTACTAACTTATCTAGTAAAGAGATTACTTTTGGCAATTGCTCAGTAGCAGAAGCCTTTTCAGTCTCACTTCTTAACACTTTAACCGCAGTTCTAGCTGTCTTGTGATAATATCTGTTTCTTAATCTCCTAACGTTGTTTTGTCTAATTCTTTTAAGAGCTGATTTATGATTTGCCATAACTTTTTAAAACTTTTGCAAAGATATAAAAATCTTTTTAATTACCAAAATAATTTTTACAAAAAACTTGTAGCCTATAGGGGAATCGAACCCCTGTTGCAAGAATGAAAATCTTGAGTCCTAACCACTAGACGAATAGGCCATTTGATTTTTGTGAGTGCAAATATAGAACGTTTTTTTGATACTGCAAAATAATTTTTCAATTATTCTGTAACTTTTTCAATAATTGTGTTCTTAATGCCTTTCTCTTCTAGTGTTTTTTGGAGCTTAATAGCCGCTTCCAGGGTGTTTACCTTGCCAAAAGTATAGTAGAATGTACCATCTCTTTTGTCACGCTTAATGTCTTTAAGAGTCTGAAGTATATAGGAAGAACTATTGAGTTTCTCCTTAGAAACTGTAACTTCTATAGTGTAATAGCCTTTTGCGATAACAGCATTGGGAACAAAACCAATGGCAACGGCGTTCATAAAGCCAGCGTCTTTAGCTGTTTTTATATTTCCGTCTTTTACAGATGCCAGATTCGTAGTGGCATAATAATATTTATAAAATACCCCTTCTTTTACCGGAAGTATATAGTTGAGTCCTCTCAGGGCAGGGTCATTTTCGTTGTACCTGTTCTGGGTTGTCATTAAGAGTATTCTGAAGTCATTTTTCAGAGGAGTCTCTACTTTTACAGGTTTAGCTTCTTCTACGCTTACAGAGCCTCTGTTTCGTTCAACGGCTTTCTTGTAATTGATGATTGCTTCATAAATAGATTCTGCTATTTCCTGCTGTCCTTTTTCAGAAATCAGGTATTGTGCTTCCTCGTAATTGTTCACAAAGCCTGTTTCTACAAGAATGGAAGGCATGGCATTAAGTCGTAAAACGTGTAGGTTGGCTTGTTTTACTCCACGGGAAAGTCTTTTATCTTTTTTCTCAAAATTTTCTTCCACCATACTACCGATAAGCAAACTGCTTTCCAAATACTTGCTTTGCTGAAGTTTCAGGGCAATAAGTGATTCCGGAGAGTTTGGATCATATGAGGCGAAGTTCTGTCGGTCTTCTTTGTCCAGATAAATTACCGAGTTTTCTCGCTTGGCAACCTCCAGATTTGTGCTATTCTGGTTGGGTCCTTGTATATAAGTCTCAGTGCCATATGCGGAACCATTGTTAGTTCCCGTTGCATTACAGTGGATGGAAACAAATAAATCGGCTTTGCTCCTGTTGGCTAGATTCGTTCTTTCTGTTAGTGAAGGAAGTACATCCGACGTCCTGGTAAAAATAACCTTTATGTCTTTATTCTTCTCGAGAAGCTTACCTAATTTTAGCCCAACGGCTAAAACGACATGATCCTCTCTTACTTCACCCAGATCAGAATAAGTTCTGGCCGAGCCATTCTTACTTCCGTGTCCGGGATCTATAACAAGTGTAAATTTTTTTTGAGCCGAAAGGCTGATAAAAAGGACGCCTGCAAGCAGGAATAAATATTTTTTAAGATTAAATAAGGGGTTATTCATCTTCATTTTTTAAATTTTGCTAATTTTGACCCGAATAATTATAGAATAGATTTGGGTTCAAACGGTTTCAAAAATACCTTACATATTTTAATTTTCCTAATTTTTAACAGTTTTTTAGCACAGAATACTAAGCAAACTGTTAAGGGAAAAAAGGTTGTATCAGACACTATAGCGGTAAAAACGGATAGTATAAAGTCAGATTCTCTGCTTAAAACAGAGAAGATTGCTGACGTAGTAAAAACCAAAGCAGATAACAATAAGAGTGATGTCCCTAAAAAGATGACAATCCTGAATAAAAATGCTACGGTAGTATATCAGGATACTCAGATTGATGCTGATTATATCTCTATAGACTGGGACAAGAATCAGATTTTTGCAAGAGGAAAACTTAATGATAAAGGAAAGATTGTTTCTCCGGTAATTACTACTCAGGGAGGAAAAAAATATGAAACCGAAAGTCTTAATTACAACTATAAAACCAATAAGGCAATAGCTTATAATACTCGTACTGAGGAGAGTGAGGGGGCTATTGTTGCGAGTAAGACTAAGAAAGCGAATGACTCGATATATTATCTGAGGCAGGGGAAATATACAACGGATGAATATTTCCTGAAGAAAAAGGATTCCATGTCCGATTATTATCTGTTGGCACCTAAAATCAAGATGATAAAAGGAAAGGAGAGTTCACGGGTTATTACCGGGCCTATCCAGATGTATATTGAAAATGTACCAACGCCTTTAGTGCTTCCGTTTGCAATTCTTCCGTTTTCCGAAAAAAGGAGTGCCGGCATTCTGATTCCTAGTTTTGGTGAAAGAGAAGATGTAGGATTCTTTCTGAATGGATTAGGTTATTATCAGCCAATAGGCGAGCACTTTGACCTTAAAATTCTTAGTGATATTTATACTAAAGGAAGCTGGAACTTGCGACCTGAAATAGGTTATAAGAAAAATTACCGCTATACCGGTAACTTTATAGCAGAATTCGGATCACGTATCGTAGGGATTAAAGGACTTGATGGATATTCACAAAGTAGTACATACAGAATCGGATGGAGGCATTCCCAGGATACAAAGGCTAATCCGTATTTTAACTTTTCTGCATCAGTAGATATTGTAAGTACCAAGTTCTATAACAATACCCTTAATAATAATTATATCTTCCAGGGTAATGCACTTAATACACAACAAAGTTCTTCTATTTCCTTTACCAAAAGGTTTCTGAATCTACCAGTTACGATTAACGGAACGGCATCTTATTCTCAGAACTTTGCAACAGGTTTGGTTGATCTTCGTTTGCCTCAATTAACGGTAAATGTTAACCAGTTTTATCTGTTTAAACCGAAAACCGGAGTAAGAACAGGTCTGCTGGAGAATATTAATGTGAATACAAATTTGTCATTTACTAACTACGTAAACGCTAAGCAGGATGAGTTGTTCACTAAATCGATGTTTGACAAAATGCAAACAGGATTGCAGAATACAATAGGGTTGACAACCAATACACCATTATTCAAATACTTTACGTTTTCACTTAGTGCTAATGTAAATAACGTTATGACAACCAAGACACTGGACAGAAATTATAATCCTGTTACCGATAAAATTGATAATAATTATAAAAAGAATATATCCGGATTCAGTACGTTTACAACTTCAGCAAGTTTGCAGACGGTACTGTACGGGATGCTGAAATTTAATAAAAATTCCAAGGTTCAGGCAATAAGACACATGGTGACACCGAGTATCAGCTTTAATTATGCACCGGACTTCAGTTCTCAGTCATGGGGATATTATAATGAATATTATGACAGAACAGGTATGCTGGTGCCTTATTCTATTTTTGAAGGGGGTATTTATGGATCTCCCGGAACAGGATTAACACAGTCTGTAGGCTTTAATATTAATAACAGCCTGGAGATGAAAGTTAAGTCTAAAAAAGACTCTACGGGAGTTGAAAAAGTGAAAATCTTTGAAAACCTGAACATTTCCGGGAACTATAATTTTGCAGCTCCAAAGTATAAATGGTCAATGATTAGTATCAACACACAGTCTTCATTCTTTAAGAATAAGCTGAATGTAAATATGTCTATGATGTTGGATCCTTATAAAACTGAATTTTTACCAGGCATAGAGCAGGGAATAAGAACTGAAAAGTTTGGGGCATTTAGTATTGCTAATTTCAATGCGCAATTGTCATTACCTTTATCTGAAGCTATTCTGGGGGAAAGTAAAGATCCTGCGAAAGAATACAAGACCAAAGGGGAAATACGTTACGAAAATTATTATTTCGACGACAACTACTATGCAAGGTTCAAGCAGCCATGGACGTTAAATGTGAATGCACAATATAGTTATAATAAAGGATTAACCCGTACCGGAACAAAGACTTTCTCAGTAGGATTGGATGGAAGTATAAAACTTACGCCTTACTGGAACATCAATGGTAGCACTTATTATGACGTTGTTACAGGACAGTTAGCTTATACTCGTATAGGGTTTTCCAGAGATCAGCGAAGCTTTACAATTAACTTCAACTGGGTTCCTACCGGAGGACCGTATAAGGTTTATGACTTCTTTATCGGGATTAAAGCAAATATCCTGAGAGACGCAGTGAAGTATAAATCAAGGAGTTTCCCTAATACAACAAGTTCGTTCTAATTTTATATATTTGACGAAAAATAATCATGAAAGAAATTATTTCTACAGACAATGCGCCGGCGGCAATCGGACCTTATTCGCAAGCGAATATGATCAATGGTGTTTTGTATATTTCGGGACAGATTCCAATGGATCCTGCAACAGGGAAAATACTTGATGGTATCGAAAAAGAAACGCATCAGGTAATGAAAAATCTGCAGGCGATTCTTGATGCTGCAGGATTAACATTCAGAGATGTTGTAAAGTCTACTATCTTTCTTAAGAATATGGATGATTTTGCTGTGATGAATGATATTTATGCATCTTACCTTGATTCTTCTTGCTATCCGGCAAGAGAAACGGTTCAGGTTTCATGTCTTCCTAAGAATGTGAATGTAGAAATTTCTATGATTGCACATAAGGGTTAATAGAACGTGAATTTTTTAAGAAATACATTTGGTGTTATTCTGGGGTTGTTTGTTGCGGCCCTGATTATTACTCTTGGGGTTCGGCTGAATCCTGCCTGGATTACCTATGAGCAATTTGCACCTTTTAAAAGATGGGAATACCTTCTTTATAGTGTCAGAAATAAGGATTATTTCTTCGTTGCATTATTAGTGTCTTCGGGTATAGGAGCGATGATAGGCGGAGTGGTAACAGCACTTGTAGTAAAGTATGCTAAAGTTGCATATGCTATTCTTATTGGCTTTATATTGCTATTTATTGCTATGCTGGATGTTATTATATTCCCGTTTCATCCTACGTTTTATAAAATTTCTATTTTTCTTATATTTTTCCCGTTTTCATGGATTGGTGGCAAAATTGTTGAAATTGCCACAAATCGTTTTCAAAAAATGAAAAAAAAATAATTTTATTTTTCTTATTGTAGTAAATATATAATTTGAATTTTGCTTTGCAAAAGTAAAATTATTTAAAAATTAACATAAATTAAGAGCGTATACTTTGATATACGCTTTTTTTTTATATTTTTGAAACAGTTAAAAAATAATAACCTGTAATCTATGAAGACTCAAATCAAAAATTTTGGGAAGGCTGGTGTGTGCTTTTTTCTGATGTCCGGAATGGTACATGCTCAGACTACAAAAAAAGATTCCCTGAATGAAAAAAAGATCGAGGAAGTTGTTGTCGTTGGGTACAAAAAACAACGTAAAGAAACGCTTACATCTTCTGTAGCAACTGTAAATTCTGAACAACTTCAGGATGTAACCAGTGCAAACTTCCAAACAATGCTTCAAGGTAAGATGCCCGGAGTTGTGGCAGCTGTATCTAGTGGGCAGCCTGGCTCGAAACCAACTATGCGTATTCGTGGTATAGCGAGTATATCAGCTAATAATGACCCATTATATGTGGTGGATGGTGTAATAGTCCATGGAAATGCTGATATAGCTCCAGATCAGATTGAAGATGTTACTGTATTAAAAGATGCTGCGGCTACAGCATTATATGGATCCAGAGGAGCTGCTGGTGTTATTGTTATAACAACAAAAGCTGGGAAAGGTAACTCTATTAATGTAAGGATGAATAATTCATTCAATTTCTTTAATATGGGACCTTTGAAAGTTATGAATTCTCAACAGCTCAAAGATCATTTTATGGAATATTTGGATAATAATCCAAATTTGAAACTTTTTGGGGCAGATGGAGTTCTGTCTCAGCAGTATGGGAAAACTCTTAACAGCTGGGATGATATTAAAAATGATTTTAATTGGAAAGACCTTGCAACCCAGGTAGGTGTTGTTCATAACTATGATGTTAGCTTTAATAAGTCATCTGAGGGAAGCAAAACTTATCTAAATGCAGGCTATTATAATGAAGAAGGTACGATTAAAGGTTATAAATTAGAAAGATTAACCGTAAGATTGAACCATGAAACACAACTTTATAAATGGTTGAAGGTTAGTCCAAAGTTATACTTTATGTATGATAAAACTTTTGATCAACAATATAGCTTGTTTGATGGGTTTTATAAACTGCCATGGGATTCTCCATATAACCCGGATGGATCTTTGTATTATGTTACATCTAGTAATAATGCATCATGGTTTAGTAGGGATAGAGGGAATTACCTGATTGACCGAAATAAGTATTACAGCAAAGCTAATACTTTTAACGCCCAAGGAAACTTGGATTTCGAAGTAAAACTTCTTAAAAATTTGAAATTTATTTCTACCAACTCTTTAACTTATTATAATTATGATGGTTTTTCATACAATGATCCATCTATGTTATCAGAGGTTACAACAGGAGGAAGAATGAGCCAGTCTAATGCTATCAGATGGACGAGTTATACAAACCAAATGTTGCGTTATGAAAATACATGGAATGATAAACACAGATTAAATGCTTTAGTGGCGTATGAATATCAGGATTACATGTATAAAGCTAATGGCGCTAGAGTTAAGAATATTATAGTAGGTTCTGAGGTTTTATCTAATTCGGCAGAGGCAGATGGAGTACCTACTGGACAGAGAAATGAATACGCTTTTCAATCATACTTATCTAATGCCGAGTACTCTTATGATGATAAATATCTATTACAGGGATCTGTAAGGGTAGATCAATCGTCTCGTTTTACTTCACAAAATAAAACCGGGGTTTTCTGGGCTGTAAGTACAGGTTGGAATGTTGCAAATGAAAGATTTTTCCAATCTCTAAAATCTACAGTTAATAAGTGGAAAGTAAGAGGTAGTTACGGAGCACAAGGAAATGCTCCGACTAATTATTATGCTACTTATAATAAAAGTACATCAGTGCCTTATAATGGAAATATAGGTTTATATCCAACTCAGGCTGGTAATAATAACCTAAAATGGGAGACTATTTATCAGTTAGATTTAGGAACAGATATCTCATTCCTGAATAATAGAATTAATGTTGTATTTGACTGGTATAATAAAGATACTAAAGACTTAATTACATCTCTTCAATTACCTTGGATTACAGGATTTAATAGTAAAACAGTAAATATTGGTACTATTAGAAACAGAGGTGTGGAATTGGCAATTGATGCTGATATTATAAGAAACAGTAATGTTCGTTGGAATGTAGGCTTCAATATTGCGAAGAATAAAGCTACTTATGTAGATCTTTATAACGGAAGTTATAAAAGTGGAATGTACAGAGTTGCTGTTGGAGAAAAAATGTATACTTATGAACTTAGAGAATGGGCGGGGGTTGATGCTTCTAATGGGAACCCATTATGGAATGCTTACTATGACTCTGCAGGAAAGAGAATTGCAAATTTAACGGATTATATGAATGCTAATCCTGGAGCAAGTGTAACTAGTAAAACGACGAATAATTATGATCAGGCAACTTATGTTCATCTTAAAGATAAGTCTCGTTTGCCAGATTTTACAGGTGGTTTTAATACTTCAGTAAGTTACAAAGGCTTTACTTTAGCTGCAAGTGCTTATTTCTCTGTTGGTGGCTATTTGTATAATGGACAACGTTCAAGCTTCTTAGATGCAGATGGTACTTATCCATATTATAATGTAATGGTGCCAGATAAAGATTGGATAAGATGGAGTCCTAAGAATACACCTGAGCAGAATGCTAAAGCAACACACCCTTCTCTTATTTATGAAGATACAAGAAAAGGACGTTATGAATCTACAAGGTACTTAGAAAAAGGAGATTTCCTTAAGATAAGAAGTATCAGTCTTTCATACGATGTGCCTAAAAGTTTTATTCCAGGTAATACATTTAAAAGTGCAAGAATATCTGTGAATGCTGAAAATATGTTTATGATTACTGGATATTCTGGGCAAACTCCTGAAATGGACTTCTTAGGAAGTAATTCCGGTGGAGATGGATTTGCTTATACAGGCTATCCTGCCCCAAGAACTATAACCGTGGGATTAAATGTATCATTCTAATTAATTGAAAAAATGAAAAAAATAATATTATCATCAATCGCCCTTATTGGTTTAATAGGGTGTAATATAGATAGAGCTCCTTATGATGGTGGAATAACGGATCAGGTTGTAACGAGCGAAACAGGATTAAAACAATTGCTTAATGGTATTTATGCTAAAGTAAGAGGAGGAGATGTTATTAATCAGAAAGGTAGCGATTACGGGATAAGTATGAACTACTATAGAAATGGTACTTATGGAGCCGATGAAGTGAATCTGAGTGGAACTACAACAGACCCTCTAATGGGGTATTATAGCTTAGTCAGAGATGCTTCTAATGCAAGAATGGTTGTTGCGTGGAATGATGGGTTCAGTGCTATAAATGCAATAAATAGTATTTTCAAAAATCTGAATGAAGGAAGATCAGAAGCTTTAGACCATATGTTGGGGGAGGCTTATTACCTGAGAGCATTTATTAATTTTAATATGTTACTTCATTATTCTAAACCTTATAATCAGGGACGAGGGAATTTAGGTATCCCATTGAAGTATACAACCGATGAAAGTGATCGTCCAAATAGGGCTACTGTAGGCGAGTCGTATGACGCAGTTGTAAAAGATTTATTGAGTGCAGAACGTTTAATGACAGGTGATAGCAAAAATAATATAAAGGCAACTCAGGCTGCGGCACAAGCACTTTTAGCAAGAGTTTATCTTTATATGGATAATAATCCAAAAGCTTTGGAATATGCGGATAAAGTTATCAGTAGCGGTAAATATTCTTTAGTTTCTACTGCTGAATTACCAACTTATGCTCAAAAAGTACCGGAAAATAACTCCGAAACAATTTTTGCGGTTAGGTATGATACATCTTCAACCTATATTTATAATCCTGACTATATGCTAGGGTCTATGTATACGGTGATTAATAATGAAGGCTGGGGAGAAATGTATGCTGCAGATCCTTATATACAGTTATTGCAAAGGTTTCCTCAGGATGTTAGAAATAAATTTATACAGCAGGATTATAAATTAGATACACAAACGAAGAAAAAAGCTCCGGTAGTATATTGGACTGAATATGTTGCTAGCCGTTTTAGATATGAATATAAATTTTACCCAGCTAACGTAGACGCAAATGGTAATTATATTTCGTTTACAAAAGATGGTAATACCTATCCTATAAGTTCCGAAGACGTAAATTATGGAGGACCTACTTATACAAAGTATTTCACTACTATCAATGGTCAAAAACAATATCTGACTCGTGATTATGAAATGAATAATAGAGGAGGTTTCCCTAAATATTATATCAATAAACTTTCTTTACAGGAGGGTTACTCTCAACTGTATTCACCAGTAATTTCAAGATTGGCGGAGTTATATTTAATCAGAGCAGAAGTTAAAGCGAAATCGGGAGATATTACAGGGGCATTGAATGATGTTAATATAATCAGAAGAAGAGCAAATGCTCCGGAGTTTGCAAGTTTGCCTGCGGGAAAAACAGCTCTGGATGTTGTTTTGGATGAAAGATGGCTAGAGTTTGCTTTTGAATCACAGCGTAAATTCGATTTGATCAGAAATAATCGTGCAATTGATAGAAAATTCCCAGGAGTGCATCTTAACGAAACAAGGATGAAGCTAGGGAAAGAAATAATTCAACCAACAGATAATGACCTGCAATGTGATATTCCACAAAGTCAGATTAATCTACAACCAGGATTGCAACAGAATCCTCTATAAACAAAACCCCGGAAGCATTGCTTCCGGGGTTTTTATGTGTCAATTATTCTATTAATCCTTATTCAGATTAAGGCATTTTGAAACCTCTGCTGGTCATTCTGCCATTATCATCAAGATATTTTACATTCACCTGACCTTTATAGTTGTTCAGGATTTTCTCAACATCTTTTTTAGAATTTACAGGTTTACCATTGATCTCGGTGATAATGTTTCTTTCACCGATACCAATTGAAGCTAATAAACCACTGTCGGTAACATTTGTAACACCTACACCACTGTCTAAGCCAAAGTATACTTTGTCACGTTCAGTTAAAGGCTGGAAATCTGCCCCAAGCTTTTCAGCTACAGGTAAATCAGCTTTGCTGCGGAATTTAGTATTTCCATCCTGATCTTTTAAGGTTACAGATGTAGTATTTTCCTTACCATTTCTTTGGTAGCTTACTTTTACAACATCTCCAGGTCTTTTACTACCGATAGCAAGAGAAAGATCTGCAAAGTTTGTAATGTTTTGTCCGTCTATTTTAGTGATGATATCACCTTTCTTGATTCCCGCATCCAATGCACCGCTATTGTCAGCAACATTAATAACATACATACCAATTCCCGGTTTTATGTTCGTTTTGTATTGCTGGTTATATTGTCTGATAAGCATTTCGTCAGAAAGATCCAGATTGCTTACACCCAAGAAGCCTCTCTGTACAATACCAAACTTCTTAATATCTTCTACAACTTTTCTGGCAAGATTAGAAGGTACTGCGAATCCATAACCTTCATAGTAACCTGATGAAGATGAAATTGCAGAGTTAATACCAATTAAATCTCCGTTGATATTAATTAATGCACCACCACTATTTCCTCTGTTAATTACAGCATCAGTCTGGATGAATGATTCTATCGGAGTTTTACTTTGCTGGCTTAGTAAGTCTATACTTCTTCCTTTTGCAGAAATGATCCCGGCAGTAACAGTAGAGTTAAGACCTAAAGGATTACCAATAGCTAATACCCATTGCCCAACTTCTGCTAAATCTGAGTTAGCAAAATTTAGGTAAGGAAGGCCTTTGTCTTCAATTTTCAAAAGAGCAATATCTGTACTAGGGTCAGTTCCTATCAGGTTTGCGGTGTAGCTTTTCTTATTGCTTAGTACAACTTCCAGTTTGTTAGCATTGGCTACAACGTGGTTGTTGGTAATAATATAGCCATCCGGAGAAATAATAACTCCCGAACCAAGACCTGAAGGCATATCCTTTGGCGGTTGCTGCTGCTGAGGTTGCTGTTGTTTTCTGCCTCCGAACGGATCACCGAAAAAGAAGTCGAACAGATCCTGATCCATTCCACGGTTTCTTCCGGCATTGCTCTGGTAGTTCTTAATTGTGACAACGGCAGGAACTGCAGTTTTGGATGCTTTTACAAAGTCATCACCTAATGCCACTGCGTTCAGGCTGGCAAATTGCCCGTCTTTTCTTGAAGAATGGAAATAATTGAAATCTCCATTTGTATCATGATTACTGTCAAAGTAGTGAAGGGTGCCTACAGTAGTCGCTGCAGAAAGGACTCCTACTACAGCCAACGGCATAATTTTTTTGAAATCCATTTTATTATAGTACTTTTTTTATTTATTATTGAGTAATCAAATTTAAGGCAAATGTTGATGTATTTTTCTTAAAAGGGCTTACTTTAACTAAGTTTAACAAGTGTTTTGAAATTTTAATTGTTATGAATGTAATCTTAACGGGATATTATTAGATTATTGAAATATTTACTCAAATAATTATCCTTGTTTATAGGGGTGTTGAAAGTTGTAGTAGTATCGGATCAAATATATTCAATTGAAAAATCACTATATTTGCAAAAATATTTTCTCACTTAAAACGTTTATAGCATGCAACTGTATAACACATTAAGCGCAGAAGAAAGAGCTCAACTTATTGATGAAGCTGGTAAGGAACGCCTTACATTGTCTTTCTATGCGTATGCCAAAATTGAAGATCCCAAAAAATTTCGCGACGAATTATTTATAGCCTGGAATGCCCTAGATGCACTTGGCCGTATTTATGTGGCGACTGAAGGAATTAATGCTCAGATGAGTGTTCCTGCTGATCAATTTGAGGCTTTTCGTGATACGCTTGAAGTCTATGATTTTATGAAAGGTATTCGCTTGAATGTAGCGGTGGAGCAAGACAATCACTCTTTTTTAAAGTTGACGATAAAAGTCAGAAATAAAATTGTTGCGGATGGTTTAAACGATGATACTTTTGATGTTACTAATAAAGGTGTTCACCTAAAAGCTCAAGAGTTTAATGATATGCTTGATGACCCTAATACTATTGTTGTTGATTTTAGAAATCACTACGAAAGTGAAGTTGGGCATTTTGAAGGAGCGATTACTCCGGATGTGGAAAACTTTAGAGAAAGTTTACCAATTATCAACGATCAATTACAGGATTTTAAAGAAGATAAAAACCTGCTGATGTATTGTACAGGCGGAATCCGTTGTGAAAAAGCCAGTGCTTACTTCAAACATCAAGGTTTTAAAAACGTTTACCAATTGGAAGGCGGAATTATTGAATATACCCGTCAGATAAAGGAAGAAGGAATCAAAAGTAAATTTATTGGTAAAAACTTTGTATTTGACCACCGATTAGGAGAAAGAATTACGGATGATATCATTTCGCAATGTCACCAGTGTGGTAAACCTTGTGATAATCATACGAATTGTGCTAATGATGCTTGTCATCTATTGTTTATCCAATGTGATGATTGTAAAGCAGCAATGGAAAACTGTTGTTCTACAGAATGTCTGGAAACAATCCATTTACCTTTGGAAGAGCAGGTTGCACAAAGAAAAGGCTTACAGGTTGGAAATAAGGTTTTCAGAAAAGGGAAATCTGATGCTTTGAAATTTAAACATTCAGGTGATTTGTCAACACAGCCTTTAGCGCAAGCTACAGCAAAACCTGAAACGAAAGATATTCGTCAGAAAATAAAAGTTAAAAAGACTTTGATTGGAAAAGCTGAACATTATTATTCAAAATCAAAAATTGCACAGTTTTTAATTGAGAATAAAGAACTTTCGGTTGGAGATAAAGTATTGATTTCTGGACCAACAACAGGTGATCAGGAAATTACAATTACTCAGATCCATGTAAATGGAGGTCCTTGTGAAACTGCAAAAGTAGGAGATCAGATCACTTTTGAGCTTCCTTTCAGAGTTCGATTGTCGGACAAACTATACAAAATAGTTCAGGCTTAAACTTTAGAATAGAGCCTGGTTATGTTAGAAAAAGGTTTCTTTACAGTAAAAACTCCTACCGAAGATGCTTTTGATCTGGCAGAAGCCTGTATGTAATTATTATCTCTGTTAAATCAGTATGAAAGATGTTTAGTTCATTAAAATCAGAACTTAGAAAAAAATATTTAAAAGAAAGAAAAGCAATGTCTCCTGAGGACGTTGCTTTTTTGTCTGGAAAGATATTTAGTCAGTATCTTTTACAATTTAATGTTCCTGAAAACCAGAGTATTCATATCTTCCTGCCCATCTCTGCTAAAAATGAAATTAATACCCATCTTTGGATTGACTATTTCTGGAAGAACAACATCAATGTCTTTATTCCCAAGATGGTAGGAGATGAGATTATCTCAATAGCTTATAGATCAGATACAGAACTTGCACTAAATTCATGGGGAATATGGGAACCTGTTTCAAATATTGCTGAAAATGTTGAATTCGATCAGGTTATCACACCATTGCTCTATGCCGATAAACAAGGTAATAGAATAGGCTATGGTAAAGGTTTCTATGACAGATTTTTCAGTTCTGTCAAAAATCCGGTATTGAAAATTGGGATCAACTATTTTGCTCCTGATGAATTAATTCAGGATGTAGATCGGTTTGATATAAAGCTGGATTATTTAGTCTTACCAGACAGAATACTGTCTTTCTTAGGCGGACCTTTAAACTCCACGAAATAGAATTTGAATTCACTTTTGAATTTCTTTTCTTTTGCAGGAGCCTCTTTTAGTGCATATTGTACTTCTTTATTAAGGTAACCAATATATTTTCTTTCCTTATCGTAGTAATCCATTTTATACTTTGCAAAGTCCAATGTATCCTTAGCGCTGATATGTTTGGAAGTAGATACATCACTAATTTTGACAAAGCGAGCTTTCAAACTGTCTAATTGCTTTATGAAAGGCATTATTTTAGTGGAATCAGGCTTCTCGAAATATTCCTGAATCTGATTATACAATGTAATGTCAATATCTGAATCCTTATTTCCTGCTGCATAATTGGTTCCCAGATCATATACCTCTTGTAGCTTCAGAGCCGTAATATTATTAATGGTTTGAAGGCTGTCCAGCTCTATTGGTGAAAATGTAGTTGTATTATTATTATACTTTACGGTTTCCAGAGAGTTTTTACCCTTATATTTTTCTTTACAGGCGGCTAATCCTACAACGAGAATTATTGTAACAGCTATTATATTGAATATATTATGAACCCTTTTCATTGTTTCTGATTCTGAATTTGATTAATACTATTTTTCCATTGGAAGAGATTTTAGTCTCTATAACGTCCAGGTTCTCCAATGAGGTTGTAGGAAGCGAAAGAAAGTTAATGTAACGTTGCTTGCTCATAGTTTCCACATTGAAATACTGATTGTCAAATACCTGGTATATAACCGCATCATTGCTGATCAGGTTCTCCAGTTGGGCTCTTCTACTCTTAAAGTCTTTGGATCTGGAATAGGAATATAACATCATATTATATTCATTCGGTTTTAACTGAATTATTTCAGTTTCTGGCGCATTTTCCAGGTTTCTTATTATGGTGTCAGTACGGTAGAATACAGAACTAATCACCATTTTAAGTGTCTTATCCTTTGTAGGGTATACAAAGGCTTCATTCGGTTTTACTCTGTAGGTAAGAGGTGATTCACCTGCCTTTAATACTTTTATTTCTACCTCATTTTGCACAGGCTGGCTTCTGTCTGCATCTGTAAACTTAAATGTATAAGTCTTTGTGAAGAAGCTGTCTGCAAAGGTTAAAGCTGCAACAAATATTGCAAGAACAGCGGAAATGCCGATCCATAAGTATTTCTTTACCTTGGATATAATTGGTTTTGAAGCTGGTTTGCTATTGCTTGTAGTTACTTCTGGTAATGAGTTCTGTGGCTGAATGGCCGGAGAGCTTTCTTTTTCACTAATGACAGGGACTTTGTATTCCTCTTCAACAAAACTTTCCACTTGAGGTTCTTTAGTTTCAGAAAGGCTGTTTTCGTTTTCTAAAAGAAGCTCTTCAGCAAATGCATGATTTTTCTTAAAGTCATACCATGAGCTATAACCTGCATATATCGAAAGTATATTCAGCATATCAATACGTGGTAATTTAGCCGTTGGAGAAGTTTTGAAATAAGTATAAAACGACTTCTCGCTAATGTTACCTTTTGCATTTTTTCTGAGGTCCTCCTGGAAATAAATGATATCAATGCCTTTCCATTTAGAAATTTCATCATAGGAAGGCGTGTGATTTTCCAGATATTTGGCCTGAACTTCAGATTTTAGCTGTTCGAAATGTAATAATTCTAAATCAGTCAAAAATTTATTTTTTATTTAATCTATTGATTATCAGTTATATTATTTTGTAAAATAGTTTTACAAAGGTATTACAATTAATTTTCTCAGACAAATTTTATTGCTGCCATACCTTTGTCTTGTTCAAATAGAGAACACATTACAATTTAGAAAAATATTTTTAACAAAATTAAATTTAATTTATTATGAAAAAGTCATTCTTAAACATCGCTGCTGCTGCTGCTATCGTTGCTATCTCTTTAGTATCTTGTAAAAAAACTGAAGCTACTGCTACAGAAGGTTCAGCTGATTCTACTAAAGTAGATTCTACTAAAGTTGACTCTACTGTTACTACAACTGTAGATTCTACTAAAGCTGTTGCTCCAACTGCAGATTCTACTAAAGCTGACGCTACTAAAAAAGTAGAAGAAACTAAGACTACTGAAGTTAAGAAAGAAGAAGTTAAAAAATAATTTCTTACAAAGATAATTATTAAGCCGCTCTCGAGCGGCTTTTTTTATGCATTATGATTATATTGTCATAAAAAAATCCCCTAAATAAGTTTAAGGGATTTTTTGTTTATAGATGGTTTTATATCTTTTGTCTCAGGAACTCATAACATGTAATTGCTACAGCATTACTCAGGTTAAGAGAGTCTATACTACCCGTCATCGGGATCAGGTAATTGTTGCCTTTATCTTTCCAAAAATCACTTAATCCGGAATGTTCTGTACCAAAGCAGGCAACTGTCTTCTTATTAAAATCTGCATTTTGAATCTGTTTGGTATTGTCATCCATAAATGTTGTGATGATCTGATAATTGTACTGTTTAAAGAAATCCATTGCTGACTCATTATCTGTCTGGAAGAAGTTCATTCCGAACAGACAGCCAACACTGGAGCGTATTACGTTTGGATTGTAGAAATCAGTTTTGGGATCAGTAATAATGATAGCGTCTATTCCAAAAGCTTCACAACTTCTAAGTACAGCACCAAGATTGCCAGGTTTTTCTACACTTTCCAGAAGGATAATTCCGGAATTAGGTTTTGGAGTAAAGTGTTCTAATGATTTTTGTTTTTCCTGATAAACTCCAATAATGCCTTCTGAAGTCCCTCTGTATGCAATTGCTTCATAAACCTTTGCAGAAACATTATTAATTACGGCAGAGGGGATGGTTCCTTGGAATATATCATTGCAGATAAAGAATTCTGTAGGAGTATAGCCAAACTGAATAGCTCTTTCATTTTCCTGAACACCTTCTACAATGAAAACACCACTTTTACGGCGTTCATTGTTTTTGGACATCAGTCTGGTTAATTTTTTTATTTTATCGTTCTGTATACTTTCTATTTGCATTTTGCAAAACTATGCAAAATTTATCATTAGAAAGGTTTCCTTGCTGTTTCATGAAGCGGGATAATGATTCTTTTTGTACAGATAATTTCTATGGTGCAGATCTTCTGTTGGATATTATCGTCCAGAGGTTCCCAATGAACTGAGAAATGCTGCTTGCCAGCCATAGATAATATCCTAAACCATAAGAGGTGATCGCGGCTTTGCCTCCGCCTTCGTTAACTGTAATAGTGCTGACAGAAAGATAAGAAAGGCTTAAAATAAAGGTGATTAGGCTTAGGGGGAAAGATATTTTGGGCTGTTTTATTAAAAGAAATAACCATGAAATAAATAAAAGAGGATTTGCCAGCCAGGCAATTCCTCCTTCAAAAACTTCGGCCCAGCCTAACAATATACATGCTATAGAAAGCATATAGTCACTTCCCATATTAACGGCAGTCTGCGTTAATGACGCAACAAAGAGTGCAATACTTATAGTCAGTGTCAGGCTTTGTGGTTTCATTTATTCTTCAATACTTTCACTGTTTTCAATAAGACTTTGTGGAAGTTCTTTCTTGCTTTTAATCCCCAGCGCTCTCAGTTTTTGAGTTTGTATTACAAGATTGTCGTTTCCTGTGGAAAGTTGTTTGTATGCATCTGTATATGCATTTCTAGCCTGGTCAAGTCCTTTTCCTACTTTTTCTAAATTTTCTACAAAACCTACAAACTTATCATACAACTTAGCCCCTCTGTCAGCGATCTCCATTGTATTTCTGTTTTGGTATTCCCGTTTCCATAGATCAGCAATCAGCTTAAGGGAAGTAATAAGATTGCTTGGATTCAATAATAGAATTCTCCTTTCGTAGGCGTAGTTCCACAGGTTCTGATCAGCCTGCATTGCTGCAATATAGGCTGGTTCACTTGGAATAAACATCATGACGAAGTCCAGAGATTTTCCATAATCGTCATAGGCTTTCTGACTAAGCTGCTGGATATGGTTTTTAATGGATGCTAAATGCTGGTTGAGTTTTATTGCATAGATTTCAGGATCAGTTTCATCTACAAGTTCTGTGAAAGCTGTTAGAGAAACTTTGGAATCTATAATCACATTTCTTTCATCAGGATACTTTATAACGGCGTCCGGACGCATTTTTTTTCCGGAGAATTCAGAATAGATGGCCTTGTTGTTCTCATCACGGAGTTCATGTTCAAGATAATACTCTCTTCCTTTTACCAGTCCGGATTTTTCCAGAATGCTTTCCAGGATCATTTCTCCCCAATTTCCCTGGGTTTTGCTTTCGCCTTTCAAGGCTCTTGTCAACTTTTTAGCATCTTCAGAAATTTGCTGATTTAATTCTGCAAGTTCTCTTACTTTTTCTGCTAACGAAAAACGCTCCTTATTTTCCTTTTCGTATGCTTCGTTGACTCTGTTTTTTAAGTCAGCAATCTTCTCCTGAAAAGGTTCAAGAATTGTTTTAAGGTTGTTCTGATTAAGAGTGGTGAATTTCTCGGTCTTTTCTTCCAGAATTTTATTGGCTAGGTTTTCAAATTGAAGTTTTGCTTCTTCCTGAATTTTAGTTACCTCTTCTTTCTGGGTTTCAAGGGATTTCTGTAAACTTTCATTAATAGCCGATAGTTCAGAATTTTTGGCAAATAATGTTTGTTTATCAGATATAAGGTTTTCAATCTGAGAGACTTGTTTTGTGTTTATTTGTTTCTGTTCCTGAGATTGAGAGTTAAGAGCCGAGTATTCAGCTGATATTTTTGCAAACTCGTTTTTCAGATCGCTTAATAGATCTGATTGCTGCTGGCTGAGTTCCTTTTCTTTATTAATAATCTGAGCGAGCTCCTGATTTTTCAGATTAAGGTTTTCCAGATCTGATACACTTTTAATGTATGAATTGTTTAATTCGTTATATGAGTTTCTGGAAATGGAAGATGATTTTGAAATAAAATACAAAATTACAGCACCAATAATTCCGCCAACAATAAATCCAATAAGTAAATAAGTTATTTCCATCTTTCAAAATTACAAAATATTGTGTGGCAATATAAAACTAATTATAAAGGTATTCTTTACTGAAAACCGTAAAATAATGGTTTATCTGCTGATAATTAAGAAGAAAGAAAAGAAAAATATTTAATGATTCAGTTGCCAGAATCCCCAAGATAAAACCATATTGAAAGTGTCCCATAATAAAGTGGGAAGTATGAGGTAGCTTGCCGTTTTAGAGACTCGCTTGAAGAGAAAGAATAAAATTATGGTCATTACCCATGTAATGACATTTACAATAACTGCAAGATCTAATAATTTGAAGTTAAAGAAAATAATGAACCATAGAGATATAAGCACGAAAATGATATAATAATAGATGAGTGCTCTCTGACGATGTTTGAAACGGGTTTCCTTAGCTTTCCAGATGAAATAAAATGCGAAGCCGGAAAAGAAATACATTAAAAATATAGTCCGGAATAAAAAGTTAGAAGGGGGAGTGAAGAGCGGTTTGTCCAAATGATTGTACCATACATTAAATGAATTGGCAGGCGTTAAAGCGTGTATAATGAAAAATACAAACACATGAAAGGATATACATGCAGCTAAAGCCTTCCAGTCAATTTGTCTTTTCATATGCTCTTCTCTTTGGTTGTGCAAATTTACTCAAAAATAGAAAAGAAAATCACTAAGGATTTTCTTTAACTATTTTTTATAATTTTTTAATACAAATGAAGGTATGGACTCTGTTAATCTCTTATCTGAAGAAATTCTTTGGCAAGTTCTATCATTTTAGGATCTCCGGTATATTTACCCTTCTCATCAGAAAGTTTTACGGTTGGAATCCATTCGTTGTTAATTCCTTTTACACTGATAAGCTTCATTACGATGTTGCTTGGCGCAAGACCAACGTCGTTAGTCAGATTGGTTCCGATACCGAAAGAAATGCCAATTCTGCCACGGCAGGCTTTAGTGATTTCTTCAACTTTCTCAGGGTTCAGGGCATCAGAGAAAATAATGTATTTAAATAATGGATTGATGCCGTGCTTTTTATAATGTTCTATAGTTTTGTTAGCAAATTCAATAGGATCTCCACTGTCGTGTCTTACGCCGTCGAATAGTTTTGCAAATTTTTTATCGAACTGCTGAAAGAATACATCTGTAGTGTAAGTGTCGGAAAGAGCAACTCCCAGATCACCACGGTAAACATCCACCCAGTGTTCCAGGGAAAGAGAATTGGCCATCTTGAAACCATATTCTGCTGCATGGAACATAAACCATTCGTGGGCATGTGTGCCAATTGGTTTTACATTGTACAGCATAGCCATGTGTACATTGGAAGATCCTGTAAAGGTAGAGTCTTCCATCGATGTAAGTGCCTGCATAACCAATCGGTGTACCCTGTAAGAGTGTCTTCTTCTCGTTCCGAATTCTGCAAAAGGAACCTGAAGTGTTTTGAACTTTTTCTCTTTCTCTATAGTCTTCTGGATGATTGTTTCGTCATCTTCTCTTTGAAGGCCTTTCATCGAGTAATAAAGTTCACTGATCAAACATAATAAAGGAACTTCCCACAAGATTGTCCGATACCATAATCCTGAAACCTGTACCTCCAGGCTTGTTCCTTCTTGTTTAATGTGTACTTCGGATGGGTCGTAGCGATAGCCTTCCAGAAAGTCTATATAGGGTAGGTCCAGATATGGACATGTTTTTTTTAAGAATTGTTTTTCTTCTTTGGTAAGCCTTAGTTGAGACATTGCATTGACAGCTTTTTTCAGCTCGTCCGCAAAGCCTTCAGGGTATTCGTGTTTACCACGATTTATAAAATCATATTTTACAACTTCACTTGGAAACAGCTTTACAACAGCACATTGCATGGTGAATTTGTAAAAATCATTATCTAATAGGGAAACCAATCTTACGTTATGATCTTCTAACATCTTCGTTTATTTATGCTAATATAAGGAAGATAGATGAAAGATTATAGAAATAAAAAGCAGCCTCTTTATTTTTAAAGAGGCTGCATTGTTGTATATACTATATGATATAAATGGGTTTATTTTCCAAGGAAAGAGCTGTACATCCATACTTCTTTTTCCTGTTCTGTAATATAATCGCTCATTAAAGAGTTTGTGCCTTCGTCACCTGCTTCGTCTGTAATGTCTAGCAATTCTCTCTGAAGTTCAATAATCTTTTTGAAAGAAGCAAGAATGTCTTCAACACATTTGCGGCCATCGCTTACTTCGTTGCTCTCTTTAATAGATGAGTTTTTAATATAGAATGAATAGTTATGCTGTGGTTGTGCACCTAGTGTAAGGATTCTTTCAGCAATTTCATCGATCTTTAATATAAGGCTGTTGTAAAGTTCCTCGAATTTTGGGTGAAGTGTGAAAAATAAATCACCTTTTATATTCCAGTGTGCTCCACGTGTATTCTGATAAAATATTGAATAGTTAGACAATAAAACATTTAGTCTTTCAGCAATGTTCTTGCAATCTTCAGCTTTTAGTCCTATTAAATTAGAATTTTTCATTTGTATTATTTTATTAATGTTAATATTTCGATACACAAATTTAATAAATTAAAACTATTGATTTGTTTTATTTTGATAGATTAAATCTAACTAAAAGATAAACATTGAAAGTTGCTGTGGATAATTATGAAAAAGTGTGTTAAATACTTTTAATGATTCTGTAATATTATGTTCATCGTCTTAACAGGAGAGGAAGGTTATTTTTGCGGTCATATAAAACACCAATCACAAAATATTTTATAATGAAGAAATTTACATTACTATTTCCTCTTATTTCATTATTATTATCATTTTCATGTAATGATAATAATAATGAGTCATTTGAGTCCGCTCAAAAGGTGGCAGAAAAGTACCAGACTAAAAATGTTGTCCTGCTTGTAGTAGATGGTCCCCGTATCTCCGAGACCTGGGAGGCTGCCAATAAAGAAAATATTCCGAACAGAGTAAATCTTTTACAACAGGGAGTTTTTATCAGTGACTTCAAAAATAATGGTACAACTAATACCAATCCGGGGCATAGTGCAATGTGTAGTGGAGTCTATGAGTCCATCCAAAATAATGGGAAAGAGCTGCCAGGCTTTCCGTCAGTAATGCAGCAGTGGCTGAAGTATACCGGAGCGGATAAGACTAAAGCTTGGGTGATTGCTTCTAAAGACAAACTTGAAGTCCTGAATAATTGTAAGCTTGATGGTTGGAAAGATAAGTTTCAACCTAGTGCAGATTGTGGTATTAGCGGTAATGGATCCGACTATCGTGAGGATGCTGTAACTGTAGCGAATACAAAAGAGGTAATGAAAAAGTATAGCCCTAATATTATTGTGATAAATTTGAAAGATGTAGATTCCTATGGGCACAATAATAATTGGAAGGAATATATTAAGGCTATAAAAACAACAGATGCTTCAATTAAAGAAATATGGGATTATATCCAATCTTTGCCTTCATATAAAGATAAGACCACATTAATTGTAAGTAACGATCACGGAAGGCATATTGACAGTAAAGGCGGATTCCAGAATCATGGTGATGACTGCACAGGTTGCAGACATATTGAATTTTTTGCAATGGGCCCGGATTTTAAAAAGAATGCTACCATTAATACGGGTAACTACGAGCAAATAGATATTGCAAATACGATTGCAGAACTTCTACAATTTCCGCTGCAATATTCAAAAGGAAAAGTAATAAAAGATGTATTTAAATAAGTGAAGAAATAATGAGCTTTAGAATTGTAATGATATGGTTTACAAATTTTAATACTGATTTTTCTGCACGAAATAAAAACATAATTGTTTGTAAATCAAAAAATAATTTATATTTTTGCATCCTCAAATAAAAAATAATAAAGCAATTACATGCCTACTATTCAACAATTAGTTAGAAAAGGAAGAGCCACGCTTACTAAGAAGAGTAAATCGGCTGCTTTGGAATCATGTCCACAAAGAAGAGGCGTATGTACGAGAGTATATACAACCACGCCTAAGAAACCTAACTCAGCTTTGAGAAAAGTTGCGAGAGTTAGACTTTCTAATGGTAAAGAGGTTAACGCCTACATCCCGGGAGAAGGACATAATCTTCAAGAGCACTCGATAGTATTGGTAAGAGGCGGAAGGGTGAAAGACCTACCGGGAGTTAGATATCACATTGTACGTGGTGCTTTAGATACTGCGGGAGTTAACGGAAGACTTCAGAGAAGATCTAAGTACGGAGCTAAGAGACCTAAACCAGGACAAGCGCCTGCAGCTACAGGTAAGAAAAAGTAATCATTAAATTAGGAACAGTACAATGAGAAAGACAAAAGCTAAAAAAAGACCTTTGCTACCAGATCCAAAGTTTAATGATCAATTGGTAACAAGATTTGTAAATAACCTGATGTTAGACGGTAAGAAGTCTATCGCTTTCAGAATTTTCTATGATGCATTAGAAATCGTTGAAAAGAAGAAAGAAGATCAGGAAAAAACTTCCCTTGAAATTTGGAAAGATGCGTTAACTAACGTAATGCCACACGTAGAGGTAAGATCTAGAAGAGTTGGAGGAGCTAACTTCCAAATTCCAATGCCTATCCGTGCAGATAGAAAAATCTCTATGGCAATGAAGTGGTTAATTAAGTATGCTACTGCCAGAAATGATAAGTCTATGGCTCAGAAATTAGCTGCAGAGATTGTTGCTGCTGCTAAAGAAGAAGGTGCTGCTGTTAAGAAAAAGACAGATACGCACAAAATGGCTGAGGCTAACAAAGCATTCTCACACTTTAAATTTTAATTTGTAAGATGAGTAGAGATCTTAAATACACAAGAAATATTGGTATCGCTGCACACATCGATGCTGGTAAAACTACTACAACTGAGCGTATCCTTTTCTATACAGGAAAAACTCACAAGATTGGTGAAGTTCACGAAGGTGCTTCTACCATGGACTGGATGGAGCAGGAAGCTGAAAGAGGTATTACTATTACTTCTGCTGCTACAACTTGTAGCTGGAACTTCCCTACAGACCAAGGTAAATCTTTACCAGAAACTAAAGGATACCACTTC
Source organism: Elizabethkingia bruuniana (assembly GCF_002024805.1). Classification (NCBI taxonomy): domain Bacteria; kingdom Pseudomonadati; phylum Bacteroidota; class Flavobacteriia; order Flavobacteriales; family Weeksellaceae; genus Elizabethkingia; species Elizabethkingia bruuniana. Next base: position 4,141,993 of record NZ_CP014337.1, read on the forward strand.
AACATCATCGATACACCGGGACACGTTGACTTCACAGTAGAAGTAAACCGTTCTTTAAGAGTATTAGATGGTTTAGTATTCTTATTCTCTGCAGTAGATGGAGTAGAGCCTCAGTCAGAAACCAACTGGAGACTTGCTGACAACTACAAAGTTGCTAGAATGGGATTCGTAAACAAAATGGACAGACAAGGTGCTGACTTCCTTAACGTGGTAAACCAGGTTAAAGATATGTTAGGATCTAACGCAGTTCCAATTGTATTACCTATCGGTGCTGAAGAGGACTTCAAAGGTGTTGTAGACCTTATTAAGAACAGAGCAATTGTATGGGATGAGGCTGGACAAGGTGCTACTTTCGAAGTAGTTCCAATTCCTGAGGACATGAAAGCTGAAGTTCTTGAATACAGAGAGAAATTAGTTGAAGCTGTTGCTGACTATGATGAGACTTTGATGGAGAAATTCTTCGAAGATCCGGATTCAATCTCTGAGGACGAAATCAACGAAGCTTTAAGAAAAGCTACAATTGATCTTTCTATTATCCCAATGACTTGTGGATCATCTTTCAAAAATAAAGGTGTTCAGTTCATGCTGGATGCTGTATGTAAATATCTTCCTTCTCCAATGGATAAAGACGATATCAAAGGTACAGACCCAAGAACTGATGAAGAAATTACAAGAAAACCAGACGTTAAAGAACCATTCGCAGCTTTAGCATTTAAAATTGCTACTGACCCATTCGTAGGTCGTTTAGCATTCTTCAGAGCTTACTCTGGTAGACTAGATGCAGGTTCTTATGTTCTTAACACAAGATCTGGTAATAAAGAAAGAATTTCAAGAATCTATCAGATGCACGCTAACAAGCAAAACCCTGTTGAGTATATCGAGGCAGGAGATATTGGTGCAGCTGTAGGTTTCAAGGATATTAAAACTGGTGATACTCTATCTGATGAAAAGAACCCTATCGTTCTTGAATCTATGATCTTCCCAGATCCGGTAATCGGTATCGCTGTTGAGCCTAAAACTAAAGCAGACCAGGATAAACTTGGTAACGCATTAGCTAAGCTTGCTGAAGAAGATCCAACTTTCCAGGTTAAAACTGATGAGGCTTCTGGCCAAACGATTATCTCTGGTATGGGTGAGCTTCACTTAGATATCATTGTAGACCGTTTAAGAAGAGAATTCAAAGTTGAAGTTAACCAAGGTCAGCCTCAGGTTGAGTACAAAGAATCTCTTACTGCTACTGCTAACCACAGAGAAGTTTACAAAAAACAAACTGGTGGTCGTGGTAAATTCGCAGATATCGTATTCGAAATCGGTCCTGCAGAAGAAGGTAAGTTAGGTCTTGAATTCATCAACGAAATTAAAGGTGGTAACATTCCAAGAGAATTTGTTCCTTCTGTAGAAAAAGGTTTCAAAGAGGCTATGAAAAATGGTCCTTTAGCTGGATTCGAAATTGAAGGTATCAAAGTAACTCTTAAGGATGGATCTTTCCACCCGGTTGACTCCGATCAGTTATCTTTCGAATTAGCTGCGAAGCTAGGTTTCAAAGAAGCTGGTAGAGCTGCTAAGCCTGTAATCATGGAGCCTATTATGAAACTTGAAGTTGTAACTCCTGAGGAGTACATGGGGGACATCGTAGGTGACCTTAACAGAAGAAGAGGTACAGTAAACGGTATGGATGACAGAAATAACGCTAAAGTTATCAAAGCATTCGTTCCATTATCAGAAATGTTCGGTTATGTAACTTCATTAAGAACATTATCTTCTGGTAGAGCTACTTCTTCTATGGAATTTGAGAAATACGAACCAGCTCCAAGCAATGTTGCTGAGGATGTAATCGCAAAAGCTAGAGGTTAATTTTAAATTAGATTAAAAATGTCACAACGAATCAGAATAAAGCTAAAATCTTACGATTACAACTTAGTTGATAAATCTGCTGAGAAAATCGTAAAAACAGTAAAGGCTACAGGGGCTATCGTAAACGGGCCTATCCCTTTACCAACAAATAAAAGAATCTTCACTGTGTTGAGATCTCCACACGTAAACAAGAAATCAAGAGAACAGTTCCAACTTTCTGCTCACAAGAGATTGATGGATATCTATTCTTCTTCTTCTAAAACTGTGGATGCTCTAATGAAGTTAGAACTTCCTAGCGGTGTAGACGTAGAAATTAAAGTGTGATAACGTGCATACTTTGCCGTGATAATAGAAACACCACATTCGAAAGAATGTGGTGTTTTTTTATGTACTGTTGCCACGATAAAATTTTTCTCTAATTTTAGAGAAATAATATACATATATGAAATATATTCTTCTCATTCTAAGTTTCTGCGTTTCAGTTATGCAAGGGCAGGTACATAAGTTTATTTACCAGTACAAATACAAATCAGATTCTTTGAGTAGCCATTATGATGAAGTAAAAATGATTCTGGAAGTATTACCGAATACTGTGAAGTTTTATGATAATGAATATATAAGTATGGATTCTATTAACATGAAAGGTGGGCAGATGGAAGGTTATACAGGTGCTCCGATGTTGGAGCGTAAAAGGAATACTTTTAATAATATAAGCAGAGAACAACTAGATTTCAACAGTTTTTCACTGGCTAGTACCGACAAGATGGACTGGAGGCTTACCAAAGAAACTAAGATAAAGGACGGATACCAGCTACAAAAAGCTACTACAAAATTTGGAGGACGCAATTGGGTTGCCTGGTTTTGTAAAGAAGTAAATATAGATGAAGGACCTTATAAGTTTCGAGGCTTACCGGGACTTATTTTTGAAGTTGAAGATACTGGACATAACTTCATTTTCAATCTTGTGAAAAGTACAAATGAGAAGGCTGCATACAATACAACTAATTTCTTCGAAACCGCCTATGGTAAGAAACCAGTGCCAATTACATTAGAAAAGTATCAGCAAAAACTTTTAGAAACATATAATGATCCTCTACAGTGGGCCAGAGAAAACTTTGTAGAGGGAAAGTCTCAGTCTGCTGTAATGGGAATAAGGATTACTAAAAAAGAGCAGTTTAAGGAGCTTTCTGTAAAAATGCAGGAGAAGATCAGAAGAGAGTATAATCCTATCGAATTAGATAAAGCTGTAAAATACCCAATCAAATAAATATAGAATGAAAAAAATATTACTATTCCTATGTTGCTCAATACTACTTGCTGCACAGACACATCGTTTTATTTATGAAGTCCATATCAAAAAGGATTCGACAAGTACAGAAAGATTAAAAGATAATTACATTGTGGATGTTAATCCGGATAATGTCTATTATTATAATTATAGCTTCTATGTCGCAGACTCTGTGCAAAAATTAAATTCTAATGAAGGAATTCCTGTACCAAGAGATCTTAATTTGTATATGCATCCTTCAAAAAATGATAAATATGTGCATTATGAGATGATGGGGTTTAATATTTTTAAGATGGAGCAAACGGATAAACAAGATTGGAAGCTTCATACAGAGAATAAAACTTTTCAGGGATATAATCTTCAAAAGGCAACTGCCAGATGGGGTGGGCGAAATTGGACTGCATGGTTTGCGGCTGATATTCCTTTTCAGGAAGGACCCTATAAGTTTCATGGTTTACCAGGTATGATTGTAGAAATAGAAGATGACAAGGGAAATTTTAAATTTGTTCTGGTCAAGTATAACAGAATTAAAAATACTCAAAACCTAGACATATTTAATTTTATGGGAGGTAAAGCTGTTCCTATCACAAGAGATAAATACGTAAAATTGAAGCTGGATTTTTACAGTGATCCCTTAATGGAGGTAAATAATGGTAAACTTGATTTATCTAAGACACAAGCTCTGGTATTGGAGGATGGAACAATGGTTACCAAAGACAATTTAAAAGAGGTTACAGAAAAGCAAAGGAAAATAATTAAGAAATATAATAACCCGATAGAACTGGATAAGGCAATTAAATATAATTAGGGTGAGATAAATAACTCCACTTTTTAATATTTTTTTCAGGGTATTTTAATTTGGTTTTAAGCAAGGGAAAATACCTTTGCAAGCCTATGAAAGAATTATTATTAAGAGACGGAGAAAAGATTCAGATTGCTATTTTCTTCATGTTGTTTTTTGTTGGGTGGAATCTTGAAAATTTTATCTCTTCGGGACTTGATTATAAAAAATGGAAACATGCCTTTACCAACATGCCATTTATTTTTACCAGCCTGCCTGCAGAACTTATTCTGAGTGTACTGTTTGTTAAGACAATTGCATGGACGCAGTTACATCATTTTGGTGTTATCTACCTTTTGCCTTTAGATGGTCATCCTGTATTATTGTTTGTGGTCAGTTTTCTGCTTTTAGATCTTGGTGAATATATCTACCATGTTGTTGCACATAAAGTAAGGCCATTGTGGAGTTTTCATGCTGTACACCATAGTGATAAAGTCATGGATATATCGACAACATTAAGAGAGCATCCCGGGGATAATCTTTTAAGAATGTTGCTGACATTGCTTTGGGTATTTCTTTCCGGAAGTTTGTTCTGGGTACTTATCCTTCGTCAGATTATTCAGTTGTTTTTTAGCCTTTTCAGCCATCTTAATTTTCGTCTTCCGGAAAAAACAGACCGTATTGTAAGTTTGCTTTTCAATACACCCAATTTTCATCATGTTCACCACCATCATAAGCTTCCGTTAACAGATTGCAACTATGGAGATGTTCTGACTATATGGGATAGGATTTTTGGAACTTACAGAAGAGCTGAAGCGCACGAAATTGTATTTGGTGTGGATTATTACCCAAAGAAAGTAGAAACAAGTGACTTCAAAACGCTTTTTGTATTACCTTTTAGAAAACTGAAGAAAAAGTATTTTTAAATCAATTTTACATTGATTTACAGATTCTGTTTTTATTATATTATTCTCTGATAAAGGATTGTAACTTGAAAGTTATAATCCTTTATTTTTTTTATGGTACTCCTTTTTATAGTTTTCTATTTCAGTTTTTTCATCAAACTGTATAACGAGATCTTTTTGCTTTGTCTTAGTCACTTCGCCATCACTTCCATCTTCAGAATCTTTTTCTTCTTTTTCCATATCCTCAATTGTACCGGAATAATTGAGCTCAATTTTATTACCAATACGATAGACTAAACCCTTTACTGAATCCTTTATTGCCGGAATTATAAAAGGAACAGTATTCAATCTAGATGTTGTATCAATGCAAACTGTTTCATTGTTGTTTTTGCCATCCTTATTGGTTATAGAATATACATCACATTGTTTGGATTTTATAGTTTCTTTCTTGTTTGTTCTTTTTACCAGAAGAGTATTTTTAAAATCTGTTAAGTCAAGATCCGGATCATCATTATTCTTATACTTGTTCCTGTCAAAGGTGTCTTCAATAGCAATTTTAAAGACTTTCCCATCATCTGAATATACCGCATAAAAATGCTTATTTACATTTAAAGAAGCAGTGTTTCCCATAGGAGTTGCTACGACAAAGAGATTAGCTGAATAATCTGATGTGGAAAAAATATTTAGAAAATTGGAGTAAAAATCGTCTTTAATCCTGTAGGATACTGCATTCTCCAGTTTATATGTTTGCATCTGTGAGAAAGCCAATAAAGAAATAAATGAAAATAATAAGCCGAATGTCTTTTTCATATTTGTTTTTTATGTGGTGAAAGTAGCGAAAAGCCTGAATATTTAATATGTTTTGGAGCAGATAAACTGCTAAAATCACTGTTTTCAGGGATTAAATGTCACAATTTATAACGGTTAATTAATTGAAGAGTAGTACTTTTGATAGAATAAAACAAATAACCATAAACTATGAAAACAGCATACTCTAAAAAATTAGGGCTGTCCGTACTTTCATTTCTGGGTATTGCTATACATGCTCAGCATATTTATCCTCCTCAAAAAGAACTTTGGAATCCCGATAAATTGGGTAATAAAAGAGCAGTTGTGAAATTTGAAGGAAAATCTAAAGTTGCAAAAGCTATAATTCCGTGGAGAAATCCCGAAATAAAAGAAGGACAACGGATTTTAGTAGTAGACAGTACTTCACAGAAACAATATGAAGTAAGTGCTTATCTCAATATCAACAGAGAGCAGGGAGAAGTTCTTTTCGACCCTGTTTCCGGAAAAGGGACATACTATATTTATTATCTTCCTTATGAGTTGAAGGCCAGTGAAAATTACCCGCAGGCTGTTTATCTCAAGAAAACAGTTTCCGGTACTTCGGATGTAAAAGGAAGTGAAGTAGCAAAGTTTATGCGGATAGATGCTGTAGACAGATTTAACGAGAACAATCCTATGGAAATTCTCGCTTCAAAAACTGAGATAGACCAGTATCTGAAAAAACATGCAAACGATGCCTATCTGGTATTCCCGGAATCCAGAGAGAATCCAGTAAAGATGAATGAGCTTCCACAGATATGGGTAGATCCTAAGAGGGATAACAGCAAATTTGCCGGAAAGACTGACAAAGGAGAGTTCTATGCTTTTCAGTTGGGTGTATTGGCAAAAGATACTGAGCTTAAAAATGTAAAAGTTACTGCAACAGATCTCATTTCCCCTGCGGGTAAAATAAGTGCATCGCTTTTTACTTCTATCAATACAGATGGTACCAGCTATGAAGGAAAACCTCTGAAGTTTGCTGTAAATGTAGCACCAGGTAATATTCAGCCTATTTGGTGTGGATTCGATATTCCTGCAGATGTTCCTGCCGGGACTTACAAAGCTGTTGTAACTATTCAGCCTGAGAATGCACCAGCACAAAATATTCCGGTAGAAATTAGTATCTCCGGTACTGTTGCACAACATAAAGGTTATGATGAACCCTGGAAGATGACGCGTCTTCCATGGCTTAATTCTACGATGGCACAAGAGAATACGGTAATCAAGCCTTATACACCATTAATATATAATACAGCTAATCGTGAAATTTCTCTGTTAGGAAGAAAGGTAATTCTTTCGTCCGATGGACTTCCAGCAAAAATACAGACATTCTTTACTCAGGAGATGACGGAAATCTCGGCAAAAGCTAATGAAGTATTGGCTTCACCAGTTAAATTTAATATAGTAAATGCTAACGGAACTCCCGAGAAGTTTAGTCAGGCAGAATTTAAGCTGGACAAAAAAGAAGAAGGATTGTACAGTTGGCATTCGCAAAGCCAGGGACAGAACCTGAAAATGGAAATAGAAGGATCCCTGGAGTTTGATGGCTTTATGGAATATAAAGTAAAAGTAACGGCATTGAATGATGTAGAGCTAAAGGATATCTCTATGCAGATTCCGTTTTCATCTTATGCATCCAAGTACCTGATGGGGCTCGGCGAGAAAGGAGGCAATCGTCCTGAAAATTTCTCATGGAAATGGGATGTGGCTAAAAAGAATCAGGATGGTGCCTGGTTGGGTAATGTAAATGCCGGGCTACAGTTCAGCCTTCGGGATGAAAAATACTCGCGCCCGCTGAATACTAATTTCTACCTGCAAAAGCCTCTGATACTTCCGGGTTCATGGGGAAATAATAACAAGGGTGGAATTAATATTACAGAAGACAAATCCGGAGTAATTGTTAATAATTACAGCGGAAGCCGAAACCTGAAAAAAGGGGAAGAGTTGTATTATAACTTCCATTTACTGATCACACCTTTCCATACTATAAATACAGAATGGCAATGGGAAAACAGATTTTACCATAAATATGTTCCGATAGAAAAGGCCAAAGAGAGTGGTGCCAACGTAATCAATATTCACCATGGTACTGATATCAATCCATATATCAATTACCCTTTCATTGCTACAAAAGAAATGAAAGATTATATCAGCAAGGCACACCAGAGCGGGCTGAAGGTGAAAATCTACAATACCATCCGTGAGGTTTCCAACAGAATGTACGAGCTATATCCTGTAAGAAGTTTGGGCCACGAAGTTTTTTCTGCCGGAAGGGGTGGTGGTTATTCATGGCTGCAGGAACATCTTCATAACGATTATATTGCCGCATGGTATGTTCCGGAATTTAAAGATGCAGCTATTATCAATAGTGGTATGAACCGTTGGCATAATTACTACGTAGAAGGTATGAACTGGCTGGTTGATAATATTGGTATTGACGGAATCTACCTGGATGATGTAGCTTTCGACAGAGTAACAATGAAGCGAGTGAAAAAAGTGATGACAAAAAACGGACATCCGGGTATTATAGATCTGCATTCTGCCAATCAGTTTAATGATAAAGACGGCTTCAACAATAGTGCTAATCTTTATATGGAACATTTCCCGTATCTGAACAGATTATGGTTTGGGGAGTACTTCGATTATGAGAAGAACAAACCAGATTTTTTCCTTACAGAAGTTAGTGGTATTCCTTTCGGTTTAATGGGAGAAATGTTACAGAATGACGGAAACCAATGGAGAGGAATGATCTTCGGGATGACAAACAGGTTGGGCTGGTCGGATAAAAGTAACCCAACCCATCTGTGGAAGGCATGGGATAATTTCGGAATTAAAGGATCCAAAATGATCGGCTACTGGGTAGATAACAATCCGATAAAAACCGACAATAAGGAAGTTCTTGCAACAGTTTACAAGAAAGACAACAAAGTTATGGTAGCATTGGCAAGCTGGGCTTCTGGTGATACTTCTGTAAAACTAAATATAGACTGGAAGAAACTAGGAATTAATCCTAAGAAAGCTGTAATAAAAGCACAGGCTATTGAAGGCTTCCAGGAAGCTAAAACGTTTAGTATAAATGATGCTATTCCGGTTGCGCAAAACAAAGGCTGGCTATTGGTTATTGAATAAAGAATATGACCAGATAAATTATGAACCTTACAGAAACAAAATCTGTAAGGTTTTTTTTTACAGAATAGCTATATTTGCCGTTGCAAATGAGAAGCTTAAAGATAATATTATTAGGGATCATACTTTTTGTTTTAGGATCCTGTGCAACAAAATATGGTATGCAGTTAGAGAACGGAGATCTTTTGCTGGTTTCGGCCAATGGTAGTACACTGTCAGGTGCTATAGACCGGGTGACTCAGACAGATAAATCAACACACTATTCCCATATCGGGATGTTAGAAAAAGAAGGTAAAAACTATTGGGTTTTGCATGCCGGTACCCGGAACGGATCTGAAAGAGTTCCTTTGGACCACTTCCTTCGGGACGAACAGAATGATAACAACCATGTAGATGTATACCGCCTGAGAACAGCTTATCGTAAAAGTATTCCCAATGCTATTATCGTTGCTAAAAATTGGCTGGGAAGACCATACAATTATAGTTATATCCTTTCCGATGATCAGTTATACTGTTCCGATTTTGTTCACAGGAGTTTTGCCAGAGATTCCATTTTTCAGTTAGAGCCAATGACTTTTGTCAATCCTAAAACCGGTAAAACCGATGTTGCATGGGAAGCTTTTTATAAAAAACAAAACCTGGAAGTACCGGAAGGCAAGCCAGGATGTAACCCCAATGGGATGGCTGCTTCGCCTAAAATAAAATTTCTTGGGAAAATAAAAGAACAGAAGTAATTAATAAATATAAACATGACGCTAAGATTCTTAGCGCCATATTTATTTATAGAGGTATTTTGATTACTTACTCATGTAATAATCAAAATACAGACAATTAGTTTCTAAAGCTTTTACTGTAGAAGTGTTATTGTAATTCTTTTTCAGTTCAGCAAAGTAAGTCCGGAACTTCTGATTCTTTGTTGTTAGCAACATATTATCAAACTTCTTCATTTTAGCATCATAATCCTTATCACTGTATGAGGTATTCGAATTTTGTGCTGCTTCCCACTGATAGTATTTCCCCTGTTCAGCCTGCGCCATTTGGAAGAGAATCTTGGCTTTGTCCTCTTTATTTGGAGACTGTTGTAAAGCTTTCTGGAAATAGCCGATAGCAATATCAAAATTATCGGGCTCTACATAGTGAGCGTCCAGGAAGTTCTTATAATAGAAGTGGAAAGGTTGACCTTTGGAGTTGTCAAAATGAAACTTCTGACCGTTAGCGTTATCAACATCCATTACAAAAATATGGCGATAATATCCTAAAATGGAAGTGTTATACATAAGATTACCGATCAGACGATTGGCCATTTTAGCTTTGTCACTATTTCCTTCACCAATCTTTTTCAGTTGTATAAGAGCTTCGGTAAGCTGCATCTTATTCATATCCTTGGTAAGGAAAGGGAAGGCAGAAGTATCTTCTGCAATCATAGTTTCATTTGGAGCACTTTCATAGCTTACCCATTTATTTCTTCCGAATACCAATGACGGAATATTGTTGTATCCATCGTATACCCCAGATTTATAAACCATCAGACTTGGATGGTAATTTCCCTTATCATCATACATGGCTTCAGTTCTTGGAATACCTTTGAAGTTTTTTGACTTTTGGTAGAAAGAGAGGGCTTTCTGAAAATCACCTGTACGCATGGCACGGTCTCCATAGATAATATTAAAGAAAGAGTCTATATCACCAACATTGTCAAAGCTTTTGGTGATATATTTTTCAAGAGCTGTTTTATTTGGTTTTTTATAGAACGCCTGAACTTTGGCTACCAGATCCGAGTTAGGATTATATTGCAGATCGGAAAGTTTGTTATTCAGCAGGAAGGATTTAGCATCCTGATGTTCCATGAAGTAACGGTTGGCCAGTATGTCTATGATGAAATCTCTGGTCTGCATGTGTTTCCATGCATATCTGTCATCGGTGTTTTGATTTTCTTTAAAAACCTCACTGTATTTTGTAAGCAGGCTGTTCTCGAATTCCGGAGTTATCTTCTTTTGAGAAAGGATATCATTCAGCATTTTCATTTTTGTAATCTGCTGTTGATATTCGGGGTTAGAAGTAGATATTTTATTCAGGATAGCAACGCTCGATACATAATCACTTTGTAAAAACTTCAGATAGGCAATTGAGATATTCCAGAACGCTTTGTCCTGGCTTTTTGCTTTGGCATTTTGCAAAGTTTTATCTAATGCTGTTATAAAGTTTCCACCTCCTTTGTCCTGATAAGAATATGTTGAATCATAGAACGGAAGTTTGTTGGTTTTATACTGGCAGTTAAGATCGTAACAATAAATATTCGTTGGCAGGTAATTCCGTTCCAGTTGGTTGATGCCTCTTACTGCAAGAACTTTCAGGATTTCCGAATCAGCATTGTTGGCGATCATTTTATCCATAATAGGTACAGGATTGTTATACTCGTTATAAGCTAAAAGGAAATAGGCCATGTTCTTTTCTTCAGGTGTCTTAGCTCTTGCCAACAGACTTTTGAAATCGTTGGCTTCTGTAAGTTTTAGTGAAGAATAAACAGATTCTTTATTGGTTTTTCTATGAATAAATACCTGAAAGAAATCCCAGTTTGCCTCATCCTTTTTCTTTAATCCTCTTAGTGCACCCGCTTTTTGGTCAAGTGCATCCCAGTAGATTGCATTTTTTAGCTTCAAAGGTGTAGCGTAGGTGTTGAATGCCTTAACCGCTTCATCAAATTTTAGATTATAGTGATTAAATCTTATCAGCTGGTAGGCATATCTTAGTTTTATATCTGCTCCTTTTGCTGTATTATAACCATCCATTAAGGATTTTACAGTAGCAGTATAGTTCAGATCGGATGCATTGCGTTGACCATCTGAGTGTGTTGAATAAAAAGAGTCTTTGCTCGGAACATATTTTACAAACATATAAGGCTCCAGTTCCTTCGCTTTTGCCAGGTAATCTAATCCGTCCCTGTATTTGATATAGAAATCTTTTCCCAGTTTTTTTGAAAGCTGGTGTGTAAGATCTCCTTTTTTCCAGTTTTGTAGATGCTTCAATCCAACAACCTTCACCAGGGCATTGGTTTCTTCATAAGACAGCTGATTGTTGAAGTATTTCTCCCAGTCTTTTATATTTTCATCTTCTGCTTTTAGTTTGCTTTCCGGTTCATAATATGCATAGTCATAAGACAATAAAAACGGAAAGTATTCAGGACGCTGAATAATTTCCTGTCCAAACAGATTGAAATAAATACCATCTGTGTCTGAATCAGCACATGCAGAAGCCTGATTGTACATCAGAAAGCATAGTGCAACGGAAGTTAATATCTTTTTCATAATTGGTTTTTAGTATTGATAGTGTAAAAATCGTGAATCTAAATGATAATAAATAATGTTGTAGTTATTTAATTTTTTGCTCAGGAAGCCTTTTACCTGATCCAGATCTTTTTGGGAGATCTCTTCTACTTTGATCTGAAAGCCTTTACTCAGGTAGAAACCTTCGTAAAAGTGATCTTCTTCAACCTGGTAGACATGTTCAGCTACTTTCTTGAACTTTGGATCTGTCTTCAGGTTTTCTTCTGATACGGCATTTATGAGTTTATGTTTTCCCAAATGGTTGGTTACAATTCCCCATGAATAAATAGGCAATGCAATATCCAGTTTTAGTGGATAGTCACCTATACCGGATAGATAATTCTTCAGTGTTGCAACATCCAGGATCGAGTTTTCCGGTTTATCTTCCAGAGGAGAAGAAGTAGAGTAGCACATCAGATAGCCTTTACTTACGGGTGGAATACCGGTATTCTTTTTGTCCTTTACCTGATGAAGGCGTATGGTACACGAAATGTCTTTTCCCGAAATCTGTTTTAGTTTTTTCAGAAAAGCAAAATAATCAGCCTTAGTTCCTGCTGTCCAGTCGCTGTCAATCTGAATTTCGTTAATGGTATTAAAAGCATTTTCTTTACTGACTCTTTGGATGAATTCGTTGGTCTTTGCTGCAAGAAAGTCTAGTTCTTCAGGTGTTATATTTTCCCACACCCTGTTCATAATAAAAACAACAGGAACTATCTTTTGCTGAATACTCTGCTTAGATGTCAAAATCCCTACGGGTTGAAAGCGTCCGTTAACTTTGTCAATATCAAAATATCGGGTGTACAATATCGGAGTAGTGGCTTTTTCCAAAGCCTGCTTTTCTGTCTGATTGAGTTCGAAATTAGTTCTCCAGTAGTAGAAAGTATATGGATGTGTTTTTTCTCCTTTTTTGCAAGACCATGTAAATAAGGAGATTAATAACAGGAGAAGTAAACTTTTTTTCATACTCAAATGTATTGAATTATTATAAGTATTACAGGCCTGTAATTCAGTTTATCATAAATAGGAAAACCGGATAATAATAAAGGCGGTCTTATACAGACCGCCTTTATTATTATGAATATACTATTTATTGCTTTACAGGAGTTATGGTAAATTGATAATTATAATCCTGATAATTTAGTCGATACGCTTCCATGGGTAGAGCGCCCCAGCTATCTATACATCCTAAGCCCATTTGCTGCAAATCTATACTCAGTACGGTATATGGTCTTGGTATTAATGATCCTGAATGAGATTGTTTCTTTGCAATACCATCATCCAGATCTCCGTCTAAGAATGGCCTTGCTGTAAAATTGAGAGAAGCTTCACTGCTAAATTTAAGGCCTGTTCCGTTAGAAGAAGTTAGTGTGAACCAACGCACATCCGACTTGTTACCACTCTCTTGTGGCCTTACATACGGATGAACCTGATCTTTTACTGTACTTTGATAGAGTCCTATAAATGTACTTTCTTTTCTGTCCTGATAATTTTCACCCGGACCACGACCGTACCAGTTGACTTTTTCATAAGATTCAGGAAGTACTAACTGCATACCGAATTTAGGGAGCATAGGCATTTTGGCAGTTAGTTCCTGATGTTTCATAGTCTGAGTTACATCTATTTGACCAGAAGCAGCAATTCTGTATACAATATTCAATATTGCATTTACATAAGGCAGGTTGTAGGTTGCTGTTATTTTATTAGCCTTACCTTCATTTTCTGAAAGAAGAGAAGTTAGTTCATATTCATAGCTGGCACGTTTCCAGTTTTGTAACTTTTGCTGAAGTCCTGCTCCGAAGTCATTATCTGTAGGTGGTCGCCAGAAATTTGGCTTCAGGGCGAATCCTTTCTCCATGAAGTCAGTACCATTAATGATATAATGATGTATCAATCCGTCTTTACGATCAAACTGAATTGAAATACCATTTCCGGATAGAGTGATATTATCAGGATTGTTCTTTAGTTGCAAAGCTCCGGTTTGGGAATCCAAAGTCATTTTATTGTCTGGCTGTGGTGATTTGATGAGAATCTGATCTTTAGCAATTTCCCAGTCGGCATCAACAAGTCCATCTTTCTTCTTGGTTTTATAATATACATTCAGGAAATATTCTTTATCATCCGAAGGAATAGTATAAGGAATAGTAAGGTTAGTGCTTTGTAGAGGGTTTACTCTTAGGTCATTAATACGACCTGTTTTTATAGGCTTACCATCCGCAATTACTTCCCATTGCATATATACATCGCTGAGATCTCTGAAAAGGAATTCATTAAATATTTTTACTTTTCCTTTGGCTGCATCAGTATTTGTAGTGTGAATACTCTGGTATAGTTTCTTTACTTCCAGCATGTGTGGATGCAGACTGCGGTCGGTAGCAATAAGCCCGTTACTGTTGAAGTTATTGTCACTAGGCATATTGAAACCATAGTCTCCGCCATAGGTATAAATGGAATCACCCTTAGGTGTGATCTTCAGAAAGGCCTGATCTACAAAATCCCAGATATTGCCACCCTGCATTTTAGGGTAATTAGCACGAATGGTATCCCAATAGTCTTTGAAACCACCAAGAGAATTTCCCATAGCATGTGCGTACTCTGTTTGTATAAAAGGTTTTGGAGATTTAGTTTCCTTTACATGGCGTACCATATCTTCAGGCGATACATACATAGGGCAATAGATATCTGTAGCACCCATATTGGCACGTTCGTATTGTACCGGACGGGAAGCATCTCTGTTTTTAATCCAATGATAAGCTTTTTCAAAGTTTTCACCCATACCGGCTTCATTACCCAGAGACCAAATGATTACTGATGGATGGTTTTTATCCCGTTCTACCATACGCTGGTTTCTTTCCAGGTGTTGGTTATACCACTCTGGTTTCTTGGCCAGCGTTTCTTCTCCATAGCCCATCCCATGAGTTTCCAAATTGGCTTCATCTATTACATACATTCCATAGCGGTCACACAACTCGTACCAATAAGGATCGTTGGGATAATGGCTGGTACGTACTGTATTGATGTTGTTCTCCTTCATAATCCGGATGTCCTGCTCCATTCGTTCTTTCGAGACAACATAGCCTGTTTCAGGATCCATTTCATGTCGGTTGACTCCTTTTATTAAAGGTGCTTTTCCGTTGATGAGTAAAACTCCGTTTATGATTTCTACTTTACGGAATCCTGTTTTCTGTGGGATAGCTTCCAGCACTTTTCCGGAAGCGTCTTGCAACGAAACCAATACTGTATACAGATTCGGAATCTCGGCTGACCAAAGTTCCGGACGGTTAACAGGTATTCTTATATTTTTAAGTGCACTGGGATTATCCACCGGAATTTTTGTTGTCCCGACAGTTTTACCTTGCTGGTCTTTTAATTCTATACTGGCAGAATAGCCCTTTAGTGGTATATTTTTATGATTAGAAAGATTTATATCAACATTTAAAATGCCATTTTTATAGCTTTTGTCCAAATCCCCGGTAATTTGTAAATCTCTGATGTGGACAGGTTCGCGCGCATAAAGCCAGGTATCACGGGTAACACCCGAAAGTCTCCACATATCCTGACATTCCATATATGTACCATCACTCCAACGGTATAGCTGAAAAGCAATGACGTTTTTCTGCCCAGGCTTGATATATTTGGTAATATTGAATTCCGCAGGCAGTTTACTGTCTTCACTGTAGCCAACCCATTGTCCATTTACCCATAGATACATACAGGAACGTACAGCTCCAAACTGAATATAAATATCTTTACCATCCCAGTTCTTATCTACCACAATCTCTCTGCGATAAGATCCTACGGGATTATAGTTCTGAGGAACATGTGGTGGATTAGGCTTCATAAGGTAGTCGAACTCGTAGCGCTGATTGACATAAATAGGAGTTCCATAGCCATTGAGTTCCCATACTGCCGGAATATTCAGACTTTGCCACTGACTGTCATTATAATCTGTTTTCCAGAAGCCTTTTGGTTTTTTGGCAGGAGCATCTGCCCAATTAAATTTCCAGGCACCATTAAGAGACTGATAGTTGGACACTTTCCAGGGATTGTTTTCTCTGGCCTCATTTGCTGAAGAGTAAGCGAAATAGCTGGCGCGCATAGGTTCCCTATTCACAGCGTTGACTGTAGGATCCGACATGTAAGATTCGGAAGCTTCCTGACTATACAGCAATGCTCCAAATAGCATTGCTACACAGCAATAAAATGTTTTGTATTTGATCATCTTGGTATTAGTTTATGCTTGTGTATATCTACTTGTAAGCAGATAACGACCTCTAAGATAATGAATTATAATTATTCTTGTTTATAAACTATATGAATACCCAAGAGATTAACAAAACGAGCCGGAATATTTCCCGGCTCGTTTTGTTTTATTTGATATTCTTAATAATCTTTCCTTTGTCAGTAATTAGAAGATAATGATATTCTGGAAACGGTTTTAAGAGTTTTAAGCCGTCTTTCTCTCCTAATACCATAACAGAAGTACTGAAGCCATTGGCCATAGTTGCATTAGGTCCGGTAATCGTTACGCTTGTAAGGCCGGTAGATGGATATCCGGTTTTAGGGTTCATAATATGAGAATAGCGTTTCCCGTGAATTTCTGCATACTTCTCATAACTGCCGGAAGTTGTTACAGCATTTTCTTTGAAATAAAGAATAGCTGCCATTTTATGATCATTGAATGGGTTGTTGATTCCTATTGCCCATGGCTTTCCGTCGGGTTGGGTTCCCCACGTAGAGATATCTCCGGAAGCATCAATAATTCCTGCTTTTACCCCCATACTTTTCATCAGATCCCGGGTTTTATCCGCAGCATAGCCTTTGCCAATAGAACCGAAACCTATTTTCATTCCGGGGTTTTTCAAAAAAATAGTAGAGTTGGTACTATCGAGTATTATATTCTGATAGCCAACATTTCTTACCGATTCTTTAATGGCCTGTTCACTTGGAAGCTCATCCATAGAATCATCGAATTTCCAGATTTTGTCCATAGCAACAATACTGATATCGAAGGCTCCGTCTGTAAGTTTAGAAAAGTATAAACCTTTTTTCGTCAGGTCAAATACTTCCTTATCTACTTTTATCGGTCTTATTCCTGCATTTTGGTTTACCTGAGAAATTTGTGTTTCGGGTCTCCATTCGGAAATAAGATTCTCGATTCTGGTAATTTCAGCTATAGCTTGATCAATATTCCGTTCTGCAGAAATAGAATCTTTATCTACCAGGGTTATCTGAAACCGACTACCCATTAAAGTAACGAGTCTGCTCCTCTGTACTTGTGCAGAGATATTGATAGTACAAAGTAGTAATGTAATTCTGATAAAGAGATCAGTCCTGTTCATATGGCTTAATAACAATCGGTCAATATTTGTCCGTTGGTTTTATAATCTTCGTAATTTTTACTCTGCTGGGCACATAAGTCTCTGAGTAAATCTTCCAGATCATGCTGCATTTTTAATGCACCACAAATCATGATATATCCGCCTTGGGCTAGCAACTCCATAAAGAATGCAGAATCTCTTTTTACAAGATCCATAACGTACTGAGACTGCTCTTCTCTGGAATAAGCAAGATTTAATTTAGCCAGTTTGCCTTTCTGTATGTTTTCTGCAGCAAAGTCTTCATAGCTTTTGGTGAGCTTGCTGGATCTGCGGAATCCACAGTAAAGGTGGGCTTCCGTTTCTTTAGAGTTTTCCTCAATCATTCCCAAGAAAGGAGCAATTCCGGTTCCGTTAGCAATCATAGCTACTTTATTTGCTTTCTTAGGTAAATGGAATTCAGAGTTTTTAACAATGCGGGCTTTTATTTCCTGTCCTTCTTTCAGTTTGTAAAGGAAGCCGGAACCTAATCCATTTTCATAAAGCTTTACAACAAGCTGTATAGCACCGTCTACTTTTCCTATAGAATAGAAACGTTCTTTATGATCGTTATCCGGATAGATAGCCAAAAGATCACCCGATTTAAAACTTAGCGTACGTCCAGGTTTCAGAAGTATTTTGAATGTTGTTACTTCTTCCACAATCTCACTTTTACCAACTACTTTCATTGGTTTCAGAGGAGGTGTCTTTTGGTTGTATAATGAAGGGGCGGATGCTAAAGGAATCATTGTTTCATAACTCCATTGCTTGGCCCATTCTGCAAACTCAATTGTAGAACGATCATTAACGGTATGTAGTGCTAACTGAGGCTCTGCCCAATTTTGTTCACTCAGAAGCTGATCGATTTCAATAGCATAACCGCAGAAGTCTTCATAAGCCTTGGACCCAAAGCCTACGACAGAATATTTTACTTTCTGATTTTGTGGAAATTTAGCCAGAAGGTTTTTAAAATGTTTAGCATTAGTTGGTGCATCCCCCAAACCATAAGTTGAAGTAAAAACCAGTATATGTTCTGCTTTAGGGAAAGCTTTATACTGATTCAGTTCAGTAAGGAAAGACTTCTTGCCAGCCGAATTAAATTGCGAATGGATATGGCTTGCAAAGCCTAAAGTAGAACCATTTTCCGAACCTACCAGAATAACAATCTCCGCATCTTCTGCTTTATATTTGTTTCTGATTTTATTCCTTGTTCTTTTAAAAGTAATAACAAAACCGGAATAAATAAACATGAGAATATTAAGAGAGGCCAGTCCCAGGATAATAGCCCATGTAACACTGCCACGACCTGTATGCAGACTAAGGCTGAGGTTGTCGTAAATAGTAGTTAGAGGATATTTTTCTTCTTTAACAATATTACCGTTGATCTGATTTACTGAAATCTCGCGATCTTTAAGCTTTAGAACAAAGTATTCTTCAGGTTCGTCCTCGATAAACGGAAATTCTATTTTCTTGACACTGCTGAATTTGGTTTCCTTAAAGATTGGGAAATCTGCCAATTTCTTTTCAGACTCATCATTGCTCTTTTTAATAATGACATTCTCATTTTTTCCTTTAGGGATAAACTCGAAACGGATCATGAACAGATAAGTTCCGGTTATGGCGATAACTAAAACAGGAATCAGGAGAAGCCTTCCGGACACAACATGAAAGTATTGTGAAAAGAAATCTTTCTTGATCTTGTCAAAAAAGTGTTTTACACCTTGTTGTCTTTTGATAATTAGAATTGATCCGGAAATACTGATCAGCATTAAGAGAAAAGAAATTACACCTACGGTAAAACGCCCGGTTTCTTTTAGAAACAGGGAACGGTGAAGAGATGTTACCCAATTGATGAATTCACCTTTCTCAACAGGTTTGCCCAGGATCTTTCCGGTTTTGGGATTAATATAAGCTTTAACCTCCTTTCCGTCCTGATCGAAGCCTTCAAGGGTAACAAACTGATTGTGGTCTACAGTAATTTCGGTGATTTCCGGAAAAACTTTGCGCAATTCCGGTAGGGATTGCGCAAGATTTATTTCGCTGAAATCATCCACCCGATAAGGTTGCACTTTTTCCTGAGCTGCATCGTAAGCTAATATTACTCCTGTGGAGGAGGCTACGATTAAAAAAGAAAATGTAAGAATAGCTAAGGCTAAGTGTGCATACCTCCAAATAGATAATGTCATCTTTGGATTTCTTTATTATAACTTATTTAGTTTAACGTATCTGATGTATCCTTTACCTTCAGCTTTAGCTGTAACTTCTGCAGAGGTTAATGGAATTTCTATGTCGCTTACATAATATTTCTGATCTTCTACTGCTGACTCGAAACGAATTTTGTATCCTTTATTTAAGAATTTATCTTCTATTGCAAAAGTGGTAATACTTCTGTCACCACCAGCAACAGATGCTCCGGTAATGGCATTAAGCTTTACATTGCTTTTTCCTTGTGACTTATGCCACTCCTTTAGTGTATCATACCATTTTTTGTCTGGTCCCATCATATAAAGGGTTTTTTCATATTGCCCTTTAGGGTTGATTAATGATACTACTATGTAAGCTTTCTCTCCGGTATAGTTTACCATCTGAAGCATACATTTATATTTGGATACCTGCGCTGTAGCGAGTCCTGCACAAAGTAAAGTCAGGATTCCTACCAGCTGTATTTTGAAAAATGATTTCATCTCTTTATTTTATTATTGTTTAATAATCTGTATAGCTGCTATAGTTGAGTTTTAAATAGTCTACACCTTTACAGATTATTTTAAAAAGTCTAATGCTACCTTGTTACCTTTCAACGTTTCATTTTCAGAAGCCAGATTGTAAGCCGTTTCTTCAAACTCGGTTTTCAGGTCCTTTTTAGCTCCCAAAGATACAAGATACTTTAGAATTGTATCATCCTTAGCAATAAGTGCCGCTTTGTGCAAAGCAGTCATCTGTTCTTTGTCTACTGCATTAACATCTATATTCAGTGGAGCTAGTTTTTTCAGAAGATCCAGATTACTTTTGGCTACTGCAAGGTGAAGAAGGGTAGTGCCATCTTTTTGTGGAGTAGTAACATCGAAACCTTTAGCTTTTAGTAAGCCTAACTTTTCAGTGAACTCATCTTTTGGACCAGGTCTGTAAGATTGTACCAAATAGTAGGCAAGATTATTTCCTTTGATGTCTGCAACTTTTACATCGGCTTTGTTATCCAATAAATAAGCTACAATCTCAGGGGAGCCATATCTTACTGCATGTGTTAATGCAGATTCACCATTTACATTTACAGTATTAATATTCTTAACCTTCGGAAGAATAGCTTTTACATTATTAATATCTTTACCGGAAGCTGCTGCCATTAATGCATTGTTTCCTTCGTTATCTGCTTTATTAGCATCTGTTCCCTTTCCAATAAGGTAATTGATGATTTCAGTTTGGTTAGGCTTTCTTGCAACAATCTGTAAAGCTGTAGAACCATCTGCACTCACCGCTGTAGGTTTTAGTTTTACATCTTCAATAAGATATTTGTATAAATCGATACCATTCACCTGTTTTCTTGTTCCTTGTGCAGCATTAATCAAAGCAATATCATTCGCTTTAATATTTTTAGCTTTCAAAGACTTCAATAGGTCTAGGTTTCCAAAGCTTGTTGCATAATCGAAAGCAGTATAACCTTTATCATCAGTATCTGTTAATGCCAATCCTTTTGATGTAAAAAGTTTTACTAAAGAACCATCCTTATCATTTCCGATTGCCAGTAAAAGAATGTTAGCACCATCTTTATATTTATGTTTCGGATTAACACCTGCCTTGAAGAACATATCATATATTTCCGGATTGTCTAATCCAAAATATGCTGCAAAAGAAAGTGGTGTAAGTCCTTTTGTATCTAATTTGTTTACGTCAGATCCTTTGGAAATAAAGTATTCAATAACCTCTTTGTTTCCGGTCATTGCTGCCCAGTGAAGATAAAGTCTTCCGTCATGCGTCAATTTATCTACGGAATTACCTTTCTGTTCTGTCAAGTATTTAATAGTACTTAGTGGAGCTCCATTATTGATGGCTAAAGCAACCGGATCGAATGTTGATCCGTTAAATTCTGTAGGATTATTTCCTTTAGAGATTTCTGCTTTTACCTTTTCCACATCTGGCTTAGATTTCCAGAAGTCTGCATTCAGTAGAGTATTTTGCTGAGCATTGAAAAATAAAGAAAACAGAAATAAAGATGAGTATAGTATCTTTTTCATTTTTATTATTTTTATTTATTCTAAATATTGTATTGCGCAAAAGTACTACTTCATTTTGACTGGAGAAAGCTTTTTACTATGAATTTCTTCATATTAAATCCAGATACAATGATTTAGTAGCATAATATAATATAGAAGTTGTCTAAAGCAAAAATCCTTACTTTCGAAAGTAAGGACAATATTGGACGGTAGTTATTTGTAACCCTTAATTGTATAATAAAGTTGTGGCTATTATAAGTGATACATTTGAAGAAATGATTTTTATAATAATTTGATCTTTTACAGCGTGAACTTCAATAGGGCAATTTTAATATTTAGAATTTGGTATTATCAAAATAGAAGTCTGTGAGATTTGTTACAATTTCACTCGGGTTACCGTTGTAGTAGAAAACTTTATTATCCTGTTTTAAGGTATAAAGACTGAAATTCTGCTCTATAGTGATTTCTTTTGTAGCATTTTTTAGGTTTTGAAGTGAGACTGTCAATATTTTTTTTAATTCCTCAGGTTTTAGATTTTTCGTTTGCTTATTGATATAAGCAGATACCTCAGGTTCTTCCTCCAAAGATGTTTCAGGAATTTTAAATGTAACATCATAAACCAATTCAGCTATTTTTTCACCTTCCTGATATTCATTATCTACGAGATTTACACTTTTGATCTTGTATTTTGAATTTCTAAAATTGGCTATCAATATATCAAAGAAGGCTTCAATTTCTGCCTTGTTGGCTTGCGCTGTAGGCTTGGAAAGCATAGAGACATATGACTTAACTATGTTTTCTTTCATTTGGTCTTTAAGATCATTATGGAAATTATACATGTCTTGTCCTTCGACGGTTGGACGCATATAATCGTTTAATGCTTTTTGAATGCCTTCATCATTTTTTAGAAATGCACCAAAATACAATCCGAATGCTTCTTCGGGCTTTTTAACTTCAGTTTGTGCAATGAAGAATTGTATGATTAAAGTACAAACAAGAGTTAAGATGAATTTAATTTTCATAATCGTTTTAAATAATTGATACAAAAGTATTAAGTACTATAAGTAAAATATATCCCCGATAGCAGGGATTTTTAATCATTGTTATTTTATAGTTTAACAAGCATTAAGCTTCGACAGGCTCAGCCTGACACTTCTAAAGGAAAGTATTTTGGATGTGCAATGTCACTCCGAGCTCAGCCTGTAATGAGCCAGTTTATAGTGAACTTGACGAACTAAATTATCGAAGAGTATTAGCAATAAATTTTAAACAGGCTCTAAATGATTATAACAAATTACAAATACGTGTTTTTACTTTAGATAACTTTATAATATATATAGGTATGATGTTTATAAAAGAGAAAAAGCTCCATACAAAGTAGGAGCTTTCGTTTTTATGTTTTAAGTAAATAATCAAATGATTATTTTTTCTGCCATTCCTGGTTGCGTTTGTTTTCACTACGCTTTACACCATTGTCTATATTATAGGCTAAACCAACACCAAGAGTTTGCTTCAGCTGAGTTTTCTGTATCTGGTTGTGATCATATAACAGATCCAGAGTAACATTAGCAGAAATATATTTGTTGACCTTCAAATTCAGAATTCCACCATAACCTAAAACCAGTCTGTCCGGATGATCGAGGTAATTAGAGAATACAGAAGCAGTGTTAATTAAGGTAATGTTTTCCATCAGCTTCACTTTATAAGTTGCAGTACCCAGGAATCCGAACTGGAAAAGAGAAGAATCTCCGTCGTTCTTCAAACCGTAATTTCCTGCCTTTTGAAGATCTTTGTCAGTTACAAATGTCCAACGTCCATTTGCAGGACGCAGAGTCATAGTAAAATTGTCGTTGGGTCTGTAGGTAACACCTGCACCTATATTAAGATAACCTGGCGCCATGAAGTTGGAAATCTTTTTAGCACTTGGGTCATTTCCGTTTTCATATCCGGGTGCAAATTGTGATTGGAAACCTATACCTCCGGAAATGTACCAGTTTTTAGCAAACTCACGTCCGTAGTTAGTATTCAGGTTAAGGATGTCCTGAGTCTTACGATTTCCGGTTCCTTTGGTATTGTTTTGTCCATATCCTAAGATCACATTGTTTTCCCAAAGATCTTTACCTTTTTCATAAGTAAAGTTGTAATTCACCCCGGCAATCCAGCCTACGTTATTGGCACCACCACCAACCCAGTTGGAGAAAGCGGCCTGATTAAGTAATAAAGTGTTTTGTCCGGTAACAGACCATGCCTTTACAGTATCGTTTTTTGGTGCTTCAGCGGTTTTTTCCTGAGCACTAAGAGCTGTAGCACCTATACAAATAGCTGCAGCCAACAATAAATTATTTTTCATAATAGTTAAGATTTGAAGCGATAAATATATTAATCTTTTAATAAATCTGTTGACTGCTGAAGTTTACCAAATACAATATTTGGATTATTATCTATTGATGTTGAAAACTGATTTCTGAATTTCTATGGAAGTTTTTCAAAATCGATTACAGGTGCCTGTTTAGGTGTCTGTACAGAGAACAGCGTACCAGGAGTAATAATTGTATTGAAGAATCCACCATTGGCCAGGAAGAAGGATTTTCCATTTGTTCCGCCCATAGCATCTATACGCTGCTGAGCTTTATAAGTAGCATCTACTGTAAATTTGGCAGAGGATACTGGCAACCATTTTCCTGAAGCCGTTCTTACCCATTGATTATGGAATTCTGCTTTGCGGTGCATGTAGCCATTTTCGGGATTAAAGTTTTCTACAAAGCTATAGAAGCCTTTCAGATAAGTATTGGTTTGTGGTCTTTTCCAGCTTGCGATAAGTTTCCATTCTTTACTTTCAAGGGCAAAGAACCATGCTGTGTAATCTGTATTTCCTTTGCTGTCTGGCTGACCCTTGAGTAAGAATTTATAAGTCTTGCCTGCGCTCCAGTTGTACTTCATATAGCTTTGTCCTCCGGAACCTTCGTTTCCAAATTCTCCTGTCTTTACTTGCTGCCCAACTTTGTTCAGTGTTATTTTATGATCATCTGGTATTTCTTTTGGATTGTCTGTTTTGAAAGGACTCCATACAGAGAAAAGGATTCTTCTTTCGTTCTCAGAGTTCACCTGCATTCCAAAATAACCTTCGCCAAAACCATTAGCCATAAAGTAAGAACCAATTTTATCTTCGCCTTTTGGGATAGTTACTTCGTTATAAAAATAGTTGATGTCCTCGGAAGTGGGTAGGGTATATCCTAAATGGCAAGATGGGCCTCTTCGTGCCCAATAGTAATAGGCAGGATCATTGCTGAAGATATTTTTGCCGGAAAGAGCATCTCCTGTAGCAGTGATGTGCGAAATTTCACCAAATGTATTATTGTTCTTCGTTATGCCTTGGATATCTACCTTTATATATCCGGGTTTACTAATATTAAATGTACCTATATTATGGTCTGAAAAAGCAGAAGAGTTGATTGTTACATTTTTTGATATATCATTAAGGCTTACTTTTAAAGTACTGCTGCCAGATGTCCCGGATTTAGCTTTAATTCCTAATATGATTTGCCCGGGACGGTCTACTCTGAAATAAGTGCTTGCAATACTTCCTGTGCTATTCCATTTAGTTAATCCCTCTCTTGAGATTGTAGTTGTGGCATCAGGAGCTTTTTGTGTGATGAATGCGTTTCCGGCCAAAGGAATTTCTAATGTTTGTGCAGAAGTTAATCCTGCATGGAGCAAACAGCCCGAAATGATTAATTGGGTAAGTTTTGTTATCATGATCGTTATAGTTTTTTACAATGTTAAGAATAATTCCTGAAGTTTTCTTTCAATATTATTTTTTTGAGCATGTAAAAAACGAGTTGAAACTTTTGGGTGTTAAAATTTATAACTCGCAAAAAATCAAACAATTTCTTTTAAAATTTATTTGCAGATTGGAAAAATATTCCTACATTTGCACACTCATTTTAGGGAAGAAGTATGCCTATTTCAAACATAGTACATAACTAAACCTGCTAAAATGTTGAGTTTTAAACAAAATAATAGATATATAATTTAATAATGTCAGGTATTATCGGTAAAAAAATCGGAATGACATCTTTGTTTAACGAAGAAGGAAAAAATATTCCTTGTACAGTTATTCAAGCTGGTCCATGTTCGGTTTTACAGGTCAGAACCATTGAAAAGGACGGATACAAATCTGTTCAGTTAGGTTTCGATGACAAGAGTGAGAAGAACGTTTCTAAAGCGTTAGCTGGTCATTTTAAAAAGGCTGGTTCAACTCCTAAAGCTAAGTTGGTTGAATTCTACAGAGAATTCGTTGATGAAGTAAAAGTAGGAGAAGAAGTAACTGTAAATTTATTTGCAGAAGGAGAGTATGTGGACGTAACAGGTACGTCTAAAGGTAAAGGCTTCCAGGGTGTTGTTAAAAGACACAACTTTGGTGGTGTAATGCAGGCTTCACACGGTCAGCATAACAGATTAAGAGCTCCGGGTTCTATCGGTGCTGGATCTGACCCTTCAAGAGTATTCAAGGGTATGCGTATGGCTGGAAGAATGGGAGGTAAGCAGGTAACTGTACAAAACCTTCAGGTGTTAAAAGTAGATGAAGAGCAAAATCTTTTAGTAGTAAAAGGTGCTATTCCGGGGGCTAAAAATTCTTATGTAATTATCAGAAAATGGAACTAGTAGTATTAAATACATCAGGAAAAGAAACCGGAAGAACAGTAGCGTTCGACGAAACAGTATTCGGAATCGAGCCTAACCAACACGCGGTTTACTTAGAGGTTAAGCAATATCTTGCTGCACAAAGACAAGGTACTCATAAATCAAAAGAAAGAAGCGAAATTACTGCTTCTACAAGAAAGCTTAAGAAGCAAAAAGGATCTGGTTCTGCACGTTATGGTGATATTAAATCTCCAACTTTCAAAGGAGGGGGTAGAGTATTCGGTCCAAAACCAAGAGACTACCGTTTCAAGTTAAATAAAGCTATCAAAAGATTAGCTAAGAAATCTGTTCTTTCTCAAAAAATGAGAGATAACAGCATTAAAGTTTTAGAGAATTTGAATTTCGACGCTCCTAAAACTAAAGAATTCATCAACTTGTTGAACGCTTTAGAATTAAACGGTAAAAAGTCGTTATTCATCATTCCTGAAGCTAACAAGAATGTATATTTATCTTCAAGAAACTTACCTAAAACTAGAGTATTGAACTATAACGAAATTAGTTCTTACGACTTAGTAAATGCTGGTGAGATTGTATTCTTAGAAGGTGCTGTAGAAAAATTTCAGGAAAACTTAAAGAAATAATCAAGAGCTATGTCAGTAATTATTAAACCAATTATATCAGAGAAAGCAACTTCACAAGCTGATCTTAGTGGACTTTATACATTCTTAGTAGATACTAAGGCTAATAAAATCCAGGTTAAACTAGCTATCGAAGAAGCATATGGTGTAAAAGTAGCAGACGTACGCACAATGATTTATGCGCCTAAAGTTTCTTCTAAATACACTAAAAAAGGATTACAGGTAGGTAAAACCAACAAACTGAAGAAAGCTTTAGTTCAGTTAGTAGAAGGTGAAACTATCGATATTTTCGCAACGAATTAATTAATTATAAATAATAGTAATGTCTGTTAGAAAATTAAAACCTATCACCCCAGGACAGAGATTCAGAATTGTAAACAATTTTGAGGAAATTACTACCAACAAACCAGAGAAATCTCTAACAGTTGGTATTAAAAAGTCAGGTGGACGTAACAACACAGGTAAAATGACCATGCGTTACACTGGCGGTGGACACAAGAAAAAGTACAGAGTTATCGACTTCAAGAGAAACAAATTCGACGTTGAAGCTACGGTAAAATCTGTAGAGTACGATCCAAACAGAACTGCATTTATCGCTCTATTAGAGTACACAGACGGAGAAAAGAGATATATCGTTGCTCCGAATGGTATTAAAGTAGATCAGAAAGTAGTATCTGGTGAGAACGTTGCTCCAGAAGTTGGAAATGCAATGAAGTTGAAAAACATTCCTTTAGGTACTGTTATCTCTTGCGTAGAAATGCGTCCTGGTCAAGGAGCTATCTTAGCTAGAAGCGCAGGATCTTCTGCACAATTGACTTCCAGAGATGGTAAATATGCTATCATTAAATTACCTTCAGGAGAATCAAGAATGATCTTAGTGGAATGTATGGCTATGATCGGTTCTGTATCTAACTCTGACCACCAACTTACCGTATCTGGTAAAGCAGGTAGAAGCAGATGGTTAGGTAGAAGACCTAGAACAAGAGCTGTAGTAATGAACCCAGTAGATCACCCAATGGGTGGTGGTGAAGGACGTTCTTCAGGTGGTCACCCAAGATCTAGAAACGGTATGCCGGCTAAAGGTTACAAGACCAGAAAGAAAAACAAAGTGTCTAACCGTTACATCGTATCTAAAAGAAAATAATTATGGCAAGATCACTTAAGAAAGGGCCTTTCATTCATCATACATTAGAGAAGAAAGTTCAGGCAAATATAGAGTCTAATAAAAAGACTGTGATTAAAACTTGGTCTAGAGCATCTATGATTTCTCCAGACATGGTAGGTCAAACTATCGCAGTACACAACGGGAAACAATTTATCCCTGTTTATGTTACTGAGAACATGGTAGGACACAAATTAGGAGAGTTTTCACCAACACGTTCATTCAGAGGTCACGGTGGTAATAAAAACAAAGGAAGCAGATAAGAGCAGAAATCATGGGAAAAAGAAAACAAGATAGTGCTTTAGCAAGAAAAGCTGCAAATACGGACGTTGTAAAGGCATCATTAAACGATTGCCCTTCATCTCCTAGAAAAATGAGATTAGTTGCTGACATCATCAGAGGTGAGCAAGTAGATAAAGCTTTATATATCCTTAAATATTCTAAGAAAGAAGCTTCTAACAAGTTAGAGAAATTACTTCTTTCTGCAATTGCTAACTGGCAAGTGAAAAACGAAGGACAGGATATTGAAGAAGCAAATCTTTTTGTAAAAGAGATTTTCGTTGATAGCGCAAGACAATTAAAGAGATTACGTCCAGCTCCGCAAGGAAGAGGTTACAGAATTCGTAAGAGATCTAACCACGTAACTTTAATTTTAGGTAACAAAACAGATAATCAATAATCAAGGTATGGGACAAAAGACAAATCCAATAGGTAACAGATTAGGGATCATCAGAGGATGGGATTCTAACTGGTTTGGAGGTAAAGATTTTGGTGATAAAATCGCTGAAGATTATAAAATCAGAAGATACCTTGAGGCAAGATTAGCAAAAGGAGGTATCTCTAGAATTTATATCGAGAGAACTCTTAAATTAGTTACTGTAACTATCACTACTGCAAGACCAGGTCTTATCATTGGTAAGGGAGGTCAGGAAGTAGATAAATTAAAAGAAGAGCTTAAGAAAATTACGAAGAAAGATATTCAAATCAACATCTTCGAAATTAAGAGACCTGAACTAGATGCTATCTTGGTAGCAGAAAGTATCTCTAAGCAAATCGAGAACCGTATTTCTTACAGAAGAGCTGTGAAAATGGCTATTTCTTCTACAATGAGAATGGGTGCTGAAGGTATCAAAGTTCAAATCTCTGGTAGATTGAACGGTGCTGAAATGGCAAGAAGCGAATCTTTCAAAGAAGGTAGAATTCCATTATCTACATTCCGTGCAGATATTGACTACCACTGGGCTGAAGCACACACTACTTATGGTAGATTAGGTGTTAAAGTTTGGATCATGAAAGGTGAAGTTTACGGTAAGAGAGAATTATCTCCATTAGTTGGTCAACCTAAGAAAGGACCTTCAGGTGGTGGTAACAGAGGCGACAGAGAAAACAGAAGACCTTCAAGAGATAAAAAATAATTAAAAATTTTAGACCATTAAATTTTAAATTACCGTTACTTTTTTAAAATCCAAAATCTAAAATCTAAAATCTAAAATTTAAATTATGTTACAACCAAGAAGAACGAAGTTCCGTAAAGTTCATAAGATGAAAATGAAAGGTGACGCTCACAGAGGTAGTCAACTTGCATACGGTACTTTTGGTGTAAAGGCAATGGAAGGAGCTTGGATTACTGCTAGACAGATCGAAGCTGCACGTATTGCTGCAACCAGATATATGAAAAGAGAAGGTCAACTATGGATCAAAATCTTCCCGGATAAGCCAATTACTAAGAAACCAGCCGAAGTAAGGATGGGTAAAGGTAAAGGTGCTGTGGAATATTGGGTAGCTGTAGTAAAACCGGGTAAGATTATGTTTGAAATCGGTGGAGTTCCTTACGATATCGCTAAAGAAGCTCTTAGATTAGCTGCTCAGAAATTACCTGTGACAACTAAGTTCGTAGTTGCTAACGATTTTGTTCAACCTTCTTAATCTAATTAAAGAATTATGAAAAACGCTGACATCAAAAATTTAAGCGCAGAGGAGCTAAAAAGCCAATTGGCAGAAGCTCAGGCTAACTATACCAAAATGAAATTGGCTCATAAAATTAGCCCTATCGAAAATCCAATTCAGATTAGAGATTTAAGAAGAAACATCGCAAGACTTCAAACTGAATTAACTAACAAACAATAATATTTCATCTTACAATGGAAAGAAATTTAAGAAAAGAAAGAATCGGAGTTGTTTCCAGCAATAAAATGGAAAAAACCATTGTTGTTAGTGAAACAATGAGAATGAAACACCCGATGTATGGAAAATTCGTTCTAAAGACGAAAAAATATACTGCTCACGACGAGAATAACGAATGCAACGAAGGCGATACAGTTTTAATCCAAGAAACTAGACCTTTAAGCAAGAGCAAGAGATGGAGATTAGTAAGAATCATTGAAAAAGCTAAGTAATGTTACAAACAGAATCAAGATTAAAAGTAGCTGATAACACTGGTGCTAAAGAAGTACTAGTAATCAGAGTTCTGGGAGGTACCAGAAGAAGATATGCTTCAGTTGGTGATAAGATCGTAGTAACTATCAAAGATTCTACACCATCAGGAAATGCTAAAAAAGGACAAGTATCTAAAGCGGTAGTAGTAAGAACTAAGAAAGCTGTTAGAAGAAAAGATGGATCTTACATCTCTTTCGAAGACAACGCTTGTGTATTACTAAACGCTGCAGGAGAAATGAGAGGTACTCGTGTTTTCGGGCCAGTAGCTCGTGAATTGAGAGATAAAGAATATATGAAGGTAATTTCATTAGCTCCTGAAGTTCTTTAATTTTTAAAATTTTACAGAAAATGACAAAGTTAAAAATCAAAAGAGGAGATAATGTAATCGTAACTACAGGCCGTAAAGAAATTAAAGGTAAAGTAGGAGAGGTTATAGAAATTATCAAAGATAAGAACAGAGCCGTAGTAGCAGGTCTTAACATCGTTAAAAAACACGTTAAACCATCTGCACAAAATCCTCAGGGAGGAATCGTGGAAAGAGAAGCTTCTATCCACATTTCTAACCTAGCGATTGTTGACCCTAAAACTGGTAAAGCAACTAAAGTTGGTTACAAAATCGAGGGTGACAAGAAGGTAAGAATTGCTAAGAAATCCGGTGAAACTTTATAATATTTAGACAGAACATGGAATACATAGTAAGACCTAAAAAATTATATAAAGAGAAAATTGTTCCTGCAATGATGGAAGAATTTGGGTACAAATCTGTTATGCAGGTACCTAAATTACTTAAAATTGTAGTGAGCCAAGGTTTAGGAGCAGCAACAGCTGACAAGAAAATTGTTGACTACGCTGTAGAAGAGCTAACCGCAATCACTGGTCAAAAAGCAGTTGGAACCATTTCTAAAAAGGATGAGGCTTCATTCAAATTAAGAAAAGGTATGCCAATCGGAGCAAGAGTAACACTAAGAGCAGACATGATGTATGAATTCTTAGACAGACTTACTTCTTCTGCATTACCACGTATCAGAGATTTTAACGGAATTAAAGCTGACGGTTTTGATGGTAGAGGTAACTACAACTTGGGTATCACTGAACAAATCATCTTCCCAGAGATCGTGATTGACAAAGTGAAAAAAATCCAAGGTATGGATATCACTTTCGTAACATCTGCTAGTACAGATAAAGAAGCTAAAGCGCTTTTAACTCACTTCGGTTTACCTTTCAAAAAGAACTAAGAAATGGCTAAAGAATCAATGAAAGCGCGTGAGCGCAAAAGAGAAGCTTTAGTAGCTAAATATGCTGCTAAAAGACAAGCTTTAAAAGAAGCTGGTGATTACGAAGCATTACAAAAATTACCTAAAAATGCTTCTCCGGTAAGACTACACAACAGATGTAAACTTACAGGAAGACCAAGAGGTTACATGAGAACTTTTGGTATCTCCAGAGTAACTTTCAGAGAAATGGCTAACCAAGGCCTTATCCCTGGAGTTAAAAAAGCAAGTTGGTAATTATTATTAACTAATCGAGATTGCCAAGTTGGCTTTACAGGATATAAGATGGACGATGTCAGATTGCAGACATACCATTTGTCTGAAATCTGATATCTGAAATCTGACGTCGAAAGTCAAAACTAGCAGTTATTAACCAATAATTTAAAACAAAGAAATGGTAACAGATCCAATTTCAGATTTCCTAACAAGAGTAAGGAACGCACAAAGCGCAGGCCACAAAGTGGTGGAAATTCCTGCATCGAAAATCAAAAAAGAGATTACGAAAATCCTTTTTGACCAAGGTTATATTTTAAACTTCAAGTTTGAAGATAGCGCTGTTCAAGGGAACATCAAAATCGCTTTAAAATACGATAAGCAAACTAACAAACCTGCTATCAAGTCTATTCAGAGAGCTTCTCGTCCAGGTCTAAGACAATACAAAGGTTCTGAGGAACTTCCAAGAGTATTGAACGGACTTGGTATTGCTATTATCTCTACTTCTAAAGGAGTAATGACAGATAAAAAAGCAAGACAAGAGAAAGTAGGAGGGGAAGTAATTTGCTATGTTTATTAATTTTTAATTAAAGGAAAATGTCAAGAATTGGTCATGCAATTATAGAAATTCCTGCTGGGGTAACCATTACTGAAAAAGACGGTTTCGTTACAGTAAAAGGGCCTAAAGGCGAGTTAACTCAAGAGCTTACAAGCGGGATCACTTTAGAACAAAATGAAGGTAAACTTAACGTTAACCGTCCATCAGATTCTAAGCAGCACAAAGCCCTTCACGGTCTTTACAGAGCCTTAATCAATAACATGATTGTTGGTACATCTGAAGGCTTTACAAAAAAACTAGAGTTGGTAGGGGTAGGTTACAGAGCTTCTAACCAAGGTCAGAAACTAGAGTTAGCATTAGGTTTCTCTCACGGTATCGTGTTAGATCTTCCAAGTGAAGTAGTAGTAGAAACGCTAACTGAGAAAGGTAAAAACCCTATTATTACTTTGTCTTCTTACGATAAGCAATTATTAGGGATGGTAGCGGCTAAAATCCGTTCATTCAGAAAGCCTGAACCATACAAAGGTAAAGGTGTTAGATTCGTAGGAGAAAATGTTAGACGTAAAGCCGGTAAATCTGCTTAAAATTTAAGAAAATGGCATTAACAAAAGTTGAAAAAAGAATCAGAATCAAAAGAAGAGTAAGAGGCAAAATCTCCGGATCTGCTGAATTACCAAGATTATCTGTATTCAAAAGTAATAAAGAAATCTACGCTCAATTAGTAGATGATAAAAGTGGGAAAACTTTAGTAGCAGCTTCTTCTCGTGAGAAAGATCTTGCTAACGAAAAGGGGACTAAAACTGAAATCTCCACACTTGTTGGTAAAAAGATCGCTGAAAAAGCAGTTGCTGCAGGTATTGGTTCAGTTGTGTTTGATAGAAATGGTTTCGTGTATCATGGTAGAGTAAAAGCTCTTGCTGATGGTGCTAGAGAAGGTGGACTTAAATTCTAATTTTAAAAATCGGACAATATGTTAGGACTAGATAATATCGAAAGAGTAAAACCCGGAGGATTAGAATTGACAGATCGCCTCGTGGCTGTTAACAGAGTAACTAAAGTAACTAAAGGTGGACGTGCGTTTGGATTTTCAGCTATCGTAGTGGTAGGTAATGAAGACGGCGTTATCGGTTATGGCCTTGGTAAGTCTAAAGAAGTTGCTTCTGCAATTTCTAAAGCTGTTGAGGATGCTAAGAAAAACTTAGTAAAAGTACCGGTAGTTAACCATACAATCCCTCACCAAACTACAGCTAGATACGGTGGAGCAGACATCTTCTTAAGACCTGCATCTCACGGTACAGGACTTATCGCAGGTGGTGCGGTACGTGCAGTACTAGAATCAGCTGGAGTACATGATGTACTTTCAAAATCTAAAGGATCTTCTAACCCACACAATGTGGTAAAAGCTACTTTCAAAGCTTTATTAGAAATCAGAAGACCTGAAGAAATTGCTAGAATGAGAGGTGTTTCATTAACAAAAGTGTTTAACGGTTAATATTAAAAACAATGGCAAAAATCGCAATCAAACAAGTAAGAAGTGCTATTGGTAGAACAAAAAACCAAAAGCTAACACTAGAAGCATTAGGCTTGAAGAAATTACAACAAGTTGTAGAACATGAGGCTACTCCATCTATCTTAGGAATGGTAGCAACCGTAAGCCACTTAGTTGAAGTTCAGGAAAAATAGTAAGAATTTTAATATTCGGAGAATATTTGTTATCTTCACACCCGAATTTTCCAAAAATTCTCCGGATTATATAAAATCTGAAAAACGTATTTTTCACGAACGACTTTAGAAATAAAGATTCGTGAGTAAATCTAAAATCTATCAGAATTATGAATTTAAATAACATACAACCGGCTTCAGGTTCTACTCACAATTCCAAAAGAATTGGTAGAGGACAAGGTAGCGGTAAAGGAGGTACTGCTACAAAAGGTCACAAAGGTCAAAAGGCTAGAGCTGGTTACTCTCAAAAAATCGGTTTTGAAGGGGGTCAGATGCCTTTGCAAAGAAGACTACCTAAATTCGGTTTCAAAAACGTTAACAGAAAAGAGTTCAAAGGTATCAACTTGGATACTATCCAATTGCTTATCGATACTAAAGGAATCACTGGTGATATCACTAAAGATGTTTTAGTAGAGAACAACTTAGTTTCTAAAAACGACTTAGTAAAAATCTTAGGAAGAGGAGAATTGAAATCTAACATTTCAATCTCTGCTGATAAGTTTACTAAATCAGCTGAAGAAGCAATCAACAAAGCAGGAGGTAAAGCAATTACTCTTTAATCATTACAATGAAAGGATTTATACAGACACTTAAAAACATTTGGAGTTTAGAAGAACTTAGGAACAAGTTAGTTTTTACGTTCACGCTCATCTTGGTGTATAGATTCGCATCTTATATTTCCCTACCGGCCATTAATATGGCAGAGGTAGGGAATCTTTTGCAAGTATACCAGAACCAAGGAGGAAGCAAACAAGCTTCTGGGCTTTTAGGCTTACTTTCTTCGTTCACCGGAGGTGCATTTAGCCGTGCATCTATTATGGCATTAGGGATTATGCCTTACATTTCGGCATCTATTATCGTTCAGTTGATGGGGATGGCTATTCCTTATCTTCAGAAATTGCAGAAAGATGGTGAAAGTGGGAGAAAAACCCTTAATCAGATTACGCGTTGGTTAACCATCGCTGTATGTTTGGTTCAAGCGCCTTCATATTTAGGTTCTATTACAGGATTGTTCTTGCCTTATACGCAGTTCAGTTCTGCTTATTATATAGATCCTAATTCTATTATGTTCTGGTTACCAAGTATTGTTATTTTGGTGACAGGATCTGTTTTCGCCATGTGGCTTGGAGAGAAAATTACTGATAAAGGAATCGGTAATGGTATCTCTATTCTTATTATGGTGGGGATCCTTGCAGACCTTCCTATGGCTTTCATTCACGAGTTTCAGACTCAGACTGGTAAAGGTGGTTTAGGTACTATCATTATCTTAGTAGAGGTTCTGTTCTGGTTATTGGTAATCCTTTTAGCAATTATATTATCAGTTGCTGTAAGAAAAATCCCAATTCAGTATGTAAGCCGCGCTCAGGCAAGAGGAGGAGTTTCCAGAAACTTAATGGAAGGTGCCAGACAGTGGATACCTTTAAAAGTAAACGCTGCCGGAGTTATGCCAATCATTTTTGCTCAGGCATTAATGTTTGTTCCGGGGTTACTAACAAAAGTAGATGAGACCAATACATTTCTTGCAGGCTTTAAAAATGTTTTCAGCTGGCAGTACAATGTATTGTTTGCGATACTGATTATAATCTTTTCATTCTTCTACACTGCTATTACCATTCCGGTAAATCAGATGGCTGATGACCTTAAAAGGAATGGGGGGTTAATCCCTAAAGTAAGACCTGGAAAAGAGACGGCAGATTATCTGGATGATATTTTATCCAAAATAACCTTGCCGGGTGCGATTTTTTTGTCTATCTTTGCAGTCCTTCCAGCAATAGTACATGGAACTGTTGTGCAAACTGACAGGTTTGCTCTGTTCTTCGGTGGTACATCATTGTTGATTTTGGTTGGTGTTGTCTTGGATACTGTTCAACAAATTAACACATATTTGTTGAATCATCACTATGATGGGTTAATGCAGTCTAAATTATCAAGAAACCCCAACTTATAGAAGTATTGAATTTTTTATGGCAAAACAAAAGCATATAGAACAGGATGGCGTGATAGTGGAAGCACTATCTAACGCCATGTTTCGTGTGGAGTTGGAAAATGGGCATATTCTTATCGCTCATATTTCCGGTAAGATGAGAATGCATTATATCAAACTTTTACCAGGAGACAAAGTAAGATTAGAGTTATCTCCTTACGATTTATCAAAAGGGAGAATAACATTCAGGTATTAATAAAGCTTATAGCGCAAAGCAATAAATATGAAAGTTAGAGCATCAATTAAGAAAAGGAGTGCGGACTGTAAGATTGTAAGACGTAAAGGACGTCTTTATATCATTAACAAGAAGAACCCAAAATTTAAACAAAGACAAGGTTAATAGCAATTAAATTATGGCAAGAATTGCAGGGGTAGATTTACCTAAAAACAAAAGAGGAGTAATTGGACTTACTTACATCTACGGAGTAGGAAGAAGCACCGCTTCTGATATTCTTAAGAGCGCTGGTATCAGCGAAGATAAGAAAGTCAATGAATGGAATGACGATGAATTGGCAGCGATCAGAAACTTCATCTCTGAAAACATTAAAGTTGAAGGAGAACTAAGATCTGAAAAGCAATTGAACATCAAAAGATTGATGGACATTGGATGCCAACGAGGAATACGTCACAGACTTGGATTACCTTTAAGAGGCCAAAGAACGAAAAATAATTCTAGAACCCGTAAAGGAAAGAGAAAAACTGTTGCTAACAAGAAGAAGGCAAGTAAATAATCGTTAGAATCATGGCAAAACAAACTAAAGTAGTTAAAAAAAGAAAAGTAAAAGTTGAAGCAATAGGCGAGGCACATATCCAAGCTTCTTTCAACAATATTATTATTTCTTTGACAAATAAAAACGGAGAGGTAATCTCTTGGGCATCTGCAGGTAAAATGGGCTTCAGAGGTTCTAAAAAGAATACACCATTTGCAGCACAAATGGCAGCTGAAAATTGTTCTCAGGTAGCTTATGAAGCAGGTCTTAGAAGAGTTAAAGTTTTTGTAAAAGGTCCTGGTGCTGGTAGAGAATCTGCTATCAGAACTATCCACAACTCAGGAATTGAAGTAAGTGAAATCGTTGATATCACTCCAATGCCGCACAACGGTTGTAGACCTCCAAAAAGAAGAAGAGTATAATTTTAATCTCACAAATCTAAGACAATGGCAAGATATATAGGACCAAAAACCAAAATTGCAAGAAAATTCGGTCAGGCAATCTATGGTGATGATAAAAACTTTGAAAAAAGAAAATTCCCACCAGGACAACATGGACCAAACAAAAGAAGAGGTGCTAAGAAATCTGAATATGCAGTTCAGTTAGCTGAAAAACAAAAAGCAAAATATACTTACGGTATCCTTGAAAGACAATTCGCTAATCTATATGACAAAGCGCAAAGATCTAAAGGGGTAACTGGTGAAGTACTTCTTCAACTTTGTGAATCCAGATTAGATAACGTAGTTTACAGATTAGGATTTGCTAAAACCAGAGCAGGAGCAAGACAATTAGTTTCTCACAGACACATCACTGTGAACGGAGAATTAGTTAACATTCCTTCTTATCAGCTTAAAGCTGGTGATGTAATTGCTGTAAGAGAGAAATCTAAATCTCTTGAAGTAATCACTGACGCTTTAGCTTCTAAGGCTAGCTACGACTGGTTACAATACAATGACGAAACTAAAACTGGTACTTTTGTAAGTGCTCCTGAGAGAATTCAGATCCCAGAAGAAATCAAAGAACAGTTAATCGTCGAATTATATTCTAAATAATCTTTTTGAAAATTTGCTCAACCAATCATTATGGCAATATTATCTTTTATTAAACCCGATAAAGTAATCCTTCTTAACTCAACAGACTTCAGAGGTCAATTCGAATTCAGACCGTTGGAGCCAGGTTTCGGTTTAACAATCGGGAATGCATTGAGAAGAGTTTTACTTTCTTCTCTAGAAGGGTTTGCTATTTCATCTATCAAAATTGAAGGTGTAGAGCATGAATTTTCTACTATCCCTGGTGTTATTGAAGATGTAACAGAAATCATCCTTAACCTTAAACAACTTCGTCTAAAAGCAAAAACCGAAGGTGCTACGGCAGAGCAGGTTTCTGTAAAAGTGACGGGTAAAGAGGAAATTACTGCTGGTGACTTTGCTTCAGCTATTAGTGGCTTTGAAGTACTAAACCCGGATTTAGTGATCTGTACTCTTAATAAGGATGTTAACTTTGAGATAACTTTCAATATTGAGAAAGGTAGAGGTTATGTTCCGTCAGATCAAAATAAATCTAACAATGCACCGATAGGCACTATAGCGATCGACTCTATTTTTACCCCAATCAAAAAGGTACAATATAGCATCGAAAACTATCGTGTTGAGCAGAAAACTGACTACGAGAAACTTATTCTTGATATCGAAACTGATGGGTCTATCACTCCTCAGAACGCTTTAACTGAAGCATCTAAAATATTAATTTACCACTTCATGTTGTTCTCTGATGAGCGTATCACTCTTGAGACTGAAGCCGTTAAAGCTTCTGCTCAGTACGATGAGGAAACGCTTCACACAAGACAACTTCTTAAGTCTAAACTTGCAGATATGGATTTATCTGTAAGAGCACTTAACTGCCTAAAAGCAGCTGAAGTTGAAACATTAGGTGAGTTAGTTTCTTTCAGCAAGTCGGATCTAATGAAATTTAGAAACTTCGGTAAGAAATCCCTTACTGAACTGGAAGAGCTAGTTCATGCCAAAGGACTTAACTTTGGTTTTGACGTAAGTAAATATAAGTTGGACGCTGATAAATAATCCTAAACAATGAGACACGGTAAAAAATTCAACCACTTAGGTAGAACAGCTTCTCACAGAAGTGCTATGCTTTCAAACATGGCATGTTCCCTAATTGAACATAAAAGAATCCATACTACAGTTGCTAAAGCTAAAGCACTGAGAGTATTCGTAGAGCCTATCCTTACAAAATCTAAGGAAGATTCTACTCACAACAGAAGAGTAGTTTTCTCTTACCTACAAAACAAAGAAGTAGTAAGCGAACTATTCAGAACTGTAGCACCTAAAATCGCTACCAGAAATGGTGGTTATACAAGAATCATCAAAACTGGTTTCAGACCTGGTGATGCTGCAGATACTGCACTTATCGAACTAGTTGACTTCAACGAGCTTTACAATCCAAACGAAGCTGAGAAGAAAACTACAAGAAGAAGCAGAAGAGCTACAACTACTAAAAAAGCTGAGGCTGCTCCGGTTGCTGAAGCTAAAGTTGAAGAAACTGAAGCTCCGGTTGCTGATGCAACTGAAGAAAAAACTGAAGAATAATATTCTTTCAGATATAAAAATAAAACCGTTCAGATTTCTGAACGGTTTTTTTATTTTACAAAACCTCTAAAATTGAGGTGGCGGAACCGGGAAGTGATTACATTTATCCGGATCAATCGGAAGGCATGCTCCATGCTGGCTGTAATACTGACAATAACCTTCAGGACACTTTCCTCCCATTGGCGGAGCAGCGGCTCCCTGAATTTGTTTCAGGTCTGTTTTTGATAATTTTTTCATAATAATACTTTTGAATTAATTGGTTGGTTTGCTGAATTTAAATAAAATTTTTAGACGTTGGAGAAGTCATTTAATCTTTATACTGTTTTAACAAATATTCGTATGTAAGGAGTCAATATTAGAATAGGGCTATAAATTCATAATTATAAAAATACTATCTCCGGATGGTATTTTTTATGTCCTTTCATTTCCATAACTTAGCCAAAACTTTTTAACCTATGAAAAACCTGCAAAGACTTTTAGTCCTGTTTGTTTTATTTGCATGTAATGTGCTTATATTTTCTCAATCCAAAAAAAGTACGTTTGAGATTAAAAACGGACATTTTTTATTAAACGGAAAGCCCTTCTCTATTCACTCCGGAGAAATGCATTATCCCCGAATTCCACAAGAATACTGGAAACATCGTCTTCAAATGATGAAGGCAATGGGATTAAATGCCGTTACAACTTATGTTTTCTGGAATTACCATGAAGAAAGTCCGGGGAAATGGAACTGGTCCGGAGAAAAAGACTTAAAGAAATTTATAAAAACTGCACAAGAAGTAGGATTATATGTAATTATAAGACCTGGCCCGTATGTATGTGCCGAATGGGAATTTGGAGGCTATCCATGGTGGCTGCAAAATATTAAAGGATTAAAAATCCGTGAAGACAACGATCAGTTCCTTGCGGAAACCCAGAAATATATTACACAATTATACAATCAGGTAAAAGACCTTCAAATTACTAATGGGGGGCCTGTTATTATGGTGCAGGCGGAAAATGAATTTGGTTCATTTGTAGCACAACGTAAAGATATTCCACTTGCAAGTCACCGTACCTATAATGCAAAGATTGTAAAGCAGCTTAAAGATGCCGGATTTAGTGTACCAATGTTTACTTCCGACGGTTCATGGTTATTTGAAGGTGGTAGTGTTGTAGGTGCTTTGCCAACTGCTAATGGAGAGGATAATATTGAGAACCTTAAAAAAGTGGTGAACCAGTATAATAACAATCAGGGACCTTATATGGTTGCTGAATTTTACCCTGGATGGTTGGGGCACTGGGCAGAAAAATTCCCTAGAGTGGATGCCGGTACTGTAGCACGCCAGACAGATAAATATCTTAAAAATGATGTTTCCTTCAACTACTATATGGTACACGGCGGAACTAATTTTGGATTTACTAACGGTGCAAACTACGACAAGAATCATGATATTCAACCAGACTTAACATCTTATGATTATGATGCTCCTATTACGGAAGCGGGCTGGAGAACTCCTAAATATGATTCATTGCGTGCAGTTATTTCCAAGCATACAAAAGCTAAACTTCCGGAAATACCAGCTCCAATAAAAGTAATTGATATTAAAGATATCAAGCTAAGCAAGTTATACAACTTCTTCAACTATGCAGAAGGACAGCAAGTAGTAAAAGGTGACAAGCCTCTTTCCTTTGAAGAACTTAATCAGGGACATGGATATGTACTTTACCGCCGTCATTTCAACCAACCGATTAGCGGTACTCTTGACTTAAAGGGACTTCGTGATTATGCAACAATTTATATTAACGGAGAAAAAGTAGGAGAACTGAACAGATACTATAACCAGTATACAATGCCAATTGATATTCCGTTTAACTCTACATTAGAGATCTTAGTGGAAAATTGGGGAAGAATTAATTATGGTTCCCGCATTAATGAAAATACAAAAGGAATTATCTCTGCAGTTAAGATTGGAGATACAGAAATTACAGGCAATTGGGAAATGACTAAATTACCTTTCCCAGATCAGTTCGCGTCAACAATCAAGGCTAAACCTGTTGAAGGTAGTAAGCTGGGACAACTGAAAGATGTTCCTGTATTGTATCAAGGGGAATTTGAACTGACTGAAGCAGGGGATACTTTTATCGATATGCAAAACTGGGGTAAAGGTGTCATCTTCGTAAACGGTAGAAATATTGGACGTTTCTGGA
Organism: Elizabethkingia bruuniana; assembly: GCF_002024805.1. Lineage (NCBI taxonomy): Bacteria > Pseudomonadati > Bacteroidota > Flavobacteriia > Flavobacteriales > Weeksellaceae > Elizabethkingia > Elizabethkingia bruuniana. The sequence continues at coordinate 4,183,792 of NZ_CP014337.1, forward strand.
AAGTGGGACCACAACAGACGCTTTACATTCCGGGAGTATGGCTGAAGAAAGGTAAGAATGAGATTATTATTTTTGATCAGCTAAACCAAAAGGTACAAAGTACTGTTTCAACTGTTAAAACTCCTATATTGGATCAGTTGGTAAAACCATAAATATTATTACTTTACGCATAAAATAATGGATAAGATTTTTCCTTATCCATTTTGTTTTTAATAAATTTGTTAGACTTAAAAAAACTAAAAATGAGTTATATTTCTTACATCGATGCCAGACAGATTTTAGATTCTCGTGGCAACCCGACAATTGAAGTGGATGTGTTTACCGAAAGCGGAGCAATGGGAAGAGCAGCAGTTCCTTCCGGAGCTTCTACAGGAGAACACGAGGCTGTTGAATTACGTGATGGCGGCGCAGAATTCCTTGGAAAAGGAGTATTAAAAGCAGTAGAGAATGTTAGAGAGATTCTGGCACCTGAGTTAGTAGGATTATCGGTGTTTGAACAAAACTTACTGGATGCCGTGATGATAGATATCGACGGTACTTCTAATAAAGCAAAACTTGGTGCAAATGCTATTCTTGGAGTATCTCTGGCTGCTGCTAAAGCTGCAGCTGCAGAACTAAGAATGCCACTTTATAAATATGTAGGAGGTGTTAATGCTAATACGCTTCCTGTTCCGATGATGAACGTTATCAACGGAGGTTCTCACTCAGATGCACCAATTGCATTCCAGGAATTTATGGTTATGCCGGTTGAAGCCGATTCTTTCTCTCACGCTTTGAGAAAAGGAACTGAAATCTTCCACAGCCTTAAATCTATTCTTAAAGGAAGAAATCTTTCTACAGCTGTAGGAGACGAGGGAGGTTTTGCACCGACTTTCAACGGTACAGAAGATGGTCTGGATACATTACTTCAGGCAATTGAAAAAGCTGGATATAAGCCAGGTGTAGATATTATGTTGGCATTAGACTGTGCTTCTTCAGAATTCTACAAAGATGGTATCTATGACTACAGAAAATTCGAAGGAGATAAAGGAGCGCACAGAACACGTGAAGAGCAGGTATCTTACTTAGCAGAATTATGTAATAAATATCCGATTATCTCTATCGAAGATGGTATGCAGGAAGATGACTGGGAAGGTTGGAAAATGCTTACTGACAAAATCGGAGACAGAGTACAATTAGTAGGAGATGACCTTTTTGTAACCAATGTAAAACGTTTGAAAAAAGGAATCGACGAAGGTATTGCAAACTCTATCCTGGTAAAAGTAAACCAGATTGGTTCTCTTTCCGAAACAATGGCAGCTGTACAAATGGCACAAAATAACCGCTATACAACAGTAATGTCTCACCGTTCGGGAGAAACTGAAGATGCTACTATTGCAGACCTTGCAGTAGCACAAAACTGTGGACAAATTAAAACAGGATCTGCTTCACGTTCAGACAGAATGGCGAAGTACAACCAACTTCTTAGAATTGAAGAAGCTCTTGGAGAGACTGCAATCTATCCAGGTTTTGACGCCTTCAAGATCAATAGAAAATAACAATTAAAAGTATCTCTCCTTGCAGTATTCTGCAAAATAGAGTATTTTTAGACAAATAAATCAAAATAATATGTCAGACAATAAAGTTGTTCTAAACTATGATGGACAGGCTTATGAGTATCCGATCGTAGAAAGCACTCTGGGAGATAGAGGAATCGATATCTCCAAGCTAAGAGACCAGACTGGTCTTATCACTTTAGATTTAGGTTATAAAAATACAGGAGCTACAATTAGCGAAATTACTTACCTAGATGGTGATCAGGGAGAATTGTTCTACAGAGGCTATCCGATTGATCAAATTGCTGAGAAATCTAATTTTACTGAAGTAATGTATTTGCTATTAAATGGCGAATTACCAAACAAAGAACAATTCAGTGGTTTTGAAAGCAACATAAAGAAGTATAACTTCATTGCTGACGAGATGAAGAAAATTATCGATGTTTTCCCTCGTTCAGCTCACCCTATGGGCGTATTATCTTCCTTAACTTCTGCACTTACAGCATTCAATCCGAAGGCTGTAGATGTAAGCTCTAAAGAAGATCTTGACCATGCTGCTGAACTAATGATTGCTAAGTTTGCTCATCTTTGTGCTTGGACTTACAGAAAAACTCAGGGATTACCATTGAACCATGGAGACAACAAACTTAACTATGTTGAAAACTTCTACAAAATGGCATTCAGATTACCAAATGAGGAATTTGAATTAGATCCTGTTGTAGTAGGCGCATTAGATAAGTTATTAATTCTTCATGCTGATCACGAACAAAACTGTTCTACTTCTACAGTAAGAATGGTAGGTTCTGCTCACACTGGTCTTTTTGCTTCTATTTCTGCAGGTGTTTCTGCATTATGGGGACCTCTTCACGGAGGAGCTAACCAAGCAGTAATTGAAATGCTTGAAATGATTGACAAAGACGGTGGTGATGTATCCAAGTATGTAGCAAAAGCTAAAGATAAAAATGATAACTTCCGTTTAATGGGCTTCGGACACAGAGTTTACAAAAACTTTGACCCAAGAGCTAAAATCATTAAAAAAGCAGCTGATGATATCCTAGGTAAATTAGGAATTCAGGACAAAGCTTTAGATATTGCAATGCAATTAGAAAAAGTGGCTTTGGAAGACGATTACTTCGTAGAAAGAAAACTATATCCAAACGTAGATTTCTACTCAGGTATTATTTACAGAGCTTTAGGAATTCCTACAGAAATGTTTACAGTAATGTTTGCATTAGGAAGACTACCAGGATGGATCGCTCAGTGGAAAGAAATGAGACTGAAAGGAGATCCAATCGGAAGACCAAGACAAGTTTATCAAGGAGCAAAGGAAAGAAACTATGTTCCTATGGAAAACAGATAATATTCCTCAAAGAATATCATAAATCAGAATCCCAAAATTTATTTTGGGATTCTTTTTATTTATTATATCCTGAGCATAAAAAAACAGAATATTAAAGATCGAATATAAATAATTAGTATTTTTATGAGAGTTAATAATCTCATAAACAATGACTTTAGGACAACAGATTTTATTCTTCTTTAGCGGAATAGGTGCCTTTAATGGTTTACTGTTAGGAAGCTATCTTTTGTTTGTAAGAAAGTTAAAATATATCCCGGACTTCTTTTTGGGACTTCTTTTGTTGATGCTGAGTACCAGGGTAGGTATATCCGTATGCTTTTATTTTGATCAAGACTGGCCTCGGATTATACCACATTTGGGACTGGCTGCACTTTATTTCGTAGGGCCCGCATTGTATTATTTCGTATTGTCCTCCTTTCAGCAAGAACAGTTCAATATCAGAAAATGCAAAAAGAACTTTAGTACCCTAACAATTGTTTTAGGAGTCGTAGGCTTTTTATATCTCATCTTTCCGGTTACCTGGATGCAATATTTTGGAGCCTTTATTTATGGAGTATGGATGACTTTTGTTTTGTTGTCAGTCTATCAGTATTATATTCTCTCGAAAAAAAAATCCAAGAACCTGAACAGATATGTACTTCCGGTCTTGGTAAGTAATGTTATTATTTTCTCCGTATATGAACTGATTTCTGTTGAAATCGTAGAAATTTATTGTCTTAGTGGAAGTATAGTATTTTCATTTATTCTGTATGTCAATTTTCTTATATTATTTAACCGCAAATATCATTCTGTAGGTTTGAAGGAAGCAGGTAAATATTCTAACAAAAAAATATGTGATGAGAGAGCAGATAATTTTGTTACCAGGTTAGACCAGTTGATGTATACAGAAGAATTGTATAAAAATCCTAATCTGAAGCTAAGTGATTTGGCTTCGAAAATGAATATTTCTGCACACCAGCTTTCGCAGCTCCTCAATGATAATCTAGGTAAAAGCTTTTCTATCTATGTTAATGAATACAGAATAGAAGAAGCGTGTAGAATAATTACTTCTGATTCTTTTCTTAAAATTGAAGAGATAGGATATGAAGTAGGTTTTAATTCAAAATCGACTTTTTTCTCAACTTTCAAAAAAATTAAAAACGCTACACCACAACTTTACAGAAACGCTGCAATGGACTGAAAATAAGTACTAATAATTCCGAAATTATAATTCCGGACTTCCATATTTAAAATCCAGGTCTGCCCCCACACTCCGCTCCGGTATTTTTGAGTCATCAAAATCAGGACTATGACGACAAAATTTTGGAGTATTATCTTATTTCTTCTATCAGTAAGTATTACTGCACAATCTATTCGGGGAAAAATTATTGATGCAGAAACGAGAAGACCAGTGACAAATGCAGAAGTTAGAATATTCACATCTTCAGATCTACCAGCCCAAAAGACCAATACAGATTCGTTGGGAGTCTTTAGTTTTTCATCAGATAATACTTTAGCTTTCCAATTTATGATTACTGCGGCAGGATTTGATGAGATGAGGATTGATAATTTTGTGAATAACCAGAATATTTTACTTCGCCCTGCTACTGCTACAATCTCTGAAGTAACAGTTCAGGGTAGAAAAAATGTGCAGTTGAATAATGGTAATCCTGAGTATTCAGTTTCCGGAAATAAAGACTTAAAAACGGCTGTTAATCTTATAGATGTTCTGCGGAAGACACCCGGAGTTAGTATGGGTGAAGATAACGCTGTAATGATAGGGAGAAATACAGCAAGTATTTTTGTAAACGGAAAACCATTAGTAATGAGTGCTCAGGAGCTGCAAAACTATTTGAAGACATTGACGCCGGATATGGTTAACGCTGTTGAAATAATAGCAAATCCTTCTTCCAGATATGATGCAGAAATAAAAGGAATTGTAAACATTAAACTTAAAAAGAATAACCAGCTTGGTTTACGGGGAAATTATTCGGGAAACCTTCAGCTAAACAGAACAGTATTTGTCGAAAATAATCTGGATATTTCTTATAATACAAACAGAGTTGCTTATAAATTAGTAATGGGTTATAATAACGGAATCAATACCTATAAGTATAACGCACTACAACACTTGGCAAATACCAATATCATGAGAACCGATATTTACCAGAGAATGTTTTGGCGGGTATATAGCTTGCAGGCCGGGTTAGATTTTAGAATCAATGATTACAACAGAATTGGCCTAACATTTAGGCAGAATGAACGCTATGACGAAAGAAACAGGATTGGTGAATTATTGACCCGGAAAAAAGATGATGTTGATATAGTTTCCTATACAGGAAGCGAAAATCCTATTAATTATCACCAGAATAATACAGGTGCAGTTCTGGATTATTCTTTCAGTAAAAATAATTTTGAATTCAATGTAATAGGGAATTACCTGTCAGTGAAAAACAATCAGAATGATGATTTTATTGATAGAGATAAACTGTCAGAAGTAAAACTATCTCATTGGAAATCAGACTTGCTTAATAAAGTAAATATACTGACCTTGCAAACCGATCTTTCCAAAAAGATAGGAGGAGCTAGTCTGGAGGCGGGATTAAAGTTCAGTTCTTCGGAGACACATAATAATATACGTTATGATACACTTTCTTCCGGCCAGAAATTTGAATATGATCCTGGAAGGAGTAATATCTTTTTATACAAAGAAAAAATTTATGCAGGCTATATTTCTTACAGCCAGAAATTCGGAAAATTTAGCATTAATGGTGGTTTGAGGGCTGAGCATACGAATAGTGTTTCTAGTGCAGTAACTATGGATTCGGTTGTTAGCAGAAGTTATACCAAATGGCTTCCGTCAATTAATATAGGCTATACTATAAATAACTCGACTGAGTTGTCTTTATCATATAGCAGGAGAATGACAAGACCTCCATTTTCACAGCTTAATCCTTTTCGGGTATACTTCAGCCCACTTAATTACTGGATCGGGAATCCATATTTACTTCCCTCTATAACCAGTCAGCTGAAAGCAACGTTTCGGAAGAAAAACTTTATAGGTTCCCTGATTGTTGGAAGAGAAAATGATGTTATTGTAAGATATCCGGTATATCATCCGGAGACCAATATTTTAGAATATCTGGGAACAAACTTACCTTATCAGGATTTTGCAGCTCTGGAAATTTCATTTCCGGTGAAGCTTACAAAATGGTGGAATATTAATACACAATGGACGGGTAATTATAATTACGAGTACAGGCCTTATTTAGATACTGTTTTTACAAAAAATATTTATTCCTATGCCTTTGGAATTAATCAAACGTTCACACTTCCTAAAGGATATACAGCTAATATTTTTTCGCATTTTGAATCTCAGTCAGGGAATAGCCTTTACATTTATAAATCCCGTTATACAGTTGATCTGTCGATACAGAAAAGTTGGCTTGATAATAAGCTAAATACGAAGCTAAGTTTCAATAATATTTTTGACAGTTTTGCCCAGACATTGATTTTCCGTCACAAACAGATTATGAATAATCAACTACGACATTGGAATGATCTCCGGAAAATAGTTTTTGCATTAAGTTATAATTTTGGTTCTTCAAGATATGAAGCTAAAGAACTTAAAAGAAGTGAAGAAGAAAACAGAGCACGATAAAATGCACAGTAAAAAGTATTTTTATGGATAAAAAATTCATATAAAGTTAAAATATGCTCCAAATTCAGATAAAATATCTTTTGTTTTGTTTAAAACATGATTTGGTTTGTATAAGTAGCATTTTTAGTACAAAATATAACTCTAAAAGTCAATTATTGTCCTAAAGTACTCCATTTGTAGAAGATTTTTGATTTGTTTAGCTTTGCGCTTCTAGTTTTTATTTATGAAGCTAAACATTAAAAATGAAACAGGGAGACTGAAAAGCGTTGTTTTGGGACAACCACAGTCAATGGGTGATACTCCGGAGTTAAAAGACTCTTATGATGCTAAATCATACCAGAGCATTAAAAAAGAAATTTACCCTGTAGAGAAGGATATTATATCGGAGATGAATGCTTTTGAAAAAGTACTTCACAAATATAATGTAGAAGTTTTCCGTCCCGAAATTATTAAAGATTACAATCAGGTTTTTTCCAGAGACGTTGCTTTTGTTATCGACGACAAAATGATTATTTCCAATATCATTGAAGACAGAGCAGATGAACAAGAGGCATACAGAAAGATATTTGAAAAAGTTCCGTGGAGAAATATTATCAATCTACCGGAAAGTGCTCATATAGAAGGTGGTGATGTTATTGTATGGAACGACTTTTTGTTTGTAGGAACCTGCTACAGTCAGGATTACAGAAGTTATAAGACAGCACGTACCAACGAATATGCCATAGAAATACTTAAGGAGTATTTTCCTCATAAAAGGATTATAGATCTTGATCTGAAAAAAGATGACAAGAATCCAAAGAAAGGAATTTTGCACCTTGATTGTACATTTAATCCAATAGGGAAAGATAAATGCGTTATTTATAAAGACGGTTTTGTAGAAGAAAGTGACTACCAATTGCTATTAGATATTTTTGGTGAAGAAAACTGTTTTGTTATCAATAACGAAGAAATGGTAGCAATGGTACCTAATATTTTCTCAATAGACCACGATATTGTTGTAACAGACGGATCTTTTACAAGGCTAAATCAGCACCTGAGAGAAAAATGGAACTTTACAGTAGAAGAAATTCCGTATAGAGAAGTTTCTAAGATGGGGGGACTTTTGCGTTGTTCTACAATGCCTTTGGTAAGAGAAAAATAAATTTTTATTTGCAGATATTAATAATATCTACTACTTTTGTCGAGGATTTACACACAAATCCATTTACTTATCCAGAAAGACGGAGGGAATTGACCCGGTGAAGTCTTGGCAACCTGCAAAAGGTAAGGTGCCACATTCAACCCCAAAAAAGGGAAAGATAAGTCTGAAAAAAGTTTGAAATATTTATAACAAAATACTCAAAACTCTTTCGACTTGTCGGAAGAGTTTTTTTATTCTCCGGCATTTACTCATTTCTTGGATAAGTTTGAACTAACAGATAACTAAAAAAACAAGATATTATGAGTAACTACAGATTCGAGACGTTACAGGTGCATGCAGGGCACGAAGTGGATAAAGATACTAACAGCCGCGCTGTTCCGCTTTACCAAACAACATCTTATACTTTTAATGATGCACAACATGCGGCAGATCTTTTTGGCCTGAAAGCTTTTGGAAATATCTATACCCGGATTATGAATCCCACTACAGATGTCTTTGAAAAAAGAATCGCCGCTTTATACGGCGGGGCAGGAGCTCTTGCAGTTTCCTCGGGACATGCAGCACAATTTATTGCTATAACTAATATTCTTCAACAGGGAGATAACTTTGTAAGTTCACCATATTTATATGGAGGAAGCTATAATCAGTTTACTGTAAGCTTTAAAAAACTTGGGATTGATGCCCGTATTGCTAAAGATGATAATGCTGAAGATTTTGAAGCTCTGGTTGATGAAAACACTAAAGCACTATATATTGAAACCATCGGTAACCCAACTCTGAATGTTGCCGACTTTGAAGCTATTGCCAAAGTAGCCGAGAAATACCAGATTCCGTTAATTGTCGACAACACTTTTGGTGCCGGTGGTTTTCTTTTTAATCCGTTTGAATATGGAGCTTCCATTATAGTAGAATCGGCTACCAAATGGATTGGAGGGCATGGTAGCAGCGTTGGGGGAATAATAGTTGACAGTGGTAAATTCGACTGGGCAAACGGGAAATTTCCGTTATTATCAGAACCTTCTCCAGGGTATCATGACCTGGTGTTTACAGATGTTTTTGGTAAGAATTCACCTTTCGGAAATATTGCCTTTATTATTAAAGCAAGGGTAGAGGGGCTTCGTGATTTTGGTCCTGCATTATCACCATTTAATTCTTTTCAGCTGATTCAGGGGTTGGAAACACTATCCTTAAGGCTGGAACGAATAGTTCAGAATGCACAAAAGCTGGCTGAATATCTGGAGCAGCATCCGGATGTAGAAAGTGTTATTTATCCGGGACTTCCCAACTTTACAGACAAGGCAAATGCGAATAAATACCTGAAGAGAGGTTTTGGTGGTGTTCTGAATTTTGAAGTGAAAGGTGGAAAAGAAGCAGCTGTAAAACTGATTAATTCTCTAAAATTGGCAAGTCATCTGGCAAATGTAGGAGATGCTAAAACATTAGTAATTAATCCGGCGTCTACAACACATGAACAGTTAAGTGATGAGCAACAAGCAGCCGCAGGAATTAAACCAGGACAAATACGTGTGAGTGTCGGAATCGAGCATATAGATGATATTATAGCTGATTTTGCACAGGCATTCTAAAAATATTCTTACTTACTTTACTTTTATTAACAGTTCCGTTGAAGAGATTCGACGGAACTTTTTTATTTTTGCTTTATAATAAATATTATGCAGTCAACTGATACGATTTTAATGATAGAGCCTATCGCATTTGGATTTAATGCACAAACGGCGGTAAATAATTATTTTCAGGTAAATGATGAATCCAAAGATACACAATCTGAAGCACTGAGAGAGTTTAATGCTTTTGTAGATAAGCTTAGAAGCAAAGGTGTAAATGTAATTACCGTAAAAGATACTTTGGACCCACATACTCCAGACTCTATATTCCCGAATAACTGGGTAAGCTTCCATCAGGATGGTACTGTCATTTTATACCCAATGTTTGCAGAGAACAGAAGGCTTGAACGCAGAAATGATATATTAGATCAATTGTCCGGAAAAGGACTTAGCATTGCTGCAGTTAAAGATTACTCAGTATTTGAAGCAGAAAACAAATTTTTAGAAGGAACAGGAAGTATGATTCTTGATCGTGAAAATAAGATTGCTTACGGAGCAATTTCATTACGTCTGGATCAAGAAGTTTTTAGAAAATGGTGTGCAGAATTTGGCTATAAGCCTGTAGTATTCCATTCTTTCCAGTCTGTAAACGGAGAGAGACTTCCGATCTATCATACCAATGTAATGATGTGTGTGGGAAGTGACTATGCTGTAATCTGTCTGGATACAATTGATGATGCGACAGAAAGAGAGCTGGTAGAGAGGACACTTACAGAAAGTCATAAAGAAGTAATTGAAATTTCTGAAGAACAAATGCAGAACTTTGCAGGTAATATGCTTGAAGTAAGAAATAATGATGGTCATAAATTTTTGGTAATGAGTGAATGTGCATATAAGAGTCTTACCTCAAGGCAAATTCAAACGATAGAAGCGCATGCTGAAATATTATACTCCGACCTTCATACCATAGAAAAGAATGGTGGTGGTAGTGCTCGTTGTATGATGGCTGAAGTTTTTCTTCCAAAAAAATAAGTTAATAACATATAAAAAATAAATGCGCCGCAGGCTTTGCCTGCGGCGCATTTCGTGAAAAATATAGTTTGATATTGGTTTGATTTATTTTGTTCTGTTTTTTATAGCATCAGTAGCAGCTTCTATATCACGCACTTTTTTGACTTTTTTATTTCCGAAATTATAAGTGATGGATAAGTCTAGCTGGCGTCTGTACATATAATTGTTAACATAATTGAAACTTCCGTTAAGTTTTGGATCGTTAATGATTACTTTATTTGTATCTAATACATCATATACAGTAGCCATGAACGTCCAGTCTCCCCATATTTTTTTCAAACTAAGGTCTAGGCTTCCTAATGCACCTAGTTGTCCTAATTCTATTTGTTGCTTATCTACAAACCAGTAATTAACACCTGCATACCACGTTTTAGCTTTATCCAGACGAATATTGTTATTGGCTTGAAGATTTAAACTTGTGGAATTTACATTATTAACGTAAGGAATGAACTTATCACCATTTAGCGGATCCGTATCCAAGTATCCCTTATTAATATTAACCAGAACACCTACATTAAGGGTTGTTGTCCAATAACCTTTAAAAAAGCTCTTTTGCATTCCTACTGTGAAATTAAGCTCTTGTTTATTTCCAAAATTGGTGCGAATGTAGCGAAGCTCATTAATGTTAGTAGAATAAGTATCATATTTACCAGTTTCTGGATCTATTATTGGGTTATTATCTTTATCAAACTTAGTCACCTTTACTGTTCGTTCTCTCTGTAAAGGAACCTGTGTAATAACATCTTTGTAGAAACTATGACTTACAATAAAATAATAAGAGTTTTTGTACATATAAGTCAGCTCTTGATTGTAAGTCGATGATGCCTTTACAAATGGATTATTCTGAATATAGTTATATTGTGTCAAATAGGTTCTAACAGGATTTAGTTCCCAGAAAGAAGGTCTTCTCATTCTGCTGGAAAATGCGTAAGAAATATTATTATTCTTGTTAATAGCATAATTTAAGCTTAGATATGGTAGGAAGTTGTTGTAATCTCTTTTGATATTGCTCAAACTTGGATCTGCAGCATTCGATGATTCTCCAACACTATTGGTTATTTCATAGCGGGCACCAACTTTTCCACTAAACTTATCTGAGAATTTTTTATCTAATGTCAGATAGAATCCATAGATCTTTTCAGTGTAAATAAAATGATTAGGGTTATATACTCTGTCATATTTATTAGATTCTGCATTCCAGTTGTCTGTATAGGATTTTGTATCGTTATCTGTTTTGGTGTGATTGTAATTTCCACCGACACTTAGTGTAAAATCATTCTTAAACTTTTGTACATAGTCCACCATTCCTGAAAAATTATTGATCATCTGAGGCGTGCTTTGCACAATATTGGTCATTATATCTGGTGTGCCAGGATTTCTGTAAATGATGTCTCCATTTTGATTGGCATTTATTGTTGTGTTGGTGCTATTCTGGCCTCTGTGGTAATTAAGGTAGGCAGCGTTCACATTTAATTTACTTCCTAAAGAATCTGTTTTTAACTCATAATTCAGATTGACAGAGTTATTGTAAGACTGTGCATTTTCATAGCTTTTAGTCCAGTTATATCTGCTTTGCCAGTTGTTCTTGTCATCTAAGAATTTCACGGTATTGAATAAATCAGATGTAGATGCAAAACTTTTATTATACCAGGTATTATAGCTTAAAGCTAAGTTACTGTTGTCAGTTAACGCATAGTCAATATTCAAATAACCTCCGTAGTTTTTATTCGGATCATTAACAGAACCTTCTGATTGGTTTGTTGAACGTTCGTTACCATTTCTTAATAAATAAGTCTGATATTGTGTCCAGTCACTTGTATTAAAACTAGAGCTTATACCCAATTTATCTTTTCTGTAATTAACAGAAACTCCTGCTCCGGGATTATTGAAACGTCCCTGATTATTTGTCATTCTCAGGTTTCCATTCAGGCCATTATCAGCCCTTTTTTTAAGAATAATGTTGATAATTCCGTCTGAAGATTCTACCTGATATTCACTACCGGGCATGGTAATAACTTCTATTTTCTGGATATTCTCTGCTGGAGTATTTTTCAAAAATGCTGCAAGAGCATCTGCATCCATTTGAGTTTTTCTTCCGTTGATAAAAATGATGGCGTTAGACTTACCAGCAATTTTTAGTGTTTTATCATCTGTTGTAGAAACTAAAGGTGTTTCTTTTAAAAGATTAAGTGCTGTATTTCCTTTTGCTACAGGAGATGCTGCTACGTCGTATACAAATCTGTCTGTTTTTTTCTGAAAGACTTTCTTTGTAAGTGTTACTTCCTCAATTTTTTTTGTGGTGGCTGTATCTTTTTTAGATTGCTGTGCTGTTACCAGGATACCCCCCAGAATTCCTATAGAGAAGATTAATCGTTTCATAGCAAGTTTATTTTAGGTGTTAATTAGTGCTTAGTATTTTTTATTATCTAATATTTTACATGGCAAAGATATAATTATAAATTAGTATTATGCAATACAAAGTAGTAAAATATTTTTAATACCGATATTAACTTATTGATTATCAGTTATAAAAATTAACTACTGGAAATTACCTCTTTATCAATTAGACAATTGAGAGGTTAAAATTGTTACATGTTAAAGTGAAAAAATTATTCTTCTCTGTTTTTTTTCGCCAGAGATTTGTCTACCCAAATGGTTGCGAAAGGGAATAGAGCAGCTAAAAGTGCAAAAACAAAATCTTCATCATCCCAGTTATAAATTTTTCTGGATGGAAGACATAAGAGTAAGTATAGTGTAAAAAATAGACCGTGAATGTTACCAACAATAATAATGAAAATTGTGGATAATAATCCGTCCGGATCATAACGCTTCCATACCATGGCTATACAATAAAGCAGAAAACATGAGACAGCCTCTGCAATACAAATGTTTTTAAACCATCTGATAATTGTTTCTTCGGGGTATTTACTGAAATAGCGATTGATAAATTCCATTCTGCTGCAAAGATAATGATTAGTTGTCAGAATTAGCAGCTGATTGTTATTAGCTTCTTTGTAATTGAAGAGACACTTCGGCTCTAATTTATTTATAAAAATTGCTTCCTTCCAGATATTCAAAAACTTCTGGTGGTAACATAGGACGTACATTTTTACCGGCCTTAATCATATCTCTTATTTCCGTGGCAGAAAGTTCTACAATAGGAGCTTTTACAAGATGTATATTAACATCTTGGAGATACTGATCTGTATTTTTCTTTTCTGCAAATACTCGAGGATAAACAATTAATTCATGATTAGCGATTAATTGTTCGTAATTTTTCCATTTAGGAAGACTCTCCAGATTGTCTTCTCCCATGATAAGACAAAATCCGTGATCCGGATATTTTTCGTGGAGATAAGTTAAAGTGTCTATCGTATATGAGGGGCGGGGAAGGCTAAATTCAATATCCGAAGCCTTTAGTTTTGAATAGCTTTGTACCGCAAGATTTACCATTTCCAGGCGATTGTATTCATCCAGTAAATTGGCTTTAGACTTAAAGGGATTCTGCGGGCTGACAACAAACCATATTTCTTCCAGATCTGTATTTTCCAGAATATAATTGGATAAAATAAGATGCCCAATATGGATAGGATTAAAAGAACCAAAAAATAAGCCTACTTTTTTCATGATGCAATTTTAGAAAAAATTAATGGAAAATAACATCTCTTACATTGAGATAGTAAGTAAGATTATCTTTCCAGTGATTCTCTTCAATAGTAAATGCAATATCAAAAGTTTTGGTTTTGAAGTCGGTGGCATGTTCCCCCATTTTGAAGGCTAAGCATTCTATTCCTTTTCTGGAAGAATCCTGAACAATATTAAATTTCAAATGAGAACTTTGCTTTCCAATTTTCCTTACATGACCACTTACTCGGGCATTTTTTATTACCAAAACAGGCTTCATATTTTCAGGACCAAAAGGAGCCAGCCATCGGTGGAACTGGAAAAAATCATTAGTTAAATCGTTCAGAGAAATTTCAGCATCAATTTCAATACTTGGCGTTTTCTGATGTTCCTTTATAGAGTTCTTTACAGTCTCTTCGAACTTTGTTTTAAATGCTTCAAAATGCTTTTTCTCCATAGACAGTCCTGCTGCAGCACGGTGTCCTCCAAATTTTAAAAATAAATCGGAACATACATCTAATGCATTGTGAAGATCGAAGTCTGCTACAGAACGAGCAGAAGCTACCATTTCACCATTAGTCCCATCGGTAAATACCAAAGTGGGCTTGTAATATAATTCAATTAGTCTGGATGCAACAATACCAATTACACCTTTATTCCATTCAGACTGATAAACAATTGTACTGAATGTTTCCTCTTGTTTTGTCTCAATAACCTGATCTATAGCCTGCTGAGTCATATTACTGTCCAATTCCTTTCTCTCATCGTTTAGATTAACAATCTGATCAGCAATGAGGTGGGCTTGTTTAGCATTTTCTGCAATCATTAGCTCTACAGCAGCTTTCCCGTGAGAAATTCTGCCTGCAGCATTTATTTTAGGAGCAATTTCAAAAACAATATTCGAGATTGTGAAGTTCTGAAGCTTTTCGTAAGGAATTAAAATCTTTAATCCCTGTCTTTTTGTTTTACGCAGTTTATTGAGCCCCATTTTGGCGAATACTCTGTTTTCACCAGTGATAGGAACAATATCTGCAGCAATACTTATCGCCAAAAGATCGGTTAGATCTTGTAATTCGTGGTCCGAAATTTTATAGATGGTATTCAGTGCCTGGCAAAGTTTATAGCCAACACCGCAGCCGCTAAGATCCTTATAAGGATATTCACAGTCTTTTCTTTTAGGATCAAGAACCGCCGCTGCTTTCGGAATCTCATCACCGGGAAGGTGGTGGTCACAAATTATAAAGTCAATTCCCAGACTATTAGCGTAGTCAACTTTGTCTGCAGACTTGATTCCACAGTCTAATGCGATAATTAATGAAAAGCCATTTTCTTTTGCATAATCAATCCCCTCAGTGGAAACACCATAACCCTCCAGATTTCTGTCAGGAATATAAAAATCTAAATATTTCTTGTCGCAGATTTTGCTAAGGTACAGGTACATTAATGCAACGGCAGTTGTACCATCTACATCATAATCTCCAAAGACTAATATTTTTTCTCCGTTTTCGATAGCCGTGGCAATTCTCTCCACTGCTTTTTGCATATCTGCCATCAGAAAAGGATTGTGTATATCGGAAGCTTTTGGCTTGAAGAATTCTCTGGCTTTCTGGTAGGAATCTACTCCCCGCATAACCAGAATTTTGGATGCTAAAGAACCAAATCCCAGCGAAGAGCTGATACTATCTATTAAGTCTTCGGAAGGTGTCGGTTTGTAGATCCATCGTTGCATCATAGGGTAACAAATATAGGAAATAAAAAGTGTATGTCTTAATAGTTTTACCAAAATTAATTTTGTAGTAATAGAAAACTGTTTCTTTAAATCACCGGGTGGTGTTTAAAAATTGTATCTTGCGCCGGATAACTTAAAAATACTATAAAATGAAAAAAATTATTGCAGGCGCATTAATACTGGGCGCTTTTTCTATGTCAAATGCTCAGATTAGTTTGGGTAAAATCACAGATGTTGCAGGAAAGGGATTAAAAGCTCTAACTTTTAGTAATGCAGATGCTATTAATCTTTCCAAAGAAGCGGTAGAATGGATGGATAAAAATAATGCAGTAGCAGGACCAAAAGATCCATATACAATCAGACTGAACAAGCTTTTCGGAAAACATAAAACTCAAGATGGATTAAACCTGAATTATAAGGTTTATAAAGTAAAAGATATTAATGCTTTTGCTTGTGCAGACGGAAGTGTAAGAGTTTTTTCTTCTTTAATGGATATTATGACTGATGATGAAATCCTTGCAGTGATTGGTCACGAAATTGGTCACGTGAAGAATGAAGATACTAAAGATGCTATGAAGAGTGCATACATGAAGGCTGCTGCTCTTGATGCTGCATCTGCTACATCTAAAACAGTGGCAACTTTAAATGAAAGCCAGCTTGGTAAAATGGCTAACGAAATGATGGATGCTGCCCATAGTAAAAAACAAGAATCTGAGGCAGATCTTTATTCGTACGATTTTATGAAAAAGAATGGATATAATGTTGTAGCAGAGTATACCGCATTCAAAAAATTAGCATTGTTGTCCGAACAGGGAGATAAGCAAAGTGGTTTTCAGAAAATGTTTAACTCACATCCGGATAGTGTAAAGAGAGCTGATGTGATTAAGAAAAAGGCTGAAAAAGACGGGTTATGGAAAGATCCGGGGACAATTACAATTCCGACAACAAAACTGACAAAATAAATTTAAAATAGAAAAGGATGATCATTTGATCATCCTTTTAATTTTCACTTATGATAGAATTGGTTAAGCGTAATATTGCTCTCTCAGTTCTTTAACTTTTTTATCTTCAAGATACTCGTCATAAGTCATGTATCTATCTATAATTCCTTTCGGAGTTAATTCAATAATACGGTTACATACTGTCTGAAGCATTTCGTGGTCATGAGATGAAAGTAGAACAGTGCCTTTGAAGTTTTCCAAAGTGTTGTTCAATGTCGTAATACTTTCAAGATCCAAGTGGTTGGTAGGCTCATCAAGAACTAAGATATTAGCCTTCTGCAACATCATTCTACTAAACATACAACGCATTTTTTCACCCCCGGAAAGAACCGTTGACGATTTTAATGCTTCATCACCTGAGAACAACATTTTCCCTAAGAATCCTCTTACATATTCCTCATGTCTTTCTTCATCGGTTTGAACGAACTGACGTAACCAGTCTACAAGGCTTATGTTTTCTTTAAAGAACTCTGTATTATCCAGTGGCATATAACTTTGCTTAGTGGTTACACCCCAGTTGAATGTACCTTTGTCAGCCGTATCATTTCCTGTAATAATCTCCATGAATTCAGTAATAGCCATAGAGTTTTTTGAAAGAACGGCAATTTTATCACCCTTCTTTAGATTTAGGTTAATTCCGGAGAATAATAACTCACCATCTTTCGTTTTTTCAAGATCTTTTACCTCAAGGATCTGATCTCCCGCCTCTCTTTCTTGTTCAAAGATAATTGCAGGATATCTTCTGGAAGAAGGTTTAATATCTTCAATATTTAACTTGTCGATCATTTTCTTACGTGCTGTCGCTTGTTTAGCTTTTGCCACGTTAGAACTGAATCGGGCGATGAAGTCCTGTAATTCTTTTTTCTTCTCTTCAGCTTTCTTATTAGCCTGAGCTCTTTGCTTTGTTGCTAACTGTGATGCCTGATACCAGAAGCTATAGTTACCTGTATAAAGGTTAAGTTTAGAGTAATCTAAATCTCCAATGTGCGTACAAACTGCATCTAAGAAGTGACGGTCGTGAGATACAACGATAACGGTATTCTCATAACCTGCTAAGAAATCTTCTAACCATGCGATAGTGTCGATGTCTAAGTCATTGGTAGGTTCATCCAGAATAAGAACATCCGGATTTCCGAAAAGTGCTTGCGCTAATAGAACACGTACTTTATCCTGGTTTTCTAATTCAGACATCATTTTATAATGCATGTCCTCTTTAATCCCAACATTAGAAAGCATGGTTTGAGCATCGGTTTCTGCAGTCCATCCACCCATTTCATCATAAACAACACCTAGTTCTCCTGCTTTAATCCCGTCTTCATCAGAAAAATCCGGTTTTGCATATAGAGCATCCATTTCTTCTTTGATGTCAAATAACTTTTTGTTTCCACGCATAATGGTTTCCAGTACAGTGAAGTTGTCGTAAGCAAAGTGATCCTGCTCCAGAACCGACATTCTCTTTCCTGGTTCCAGAGATACATTACCTGTTGTGGCTTCCTGTTTGCCGCTTAATATTTTCAGGAAAGTAGACTTACCTGCACCATTAGCACCAATGATACCATAGCAATTTCCTTTGGTGAATTTTATATTGACGTCATCAAAAAGTACTCTTTTTCCGAACTGTAAAGATAAATTTGAAACTGTTAACATATACTTTTGTAAATTTGTGCAAAAATACGAAAGATTTCCCGATTATATGTCTTCGAGGAAAAATGTTAGTGTTTTGTTAAATTTTGGTATGAAAATTGAAAGAACTGTTAATATTGTAAACAGAAGAGCTCGCTTCGAGTATGAAATACTTGAAGAATATGAAGCAGGTATTGTTTTATATGGAACCGAAATAAAGTCGTTACGTTCTTCTAAAGCATCAATTGCGGAAAGTTTTTGCCAGATGAAAGACGGTGAACTTTGGGTGGTCAATATGATGATAGATGAATATAAGATGGGATCATTTTATAATCACAAGGCGAAACGCGATCGGAAGTTGTTACTACATAAAGGAGAACTTTCCCGTTTGGAGAAAAAAGTAAAAGATGTAGGGTTTACAATAATACCTTTAAAATTATATATAAATGATAAAGGTAGAGCTAAACTCCTTATTGGGTTTGGAAGAGGAAAGAAACTATTTGACAAACGTGAATCTATTAAAAAACGTGAATCTGATAGAAATCTAAGCAGAATTCGAAAGAATTTTTAAAAAAACTTTGTTTAATACGTATTTTTATATTTATTTTGCATTATCAATTATTTAATCATTTAATTCTATGAAAAATTTAAAACTAGGAATTACAGCATTGGCACTTACGGTAGCCACTACTGCGTTCGCACAGACTACGAGCAATCCGTGGTTAATCGGTGTGGGGGCACATGGTGAAAACCACAAAGCACAAGCTAACAATTTCTCAAATACCTTCGGAGCTCAGAATCTGACTAAGAGGCTATTTAATTTGAATAATTTCTCTATTACTCCACCATTATCTAAATTAACTGTTGCTAGAAATATCAACAAATATTTAGTTCTTGACTTACAGGCTTCTGTAGGTAATGTTGGAAATAAGAAATTTGACATGGATAAAGAGTTTTTCTTGATGGCTGGTTTAGGTCTTCAATTCAAATTCAACAGTCTATGGAATGAAGAGTCTTGGTTCGATCCATATGCAAGAGTTGGTGCGAACTACCTAAGACATGACTATTCTGGATTAACTTTCCCAAGAACAGATGCTTTCGGTAATTACTATGATTCTTATAATGGAAATGGAGATAAGACAGGTAAGAAAAACTTCTTCGCTGTATCTACAGGTTTAGGATCTAACTTCTGGATTACTAAAAACTTCGGTCTTGGTATTCAAGGAGATTATGTAACTACTCCAGGTGATAAGTCTGTAGTTGCTAACTTCTGGCAAGCTTCTGCATCTCTATTATTCAGATTTGGTAACAGAGACAGAGATAAGGATGGTATCCCTGATAAAGATGACAGATGTCCAGATACTCCAGGATTACCTGAGTTCCAAGGATGTCCAGATACTGACGGTGATGGTATTCCAGATATCGACGATAAATGTCCTGAGGTTGCTGGTCCAAAAGAAAACCAAGGTTGTCCTTGGCCAGATACTGATGGTGATGGTGTGTTAGACAAAGACGATAAGTGTCCTAACGTACCAGGTCCAGTAGAAAATCAAGGTTGTCCTTGGCCAGATAGAGATGGTGATGGTATCCCTGATAAAGATGACAGATGTCCAGATGTACCAGGTCTTCCTGAGTACCAAGGATGTCCTCCAACTGCAGAAGTTGTAACTAAAGAGCTTAAAGATATCTTATTCGATTTCAACAAAGCTACAATCCAATCTAGTTCTTTATCTAAAGTAGATGCTGCTGCTGCTATCATTAAAGGAGCTAAAGCTGAAAACTTCTTAGTAACTGGTCACACAGATGCTAAAGGTAATGCTAACTACAACTTGAAATTATCAAGAGAAAGAGCTGCTTCTGTAGTGAAAGCTCTTGAGGCTAGAGGTGTAAACGGAGCTAACTTGAAATCTGTAGGTGTAGGTTCTAAAGAAGCTACTGTACCAGCTACTGCTTCTAACGAGGCTAGACAAGTAGACAGAAAAGTTGAAGTAAGAGCTATCTCTGCTGATACTGAGTGGGCTGCTTACAAAAAAGATGACGTTACTGTTGTTAAGCCAGTAAAAAAAGGAGTGAAAAAATCTTCTAAAAAAGTTATCAAAAAGAAAAAATAATTAAAATTTTTTCAATATAATAAACACCTCCACCTAGTGGGGGTGTTTTTTTATGCATGTACGTTGTATAATTTGTTGATTAGTGATATTTTTGCACGTAAATAAATTCAGAAATGGGAAGAGCATTTGAATATAGAAAGGCCTCTAAGATGGCCAGATGGGATAAAATGGCAAAAACATTTTCCAGAATAGGAAAGGATATTGCTTTGGCAGTAAAAGCCGGAGGAACTGACCCGGATTCCAACCCTGCATTAAGAAGGTGTATTCAGAATGCTAAAGGAGCTAACATGCCAAAAGATAATGTTGAAAGGGCTATTAAAAAAGCTTCTGGTGCAGATGCAGAAACCTATGAAGAAATCACATATGAAGGATATGGACAAGGAGGTGTGGCTTTCTTCATTGAATGTACAACAAATAATCCTACAAGGACGGTTGCTAATGTAAGAGCTATTTTCAATAAGTTCGATGGTAATCTTGGTAAAAACGGAGAACTTTCTTTTCTATTTGATAGAAAAGGTATTTTTACCATAGAAAAATCTCAGATCAAAATGGAGTGGGATGATTTCGAAATGGAGATGATTGATGGTGGAGCTGAAGAAATAGATCAGGACGAAGAAATCGTAATGGTTACAACAGCTTTTGAAGACTTTGGTACCATGTCTCATAAGCTTGAAGAGATGAAATTAGAGGTTCAGAATGCAGAACTGCAAAGAATACCTAACATGCATAAAGGTGTAAGTTTGGAGCAGGGTTTAGCTAACCTGAAAATGCTAGATCGTTTTGAAGAAGACGATGATGTACAAAACGTTTACCATAATATGGAAATGACAGAAGAATTGCTTCAGAGCTAAGAAGTGATTTTATATAAATAAAAAGAGCCTGATTTTTCAGGCTCTTTTGTTTTTCTAGGGATATACATCACTAATATCTTTCATATTGACCAATACACTTCGTGAGAAGCTGCAATGTGGATATATTCTCCATTTATTTTCTCTGGCAAAACTTACGGCCTCAGCTACGAGCATTTGTCCATATCCATTTCCTTCATGCTTAGGAAATACCATTACATAGGAAATAATAAGAATATTTTTTTCAGGCTGAATGGTATATGTTAATTTCCCTATTTCTTCATTATTTTGGTTAAAGGCACTAATGAATCCACCGTTCTGGCTTTGTACCTTTTCAAATCTTAGATTTTCCATACACAACATGTTTTACTAAATATACGAAATTATTGTATACCTGTGTAATAGTTGTAGTCCTGAATAACAATTGCAATGAACTGTTGATCTGTAATTTCCTGAGTGTTGTATGTAATACCGGTAGTCTGGCGTATTTTTTCAGCTAACTTTTTGATGATGCCTTGGTCGAAGGTATTCTTGGCTTTAACATAATTTTCCTTAATAATCCGCATGTCATTATCAGATAAAGCAATTACCTGTGGGAACCTTGCAATGTAATCCTGTGACAGATTTACAAGTATTGTATGGTTGATATTGTATTTACTTTTTAGTGTAATAACAGCAGTACCTGCTGCCAGATCACCTAAACGTTTATTATGTTTATTGGTTACCATAGTTATAACACCTACGAGTCCGGAGCTGAACATGATATCGATAAGCCTGAAAAACCAGCGCATAAAATAATCACCAAAGCTTGCCTGGTAGCCATCTGTTTTTACAACTCTTATTTTCATTACTCTTTTTCCCGGTGTCTGCCCTTCCATAAAACTTTCGAACAAAAGTGTATAAAGATTCATAGGAAGAGATATGATTGCGAAAATAGCCATCAGGGACCATTGATCGGTTATTTTTAAAAGTTTAAAACCGAATATATATGCGATAATAAGATATATAACAACGAAATAGGCAACCTTAATTACCATGTCGATTATGAATGCAAGAATTCTCTCACCAATACTGGCAGGATCGAAACTGATATTTACATTTTGTGATGTATTTATATCTATTGAATTCATAATTTTTTGTTACATTAGCAAATATATGAGAGAAATCGCTTTCATCAAACAAAATAAAGAAAAATGGCTGGATATAGAGCAGGTGGTATTAGGAAAAATTAAAAAAAATCCTGATGACCTGTCTTCGTTATATATCAACCTGATTAATGACTTGTCTTTTTCTCAGACTTATTATCCCAAAAGTAAGACAACGGTATATCTTAACTATCTCTCATCACAGATTTTCCAAAAGATCTATAAAACAAAAAGGATAGAGCAAAACAGGTTAAAAGCATTTTTCATGAAAGAGGTTCCTCTGATCATGTATGAATACAGAAAATATTTACTGCTTGCTTTTCTTGTTTTTTCTATGTTTACTACCATAGGTGTTATTTCTACACATTATGATCTGGATTTTGTCAAATTGATATTAGGAGAAGATTATGTCAATCAAACCTTAGAGAATATTAAAAAGGGCAATGCTGTTGCTATTTATGGAAGCGGATCTAACTGGGGAAGTGCCATTGGAATTATTCAGAATAATCTGGGAGTAGGAGCTAAGCTTTATGCTTATGGTATTTTCGGCGGTATTGGAACACTATTAGTGTTAATGCAGAATAGTATTATGCTGGGGACCTTTCAGTATTTTTTTCAGCAACAAGGTGTATTAGGAGACAGTATGCGTGGAATATGGATACACGGTGCTTTTGAAATATCAGCGATGGTAATAGAGGCTACTGCAGGTTTTATACTTGGTGCTTCTTTGCTTTTCCCAAAAACTTACTCGAGGCTGAATTCATTTAAAATAGGATTTAGGAATTCATTTAAAATATTTGTAAGCACTATTCCGTTTACCATATTTGCCGGAATTTTAGAAGGTTTTGTAACAAGATATGCACTGCAAATGCCACTAATTATTGATTTGGTAATTATCTTTGGGACACTAGGATTCATAATCTTCTATTACGCTATTTTCCCTTACAGGGTCCATAAAAAACTAAAACATGATGCAATTTTATAAAAAAAGAGATTTTGGAGCGTTGGTATCAGATACGCTTAATTTCTTCAAGCTATATGGGAAAAATTATTTCAAAAATTATCTTACACTCAACGGTGGAATTATTATTCTATTGGTTGTTGTAATTGTAATAGGTTTTGGTGATTTTTTTAAGCAGGCTTTCGGATCCAATATAAACGGTGAAGCCTATTTGTTTCAGGATTATTTTCAACAAAATCAAGGTCTATTGATAGGAGCTTCGGTTCTTTCAATTATATTAATTATTCTGTTGTCACTAATTTCATATTCATTTCCTGTGCTCTACATGAAGCGACTTGCTGAGACGGGTAATTCTAAAGTGACGATGAATGAAATGATAGAGGATATGAAAAAAAATCTGAAGAAATTTTTTATCTTCTTCATTGGTTCTATTTTTATCCTGACGCCATTATTCATTTTTGCATTTGTTATTTCATCTTTTCTAATGATTATTCTTATCGGTTTCTTGCTGATTATGGCCTGTATCCCGGTAATGGTTAATATTATAAACTTCACCCTGTTCAATATGTACAATACCAATGATGGTTTTTTTGCATCCATTGGTATAGCATTTCGTATGCAGTTTTCCAAAAGCTTCTGGAAATATATAGGCTCCACTTTCATTGTTTATTTACTGATTAATGTGGTGACAAGTATTTTTGCCTTTATTCCTATGATGTTTTTATATGGATATATTATTACCACTGTAAGAACTACTCCGGATGCACTTGGATCAGATTCCTCATTTTTTATGACACTTATGGCCATTGTGTATGCTGTATCAATTGCATGTACTATTGTACTCAATAATCTAATCTATGTAAATGCTGGTTTCATGTATTATGACAGCAGAACAGATTTACACCGCAATGTTACTTTTTCCGAAATCGATACTATTGGGTCTGGTGAATAATAGAATCCTTTATATTATTTTTCTTTTTACACTTTCTGTACATGCACAGAAGGTAGACACTATTGTTACTGCTGAATTGCCACCAGTGAGTATAAAAAATAAGAATCAGTTAAAAACAGATTCCCTGCTCCAAAAAGGATATGTTACTGAAAATGCAGTTTATCCGGGAATATTTGATGCGAAGTTTAAAGAAAAATATAACGGAAGCGATTTTGATTACTCCGTAAATAAACCAAAAGAATCTTTATGGCAAAAATTCAAAAAATGGCTGGCTGAGCTATTTGATGATTTGTTCCAAAGTAAAAGTTTACAGGGAGCTAATGATGCCTTATATATTTTGTTAAGAATTGTAGCCATAGTTCTTCTCGGTTTTGCATTGTATCTTATTGTGAAGTTTGTTCTTTCCAGAAATGGTAACTGGGTATTCAGCAAGAAAAGTAAAAAGCTGAATCCTGAAGACAGAAGAATAACAGAAAATATTCATGAACTGGACATTCCATCTTTAATTAAAAACTATGAAGAGAAAAAGGAATACAGATCTGCTATAAGATACCAGTTCCTTTACCTGCTGAAGCTTATGACCGATAAGAATATGTTGGAGTGGGATCCGGAAAAGACAAATAAGGATTATATCCGCATGCTTAATGGTAATGCCTTGCAATCTGATTTCCAGAAGCTCTCTTTCGTATTCGAGAATGTATGGTATGGAGAGCGCAGTATTACCGAGAATGAGTATGCTGTTTTCAGAAAACAATATCAACAGACACAACAAAAAATATGAATAAGACACTAAAGTTATATCTCATTATTTTTGCTGTAGTTGTAGGACTTCTGGCAGTATTGCAGGTGAATAAAAAACCGTTGATTGACTGGCGAAAAACCTATTCTGTGATAGATAAAAAGCCTTTCGATTTATATATATTTAATCATGAGGCTAATCAGCTGTTCAACCAGAAGTTAAAAAAAATTGGTGAATCGCCTTATCGTTACTATAGTAAGGACTCTCTTCAACATCTACATAATATATTGATTATTGAAAGAGAATTGGATAAACAATCGTGGATAAAGATACTGAAGCAGGCTAAAAGAGGAAGTAATGTGATGGTTGTTTCCGAAAATATACCATATGATTTAGTAGATACTTTAAATCTCACAACAAGACGTCTAAGTTCTGACACGATAAATTATCTGACATTTACAGATAAAAACCGCAAAGGAAGCATAAAACTCAATAGACTTCCAAACGGAAATGTCATTCCGATGATTGATATAAAAACAACCGAGATACTGGGACGTAATCTATTGAAAGGTCGTAATCATTCCTATGCGAACTTTGTAAGGGTAAAAGCAGGTAAGGGAAATATTTTTATTCATACAGAGCCATTGGTTTTGACTAATTATTACCTTTTACAAAAAGGAAATGAAAAATATGTAGAGGAAATGTTTTCATACCTGCCGAAAGACAGAGATACTTTTTGGTTTATGGAAAATCAAAATCTACAATCTATGTCACCATTACGCTTTATTTTAAGAAATCCGCCATTACGCTATGCCTGGTATATATTTTTAGCAGGGTTTCTTGTATTCATAATATTCCATGCTAAAAGAAAACAGCGTATTATTCCTATAATAAAGCCATTGGAAAATACCTCTGTGGAATTTGTGAGAAGTATAGGCAATCTTTATCTGAATGAAGGAGATGCAAAAGATATGATGCAGAAGAAAATTACCTATTTTCTAAATAAAGTGCGTACAGATCTCCTGATAGATACTTCTGCTATAGATGATGTTTTTGTCAACAGATTACAACTAAAAACAGGAAAATCTAAAGAATTAATAGAACAAGCGATTATACTAATACAAAGAAGTAATAATCCTTCTTCAAAAATAACAGAACAGGATCTGATTAAATTAAACGAAATATTAGACAAAATATACAAATAAAAATATGGAAGAAAATCAATATACCCCAATACCTGAGAGTACTTCGACAGAATCACAAAATCCGGAATTTCAATCCAGAATTGATATGACGGCTTTGAAGAATAGCCTGGATAGAGTAAAATCGGAAATCAATAAAGTAATTGTTGGTCAGGATTCCATGATAGAACATTTGCTGGTTGCACTATTGTCTAACGGACATGTACTGATTGAAGGAGTGCCGGGAGTTGCCAAAACAATTACGGCTAAGCTATTAGCTAAAACAATTGCAGTAGATTTTAGCAGAATACAATTTACACCAGACCTTATGCCTTCTGATATTTTGGGAACGGCAGTATTCAATGCTAAAACAACAGAGTTTGAATTCAAGAAAGGACCTATATTTTCCAACTTTATATTAATCGATGAGATTAACCGTTCCCCTGCAAAAACTCAGGCTGCACTTTTCGAAGTAATGGAAGAGAGGCAAATTACTATGGATGGTCGAAAATATATAATGGAAGAACCATTCTTGGTTATTGCAACTCAAAACCCAATAGAGCAGGAAGGAACTTACAGATTACCGGAAGCGCAATTAGACAGATTCTTGTTTAAAGTGAATGTTGGATATCCAACACCAGAGCAGGAAGTTCAGATTATCAAGAATCAGCATCAGCTAAAAGTTGATGATAAAACTGAACAAGTTCAGGCTGTACTTACAGCCGAAGAATTGAAAACATATCAGACGTTGATAAAAGATATCATTGTTGAAGAAAACCTTCTGGAATATATTGCCAGAATTGTCGTGAACACAAGAGAGAATCCTTTCCTGTATTTAGGCGCTTCACCTCGTGCTTCTTTAGCATTGTTAACGGCGTCTAAAGGTTTCGCAGCGATTAACGGCCGTGACTTTGTAACTCCTGATGATATAAAAGAAGCTGCAGTAGCAGTATTAAGGCACAGAGTAATTGTTACCCCGGAGCGTGAAATGGAAGGACTGGGTGTAGAAGAGGTAATTAAACAAATACTGGAATCTATAGAAATTCCGAGATAAATTATGTAGTGTGCGGTTGTCAGCTTACAGTTAATGGTATTCTGGAGATTTCCAGAATTTTAAAAGAAATAATCAAATCTTTGAGTAAATAGCTATTATCTGTGTACTGTAAACTCTCAATAAATTTTATGAAAAAATTATATATCAATAATCTTTTTTTTCTGCTGCTTGGTATTATAGCAGTAGTATATGTTTTTGCATTTTTCTTCCCATTAGTAATGTGGATAGCACATGCAGGATTATTGTTATTGGTGTTAATGACCTGTATTGATATTTTTATTCTATTCAGAGAGAAAAATGGAGTGAAAAGTAACAGGATTCTGCCTGAAAAATTATCGAATGGAGATGAAAATCTTACTAAAATTGACCTTCGGAACAATTATCCATTTACTATAAAAGTAAAGGTTATCGATGAGATACCATTTCAGTTTCAGCTTCGTAATTTTGAGATTCATAAGGATATAAAACCTTACGGTAATACTCTGTTTGAATATCCGCTTGTGCCAAAGGAAAGAGGCGAATATCAGTTTGGAAATCTTAATATATACGTTTGTTCTCCGTTAGGACTCGTTGCAAAAAGGTATAAAACTCAGGATGGACAAATGGTACCAAGTTATCCATCATTTATTCACCTCAGAAAATATGAGCTCATGGCTATGCAGAATGAGTTTTTGTTAGGGGGAATAAAAAAGATTCGTAAAATTGGGCATACTATGGAATTTGAACAAATCCGTGAGTATGTAACCGGTGACGATATCCGTAGTATTAACTGGAAAGCGACCGGAAAGCAAAACCGACTGATGATTAATCAGTACCAGGAGGAGAGAGCACAAAGGGTATATATGCTTATAGATAAAGGGCGGACGATGAAAATGCCGTTTAATGGGTTGTCATTGCTGGATTATTCCATTAATGCATCTATGGCTTTAGCTCATATTATCCTTAAAAAACAAGACCGTGCCGGTGTAATGACTTTCTCCAAAAAAATGGAGAATACTGTTGCTGCTGAACTGAAAGCAGGGCAGATAAAGAAAATTGCCGAAGCTCTGTATAACATTAATACAAACTTTTACGAATCTGATTTCAGCCGGCTTTATACCGACCTGAAAAGAAAAGTAACGCAACGAAGTTTAATACTTCTCTTTACCAACTTTGAGACACTGGATGCACTGAAACGTCAGCTTCCATATCTCAGAGGAATTGCCAAAAGCCATTTATTGGTAGTTGTATTCTTTAAGAATGCTGAGGTAATGAAAATGATGGATCATAAAAATGCACAAAAGACTCAGGACGTTTATGATCAGATTATAGCGGAAAAATTCGAGTATGAGAAAAAGCTGATTCGCCAGGAACTCCAGAAATATGGTATTTATTCTGTTTATACACTTCCTGAAAATTTGAGTATAGAAGTTATCAACAAATATCTGGAAATTAAAGCAAGGGGAATACTCTAGCTATATTAATTCAGGTACCCATTATTTGTTTCCTTTCCGTGGAAGCATGTTTTATTTACTAATGATGAAATAGATTTATGAAAGAAATAAAGTCCTCGATCGAGAAAGAGCAGGCTAATATAAAATCCTCTGAAAAGATCAAAAATTTAATCAGTTTATTTAGGGTTCTGACATTTCTTGCCTCTGTTTTTTCAATGATTAAATATTTTCAGGATAAGGAGGCTTTATATCTGTTTTTAACTTTCCTGTCATTTATACTTTTTTTAGTATTACTATTTGTATCATCTCATTATCAGCAAAAAATAAATTACAGTAAAAGGATTATTGAGGTTTGTAAACAGATTACTGAAGAATTTTCAGCGAATACCCAAATTGAAGGATCTGATATAAACAATTACCACTCCTATAATAAAGATTTGGATATTTTCGGTGAACGCTCCCTGTTTACTAAAATAGATAAAACATCAACTTGCCTAGGAGTAGACAAATTAAGAGATTATCTGTCCAACCCACTTACGAAATGCAAAGAAATTGAGCAAAGGCAGGAAGCTATTAAAGAATTGTCTCAGAAGCCGGAATGGAATATACGTTTTCTGGCAAATGCAAAGTCGCTTGAATTACAAGATAAAAGTCTGTTGACAAATAAACTGTCTGTAGATTTTCCATGGAAGCTCGTTAGTACAATACTGATAGTGATTCCGGTAATTAATATTTTATTACTGACATTGGCTATTCTGAAGGATTTTTCACCTGTTTTTCTGGGGGTATTTTTAGCCTTTTCTATTATTAGCTTGCTTGTTGTTAATAGTAAATACAGTAAACAACTTAAAAAAGCTTATAGTGTTGTCAATCTAAGATCAGAACAATATAGCAGGTTTTCAGAAATTTTTCAGTTAATAGAGAAAGAAGTTTTCAATACAGAATTAAATAAAAACCTTCAGGCAAAGCTTACTCATCCGTTGGCTTCTTCATGTATTAACAAATTATCCGGTATAAAAAGAAATCTGGATAACGGACATACACCCTTGTTTGGATCAATTGCCAATCTTTTGTTTCTATGGAATCTTAGATATACAGTAGAGCTGGCGAAATTAATGAATCTGCTTAACGAGCATATTGATAACTGGTTTGAGGCATTTGCTGAGTATGAAGCATTAATATCTTTTGGCATTTTTGCTTATAAAAATCCTCAATACAATTATCCGGTTTGTAGAGAAGATATAGATTCATTACAATGTAAAGATATAGTTCACCCATTATTGGACTCCGGAAAAGCAATCGGTAATGATTTTACTATTGGAAATACTAAGAATATCTGTATCGTTACAGGGGCTAACATGACAGGTAAAAGTACTTTTCTCCGAACTATAGGTGTAAATCTTGTGCTGGCAATGAATGGTTGCCCGGTCGGAGCCGAAGAGTTTTCTTTTAGACCGATGCATATATTTACAAGTATGAGAACAAGCGATTCCTTATCGGATGGAAGCTCTTACTTTAATGCAGAAATAAAAAGATTAAAAAGCTTAGTGGAAACACTGGAAGAAAAGATTCCACTTTACATTATTCTCGATGAAATTCTGAAGGGAACAAATTCTACAGATAAGTTGGAGGGTTCTCGTTTGTTCCTGAAGAAAATAATGGATATTAATACAGACTTTACTTGTATTATTGCTACCCATGATTTGCCACTCACAGAAATGGCTATAACTTACCCTGAAAATGTTTCCAATCTTTGTTTTGAATTGGATGAAAAAAATGGAGAGCTTATATCCGACTACAAACTAAAATCTGGTGTTACTCAAACCATGAATGCGCTTAGGTTAATGAAGGCCTATAACATTATTGATTGAGATAATTATCATTTAGTTTCTTCAATTTAAAATAATTGTTTCCTAAATTTTTTATATACACAGGTTTTTAAACTTGTAGGAAAGAGATAATGAGTAATGATGCTATGATTTTATATTAAGTCTTAAATATTCATAGACAATACTGTATCCTTTTTATTACTATTCTTATTTCATTTACTTTCATTTTAGTGCTTTTATAATGTAATCTGTCAAAATTTAAAGAATAAGGACGGACTTCATTTGCTCATAATATTAATCAGGTTCATATTTGTTTTTTAACAAATTTGTAAAAACCCATGTCAGGGATTATAATATGACAAAGATTAATACGAATTTTAAAAATTGAAGAAATGACTTTAAAAAAATTAGATTTAGTGGAGCTTAATGCTCAGGAAATGAAAGAAACTGAAGGAGGAAATCCTTGGCTTGTTGTGGCAATTATTGTTGTTGCTGTAGTTGCATATTATGAAGCAAATAGGAATGGCAGAGACAAATAATCACTTTTTAGGGCTTTTTAACAAAAGCCCTTTCTATAATATAATTAAAATAATATCTATTATCTTAATTATATGGGTAATATTAAGGACATTCTTTCCTTCATTTTTTTTTACTAAAAAATATTCTGTTACACGTTCCAATATAAAATATATCTTTTATAGCAATAAAGATTTAGATATTAAAGTTCTTGAAAAATTTACTGATTCTGTTCAAAAGAATATTTCTACAAGTTCTTTATTTAGGGCATTTTCAGAGAAAAACCCCCATACAAATTTATTTATTTGTAATTCTCCTGTTCTTTATAGTTTTTTAGTCCCTTTTAATAGAAAAGGCTTTGCAACAAGTTCTAAGCTTACAAATAATATATACATATCAAATCTTAATTTGAAAACAGGACTTGCAACAACATATCCCAAAAGCAAAAAAGTAACTAATACTATTTTAATCACACACGAAATCACACACTTGATGTTATATAATTCTAATATATATTTGAAAGGTTGGATAGAAGAGGGCTATTGTGAATATATTGCTTATGGTTCCAACATAGAAGTAAAAAAAATGCTTAAAAAGAGTACTAATGATAAATATATAAAATATATGCTTGGAGTTAGTTTTTTATTGAAACAAAACAATAATAATTTGAAAAAACTCGAAAATTCAAATATAAATAATGAAATAGTATTAGAGGAAATTAGACAGCATGAACTCTAAGAATGCATTAATCGAAAATGGCTTAAAACTAAATTTAATAGAGGTTGATATCCAGAATAGAAAATATTAAAGTTGTAAATAAGCACAAGTAAAATAATTTTTATTAAATGGAATAAGGAAAAGATCTCCCAATTTTTAATTATGAATAATTTATTTTTACTTTTTTTTCTTTCGTTTTTTTTATTCTATCTTCTTATAAGTGCTTACAAGAATATATTTAACAAGGTAATTTCTCAAAAACTTGAAATTTCTGTAATAATCCTAAGTGCTATTTCTTGTATACTCTTAATTGTAACAGAAATTATCAAGGCATATAAATATATCTTTAATTAAAGCGAAATCTAAACTATATAATATACTAATAAAATATGCTCCCCCTACTTTTCAAACTTATTATCAGTATAATATCCTATTTACTCAACAATGTTTAAAAACGCTATCTATCTGAGTATAATCTTCTTTATTATTGTAGTTTTATCCCTGTTACCAGTCATTACAATACCTATATCCTCCTCTTCTCGCGGAAGCTTGCGACCAATCGAAGAAAACACTAACCTTGGTGCTGTAGTCAGCGGCAGAGTAATTAAAACCTCATTGTTAAAGAACAATCAGCTCATCAAACAAGGTGATACTTTGCTTATTGTAACCGCAGAACAATTAGATACCCAAAAGCAATTACAAAATACACAAAGCACAGATTATACGGCACAGCTTAACGATCTTAATAAACTTACCAAAGGACAATATTCAGGTCTACAGACTGGGCAATATCAAAGAGAACTTTCTGCTATGCAGGAAAAAATAGCCCAGATTCAGACAGAACTCTCTTTAGCTCTGAAAGACTTGGACAGAGCTACTATACTTTTCAAACAAGGTGTAGTTCCAAAAGCAGAATACGATAAAAATTATTATACTCATCAGGGACTGGTAAACCAGATATCTAACGTTAGAGAACAACAGCTTGCCCAATGGCAGGCACAGAAAAGAGAAACTGAAAGACAACTTCGCTCTTTGGGCTCTGAAATTCAAAAAATTAGTCAGGAGCAGAAGAATTATGTAATTACTGCCCCATTATCTGGAAGACTGGTTAATTTTTCAGGAATTCAGAAAGGTAACTTTTTAGTACAAGGACAAACTATCGGGGAAATATCTCCCGAGCAATCTTTAGTAGCAGAATGCTTAGTCTCACCAAAAGATATTGGTTTTATCCGAACAGGACAAAAAGTAAAATTCCAAATCGATACTTACAATTACAACCAATGGGGACTTGTAGACGGGCGGGTACAGGAAATTGACCAAAACATCAAAATCAATCAGCAAACTGGGGAAGCATCTTTCAGAGTCCTTTGTAAAATGGATAAAAACTATCTACAACTTAAAAATGGTTATAAAGGTCAGATTGGAAAAGGAATGACCTTCACGGCACGCTTCCATCTTATAGACCGTACCCTTTGGCAACTCTTATTTGACAGAGTTGATGACTGGTTTAATCCTAAATTAAAATAACAACAAGGGTTTTATGAAGAAAGATATACAGATTAAACAACACGATATAAAAGATTGTGGTGCTGCTTGTTTGGCATCAGTAGCAGCACACTATGGACTAAAAATGCCTATTGCCAAGATAAGGCAGATCTGCCACACTGATACCAGAGGTACTAATGTACTAGGAATGATTCAGGGATTGGAAAAAATGGGTTTCAATGCTAAAGGGGTAAAAGGTGGAGCTGATGCTTTACCTGAAATTCCATTACCAACCATTGCTCATATTATCGTTCAGGGGCAACTTCATCATTATGTA
This sequence comes from Elizabethkingia bruuniana, assembly GCF_002024805.1. Lineage (NCBI taxonomy): Bacteria > Pseudomonadati > Bacteroidota > Flavobacteriia > Flavobacteriales > Weeksellaceae > Elizabethkingia > Elizabethkingia bruuniana. The sequence continues at coordinate 4,217,389 of NZ_CP014337.1, forward strand.
GTTATCTATTCTGTGAAAAAGGATAAGGTCACTGTAATGGATCCAGCTTATGGTAAAATGCAAGAGTATACCATTCAGGAGTTTTCAGAAATATGGACAGGAGTTTTAATTCTTCTCGAGCCCAATGAATACTTTGAGCAGAAGGATGAAAAAACAAGCCTTTATAAAAGATTCTGGAATCTGGTACAACCTCATAAAAGTATATTAATACAAGCTTTATTAGGAGCATTGGTCTATACTATTCTGGGATTATCAACCTCTATCTATATTGAGAAGATTACCGATTATGTACTGATAGATGGTAACAAAAGACTACTTAACCTTCTTTCCGTAGGAATGATTCTTATCCTTTTGTTCCAAATTTTTATAGGTGTAATGAAAAGTGTTCTGGTCTTACAAACGGGACAGAAGATGGATAAACATCTTATATTAGGGTATTATAAACATCTTCTAAAACTTCCACAGCGTTTCTTTGATACAATGAAGGTAGGAGAAATCATATCAAGGGTAAATGATGCTGTTAAGATCAGAACTTTTATTAATGACGTAGCCATTCAGATATTTGTGAATATTTTCATCATTATCTTTTCCTTTGTTTTGATGTTCTCTTATTACTGGAAGCTGGCATTAATTACAGCTTTAGTCATTCCTTTCTATTTTCTGGTTTATTGGATAACCAATAAGCTGAACAAGAAGGTAGAACGTAAACTAATGGAAGAAAGTGCAGAACTGGAATCTCACTTAGTAGAATCCATTACTTCTGTCAGAACGATTAAACAATTTGGAGTAGAGACTTTTGCAAATAATAAAACAGACAATGCTTTTACTAAGCTTTTAAAGACTATTTATACTTCTGTTCTTAATGCTTTATTCTCAGGAAATTCATCTGAGTTTCTATCAAGGATATTTACTATTGTTTTACTTTGGGCAGGTTCTGGTTATGTAATAGACAGAATTATTACACCGGGGGAATTATTATCTTTTTATGCTCTGATTGGATATTTTACCAGTCCTGTAGCACAGTTAATAGGAATGAATAAAACCATACAAAATGCCTTAATCGCAGCAGACCGTCTTTTTGAGATAATGGACTTAGAAAGAGAAGAAACTACTGATAAATTAGAATTGTCGCCAGAACACATTGGTGATATACAATTCAAAGAAGTCAGTTTTAGTTATGGTAGCCGTGCTGATGTGTTTAATGATTTTAATTGTACCATAGAAAAGGGAAAAACTACCGCTATTGTAGGGGAAAGTGGAAGTGGAAAAACAACATTGGCATCATTACTACAAAATCTTTATCCTTTAAAAGGTGGAAAAATTCTCATAGGTGACTATGATATTAATTACATATCCAATTACTCATTGAGGAGCTTTATATCAGTAGTTCCACAACAGATTGATCTTTTCTCAGGAAATGTAATAGAGAACATTGCTTTAGGAGAAGATTTTCCTGATGTTCAGCGAATTTTAGATATTACAAAGAAACTAGGTATACTTACTTTTGTAGAGAAACTTCCAAATGGCTTTCAGACTTATTTAGGAGAAAATGGAGCATTATTGTCAGGTGGACAAAAGCAGAGGATTGCTATAGCCAGGGCGTTATATAAGAATCCCGAAATTTTAATTCTGGATGAAGCAACGTCATCTCTGGATACTGAATCTGAATTGGTGATTCAAAATACATTGAATGAGTTTAGATCACAAGGTAAAACAATGGTGGTGATTGCTCACAGACTTAGTACAATTGCTAATGCAGATACAATCTTAGTAATGAAAGATGGACAGATTATAGAACAAGGCAATCATCAGGAGCTAATTTCTAAAGACTCTATTTATAAAGCTATGTGGAAAAAACAGAGTATTAGCTTAAGTTGAGATGATCAGTTTTTCTTTATCCGGATGAAGGGTTTTAGGAAATATAAAGATTTTAATAAATAATTGATCTAAACATTTGACCTTCCTTGAAATTCAGGCTAACTAAACAATTTTTTGTAGATTAACATTATTATTCACATATAGAGTTTTCACATCGTAAATATAAAAGTTATAATGCCAGACCAATTAGATGTTATTCAATATTTTGATTTTGTGCAAACAAGATCTTCTAAAAATTATTTGATTAATTTTTTTAATAGGACAGAGCATAACATAAAAGAAGTGTTTTATACTCAGGGTATATTGAAAATGTTTCAAGAAAATTTGGATGTGATAAACTCTTTTAGAGTAATGGAGGGTAGTTTGTTGTGCATTAAGACCTTTTTAGATGAGGTAGATCCTACTAAATTTAATAATTTCAATAAATTATTTTATAGGCAGTATATCAATGAAGTGAATTTCAATATTGATGTTTATGTTAATTTCTTCGAATACTTTGGTGATGTGCTGAAGAGTATCAGGTATTTGAATATATGTCCGGAATACGCAGAAATACTTCGTGAAAATATAAGATTTATAAGTTCTTTAAACATTAGTGATCTTCAAAATGGATCTTCAGGTAATAAAAAGAGAAAAATAATACTTAACAATATTGAATGGAATATAAAAAACAATAAGTACAGTAAGTTCTGGGACTTTTTTTATATGTTTGATGTATATGTAAGTATTTCTAAAGGCATTGCTAAAAATAAATTAGTATTTCCTTCTTTTAATTTTGAAGATCAGTTTATTATTGAAGATCTTAAGAATTTGAAATTGGAAAATTCCGTTAAAAATTCTTTAAAGATCACTGGTAAAAATACGATTATTTTTACCGGAGCTAATATGTCCGGTAAATCAACGGCTATGAGGTCCATAAGTACAATCGTATATCTTTCTCATCTTGGGTTAGCTGTGCCGGCAAGTTATTGTAATATACCTTTCTATGATAAAATATTTTTGTTTTTTACGGTTAGCGATAATATTGAAATGGGATATAGTTATTTTGCACAAGAACTTTTAAATTTAAAAAATGTGTTGATCAGCCTGAAGGATAAAACAAGTTTTGTGGTTTTTGATGAAATATTTAAAGGGACTAACATTAATGATTCATCCAGGATCACACTGAAGACTATAAAAGCATTGTCAAAATACAATACCTCATTATTTATTTTATCCACACATCTAAATGGTATTGAACAGCTAATAACAGACAGCGAGAAGATTGTAATATTAAATCTGGAGAGCTTTTTTAAAGATAATGCCCTCACCTTTACTTATAAAATAAAAAAGGGTTGGTCTAAATTAGAAATAGGGGAAATTTTATTTGAAAAATATGGATTAAACGATCTGTTATAGAGAGCTAATTTGGACCATTTTAATACTTCCTATTTCCTTTTACTTATCAAAGCATATAAGCGTTTTATTATTAAAGCCAAGAATTTATTATTCTGAACTTTTGAGATCTATAAAAGAAAAAGAATGGGCAACAATGTCCATTCTCTTTCAACTAGTGTGTTTTTGTTTCTTTTTATCATGTATGTTTCTGACTACAAATTTCTTGTTATTTTTTTTAATGGTTGCGTTTCTCCGCATTACAATGCGCCTACATAATTTTTTTTTCACGTATACAAAATGTCTACATTTTTTTGTAAAAACCTAATTATTATATGTTTATATATATGTATTTTTGTATGTAAAGGTTTTATGAGTTTGCAAAAAATGAATAAAGTTATATTATCTGTCATTTTATTATTAATGTCCTGCTTGTATTTCGCCCAAAGTGATAAGGATGTTAATCAACAGCTTGTTTATACCCTTTTATATGGTAATGAGAAAGCCAAAGCAAAAGAAGTTATAGAATCAGAGTTCTTAAAATCGAATGATGACTCCAGAAAAGTTATTGGCTATGTCTATTTGGCGGACTACTATACTTTGCTAAAAGATGTGGTAAAAAGAACTGAAGCTTTGGAGAATGCTCAAGATATAGCTTCAAAAACTAAGAACGCTATAGACAAAGCTTATGTAGATCAGGGCTATGCTAAATATTATCAGAAGCTAGATAAGGACGAATTATTTGTAAAATCAGTTAATGAAAGCATCATTACTTTTAGCAAATACCCCGATGAGAATTTCATGCTTGCCACATTGTATTTTCTTAAATATAATTATTCCACCAAAAAGATGCTCAATAAGTATGGTGAAGAAGACTATACCAAAGCAAATCAATATGCATTAAAATCTAAAAATAATTTATTAATCAACTCTACCTATAATAATCTCGGATATTATTACCGGAAGAGATATGAGTTGTCCCATGAAAAGAAATTCCTTGCCTCCGCGCAGGAAAGTTATCAAAAATCGCATCAATATGCTTTGTTGATAAAAGAGCCTGCTGCCCAGAAAAGATCATTAATTGCTTATTATCTGAATTATGGTGTAATGGTTAATACTGTAAAACCTGTAGATTATAATAAGTGTCTGGAATTGTACAATAAAGTACTATCATTGAATAAAGACGATGACAATTTTGAACAGTTTACAACATTTGCTTACAATAACATTGGCTACGTATATGAGGCAATGGGGAAAAATGAACTGGCAAAAGAATATTATTTAAAAGCTTATTCTTTGTCAAAGGATGACAAGGAGATCTTTCTGAGTGATAAAATGGAGATTCTTGAAAATCTTTCACGACTGCACGAGAAGATTGGCCAGCCGGAAAAGGCCCTTGTTTATGAACGGGATGCCAAAAATTTGATTAAAAATTATAGCGAAGAACAGTCTCATAATACAGCTAAAACATTGGACGTCTTTTATCAGGCACAGCAGAAGAACCAGCAAATACGACAACTGGAAGAGAAGAATAAAATGTTTAATAAGCGAAAATTTCTTTATCTGGGAATTATTCTCCTTTCTATAGCTACTATAATATTTCTGATTTCTACCCTTAGATATAAACAAAACCTGTTGGTAGCCGAAAGAAACGAATCAGAACTTCTGTTGCAACTTGAGCATGAAGAAAAAGCCCGTATGAAAGCAGAGCAGGAGTTGTGGGCTATACAACAGGAACAGCTGCAGAAACAGGCATTGGCAACGTCACTTCAGTTGAGCCAGAAAAATACTTTCATCAATGAGCTGAAGGAAAAGGCTAAAGACATAAAAGATTTTAATCTGGATCGTATCCTAAAGGAAGAGCAATCTTCCGATACCAATTTTAGTGCGATACAAAATATTGTGCAGGAAGTACATCCTAATTTCTTCAAGCGACTGAATGAAGTTTCTAAAAGTAAACTGACCAATCAGGATCTGAGGTATGCAGCTTATATTTACCTGAATATGGATAACCTGCAGATAGCGAATGTTCTGAAAGCAGATCCCAAAACAGTTAGAATGACTAAATACAGACTAAAACAGAAAATAGGCTTGGGCAAAGAAGAAGATCTGCAGGCTTTTATTCAAAACCTGCAGTTATAATAAGTTACTTTTTTTAAGCTCTTGGCTGCAATAATTTTGCAACTAATGCTGTCCACCCGGTCTGGTGTGAAGCGCCTACGCCGCGGCCTGTATCACCGTGAAAATATTCATAAAACAGAATATAATCTCTGAATTCAGGGTCACTTTGTAATTTTTCATAGTCACCATTAAAAGCTCTTCTTCCACTTTCATCACGAAGAAAAATCTTGCAAAGTCTTTTACTTACATCCTCAGCAATTTCATTCAGATGATGCATTTCGTTGCTTCCTTTAGGGTATTCGATTTTATAGTCATCCCCAAAATAGAAATGAAAACGCTGCAGACTTTCTATAATCAAAAAGTTTATCGGGAACCAGATAGGTCCGCGCCAATTACTGTTACCACCAAACATATCACTGTCGCTTTCTGCAGGTAGATATTTTACGGTGTAATCATTTCCACCCGCATTCAACTGAAAAGGTTCTTTTTCATAAACTTTAGACAGCGCTCTGATTCCGTAATCACTCAAAAACTCTTCAGGGTCAACCATTCTTTCCAGGATTTTTTTCAGACGATGTCCACGCAAGATACTCAGCAAATGCTTGCGTCCCTGTCCTTCAACATCGAAATGCGAAACCAACGCCGCTAGCTCGGGTTTATGGGATAGTACCCAATCCATCCTTTTGGCAAAATTAGGAAGCTTTTCCAGATAGTGGTGTTCAATTACTTCTACCGCAAACATAGGGATAAGTCCTACAATACTGCGCAAACGGAGATCGAAACTTGTTCCGTCGGAAAGCTGTAAAACATCATAGAAGAAACCATCCTCTTCATTCCACAATCCCTGTTTGTCATCCCCAAGGCTGTTCATCGCTTCAGCAATATACAGGAAGTGTTCAAAGAATTTTGTGGCCATATCCTCATATACAGGATTGTATAGTGCTAATTCCAGTGAAATACGTAGCATGTTCAAAGAAAACATAGCCATCCAACTCGTACCGTCAGCTTGCTCCAGGTGTTCTCCGTTGGGGAATACCGTGTTCCGGTCGAAAGCACCAATATTATCCAGGCCAAGGAAGCCTCCTCCGAAAATGTTATTTCCGTTCATATCCTTACGGTTAACCCACCAGGTGAAGTTCAATAACAATTTCTGAAATACAGATTCCAGAAAGTACAGATCAGGCTTGCCGTGTTTCTTCTCATCAATTTTAAATACCCTAAAAGTTGCCCATGCATGTACTGGCGGATTTACATCACTAAAATTCCATTCATATGCCGGCAGCTGTCCATTAGGGTGCATGTACCATTCGCGGGTGAGCAGCAAAAGTTGTTCTTTCGCAAAATAAGAATCTACAAGACTTAGTCCCACACAATGAAAAGCTAAATCCCAGGTTGCATACCATGGGTATTCCCATTTATCGGGCATGGAAATAATATCTTTATTATTTAGAGTTTGCCAGTCTTCATTCCGGATATAGTAGCGGGATTCCGGCGGATGGATTTCATTAGGATCACCTTTTAGCCATTTGGAAACATTGTAATGATAGAACTGCTTGTTCCACATCAATCCGGCAAAGGCTTGCCGCTGAACTCTGCGCTTATCTTCGTCCGTTACATCTTTTTGAAGCTGATTATAATAATCTTCATTTTCTGTTACCCTGTCTCCGAATATCTGATCAAAATCTGCGAAAGGATTTTCCTGCTCGGTACCTAACCGGAAACGCCAGGATTTCTTTTCCCCAGGAAGTAAAGACGTTTCAATCTTTAAAGCTGCCTTTGTTCCTTTCTTCTCAGGATTAATAGTTGCTGTATTGTTTGTCAGAATATACTGATTGATTCCGTCTTTGGCAAAAGGTTCAGAATCATTCCACTGATAAAGCCTTTCTGTATTACTTTCATTATTACAAAACATGCTTTCACAAGGTATTTCAGTAAATAACTTTTTAATCAGTATTTCCTGATGATCAACTTTAATTCCGTTAAAATCTACCGAAAGCTCAGGTTTGTAATTGTCGTATCCCCAACACCAGGTATTCCGAAACCATAATGTTGGGAAAATACTCAGTGGAGCTTCTTTCGGTCCTTTATTCTCAACAGTGATTTGAATCAGAATATCATGAATATCGGCTTTAGCATATTCTATTGTAATGTCAAAATATTCATTGTTATCAAAAATACCTGTATCTATAATTTCATATTCCCGTTCGGCCTTTCCTCTATTCCTGTTAGTTGTTATAAGATCCTCGTAAGGGAAGGCATTCTGCGGATACTTGTAAAGCATCTTCATATAGCTGTGCGTAGGGCTGCTTTCCAGATAATAGAAAAGTTCTTTTATATCTTCACCATGATTCCCCTGGCTGTTACTTAGTCCAAAGAAACGTTCTTTTATCATTTTATCCCGGTGATTCCAGAAGCCTAAGGCAAAACATAAAGTCTGATCCTGATCACTTATTCCTGCAATGCCTTCTTCTCCCCAGCGGAATGTTAATGCTTCAGCTGAGTCATGTCCCGTATAGTTCCATGCATCACCATTTGCACTATAATCTTCCCGTACTGTTCCCCATTGTCTGTTACTTACATAAGGGCCCCATATTTTCCAGTCAGGATTTTTTAATCGGTTATATTCTTGTGTCATGTTTTTATTTATAGTTCATCATAGTAGTTAGTCTCAAGTCGTTAATTATAAAGTTATTAATACTTTTTCTAACTTCATAATACCTACTCGTACTTAAAGTTATCCTCCGGTTGAAAAGCTTTCAAAAGTGGTCATACCACCGTCTATAAAAATACTGGCACCAGTGATGTAATCCGAGTCATCACTAGCCAGAAAAACTGCCAGTTTCCCAATGTCTTCAGGTTTTCCGATCCTGTTATAGGGTATAAGGTTCATCAGTGAATTGTATGCTTCCGGAGTATTCCACGCATTGGTATTAATAGGAGTCTGAATTGCTCCGGGACATATGCTGTTTACTCTTATTTTATCAGCTCCATATTCCTGAGCCAGAGTTTGCATCAGCATTCTTATAGCACCCTTACTGGCTGCATAATTAGCGTGCCCGGCCCAGGGAATAATTTCGTGAACGCTGCTGATGTGGATTATTTTTCCTCTTGCTACGGATTTTGCAGGGTCTATGTCTCTTCTTAAAAATTCTCTGATGGCTTCACGGGCACAAAGAAACTGCCCGGTAAGATTAATGTCTATAACTTGTTGCCATTGCTGGAGAGTCATATCTGTAAACTTTGCGTCTTTCTGCACCCCGGCATTGTTGATCAGGATGTCCACGGTACCATATTGCGCAATAACATCCTGAAACATTTTTATAACTTCATCTTCTTTACTTACATCACACTGATAAGTTATTCCGGAGCCACCATCATCAGTAATTTCTTTTAAAATTGCCTCGGCAGCAGGCTTAGATGATTGAGATGAGTGATTGATAATAACTGTAGCACCCGATGCTGCAATACATTTGGCGATGCCACTACCGATACCACTGCTGGCACCCGTAATAATAGCAATTTGATTTTGGAGCTTCTGTTCCATATTTTTATAATTTGTGTTTGTTGGTGAGGTCTGAGATACAATTTTACAAACCGTATGCAAAATTTGGATACCAAATACCATAACAAATGTATAAATTTGTTCATCAAAAAGAATTTTAAAAAATCTTAAATAATGAAAATAGAACTGAACAGAATTGATGATAATTATCTGTTTGAATTAACCAATCAGAGAGGGCATAAAATTATTTTAGATAATACGTCTGAAGACGATCCACAGGGAGTTAGCCCAATGGAATCAGTGCTAATGGCATTGGCCGGATGCAGTAGTATAGACATGGTTTCTATTCTGAAGAAACAGAGACAGGAAATTACCTCTTTTTCTGCTGATGTAGAGGGAGAACGTGTACAGGTAGAGGATGCTAAGCCTTTCCGTAACATTCATGTAATATTCAAACTGGAAGGAGAGATTGACGGTAAAAAAGCAAACAGAGCTGCTGAACTTTCTTTTGAGAAATATTGCTCGGTTTCTAAATCGCTTGATCCACAAATTAAAGTTACCTGGGAAGTTTTGGTAAACGGAACTTCAACAAAATAGAAATACATCTCGTACTAAAACAATAATGGGCAATAGGTGATTAATACTTTTAGAATTACTTATTGCCCATTACTTGTTATGGACAATTAACAAGTATTTTTATCTTTTTTTTGCAAAAATCCATATTGTTTGTATCTTTGCAGCCAAGATTAGTTCTTTAACACGATTGAAAATGTTATCAGGAAAGGCCGAGGGAATAGACCCTATGACGCCTTAGCAACCCTTCGCTTGCCGAAGAAGGTGCTACATTCTACCACTATGGGATAGATAACGTTACTGAATTTCTTTCAGCCTTTTCTGGGCATTTTCAATTTTATAGGATCAAAAAATATAAAATTGAAAGATTATCTTAAAACCATTAATATTAAAAACTTTACTACCCAATCAGGGAAAGTATATGATATTCCATTAACCTATGAGGTTTTCGGACAAGATTTGTATACGGCTCCTGTAGTGTTAGTCAATCATGCCTTAACCGGAAATTCTGCAGTAACCGGAGAATTGGGTTGGTGGAAAGAAGCTATTGGTGAAGGGAAACCCGTAGATACCAACACTTATACAATTCTGGCATTTAATATTCCCGGTAACGGATATGATGGTTTTCTAATAGACAATCCTAAAGATTTTGTAACTAAAGATATTGCACGATTATTCCTGCAAGGATTAGAAGTGCTGAATATTAACGAACTCTATGCTATTATTGGCGGATCATTAGGAGGAGGAATAGGTTGGGAAATGTTGGGGTTGAATAATACTCTGGCTCAGAATTTCATTCCGGTAGCGACAGACTGGAAAACCTCAGATTGGTTATATGCACAATGTCTGGTTCAGGATTTTTTACTTACACAATCCGATAAGCCTTTACAAAAAGCACGTATTCACGCGATGCTTTGCTACAGAACGCCGCAATCTTTAAACGAAAGATTTGGTAATAAAATCCATGAAGATAAGGAACTTAGAAAGTCTGAAGACTGGCTTAACTTTCATGGAGAGAGGCTTAATGAAAGATTTACATTGTCCGCTTATAGTATGATGAATCAACTTCTTTCGACTATTGAAACCGTTGAGGTAAACAGTGCGTCTTTCGAACAATTAGCGGCCATAAAAGCAAATATATTTATCGTTTCAGTAGACAGTGATCTATTCTTTCCGGCATCGGAAGATCACCAGACATATACTGAGCTGATTAAAATAAAAAATAACATAAAGCATTTCATCATAAACTCTGTTCATGGGCACGATGCTTTCTTGATGGAATACGAACAATTGAATAACATCTTACACAATATATTTAAAAAGTAACATGAAGGTTTTAAAATTTGGAGGAAAATCTCTGGCAAACGGATTAGGTCTGGAAAAGACATTAGAAATTATCAAGCATAAAAAAGCGAATGAAGAAGATATTTGTGTAGTAGTTTCTGCAAGAGGAAATGCGACAGATGAGCTGATTGCGTTATTGGAAAATGCCAGAAACGGACAGTGGGAAGAAGAAGACTGGATTAACTTTAAGGAAAATCAGTTAAAAGCAATTCCGCAACAACAGGATATTCTGGATACTGATTTCCATAATCTGAAAAACTTCTTTGCAGGTGTTAAGTTGTTAAAGGATTATTCTTTGAAAACCAAAGATGAGGTACTAAGCTTTGGTGAAGTTATTTCGGCTAAAACATTGGTGCAGGTTCTTATCAATGAAGGACTTTCTGCCAAGTTTGTAGATGCCCGGAGTTTCTTGATTACTGATGATCGTTTTGGTAATGCTATTCCTAAAGACGAAATCTCTGAAAAAAATGCACAAGCTGCGTTCGAGGAGTTCTATAGCAACGGAGCTATTCCGGTTGTAACAGGATTTATTGGCGTTACCGAAGAAGGAGAGACCACAACATTAGGAAGAAACGGAAGTAACTATTCAGCGGCTCTAGTGGCTAAATTTATCAATGCAGAGATCTTAGAAAACTATACACATGTAGATGGTGTTTTCTCTGTAAATCCTGAGCTGGTAGAAGATGCCCGCCATATAGAAAACTTATCCTTCCAGGAAGCAAATGAGATGGTAAACTTCGGAATGAATGTCCTTCATGATAAAACGATTTTACCTCTTATAGATAAAAATATTCCGCTCAAGATATTGAATACCTTCAAAGGAATAGATCAGACAGGTACTCTTATTTCCAATGATAAGAACAATACTTCTGTAAAATCTCTGATGCTTCAGGAAAACAAATCACTTGTCGTTTTCGAAGGGCGAGGATTATTGGGAAAAGTAGGAATTGATGCAAGATTTTTCAGTGCATTACACCGTGCAGGAGTTAGTGCCGGAATTATCTCTCAGGGATCTTCCGAAAGAGGAATGGGAGTAGTGGTAGATGAGAAAGATGCTCCAAGAGCATTGGAAGCACTCCGCAAAGAATTTGCAAGAGACTATGATACCAAAGATGTACAGAGTATCCACAGTATTGATGGATTAAGTGTAATTTCTATTATCGGACAGAAAATGTCTCATTTTAATCAGTCGTACAACGCACTGATCAAAAATCATGTAGAACCTTTATTAATAAGTAATACGGTATCTGGAGCTAATGTTAGTATCGTAATAAGCAAAGAAGATACAAGCAAAGCTCTGAATATTATTCATGGTGAGTTGTTCGAAAATCCGAAACAAATCCATCTGGCTATTATTGGACACGGAACAGTAGGGCGCGCGTTGATTAATCAGATCCTGAATTCTACTCATGATATTGTAAACCGTAAGAATACACACATTAAGATATTTGCTATCAGTAATTCCAAAAATTTAATACTTGATAAAAAAGGAATTGGGAAAGACTGGGAAACACAATTGCAGACGAGTGCAGTTCCGGCAAATATCGAAACATTATTAAAGTACGCTAAAGAAAATCATTTAGAAAACTTAATTGCGGTAGACAATACTGCCAGCAGCGTGTTTGTAGAAAATTACGAGCTATTAGCTGAAAATGGATTCGACTTAGTATCTTCTAATAAGATTTTCAACACTCTGCCGATTGACCGATATAAAAATCTGCGTAAGGTACTGGAAGATAAAAATAAAAAATACCTGTATGAGACGAATGTGGGAGCAGGCTTACCACTGATAGATACGATTAAACTTCTGCATCTTTCTGGAGAAAATATTACCCGTGTAAAAGGTGTATTCTCAGGATCTCTTAGTTATATTTTCAATAATTTCTCTGTAAGAGAAGATGCCTTTAGTACGATTATAAAAGAAGCAATGGATAAAGGTTATACAGAGCCGGATCCACGTGAAGACCTTTCCGGAAATGATGTTGCAAGAAAATTATTGATCTTGGCTCGTGAGCTGGATTTGGTAAATGAATTCTCAGATATCAATATTCAGAATCTGATTCCTGAAAATCTTCAGAGTATTGCTAAAGATGAGTTCCTTTCCCGTTTGGAAGAACTCAATACTGAATACGAACAGCTGAAAAAATCCCTTCCGGAAGATCATGTATTGCGTTATGTAGGAGAACTGAAAGGAGATTTACAGAAAGAAAAAGGACAACTGGAAGTGAAATTAGTTTCGGTACCAAAATCTGCAAGTTTAGGCCAGGTAAAAGGATCGGATTCTATTTTCGAAATCTATACAGAATCTTATGGTGAGAATCCTATTGTAATTATGGGAGCCGGGGCCGGAGCCGAAGTAACTGCACGAGGTGTCTTTGGTGATATTTTAAGAGTAAGTGAGAATAAATAAAATATTATATATAATGTAACAATATAACAATTTAGCAATGTACCAAAATTCAACTACAATATGGATTGTTAGACTGTTACATTGTTATATTGGTAAACTTTTTGAAAATGGAAAATTTTGAAACTCAGGCGATAAGAACTCAAACAGAAAGAACGCAGTACGACGAACATTCAACTCCGTTATTTCTAACATCCAGTTTTATATTCCAGGATGCAGAAGATATGAGAGCTTCTTTCGCTGAAGAAAAAGAAAAGAATATTTACAGCCGTTACAGTAATCCTACGGTGAATGAATTTACCGATAAAATGGTGAAGTTGGAAGGAGGTGAGGCTGGTTATGCCTTTTCATCCGGGATGGCAGCTGTTTACAGTACTTTGGCTCCTCTTCTAAATAGTGGTGACCATGTATTAAGCTGTCAGTCTATATTTGGATCTACTCATACACTTTTTACAAAGTATTTTCCGAAGTGGAATATCAATACTACTTACTTCAAAGCTGATGAGGTAAATGATATCGAGAAATATATAACACCGGAAACCAAGATTCTTTATGCAGAAACACCAACAAACCCGGCTATAGAAATTCTTGATCTGGAAGTATTAGGGCAAATTGCAAAAAAACATAATCTGATCTTTATAGTGGATAACTGTTTTGCAACACCTTATTTACAGCAGCCTATAAAATACGGGGCTGACTTAGTTGTGCATTCTGCTACCAAACTAATCGATGGACAAGGACGTGTATTAGGTGGGGTAGTTGTCGGAAAAGCAGATCTTGTTCGTGAGATTTATCTTTTTGCAAGAAATACAGGACCATCACTTTCTCCATTCAATGCATGGGTGTTGTCCAAAAGTTTGGAGACATTGGCTATCCGCGTAGAAAGACATTGTGAAAATGCACTGAAAGTTGCAGAGTTTTTGGAATCACACCCGAATGTAGTAACAGTGAAATATCCTTTCCTTAAATCACATCCTAGTCATGAAATTGCTAAAAAGCAAATGAGACTGGGCGGAAATATTATTGCTTTTGAAGTAAAAGGAGGACTGGAAAAAGGAAGAGCTTTTATGGATAATATAAAGCTATGCTCACTATCACCTAACTTAGGAGATACCAGAACTATTATTGTACACCCGGCATCTACAACACATAGCAAGCTTACAGAAGAAGAACGACTGGAAGTAGCTATTACTCCGGGATTAGTAAGATGTTCTGTAGGATTGGAAAATGTAAATGATATTATTGCGGACCTAAAACAAGCTTTAGAAGCTATAGGTTAGGTTGTTGGTTTTTGGTTGCCAGTTTTTAGTAACACACTTTTTAATACATATATCATGAAAAAAGAATACACTGAATTAGAAGTCTGGCAGGAAAGCCGAAAACTAACAAATATAGCTTACGGATTAGTGCAGAAGTATCCAAAAGATGAATTGTTTGGAATAACAAGTCAGATACGAAGAAGTGCAGTTTCAGTGCCTGCTAATATTGCCGAAGGCTGCGGAAGACGAACAGCTAATGATACTATACAATTTTTACATATTGCAAGAGGCTCACTTTATGAACTTGAAACGCAGTTTTACATATCATACGATCAGAATTATATTTCGGAAGATGAGTTAACTGTTGTACTGGGGAAAACTCTGATATGTAAAAAACTGTTGAACGGTTTTATTAATTATTACAAGAACCTATAAAATGAAAAACCAAGATATAATACCAACAACCGATAACCAGAGACTGGCAACTCTCTATGATATTATTAACGAGCGAATCCTTATTCTGGATGGTGCTATGGGGACAATGCTACAGCGACACAAATTTGAAGAAGAAGACTTCAGAGGAGATCGCTTCAAAGACTGGCCAAGTCCTTTAAAAGGGAATAATGATTTGCTTTCTTTAACACAGCCACAAGCTATTGAAGATGTACACAGACAATATTTTGAAGCTGGGGCAGATATCATCGAGACCAATACATTCTCCGGAACTACAATTGCAATGGCAGATTACGGGATGGAAGAGCTGGTAACAGAGCTTAACTATGAATCAGCAAGAATTGCCAGAAAAGTTGCAGATGAGTATACCGCAAAAACACCGGATAAACCTCGATTTGTCGCAGGAGCTATAGGGCCTACTAATAAAACAGCAAGTCTTTCTCCGGATGTGAATGATCCAGGATATCGTGCTATTACCTTTGACGAACTTAAAGAGGCTTACAAACAACAGGCTAAAGCTTTATTGGATGGAGGTTCTGATATCTTATTGGTAGAAACTATATTCGATACTCTGAATGCTAAAGCGGCACTTTTTGCTATTGATGAGATTCAGGATGAAAGAAATATTCGTGTACCAATTATGGTAAGTGGGACAATTACAGATGCCTCGGGAAGAACCCTTTCAGGGCAAACTGCCGAAGCTTTCCTTATTTCTGTTTCGCATCTTAATTTACTAAGTGTTGGTTTCAACTGTGCTTTAGGTGCTCAGCAGCTAACACCTTATCTGGAAGTATTGTCACATAATACGGATTTTGCAGTTTCTGCTTATCCAAATGCAGGTTTACCAAATGCATTCGGGCAATATGATGAAACGCCGGAAGATATGGCAGAACAGATTAAAGAGTTTGTTGACAAAGGGCTAATCAACATTATCGGTGGATGTTGCGGAACAACACCGGAGCATATTAAAGCCATTGCAGATTTGGCTAAAAACTATAAACCTAGAGTAACATCGGTTAAAGCTTAAGGTAGATTTTATAAATAATAATTATTAATTTAAAGTATAGTAGCATAGATAGTTAGAGGGTAGATCCGAGTTTTCATTTTTTGTAAATTTGTTAGAACATCACAAATAATTACATATGAAACATCCGGCTTATCCTAAGAATACTGATGAGATACATTTATTCAACGAACTGAGAAAACGAGTGAACCAGAGAATAGAGGAAATACCGGAAAATCGGGATAGGTACATCCAGGTTAAAGCCATTCTTCTGCCAATTGTATATTTTGGCAGTTATTTCCTTGCAATCTTTAACGGGGATAAACCATGGCTTTATATAGCATGCTATATTGCAATGGGGCTCACTCTGGTTTTAATTTACCTGAATCTTATTCATGAAGCAGCTCATAGCAATATTTATAAAACTAAGAAATTTAACAAGTGGATTCTGAATTTATTCGATTTTATTGGTGCGAATAGCTATATATGGCAGAAAAGACATATTGTAAGTCATCATGCTTTTCCTAATGTAGATGGTTGGGATACTGATGTAGAACAGAGCGGACCAATAAAAATTTTTCCGCATGTAGAGGCAAAAGGTATTCAGAAATACCAGGATAAGTATTTTATTTTTGCTTATCCGTTTTATCTGTTCAACTGGATGTTAGTTAGGGATTTCAGAGACTTTTTCGACAAAAAAAGAGTTATTTATAAAGCTCATGGTGAAGCCCCTAAAAGAGAAAAAGTAAAACTGATTCTTTACAAATTATTTTACCTTTTTTATCAGATAGCGATTCCTGTTTTATTTCTGAAAGTATCTTTCGGATTGGCATTTGGCGCTTGGATTTTGGAAATACTGGTAGCCAGCATTTTTGCATTATTTGTGTTGTTGCCGTTGCACCCGCTGCCGGATAACGAGTTTCCGGTTCCGGATGAACATAATAATCTGCCATTTAGCTGGCTGAGACATCAGTTGGAGGTAACAAATGATTTAAGCAATAACAATTGGTTTATCCGTCATGTATTGGGGAATTTTAATTTCCATGTGGCGCACCATTTATTTCCTAACTACAGCTATGTATACTATAATGAAATTACAGAAGAAATAGAAAATTTTGCTCACGAGAATGGTTTTGTTTACAAAAGATTTCCGTTACTCACAGCATTGAGCAAACATTATCAATTATTAAAATATAATGCGAATAACGTTCCTCTGAAGCATGTCTTCGAGGAGCTGGATTCCTAATTAAGAATGGGAAATGTCTGTAAAAAGCATTCCATTCGATAAAAATACTGCAGAGCGGTAAATTAAAAGTAGACGAATGAAATATCTAAAGCTATCAGGGCTTGAGCCATTGGTGATTACACCGGAAAGTAACTTTATAAACGTAGGGGAAAGGACGAACGTTGCCGGATCTAAAAAATTTCTGAGATTAATCAAAGAAGAAAAATATGCTGAGGCTTTAGATATTGCCCGCCATCAGGTAGAAGGAGGGGCACAGGTTCTGGATGTTAATATGGACGATGGTCTTCTGGATGGTAAATATGCTATGGTGAAGTTCCTGAATCTTATTGCCTCCGAACCGGATATTGCGAGGATTCCTATTATGGTAGACAGCTCTAAATGGGAAATTCTGGAAGCCGGCTTACAGGTTGTTCAGGGAAAAC
Organism: Elizabethkingia bruuniana; assembly: GCF_002024805.1. Taxonomy (NCBI): domain Bacteria; kingdom Pseudomonadati; phylum Bacteroidota; class Flavobacteriia; order Flavobacteriales; family Weeksellaceae; genus Elizabethkingia; species Elizabethkingia bruuniana. Next base: position 4,234,971 of record NZ_CP014337.1, read on the forward strand.
CGGTGGTGAACTCAATCAGCTTGAAGGAAGGTGAAGCCAATTTCATCGATCAGGCAAAGAAAATAAAGCGTTACGGTGCAGCTGTTATTGTAATGGCATTTGATGAGGTAGGACAGGCTGATAATTATGAACGCCGCATAGAGATTGCTAAAAGATCATACGATATTCTTGTCAATGAAATAGACTTTCCGCCGGAAGACATTATTTTCGACCTTAATATATTCCCGGTAGCGACCGGTATGGATGAACACAGACGGAATGCTATCGATTTTATAGAAGCTACGCGTTGGGTAAGAACCAATCTTCCTTACGTATCAGTAAGTGGAGGTGTCTCCAATGTATCTTTCTCTTTCAGAGGAAACGATGCAGTGAGAGAAGCAATGCACTCAGTATTCCTTTATCATGCTATTAAAGCAGGAATGAATATGGGAATTGTGAACCCTACGATGTTGGAAGTTTATGATGAAATTCCAAAAGATCTACTGGAGCTGATAGAAGATGTAATGTTGGATCGCAGAGATGATGCAACAGAAAGACTTCTGGATTTTTCCGAAAGAGTAAAATCTGTCAGAAAAGAAAAAACTGAAGATCTGGCCTGGAGAGAGCAGCCTCTTCAGGATCGTATTACTCATGCCTTGGTAAAAGGTATAGACCGATTTATTGAAGAAGATATCGAAGAAGCCCGTCAAGAAGCTAAGCGCCCGTTGGACGTTATTGAGATTAATCTGATGACCGGAATGGGAGTTGTTGGAGACTTGTTCGGCAGCGGGAAAATGTTCTTGCCACAGGTGGTAAAATCTGCCCGTGTAATGAAGAGAGCGGTGGCTTATTTACAACCCTATATTGAAGCAGAAAAAGATACAGGCCGTCCGGCCGCCGGAAAAGTGTTGATGGCAACTGTAAAAGGAGATGTACACGATATCGGAAAAAATATTGTAAGTGTAGTATTAGGTTGTAACAACTACGAGATTATAGACCTTGGTGTAATGGTTCCGGCTGAAAAGATTATTCAGACAGCCATAGACGAAAAGGTAGATATTATAGGTCTTAGTGGTCTTATTACACCGAGTTTGGATGAAATGGTTCACGTTGCCAGTGAATTGGAACGTAAGAATCTGGATTTTCCACTTCTTATCGGTGGTGCAACAACATCCAAAGCGCATACTGCAGTGAAAATTGATCCGTCATATTCTAATGCTGTAGTACATGTAAACGATGCTTCCCGTGCAGTAAATGTGGTTTCCAGTTTGCTGAATAAAGAAAAATCTAATGTTTATACATTGGATCTGAAAACTGAGTATGAGGATTTCAGAGAGAAATTCTTAAACAGAGGTGAGCATAAAGAATATGTAGCACTGGAATTTGCAAGAAAAAATAAATACAAAATAGACTTTAAATCTGAAGATATTGTAAAACCCGCCAAACCGGGAATTACCATTATCGAAGATCAGCCATTGGAAGCCTTGTTAGATTATATCGACTGGTCACCGTTTTTCAGAAGCTGGGATCTTCACGGAAGGTATCCGGATATTTTGAAAGATGAAGTAGTGGGGGTACAGGCAACAGAACTTTTTCACGATGCTCAGAAAATTCTTAAAAAGCTGATTGAAGATAAAAGCTTAACTGCTAAAGCTATTTTTGGATTGTTCCCGGCTAATGCTGTGGAAGACGATATTTTTCTGCAAAATGAGCAAGGTGAAGATATTGGCAAATTTATTACGTTGCGCCAACAGGCTAAAAAATCTGAAGGAAAAGAATATTTAGCTTTGGCCGATTTTATAGCACCAAAAGAAACCGGAATTCAGGACTATATAGGATGTTTCTGTGTAACCGCTGGTTTTGGAGCCGACGAAGTAGCTGCAAAATATAACGAAGAAAATGACGATTATAATTCCATTATGGTGAAAGCTCTAGCTGATCGTTTTGCTGAGGCCTATGCTGAGTTTTTACACTATAAAATACGTAAAGAATATTGGGGTTATGCTTCCGATGAAAATCTGAACAACGAACAGATGATCAAGGAAGAATATAAAGGAACACGTCCCGCACCGGGATATCCGGCCTGTCCGGATCACCTGGAAAAAAATATGATCTGGGATGTTTTGAAAGTTGAAGAAAATATCGGTGTAAAACTTACTGAGAGCCTGGCAATGTGGCCGGCAGCAAGCGTTAGTGGTTATTATTTTGCTCACCCGATGAGTAAATATTTTGGACTGGGTAAAATAAAAGAAGACCAGCTTCGGGATTATACCGAACGTAAAGGCATCGATTATGATCTTGCTAAGAAATGGCTCAGCCCTAATTTGGCATAATTAATTATTTTCTTGTAAATCAAAAGAATATTTCGTTTGACTCAATAATAAGTTTGAAATATGAAGAAACTGATTTTATTTTTTCTCTTTTTAGCTAGCTTTTATAACTATGCACAAGAAGGATGTCAATATTTGGTTAATGTATATGCTGATGACTTAAAAGAAACAGGTAGAATTAAACTATTCATTAAAAATACAGGAAAGGAAACCTTTATAGTAAGAAAAGAAATCAACTTTTGTAATATGAGGCTAGCAGATTTAGAATCTTTTAATTATGATACTCAATCATTCGAAAAAGTACGTAATACAAATAAAGATATCGATTGTTTTACATATCGGGACAAATCAAAAAGTTTAAAGTCAGGCAAAACATATGTATATGATATAGATATAAAATCAGATTTTAAAATCTTGGTAAATGATTCTTTTTTCGATGCATTGAAAAATAAAAAATATCGATTCAGGATTAGTTTTGCTCTTGATTCTTACAAACGATGTGGAAATTCAAACATGCTGATTACAGACTGGATTTACAAAAACTGATGAAAGTAAAAATAACACAATGCTTTATTTAAACATTAAAAAAAAACTTAAAACCTTGAACCCATAGAATGAAAGTAACAGACCATATAAAAGAAGCAAAAGGTAAAACACTTCTCTCCTACGAAATTATTCCGCCTCAGAAAGGTCACGGAATTGGAGATTTGTACAAAAATATAGACCCGTTAATGGAGTTTAAACCCTCTTTTATAGATGTAACTACCTCCCGGGAAGAATATATTTACCTTGAAAAAGGCAATGGGCTTATGGAACGTAAAATTTCCAGAATGAGACCAGGAACACTAGGGATTTGTGCTTCTATTCAGTATAAATATAATGTAGATACTGTTCCCCATGTACTATGTGGTGGCTTTACTAAAGAAGAGACAGAATATCTGCTGGTAGACTGTCTTTATCTGGGGATTGATAATATAATGGCACTACGTGGTGATGCTATGAAAGGTGAAAAATATTTTGAGCCAACTAAAGGCGGAAACCGTTATGCTTCAGATCTTGTTACACAGATTAATGATCTTGGAAAAGGAAAGTTTCTGCATGGCGAAATCTCCGGTAACGATCTTAACAATAGTTTCTGCATTGGTGTAGCAGGTTATCCTGAAAAGCATCTGGAAGCACCTTCTATGCAATATGATCTGAAAATGTTGAAACAGAAAGTAGAGTTGGGAGCAGATTATGTGGTAACTCAAATGTTTTTGGATAATCAGAAATACTTTGAATTTGTAAAACTAGCCCGTGAAGCTGGTATAGATGTTCCTATTATTCCGGGTATAAAACCTCTTGCTGTAAAAAAACATTTACAGCTGCTTCCTCAGGTATTCAAAATAGATCTTCCCGAAGATTTGGTAAATGCTGTGTCACAATGCAAGAATAATGAAGCTGTAAAGCAGGTGGGAATTGAATGGTGTGTTCAGCAATGCAAGGAGTTATTAGATTTTGGTGTTCCTGCACTACATTTCTATACAATGGGTAAAAGTGATAATATCCAGAAAATTGTAAGCGAATTTTTCTAAGAATACTTTATAAAAATAAAAGAGGCTGTATCAAAAACTAAAAATATTATACTTTGTCATCCTGAGCCTGTCGAAGGATCTTTGACTATTAATGTTTTGTTAATGAAAATGTTTCGACCAAGCTAAACATGACACCTTTTGAGACAGTCTCTTTTTGGTATCTATACCTTTTAAAAAGCCTTATCAAAGTTTGAAATCTTAATAAGGCTTTTGTAATTCTATACTAAATGGCTAAACAGCTTCTAATTGCAAAGACTTTAGATTGTTGCAAATTTGTTCTGTTGTAGGTTTTCCTGAAGATGTGTGCCAGATAAACATTCCGCTTTCTACATTAAAGTAGTATTCTGTCTGTTCGTCCGAAACTTTAAACCAGTTAAGTGCCCCGTTAGCTGCATTGATCCCAACCCAGTTAACTGCTGCCGTTTTTAGATCAAAGCTATATGGATTCTGATTCAGGGTGTCCTGAAAAATAATCTTGTTATCCAGAACATAAAGAACGCCACTTCCCTGAAAAGCTTTCATTTTTAATATTTTAGTTTGTTGCTTGCCCTTATTGTAACGTACAATAGCCTTAAGCTTGGCACCTTCTGGTAATGACGCAAGTACAGCTTCCTGTTTTTTCTTTCTGCTTTGAGAAGCCAGAAAAGCAATCAGAAAAATAAGTCCGATAAAGCCTAAGAAGGCAATAATAAAGACGATCAAAAGTATAAAAATTGAGTTCATTGTAATATATTTTCGTTATAACGTTGGATGTTTCTTAAATATTTTATTTCTGTCGAATAAATAGCGATAAGTTGTAAGTTTTCTTGTGATTGTTGTATCTAAGTTTTCTGCAATTTTAATCATTTTGGGATTGAAATCCCCTATCCACTGCATTTCTATTTCCTCAAAATGAGTATATTTTCTTAGATGCTGTGTTCCTTCCCATATCATATAGCCATCTATACCTCTTTTTTGCCATTCTGGTACGATACCAAAAACCAGCCCTACCATTTTTTTATTCGGGACAAATTGCCGGATGAGCAAAAACTTTATTTTCTCCCACACTCCAAATTTTCCATTCAGGTATCGGAACCATTCATTCAGATCCGGAAGATTTATCCACATGCCAACCGGACTTCCTTTTTCATATACAAACCAGGAGATATGTTCATTGATTACAGGTTTTATAATATGAAACATTTTTTTTACCTGTTTTACATCCAGCTGTTTTCCTTCACCGTGGTTTGCCCATGCAGCATTATAAATATGTGTAAAATCCTCGGCATAACGATCAAGATGTTTTATCTGCATTCTTTCTGCATGAATATCCGGATTTTGACTAAGACATGTATGTGCATTTATAAAGCTGGAGTCAACTTCACTTGTAGTTTTTCGGGAAAAACATAGCTGTTGGAAATATGGCTGAAAACCATAACCCTCAAAAAGCTTCTGATAGTAAGGGAAATTGTAATTCATCCTGTAAAGGGGTCTTGTAAAACCTTCTGTCAGTAATCCCCAAAACTGATCTCTTTCACCAAAATTAATAGGCCCGTCCATAGCTTCCATACCTTTCTGTTGTAACCATTCTCTACAAAAATCAAAAATGAAATTAGCAGTTATTTGATCATTAATACAATCAAAAAAGCCGATACCGCCTGTTGGCTGATCTTGTTTATATTTACTGGTATAGAATATGGCTACACGACCTATCGTTTCTTGTTTTTCATTAGTGCATAGCCATCTGGAAGCTTCTCCGGAGCTAAAAAACTTATTCTTCACAGGATTGAAGATGTCGTCAACATCTTTGTCCATATTCCGGATAAAATTTTTATCTAGCTGATAGAGCCTTACAGGAAACTCAAGAAATTCTTTTCGCGTTATTCTATCAGTAACCTCAGTCATCTTCAGCATAACACTTGTGTTTTGCCAGAGAAGTTACGAAAAATATTATTTTCTGTAAAGCTGTTGATATTTTAGAGGGCTTTTTCCTGTGATGTTCTTGAAACACTCATGAAAGCTGGTAAAATTATTGAAGCCACTCGCAAAGCAAACTTCTTTTACAGACATTTGGTTTTCGATAAGTTTCTGACAAGCATCACCAATTCGGATTTCATTAACAAATTGTGTATAAGTTTTCCCTGTACGGGATTTAAAAAATTTACAAAATGAGTTAGGACTAAGGTTCGCTATTTCAGATACATCCTCCAATGTTATTTTTTGGGTATAGTTAGATAAGGTATAATTATAAATGTCAAGAATCCGGTGTCTCTCATCTTCATCAAAATGATATTTAAAATTGGCTGAAGTTAAAAATTCGTATTCAGCAGATTCACTAATGCTGTGTAAGGCCTCTAATAGACGTATGATTTTCAGAGTTCCGTCGCTTTCTACAATTTCCGGAATGAGTTGTGTAAGTTTCTCTTTAGCTTCCCCTTTAATCTGAAACCCTCTGGAACTAAGTGCCAGTGTCTTTTTCAATGTCTGATTCTCAGGAAGTTTTAAGAAATCTTCACCCCAGAAATGTTCCCCAAAATGTATTACAAAAATTTCAACCTTATTTCTCTTAGGATTTTCAAAGTATTTCGCATCAAATAGCCAATAATGTGGAAGGTTTTTACCAATAAGTGCAACATCACCTTCTTTAAAACGCTCAATACTATTGCCCACATACTGAGTCCCCGAACCTTTTCGGAAATAGATAAGTTCCAAGACCATATGGTAGTGCCATTTGTTGTTTACATCGGGCATTATATCCTTTCGGGCATTGAAGGAATGGAGTGTATCCGAGGAGATTTTCAGGAACTGTGGCTTCATTATTTAGTTATATCAGTATCTAAAACATAAAATTAAACCTTTTTGGATAATATAGCTTAATAATTGGATAAAATACTGAAATTTTATTTTCTAAATAAAACCTTAATTTGTGTTAATAAAGTTTAAAAAAATATTTGATTCTTTATTGAATTGTTATGAAAGTTGGATTATTCGTGCCATGTTATATAGATATATTGTATCCTAAAGTTGGGATAGCAACTTATTCTTTATTAAAAAAGCTTGGTGTAGATGTTAGTTATCCGACTGGTCAGACCTGCTGTGGTCAGCCAATGGCCAATTCAGGTTATCAGCATCTTACATGCGATACTGACAGGAATTTTATTCAGCAATTCAAAGATTATGATGCTATTGTCGCTCCTTCAGGAAGTTGTGTTTTACATATTAAAGAACATCTGAAGGGCGAAGGAAAGGAGAATGAAGATACAGCAATACGTATTCGTGAGAATATTTATGAGCTGACAGAATTTTTGACAGATATATTGAAAGTTGAAAATCTTGAAGTTTCTTTTCCTCATAAAGTAGGTTTTCACCAAAGTTGTCATGGACAAAGAGGTTTAAAGCTTTCCGGTATGAGCGAATTAACAGCTCCTTATTTTTCAAAACCTGAACAATTATTAAATCAGGTGAAAGGAATAGAGCTTATAGAATTAGATAAACAGGATGAGTGCTGTGGTTTTGGCGGAACATTTTGTGTTGCTGAAGAGGCCGTATCATCCAAAATGGGTAAAGACAGAGTAGACGATCATATAAAACACGGTGCAGAATATATTGCAGCTTGTGATATGTCTTGCCTTATGCACCTGGAAGGAATTCTGAAAAGAGAGAAAAGCACTGTGAAAGTGATGCACATAGCGGAGATTTTGAATACTTAATAAGTAAATTAATGAAGAATCACGCCACTTTAGCAGAACAATTTAACCGGGATGAAGACCGTGTAGACTGGCATAACAAGACGTTGTGGTTTGTCCGCGAGAAGCGTGACCGACAGAGCAAGCCTATTCCGGATTGGGAAAAGCTAAGAGAAACTGCATCTAAAATAAAACTGAATGTGCTTTCCAATCTCGATACCTATTTAATAGAGTTCGAGAAGAATGCTTTAGAAAACGGCATAAAAGTACACTGGGCTAAAGATGCAGCAGAACATAATGCTATTGTACTTTCTGTTCTGGAGAAACATCAGGTAAAAAAGATGGTGAAAAGTAAGTCTATGCTTACGGAAGAATGTCACCTGAACGATTATCTGGAGAAAAACGGAATAGAAGTAACAGATACCGATTTGGGAGAGCGTATTGTTCAGTTGGCTAAAGAACCGCCAAGTCATATTGTATTGCCATGCATTCATAAGAAGAAAGAAGAAATTGGTGAGATTTTCCATGAGTATCTAAATACCCCAAAAGGCCTTTCCGATCCGCAGCAGCTAACAGAAATAGCGCGCCAGGATCTTAGGAAGAAGTTTTTGCAAAGCCAGGCAGCTTTAACGGGAGTTAACTTTGCTGTTGCAGAAACCGGAGAGTTTGTGGTATGTACCAATGAAGGAAATGCAGATATGGGTGCGCATTTGGCAAACGTACATATTGCCTGTATGGGATTGGAAAAAATAATCCCAAAGCGTGAACATCTGGGCGTTTTTCTTCGTCTTCTTACAAGAAGTGCCACGGGACAGCCTATTACTACCTATTCCAGCCATTTCAGAAAGCCCAGAGAAGGACAGGAAATGCATCTGGTAATTGTGGATAACGGCAGATCTGAGCAGTTAGGCAGAGAGAAATTCCGAAATTCACTGAAGTGTATACGTTGCGGTGCCTGTTTTAATACATGTCCTGTATACAGACGGAGTGGCGGACATAGCTATCATACAGCAGTTGCAGGGCCGATAGGCTCAGTACTAAGCCCGGCACGAAATATTGAAGAGTACAAGGATCTGCCTTTTGCATCTACATTATGTGGTTCATGTACTAATGTATGTCCGGTACAGATTGATTTACATAATCAGCTGTATGAACTAAGACAAGAGGTTATTGCCTCAGGATTGGGAGAGCCGGTGAAAAACTTCTCTATGAAGCTGATGGCAAGGTCACTTTCCAATGCAAAAAAGTATGAGAAGCTTAGAAAGAAAGTGAAATTTGGATATCGCTACACACCATTCCTTCTTAAAAGTGGTATAAACCCTTGGTATAAGCATCGTGAGATGCCTGAAATGCCAGAGGAAAGCTTTAAAGAATGGTATAAAAAGAATGTTGAGAATGGGAAGTAGAGAAGAAATTTTATCCAGAATTGCAAAAGTAAAGCCTGCAGGAAATGAACTGCCTGAAGACTTATCATTTATACCGGGAACCGGAAACCTTCTGGAGTCTTTTGTGCAAACAGCTCGGAATAATGGTTCGCAGGTTACATTTGTAGAGAATACAGAAGAGGTTTTAACATACCTCAAAGAGAATATAGCATCTGATAAAAGAATAATCTCTAATATCAATGCATTAAAAGAAAATTTGTACAGTGACAGCGATGAAATAACAGATTCGCATGAACTGGAAAATGTAGAAGTTGCTCTTATTGAAGGGAGCATAGGAGTAGCGGAGAATGCTGCAGTATGGATTACAGAAAAGCAAATGAAATATAGGGCATTACCTTTTATCACTCAGCATTTATTTGTGATATTAGCGGCCGATAAAATAGTAGCTCTGATGCATGATGCATATAAAATAATAGAGATAGAAGGTGGATTTTCATCTTTTATTTCAGGACCGTCTAAAACGGCGGATATAGAACAATCACTGGTGATTGGTGCACATGGTGCACGCAGCCACCACATATTTATAATGAATAACCAATAACCATGAAAGCTTAAATAAAAACTAACAAACTAATAACCATGAAAATTTAAGTGAAAAACGAAAAACTAATAACCACGAAGACCTTTACTTTATAGACCATGCAAAACATAACAACAGAGCAATCAACAAAAGCTTCATCAGAAAGGAGGAGAGGCTACCTTTTCCCACTGATTCTCGTTACGAGTCTCTTCTTCTTCTGGGGCTTTGTTCACAACCTGGATCCGGTGCTGATTCCGCACCTGAGAAAGGCTTTTCAGCTGACAGATTTAGAATCTTCCCTTGTGGATTTTTCTATATTTATTGCCTATTTTCTTATGGCAATACCTGCCGGAAATGTTATGCGCAAGTATGGCTATAAAAGTGGAATCATATTTGGGCTCTGCCTGTTTGCATTAGGAGCTTTCCTTTTTATTCCGGCAGCCAATACCCAGATGTACATTTTCTTTTTAGGAGCATTATTTGTAATAGCCTGTGGATTGGCCTTTCTGGAAACAGCAGCTAATCCCTATGTAACTATTTTAGGCCCTGAAGAAACAGCAACACGCAGATTAAACTTTTCACAATCTTTCAACGGACTCGCAGCTTTTATAGCGCCAATCGTTGGAGGTAAATATATTCTGAGTGAACAATCTATGACTGATTCACAACTAAAAGCATTACCTCCACACGAGCTTAGTGCTTACATTGCTCAGGAAGCAGCCAGTGTAAAAGGGCCATATCTGGTTCTGGGAGTTATTATTGTTATTGTAATGCTTTTGTTTGTCTTTACAAAGTTGCCAGACATTAAGCATGAAGACGATGGTGATAAATCTAAAATTTCTCATGCGTGGAGACACAAACATCTTCGCTGGGCAGTTGTTGCACAATTCTTTTATGTAGGAGCGCAGGTATGTGTACTAAGCTTTTTTATACGTTTTGTTGTTGTTTCAGCAGGAATTACGGAAAAAAATGCTGCATTTTATTCAGGATTGGCAGGACTGGCCTTTATGGTTGGAAGATTTGTCGGAACCTTCTTTATGAAATACGTAAAGCCTAATAAACTTTTAATGATCTACGCAGTTCTGAGCATGCTTCTTACTTTGGTAGCAGTATTCGGAAAAGGTGATATTACCATTTATGCGCTTATTGGAGTAGCTTTCTTTATGTCGATAATGTTCCCTACAATTTTTTCACTGGGAATAGCAGATTTGGGTAAAGATACCAAGATAGCATCTTCTCTTATTGTAATGTCTATTGTAGGAGGAGCAATATTGCCATTAGGATTAGGCTATATTTCAGATGTTACCCATAGTATACAGTATGGCTACATCGTACCATTTATATGTTTCATTGTTGTATTTGCTTTTGGTAAATATGGCTGGAAACCAACCGAAGCATAGTCAAGCAGCTTTAGCTGCTGATAAAACTTCGATAATAATCAGAGAACATAATCATGAAAAATAAAATATTGAGAATTAACCCAAAGGACAATGTCTTAGTGGCACTACAAGATATTGAACAGGGTGAGAAAGTCCTTTTTGAAGGACTGGAATATGAAACCTTAGAGAAAATTCCAGCAAAGCATAAATTCTTCATGCAGGATCTTCCGCAGGGAAGTGAAGTAATGATGTACGGTGTTCTGGTTGGAAAAACACAGTTCGATGTGAAGAAAGGAGCAAGGATGAGTGTAGAAAATACCAAGCATGCAGCAGAACCTTATGCATACCGCGATGTGGAATATGCATGGCAGGCACCTGATATCTCAAAGTTTGAAGATAAAACTTTTGATGGCTATCACCGCAGCAATGGCGAAGTAGGAACAGCTAATTATTGGTTGTTTATTCCTACGGTATTTTGTGAAAACAGGAACCTTGACATCATTAAAGAAGCCTTGCACAACGAACTCGGATATGCTGTAGGAGATAAATATAAAGACTATACCCATCATTTACTGGAAGCCTATCAGAAAGGTGAAGATTTAGAAAACATATCTTTAAATCCAGTTGTGGAAGTAAAGAATCGTGTTTTCAAAAATGTAGACGGTATAAAATTCCTGAATCATAGCGGTGGCTGTGGCGGAACCAGACAGGATTCTGCAACGCTTAGTAAGCTATTAGCATCCTATGCAGACCATCCGAATGTTGCCGGAATTACTTTGCTTAGCCTCGGTTGTCAGCATCTTCAGGTAGATAACTTTAAGAAAGATTTAAAAGAGAGAAATCCTAATTTCGATAAACCCCTTCTGGTATTTGAACAGCAAAAGACACAAAGTGAAGAAGCTTTAATCAGACAGGCTATTCATGATACTTTTATCGGGCTTACGGAAATTAATAAAATAGAAAGAAAGCCGGCAAGACTGGATAAATTGGTATTGGGTGTTAAATGTGGCGGAAGTGATGGATTCAGCGGAATCTCTGCGAATCCGTCTGTAGGCTATACAGCCGATTTGTTAGTAGGATTAGGCGGGAAAGTATTACTGGCTGAGTTTCCGGAATTGTGCGGAGCCGAGCAGGAAATGATCGACCGCTCTGTGGATAAAGAAACTGCCGAGAAATTTATCAAACTCATGACAGAATATGATACATTAGCACATAAAGTTGGTTCAGGTTTTTATATGAACCCATCACCGGGAAATATAAAAGATGGTCTTATTACTGATGCTATAAAATCTGTCGGAGCAGCCAGAAAAGGAGGCCTTTCTCCGGTAGCTGATGTCTTGGATTATACCGAGAAAGCAACAAAACCCGGATTGAGTTTAGTTTGTACTCCCGGAAATGATGTAGAAGCAACAACAGGAAAAGCAGCTTCCGGAGCTACCTTAATATTATTTACGACAGGATTGGGAACACCAACGGGGAATCCGGTTTGTCCTACCATAAAAGTAGCAACCAATACATCATTGGCGATCAGAATGTCCGATATTATAGATATCGATACAGGACCAATTATAGAAGGAAGCAAGACTATTGCAGAAATGGGAGAAGATATTCTCGATTATTGTATAGAAGTGGCAAGCGGTAGAATTATACCAAAAGCTGTTTTACTCAATCAAGATGATTTTATCCCCTGGAAAAGAGGAGTGAGTTTATAAGTACGAAGTTAGAAGTTAGAAATACTTTGCGCGTTTTGCGCTTAAAAAAATATAAAATGTTTTCATTAAAAAATAAAAAAGCAGTAATTACAGGAGGAGGAAGTGGTATTGGAAAAGCTATTTCCGAATTATTTGCCGAGCAGGGAGCGGAAGTTCATATCCTGGAAATTAGTGAAGCCAACGGAGCAGAGGCATTATCCGAAATAGAAGCAAAAGGAGGGAAAGCCTATGTTCATGTTTGTGATGTATCCAATCACCAACAGATAAAAGACTTGTTTACAAGCATAGGAGCCATTAATATATTGGTAAATAATGCCGGTATTGCCCATGTTGGTAAAGCAGATAATACCTCAGAAGAAGATTTTGATAAGATAGTAAATGTAAATATCAAGGGAGTTTATAACTGTTTACATGCAGCTATTCCACAATTGAAAGAATCCGGAAATGCAGTTATTCTTAATCTTGCATCTATTGCGGCATTGGTAGGTATTCCGGACAGATTTGCTTATAGTACTGCAAAAGGAGCTGTAAAAGCGATGACGATGAGTGTGGCCAAAGACTACATCCATGATAATATCCGTTGTAATTCTATTTCTCCGGCTAGAGTACATACACCTTTTGTAGATGGTTTTTTACAGAAAAATTATCCTGACAGAATAGAGGAAATGTTTCAGAACCTTTCCAAAACCCAACCAATAGGAAGAATGGCGAATCCAAAAGAAATTGCAGCACTGGCATTGTATTTATGCAGTGATGAAGCTTCTTTTATTACAGGATGCGATTACCCGATTGACGGAGGTTTTACAACATTAAACAACTAATTTTAAACAAAGACAATGAAACTAATAAGATACGGAGCGGAAGGACAAGAAAAACCAGGTGTTATTATTGATGAGAAATACTACGATGTTTCTCACCTGGTGAATGATTATGATGAAAAGTTTTTCTCCGGGAATGCTATTGAAGAGTTAAAAGAAAAAATTGCTGCCGGCGGACTTACCGAAGTTGATCAGGATGTAAGACTGGGCGCGCCACTGGCAAGACCTTCAAAAATTGTTTGCGTAGGACTTAATTATAAGGACCATGCCGAAGAAACTAATATGCCTATACCATCTGAACCTATTTTGTTTTTTAAATCTACTTCAGCCTTAGTTGGTCCTAACGACGATCTGATAATTCCCAAAAACAGCACTAAAACAGACTGGGAGGTTGAACTGGCTATTATAATAGGAAAAAAAGCCAGCTATGTGGAAATGGAAAATGCATTGGATCATGTTGCAGGCTATGCTTTGCACAATGATTACAGCGAAAGAGCTTTCCAGATCGAAAGAAACGGGCAATGGGTAAAAGGAAAAAGTGCAGATACATTTGCACCACTAGGTCCTTTTATCGCCACAAAAGATGAAATAAAAGATGTTAATAACTTGAGACTTTGGCTGAAAGTAAATGACAAAAAGGTTCAGGATGGTAATACTTCAAACTTTATCTTTGATGTAGCTTATATAGTAAGTTATATCAGTCAGTTTATGACCTTACTCCCGGGAGATGTAATTTCCACCGGAACACCTGCAGGAGTAGGAATGGGACAGAAACCAGAAGCATGGTATCTGAATCCGGGAGATGTAGTAGAATTAGGAATAGAAGGACTGGGAACAAGTAAACAAAATGTAAAAGCTTATTCCTAATGAGAAAATATGCACTAGCTTTAGACCTTAAAGACGACGACGAGTTAATTCGTCAATATGAAGAATACAACAAACAGGTATGGCCTGAAATTCTGGAAAGCATCAAAAATTCCGGAATACAGAATATGGAAATCTACCGTACAGATAACCGACTTTTTATGATAATGGAAGTTGGAGATGATTTTTCTTTCGACGTAAAGGCTGAAGCAGATGCAGGAAACCCGAAAGTTCAGGAATGGGAAAAGCTGATGTGGGATTATCAGCAGGCATTACCCAAATCTAAGCCTGGCGAAAAATGGGTGTTAATGAACAAAATATTTAGTCTGTAGAAAATGATAGACACTCACGTTCATTTCTGGCAATATGATGAGGTCCGCGATAGCTGGATCGATGATAGTATGGAAGTTATCCGCAAAGACTTTCTGCCTTCTGATATTGAAGAATTGCTGGTAAGTAACAGCGTTGAGGGAATTGTTGCTGTACAGGCAGATCAGAGTATTGCAGAAACCAGATTTTTGCTGGATCTTGCAGAAAATAACCCTAGGATATTGGGCATTGTTGGCTGGATAGATTTCCTGAGTGATAATTTCGAAGAGCAGCTGCATACCTATAGAAAATATTCTAAACTAAAAGGCTGGAGGCATATTGTGCAGGCAGAACCGGAAGGCTTTTTAGCTTATCCACAGTTTGTGGATAACGTAAAAAAGCTGAAAGAATATAATTATATCTATGATATTCTGGTCTATTATTCGCAATTGGAAGAAGCCATTGAGTTTGCTGAAAAGCTTCCTGAGCAAAAACTGGTTTTGGATCATATGGGTAAACCAGATTTAAAAACACCAGAGATAGATCATTGGAAAAAGAATATTACAGTATTGGCCAAATCTGCAAATGTGTATTGCAAACTTTCCGGATTGGTTACTGAAGCTGAAAAAGGAAAGTGGACAAAAGAAATGCTGGAACCTTATTTAGATGTAATTTTCGAAAATTTTGGGACATCCAGAATAATGTTTGGGAGTGATTGGCCGGTAATGCTTCTGAACACCAATTATACAGAATGGATACAGCTGGTAAAAGACTATATACAAAGATTTAGTAAAGAAGAGCAGCAACAAATCCTGAGAGGAAATGCTGTTGATTTTTATAATTTATAGAACATGGATTTACAACTTGAAAATAAAATTATCATTGTAAGTGGCGGGGCCAAAGGTATTGGTGAAGGTATTGTACGGGTATTGGCTCAGGAAAAAGCAATTCCTGTTATCATCGGAAGAAGCGCTGAAGACAATCAGAAACTTATTGATGATTTAGCCGAAAAAAATCTGACAGCTCATGCTGTAGTTGCCGAATTGACTCAGCCTGAGGAATGCAGAAAAGCTATAGATGAGATTATTACAAAGTTCGGAAGAATTGATGGGTTGGTAAATAACGCAGGAGTTAATGACGGAGTAGGGTTGGAGAATGGAAGTTATGAGGCTTTTATGCAGTCATTGCACAAAAATCTTATTCATTATTATCTTCTGGCTCATTATGCACTTCCTGCGCTGAAAGAAAGTAAAGGATCGATTGTAAATATAGGAAGCAAAACTTCTGAAACCGGGCAAGGCGGAACTTCTGCTTATGCAGCATCCAATGGCGGAAGAAGTGGGTTGACCAGAGACTGGGCTGTAGAATTATTGCCTTACAGCATCAGGGTAAATGCTGTAATTGTTGCCGAAGCGTATACACCGTTATATGAAAAGTGGATTAAGACTTTTGATAATCCTGAGGCTAAATTGAAATCTATAACAGATAAAATTCCATTTGAAAAAAGAATGACTACAACTGAGGAAATTGCCAATATGGTTGTATTTCTGCTCTCAGAAAAGTCCAGCCATACAACAGGGCAATTGATTCATGTCGATGGTGGCTATGTACACCTGGACAGAGCTTTATAAAAACTTCATCACAAATATTATTATTTTAACTTTTCAAAAAAAGAGTGCTGCTTTCGGGTAGCGCTCTTTTACTTTTTACTGACTGTAAACAAACCTTATAGGTCTAAGAGACCTATAAGGTTTGTAAGTATGAGAATGAATATTAACTTAATTATTTTTGAAGATCACTTTCGAAAAAGGCCATGGTACTGCCAATCCAGATTGCATCTTTCTTATTGAAATTTACATTCACCATTTCTGCTTTGGTCATTCTTACAAGATTTACAAGGAACTCTAATTTGTTACTTCTTTCCGCCTTACCAAACAATAGACGGATTTCTGCTTTGGAAAACTCACCGTTGATATCCTCAAATATTGGAGCATAGCTCACTTTTTGTTGCAGTATATAATTTTCTTTGTCACTTATACTGTCAATATCTTCCTGCTTGGGATATATGTTTACACCACTTCCTGCAAAAGAGAAAAGAGGTTTTAATACATACTGACTGTAGTCTAGACTATTTGGAGCTTCATTCAGAAAATAACTTTTCGGAATATAAGCATGGTCTAGCTTTGGAAGGATAAATTTAGAAATTTTGAAGAACCAGTTAGGATGCGTTACCCAGGTTACATCTACATCATCTGTGAAATGAAAATCAGTTTTTAGATCCGAAATATTATCCAGCTCATCAAAAATTACACGATTGTAAATACGGTTTATTTTGATCTTTCTCCCATTGTTTTCGTAGAAAAGCTGTCGGCCTTCTTTTATAAGCTGGGTTAGGCAAATGGTTTTTATACCCAGGAAATTTTCAGTTACACTGAAGTCTACAGCTGTCTTTTGCTGTTCAGGGAATATTTCCAGCAGAATAACATTCTCCGGATTTTCGTTTCCGATAATAATATTCCTTAGCATCTCTATGTAATCATTTATCGGGATACGTCTTTTGAAAGTATCCAGAAAAGGGTATACTGATCTTAAGTCTTCCTCATATTGGCGTTGAAAACCAAAAAGAGAAGGGAAAGCCTGTAATTCGATTAGCTGAGGTTCCAGCTCTCCGGATTCATTTCTGCAGATTCCGAAATCAATTGCCAGAAAATGATAATGGGAATCATCACCGGGAACCAAAGACTGAGAAGGAATCGCTTTGTTTAGTTCTTCGGCAGAAAAAGAATCTATTTGCTGGATAATAGACTCGGCTGCATTAAATAGTTTTTCCTGAAAAACTTTATCAACAAAAATCGGGCTTTCTGAAAGTCTGAATCCAATTTCTGTAGATGAATGTTGCTGACAGGTATCTTTTAGTTTTTGATATTTCTCTGGTGAGAAAGCATCATTAAACTGCTTTCTGAGATTAGGAATCATATCATATCTGTGTTTTTAGGCCAGGGAAACAGTTTTAGAAATCTGCTGTGCGGCAAACTCCAAAAATACTGGCAGGATTTCTTTTCTTGTAAGTACTACTTTATCTTCGTCGTCAATACGGTCTATTGTTTCCTGATATTTATCCAGTCCGTAATCTTCAATAATACTGTTTTTGTATTTTTCAACTTTCAGAGATTCCAGAAAGCCTTCCGGATCTGCTTCCGGGTGGAATTGAGTTCCAAATATCTCTTCGGAAAACCGAATAGCCATTACAGCCCTTTCCAGATCAACATATGGACGTTCTTTCTCCAGTGCCAAAATCTGCATTCCGTGTTTTTCCAGATGATTTGTTTTAGGCTGTATAACCTGATAAGCTCTGGAATCTACTGCATAGAAAGGTTCGGGAAGATTTTTCAGTAAAAAATCTTTTTCACCAGCTTCTGTCTTATGGATCGGCATAACTCCGAAAGAATAAGACTTTCTTTGAGTAACTTCAGCCAGATCCCAATAAATGCAGGCTAGCTGGAATGAATGGCAGATAAGAAACATATACTTTTTAGATTCATTTTCTTTGTTATGTTTCCATACAGCATTCAGAAAACGATTGTAATTCTCCTCCCATACAAAACCTTCCTTATGCGGATTTCCGGGACCTCCGGAAGAAATGAAAATATCAAAATCTTCGATTTTAGGCATTTCATATTTGTGACGAACGTCAAAAATCTCAATACTGACCTGATATCCGGAATTGGCTTTGAATGTTTCCGATATAGCTTTTATATTTCGCATCCCTTGGTTAGGATGATTGTTGTTCATGTCGAGTATTGCAATTTTTATTTCGTGGTTCATAATCTGTATATTTTCTACAAATGTAATAAAGTAAAAAGTTGTTTTCCAGTGTTCTGTGGTATTAGAGTACGGATTTTTCGGTTTCACGAATCATATAGTCTACAACCTTCTTGATGTCGCCAGTTTCATGGAAAACCTTTAGCTGTCGATCAGCGCCGGTTCCCATTTTTATAATTTCACGGGCATATTCCGCTTCTTTACGACAGCCCAGTTCATCAACAACATCATCTATAAATTCCAGTAATTCATCCAACAAAATAGCATAAGGTACACTGGCCTCTTTACCAAAGTCGATAAGGTCTGCATGTATTCCGTCTTTTGAGGCCCGCCACTTATTCTCACTCAGCAATAATCTACGGTAAGAACGGAAACTAATATTTTGTCTGTGCATTTTGTAGATTTTAGCAACCAGAGATTGCATAATCGCGGCTAGACATGTCGTTTCGTCTATTGTAAAAGGCATATCGCAAATCCTGAATTCTATAGTCGGATAAAAAGGATGCACGCGAAGATCCCACCATATCTTTTTAGCATTGTCTATAGTTCCGGTTTTTATCATCAGGTTAACATAAGCATCAAATTCTGCAACACTGCTGAAATAACTCGGAATACCCGTTCTTGGAAATTTGGCAAAAACTTCCTGGCGGTATGACTTAAAACCTGTAAGTCGGCCTACCCAAAAAGGGGAGTTGGTAGACAGTGCATAAACATGGGGCAAAAAGTAACGCATTACATTCTGAATGCGGATTCCTTCTTCTCTGTCCGGAATACCAATATGTACGTGTAGCCCGAAAATCAGATTAGATCGGGCAACGTCACCCATATCATTTACAATTTTGTTGTAACGTTCGGCTTTGGTAATAATGTTATCCTTCCAGTGAGAGAAAGGATGGGTCCCTCCGCCTGAAACACGCAGTCCCTGGTCGTGTGCTATTTTTACCAGTTGGCGCCGCAGACCGGTAAGTTCATCACGTGCCTGTGCTACATTCTGGCAAATGCCTGTTTCCATTTCTACCATGGATTCATGCATTTCATGCTTGAGGTTTTCACTCAATATTGCTTTTCCACTTTCTATAATTTTAGAAACGTGTGAAACCAAATCCCGGCTTTCCGCATCGATAATCTGGTACTCCTCTTCTATACCTATTGTGAATTTGTGCATTTTGTGTGTTTTTAATTTTTAGTTTGAGAAGCCCGCATGCTGCGGATTTATTTAACAGAGTCTTTTACAAATGTTCCCCACGAAATATTCGGCTTGCCCGGAACATATTCATTCGCTTTTTCTATAGCGAGTTTTGCAGCATGTTCTACAATCCATGCAAAGTTTTCTTCTCCTACAGAATTTTTATCCGCATCTGGTGCAGGATTGCAGAAATCGATAGCATAAGGGATACCATCTCTTACAGCAAATTCTACTGTATTGAAGTCGTATCCTAAAGCCTCATTCATTTTAATAGTATAGTTGTGAATGGTTTTGAGCAGATCTTCCAGCTGTTTTCCGGAATACTGAGATTTTGCTGCATAGCGTAAATGATGTGGGTTTCTTGGTTCATAAGGCATGATATGAACATATTTTTTTCCCAGACAGTATACACGATAGTAGTCTTCAAAAATAATTTCCTCCTGTACCATCATCACCAATTGCTCGGTCTCCGAAAGTTTATTCCACAAATCTTCAGGATTTTCCACACGATAAACATTTCTCCAGCCACCACCATCATGCGGCTTCATATAAGCAGGAAAGCCAACATAATTAAAAATATAATCCCAGTTATGCGGAAAAGTAAGGTTCCTGAATGATGTTTCGCTTGTATTCGCAGGTCTGTCATTGGAGGGTAATAAAACGGTCTTCGGTAAAGGAATTCCCAGTTTGCTCATTAATGCATTATTAAAGAATTTCTCATCGGCACTCCACCAGAAAGGGTTGTTGATAACATAAGTACCGTTCAGTGCTGCATTTTTCAGATAAGCACGGTAGAAAGGAACATCCTGAGAAATTCTGTCTATAATTACAGCATAACCATAATCAGCTCCCTGCTCCAGAACATCAATTTTCACCGGTTCAGCAATAATTTCGCCTTTTCCCAGCTCGTTTACCTTATCTATAAATGCCCAAGGGAAGGTATCTTCCATTCCGAATAGTATTCCAACTTTTTTTGCCATAATTGTATTTTTTGAGTAGTTAATATTTTAGTTAATCGTGTTTTTATGAGAAATAAGCACTTATGAATTTTGGGAAAACCATCCTCCACAACGGCCAGTCATGATTAATCCATTTGGCTTCATCGTACCAGTGATTAATTCCCTTCGAACGAAGAATGTTGGACATTCGAATATTTTTGTCCAGACAAACATCCTGATCGGAAGTGCTGAGGACAATATGCATATGCCCGAATTTCCAGGAAGCATCGTCCCGCATAAATTCCTCAGGACAATTGAAATAAACTGTATCGTTGCTAAAACCATCCATGAAATTTCGGATAGAGAAAGCTCCGGACATCGCTATAAGGTGGGAGATTACATCCGGATAGCGGAATGCAAAATTGGTAGCATGATAGGCTCCAAAGCTACAACCGGCAATAGCTACACGATGTACTTGATGAGTTTTCTGGATAAATGGAATATATTCTCGGATGAGAAACTGAACGTAGTTTTCATAACGCCATATTCTTTCCTGAGGAGAAATATTGTCGTTGTAGAAGTTCTCTTTATCCAATGTTTCCAGATTAAAAAGTTTCACTTTTCCACTGTCTGTGAAATGATCTATAGATCCGTTAAGATGGAAATCTGCATTCTGGGTGAGGCTTCCTTGTGATGTAGGAAACATAATAATAGGATGTCCGAAATGTCCCGTCACCTGAATGTTTATTTTCCTCCCTAAAATATGGGAATAGTAGTCTGTATATTCTACTTGTGGCATATTTGTGTTTTTAGTGTTTAAGATGTTGGCTTTGCTTGTGGGGGAAGAATGCTAAGATGATGTGCATAGATCTTTTCTGCAGCATCGTCCAGAGCCTCAGTTATTTTATCGGCAGAATCTGACTGATACAGAAGGCTGATATGATGATCCAGATTAAGAGACTTTACAAGCTCTTCTCTTTGAAAATCCGTAATGTCCGGATGCTTGTCCTTAGCTAGTGCTATAATAAGCCCTGCGAAATGATTTCGTTCATACGTAAGGTTATATTTGTTCTTGTTCAAGACATCTGTTTCAATCTTCACCCATTCCCGCCAAAGATTGACCTTGGTAGAAGCTTCCACCATATCCGGAATATGTGCTCCGCCTACACGGGAAGAAGTTTCCAGAAAGTAGAACTTTCCATCCTCATTACTTTTGATAAATTCCGAATGGGTAGCACCATGTACAATCCCAAATTTGGAAAGAACCTGCTGGTTGATTTCTGCAAGACCTTTGAAGTCTTCGGAATCTTCTGCCAGTGTTTTGGTTCTGAAAATACCACCATCATGCGATACTGCCATAGGTGGAGAAAGGTATTTCGAGCAGGAAATAAATTTAATTTCTTTGTTATAAACGAGGCAGTCAACATGGAAAACATCTCCTGGTTTGAAAACCTCTAAAAGAAAATGGATACGATCTTCACCCAGTGTTTCCATCACTTTCCAGAGTTCTTCTGCGGAACGTATTTTTTTTATACCACTTGCAGACGCTTCAGAACGAGGTTTTAAAACCCATGGTGCAGGGTTTTCTTCAATGAATCTTGTAATAACACTGTCATTAAAAACCGGAGCAAAGGGTGGAATATTGATACCACTGTCCTTTGCCATCTGGCGCATGGCCAGTTTGTCCCGAAAATATCGGTAAGTCGTTTGACCCATTCCTTGTATACGAAAGGTTTCCCGGATTAGCGCAGCTTTTTCCACATCGAAATCGTCTAATGCAATAACGGTATCGATGTTATGAATCTTCATAAGGTAAGCAAACCCCTGGATCATATGGTCAGAATTCCATACCGAGGGTTCTGTCTCCGACATGTAGTAGACTTCATCTATAGCATGCCAGGGCCAGTTTTTTTCTTTCAGGCTTTCGGAGGTAATCAGGATGACTTTGTTGCCCAGCTTTTTGCATTCATCCATAAAATCATAGCCTTTGTAATAGCTGGAAAGGCAAACGAATGTTTTCATCTTGTGTTTTTAGTTTTTTACAATTTTTCTATAAAGTCTATTAGGAGTCTTACACCATAACCTGTAGCTGCTTTTTCCTTAGCATAAGTTACATTCCCGAAGCACATAGCGGCAATATCTAGATGTGCCCATTTAGGATGATCGTTGATAAAATGTTTTAAAAAAGTAGCGGCAACGATACAGTCACCTACAGGTTTCAGTGAAATATTTTTTAAATCGGCTACATCCGATTTAATCTCATCTTCCCAGTCTTCCCATAATGGGAGGCTCCAGAGGCGTTGTCCGGTTTTTTGTCCGGATTCTTCAAGTTGCTTTTGCAATGACTGGTCGTTAGAGAAAAGGGCACCACAAGTAGTTCCGAACATTCGCACAGCACTTCCTGTAAGAGTAGCCAGATCTATCAGATAATCGGTTTTATAATTTTTTGAAAGATAAGCAAGTCCGTCCGCAAGAGTCATGCGGCCTTCAGCATCTGTATCTATTACTTCTATTGTCTTTCCGTTGTAAGCAGTAACTACATCACTAGGCAGGTAAGCATTGTTGGAAACAGCATTGTCGGTAATCGGAAGTATGGCTGTAATATTGACAGGTAACTGCATTTCTGCAGCAGCTATTAATGTACCCAAAACAGCTGTAGCACCACCCATATCGCTTTTCATATAGTGCAGATTGGCAGCTGGTTTTATAGAAATTCCACCGGTGTCAAAAAGCACGCATTTGCCTACCAGACCTATTGTTGGAGCATTTTCTTTTTCGGAAATATATTCTATAATAGTGAATGCAGCTTCCTGATGGCTTCCCTGATTAACCGCCAGATAGGCTCCGAGCCCAAGCTCTTCACATTGTTTACGGTTGTATGTAGTGAGATTGAAGCCGTATTCCTGAGCTCTATCCTGTATAAAATTACTTAATTGTGGTGCTTTTTTAAGATTAGCAGGTTTGTTCAGCCAGTCCATACAAATAAACTGACCTTTGCAAATAGCTTTTATCTTAGCAAACTTTTCTTCAAATAGTTCAATGTTTGCCCATCTGAACTCTGGATTCCATAGCGGATGTATTGCCTGAAAAGGATATTGATAAGTTCCCAGATAGAACCCCAATAACAAACTTTCAGTTTCCCGGGAACTGAGAATATCTGCATGTAAAAATGTAATATTTGTGGATAACTTCTCCCTATGATCATAAGAAAACTTCTGACCGATGTTGGTAAGGTCATTTTCTGAATAAGCTGTACCTGTTCCTAAGAGTAAAGTAATCTCGTTGTTTGAAGCAATAACAAAGCTTTCATTTCTTTTCCCTGAAAAGAAAGTTTGCAAAGAATCAAGGAAGAGATGTTGGTTCTCTTTCCATGAATCTTCAGAGTAGATATAAATATGTTGGGTAGCTTCAGACATTTTGTTTGGCTTTATTGTATTTTTTCTTTCTTTCCTTAGGATTTTCCAATTTGTCGAAGAATAACCATTCTAAGGCTCGTGGAAACTCCTGTGACCAATAGAATTCCTGATGTTTTCCTTCCGGATGAATGCTGGTTCTGATATCGAATTCTATGGATTTGCTCTCTTCCCATCGTTTCATGGCTATTTTAAACAGGTTAATCCGTTTTACCATATCCGATCCTTCCAATTCGCCGCCATAGATGTATACCTTAGTATGATAAGGCTGATGAAAGCTTAACATCGGAAAATTATTATTGGGGTTCAACCATAATGATGGAGAGAACAGCATGAGCTTAGAATATACTTCGGGATATAAAAAACCTCCGTAGATACTTATAAGTGCACCTAGTGAACTGCCTCCGATTCCGGTGTGCTCCCTCTCCGGTAAAGTCCGGAAGTGCTGGTCTACGTATGGTTTCAGCGTATCCGTTATAAAGCGTATATACTTTTTGCCTTCAGCTTTTACAGCATATTTGTTTTCATCTTCGAACACATATTCCTGAATACGATCCTGGCTTCCGTGCTCTATAGCTATAATTATAATATCACCAATTCCATATTCGGCAAGGAGAGAGAGTTTCTTATCTATTTCCCAGTTACCAAAAACGCTTTCTTCGTTAAAGAGGTTTTGTGCATCCTGTAAATAAAGCACTGGATAACTTTTCAGTGAATTTTCATAATCATAGGGAAGCAGAGCCCATACTTTTCGGGTTTTATTCAGT
Source organism: Elizabethkingia bruuniana (assembly GCF_002024805.1). NCBI lineage: Bacteria > Pseudomonadati > Bacteroidota > Flavobacteriia > Flavobacteriales > Weeksellaceae > Elizabethkingia > Elizabethkingia bruuniana. The sequence continues at coordinate 4,259,692 of NZ_CP014337.1, forward strand.
TGTGGGATATAGAAATTTTCAGATATCAGTTCTATTTTGGGAAAATATTCTTCCTTGAATGGAGCCCAGTTCAAGCGCCAATCTTCAACAATATCTTCAATTTTTTTAGTTTGCTTTTTTACCTTTCTGTTGGAAGTGAAATGTCCTTCACTATCCATTTCTACATTTTCCCAGCCTCCTTTGGTAAATTTATATTCTACTTCAGAAGGTAATTTATCATCACTGATTTCTATAAAGTATCCGTCTTTAGTCTTTTGCAGACTATAGTTTTTGTCCCGTGGATTCCAATTGTTAAAATTCCCGGTGATGAATATTGTTCTTTCATCGTTTTTATCTGTTTTTAAATAAAACTTCATCAGAATTGTGTTTTTGTGCTGAATTGTTTAATTCTATTAAAGTTAAATAAAAAATGTAATTATGCAATACTTTGTAGTTTATTTTTGTTTTAAATAGGTATTTGTTTAGAAAATAGTAATAGTTATCGGGGTAAATAGATATTATTTCACTTTTTAATGTTGTTTTTACAGATTGAGTTTACATTAAATTAAATCTGAAAAACAGAGCTGTAAAATCGCTGTAATGTTCATGGATAAACAGATTTGAGATTTTTAACTTCTGAAAGCTGATAATAAGTTGTTTAGGTGTTTCAAATGGGTAAACTTTCAGTAAAAAGGATATTTCTGAAAATAAAAAAGCCCGTCGTTAAAAAATTAACAACAGGCTCTATAGGAAATGAATTTAGAATTAAATTTTCTGCATTTGTATTCAGCCGCAAAAATAGGAATGAAATTTTGCATGGCCTTACGGGAAACCGTAACGGAGCTGTTTTTTATATAATTCCCAGATCTTTACAGAAAGCAACAAGCTGTTCGTTGTTGTTTACCTGAAGCTGATCTTTCAAGATGTTGAGGCGCTTTTCCACACTGCTAAGGCTGCTGGGAGAGATGTTTTCCTGTTGCAGATACATAGGAATATTCTTTTGCAGAATACCTTCTGCAAGAAGAGAAATAACTTTTACATCGAATGAAGAAAATTCAAAGGAATTAATCTCTTTCAAAGATTGCTGAGAATCTGTTGAGAGGTATTTCTTTCCATTATATATAGCGTCAATAGCCAGCTTTAGCTCTTTTACGTCAGTCCTTCCTTTATGAATATAGGCATCTATATTATAATCTTTGAACAGAGAATCTATAATTCCGGCTCTCTTTTCTGCAGAAAATACAATAACAGCTAAATCTGGTGCAATACTTTTAGCCAGCGTAATGAGTTCAAACCCCGATTTTATTCTTTGTATATTCTTATCTTCTTCAAAAGACAAATCTGTGATTAGTAATTCATAGGGATTTTTCTGCTGAATTGATTTTTCAATTCTGTCTAGAGCATCGTCACAATAATACACAAAATCTGTAGCTGAAGCTGGGTAGTCCTCCAGAGTTTTCTGTACAGAAAGGTTGGCACTTTCATGGTCTTCAGCAATAAGTATTTTTCTAAACATAGTCTGTTGTAATTAAGGTATAGAGATCTCTGCCAGAAATCCTTTTCCTTCATTGGGTAATATATGTAGTATTCCTTTTATATAGTTTGTCCGTTGTTGTATACTTTGTAATCCATTGTTGTGGGAAGTTTTTTCATCCAGCCCGGTTCCGTTATCAGAATATTTTAGATGAAATTTCCCTTCGTCAGAACTGAATTTTACAACAACCCTATCTGCTTTGCTGTGCTTTTTAGTATTTACCAGAAACTCCTGTAAAATAAGAAATAATTCTTCCTGAATATCCGCATTCAAAGTATTCCACATAGCATCTTCATTTCCGACAACAAATATTCTGCGCAAGCTATTTTGGAAAGATAAACATAATTCAGAGATACGATCTTTAAACTTCTTTTCAGAAGAAGATAAGGGAGTATAGGAAATATCTCTGGATTTTTGATACATCATCTCCAGTTTGTCCAGTATTTCATCTTTACTAAAATCATCATTGTATTCTATTCTGGACATCACCTGATAAAGCCCGTTGGCAACCACGTCATGCACCTTTTTAGAAAGAATAAGCCGTTCTTCTTTTATTTTATCCTGAGCCTGAAGTTCCAGTTTGGCTTTCCTCCGTTTGTACCATAGTATTCCGGTAATCAGTAAAAGTATCAATATTCCTGATACAGAATAGATGAAGACCTGCTGGCGAATTATTTTATATTGGTTATGTACGAGATCTTTTTCCAGATTCAGTTTTGCTATGCGGTTTTTATCACTTTCAAACCGTATGGCCGCAAACTGATTTTTGTAGGTATTATTGCTCTCCTGTATGCTGTCCGAAAGTTTATAATATTCTGTAAAATACTTCTTCGACTGATCTCCCTTTTCCAATACAATCATATTCTGTAGGGCTTCCAGTCTGTCAACAGGAGATTTTAGTCTGTTTGCAATATCGTACATCTTGTTAGAATAAAACATTGCAGAGTCTTTGTTGGTATGGAGATAATATTCTGATAAATAGGCATAGGAAGTATCCAGTCCCCAGTCGTCTTTTTCTTTTGCATAATATTTTTTAGCTTCCAGATAGACAGGGGTTGGATTGTTCCTGGCATCTTCGTACCATAAGGTTTTAGCCAGATTAGAGGATATTTTGTAATAGATATCGTCTTTTGATTTAAGGCTGTCTTTTATTTTTTGGAATACTGAAGCTGCTTCCCTATACTTTCTCTGATTATGGTAGCAGTTGGCCAGATTATTCATAATCATAATCTGCTCAATTTTATCCTGTGTAAACAGATATGCTTTTTTATAATACTTTTCTGCATCAGCATAGTTTTTTAAACTATTGGAGGCAACGCCCATGTTATTATAATTACTGGAAAGAAAGCTGTGATGGTATGGATTTTTTTCGTTTAGAAATTTTAAAGCCGTAATGCTGGTTTCTATACTTCCCATATTATCGCTTACCCGCTCCTGAATAATAGCCATGTTTACAAAGCTCTTTCCAGCAGAAAAGCTGTCCCCGGCTTTTATATAAGCATTTTTTGCTTTATCCAGATAGATGAAACCATTTTTGTCGTCACCTTTGTCAATAAACTTCCAGGCTTTATCATAATCTGCATTTGGAATAGAGTGTGGTGCCGTTGCTTCTTTGGTACTAGTTGTCTTAGTACATGATGTAATAAAAATAGCTGTAATTAAGAAAAATAAAAAGTGTTTCAAAATTTATAGGGCTAAAGTGCTTCTGCTAAAAAAGTGCAGCATGAGTGACAAATTTAAAGAATAAAGATGAATTTCGGAGTAAGGTCCGGCTACTTCTTTTATGCAGAGATTCTGCAATTGTGTATTCCCTGAAATAAGAAAATTTAATATTGGATTAACAATTTTATAATACTCAAAAAGTTATTATTTGTAAATATTTAATCAATTTTGGCGCATAAAATTTACAAATAGTAAAAATGAAAACTGATAACCATTTCTTTAAAGCTATTGTTTTAGATCATGAATTCAATAGTATCGAGGACTTCATTTTTATGAAATGTACTAACAGATCATAGCCATGAAATCAACAGAGGAGAATAAAACAAAGCAATTTACTTTTCTTTTATATAGTTCAATAGCAGCTTTCGGAGCATACTTTTGCATGTATGCTTTCCGAAAGCCTTTTACAGTTGCCCGCTACGATCATTTGCAGGTTTTGGGTGTAGATTATAAAATCGCCCTTATTCTACTGCAGGTACTGGGATATGCAACATCTAAGTTTATTGGAATTAAAGTAATATCGGAACTCACACCTAACAAGCGCAAATTCTATTTTCTGGGATTAATTCTGATGGCAGAGCTGGCATTGTTCCTTTTTGCAATTGTTCCGGCTCCGTATAATGTGGTATTTATGTTCCTGAATGGTTTGCCATTGGGGATGATTTGGGGAATTGTATTCTCCTATCTGGAAGGTCGGAAAACAACCGAAATATTAGGCATTATTCTTTGTACAAGCTTTATTGTTTCCAGTGGTGTTGTAAAGTCTGTCGGTATGTGGGTAATGCAGTACTGGGGTATTTCGGAGTTTTGGATGCCTGTGGTAACAGGAGCATTATTCCTTTTACCCTTACTGATTTTTATTTTTTTGCTGGAAAAAATTCCACCACCTACAGCAGAGGATATTGCCGAAAAATCTGAACGTGTACCAATGAACCGTGCAGAGAGAAAGAAAGTGTTTCGTCAGTTTGCACTGCCTTTTAGTTTTCTTATTCTGTTTTATACACTACTTACAGCTTTTAGAGACTTTCGGGATAATTTCGCAAGAGAGCTTTGGGATAGTATCGGTTATACCGGAGATGTAAGCGTATACAGTAAATCCGAAATTGTTGTCTCACTTATTGTACTTCTTATTTTCGGAGCACTCTATTTTATAAAGAATAATATTAAAGCACTATATATATATCATTATTTGCTATTGTTGGGAATAGTAACATTAGCAGCTTCCACTTTGTTGTTTCAGTATCATCATATCGGAGCTTTTATCTGGATGGTATCAACAGGTTTTGGATTGTATATATGCTATGTGCCTTTCAATGCTTTGTTTTTTGATCGGTTTATAGCTGCTTTTAAAATTAAAGGGAATGCAGGATTTCTTATCTACCTGGCCGATTCCTTCGGTTATCTAGGAAGTATGCTGGTTCTGTTGTATAAAAACTTTAGTGTAGGAGGAATTTCCTGGTTAGATTTCTTTTGCTCAGGCACTTATATATTGTCAGCAATAGCCTTATTAGCTGTACTGTATTCATATTTCTATCTCAATCGTAAATTTAATAACCCTGAAAATATACATAAAGAAAAAAAATGGAAAACGAATTTGACCTTATAGTAATCGGAGGTGGAGTTCTGGGAACCTTCCATGCATATCATGCTTTGGAAAAAGGATTTAAAGTGGCAATACTGGAGAAAGATAAAGCTCCTCAAAGCGCTACAACCCGTAATTTTGGACAGGTAGTTCCTTCCGGAATGGATACTAAATGGCAAAACTATGGAAGAGAAAGTTTGCAGATTTACAAAGAGCTGCAAAGTAAATTTGACATTACAGTTCGTCAGAATGGTTCGGCTTACTTTGCCTCCAATGATGAAGAAGTAGCTCTGATAGAAGAGTTGCATCACATCAATAAAAACAATGACTATTCGTCGGTACTTCTTACAAAAGAAGAATGTTTGGCCAAATATCCGGGGCTTCGTACGGATTATGTAAAAGCCGGACTGTTCTTTCCGGAGGAAGTCACAGTAGAGCCTCGCACTATGATTCATAGATTACAGGCTTATCTGGTACAAGAGAAAGGATTAAAGCTGTTAACATATCAACAGGTAATTCATTGCTCAGTACAAAATGGAAAAGCTGAAGTTCTGACTTCTATAGGGAATAAGCTTTTAGCACACAATGTTATCATATGTAATGGTAGCGAATTCAAAACATTGTATCCGGAGCTATTTGCACAAAGCGATCTGGAGGTTACCAAACTGCAAATGTTGCAGACGGTGCCACAACCATCTGATTATACTTTGCCTGGATCAGTATTAACGGGACTTAGTATCCGCAGATATGAAAGCTTCCACGAGTGCCCGTCTTTTAATGAGATAAAATCAAGAGAAGAGAAAGATGCACTCGAGAAGAAATGGGGCGTGCATATCCTTTTCAAGCAGGCAGCAGACGGATCAGTTATTATAGGAGATTCTCACGAATATGCAGATGTAAAAGACATGGATGATCTTGGATATGATATTAAAGAAGATATCAATGCTTTTATGCTGGCGGAAGCAAGGAAAATAGTAGATCTTCCTACTTATGAAATCCAGAGACAGTGGTTCGGAATTTATTCACAATGTAAAAACCACGATGTGTTCGAGCATTCAATTGACGGACAAATTCACATTATCACAGGTATCGGTGGTAAAGGAATGACCGGAAGTGCGGGCTATTCTAAAGAAAATATCAATAAACTTTTAATGTAATATAAACGATAGAGAATGGAGAAGAAAATAAAACTGGTTGTTTTTGATATGGCCGGAACAACAATAGATGAAGATAATCTGGTGTACAAAACAGTACAGAAAGCAATAAATGAATATGGATATAATGTAAGCCTGGAAGAGGTATTACAATACGGAGCAGGAAAAGAAAAGCAACAGGCGATAAAAGATGTACTGGAAAATTGCACAGGAGAACAGAATACAGAAAAGCAGGCAGAAATTATATTTACATATTTCCAAAAGGCTTTGGAGCAGGCATATGATGAAGTGCAGGTAAAACCCGTAAAAGGGGTGCCTGAATTGTTTGACCGTTTAAGATCCAAAGGAATCAAAATAGCACTTAATACAGGCTACGATTCAAAAACGGCTAATAAACTTCTTCAGCAGGTAGGTTGGGGAAATGGGAGTGATATAGATGCTGTAATTACTGCAGACGATGTAGTAAACGGTCGTCCGCACCCGGATATGATTTATAAAGCGATGAAAGATTTGGCCATAGATGATAGCCAATCCGTACTGAAAGCCGGAGACTCCGAAATTGATATAGAGGAAGGAAAGAATGCTGGTTGCGGAATTACAATAGGTGTATTAAGCGGAGCACAGACCCGAGAGCAGTTACAAGCTGCCAACCCGGATTATATTCTGGATTCGCTGGCGGAACTGGATCATATTATTCCGGGTTAATATAGAAATAAACAACGAGCATAGTGGAGGAGAGGTTTCCTCTGTTTACAGGAACATGCGGAATTCTTCCGTCAAAAAATATAGAATCTCCCTGTTTCAGCAGAACTTCTTCTTCACCAATGATATAACTACACTCTCCCGAGATTATAAACTTAAATTCAAATGCATCGGTAACTACCTGTTCTCTTTTTGAGTTTGGATGTACTTCTAATAGTACACATTCGAAGCCTACAAAAGGAAACTGCTTACTGAATATATGCTGATATATAAAACCTTCAGCATTTTCTTCCTTTTCAATCAGTGTCATTTCTTCTTTTCGGAAGACCAGGAATGGGTTTTTAGATTGTACGGGAAGATCTTTGAAGAATAAGGCAATATCTGTTTCCAGAGCGGAAATCAGTGAAAACAACACGGGTAGGGAGGGAATGGTACGCCCATTCTCCACGCGGGAAATAAGACCGTTGCTTACATCAGCTCTTTGTGCAATATCGTTAATTGTAAGTTTTTTATCCTTTCGTATTTGTTTGATTCTCTTTCCGACGGTAATGATGTAATCTTCCATATTTCAGCGCCCAAAAAAATATTGGGGCATTAAAGATATAAATTTTAGTTGTTCCCTGTTGCGTATAGTATAAATATACCAGAAAAAATAAATGGGAAAAAGAGAGCTTTTCAAAGAGCTGTGATGAGGATAATTTAATACTAAAGTATGTCAATATTGTATTACAAAATTGCTCGGAAAGTGACTTAATTGCGTCTTCATTTGCCGGAGGTATATTGCTGTTAGTAGTGCTTATTTATATAAAAATTTAATAAACAATAATTCTAATAATTAAACTTAAACCATGAGAAGAAGCTCGATTATTACCCAAGGCTCTTTGAAGGTCGCTATTGCGTTTTTCCTGTGTGCTTCCTACACTGCTATAGCCCAGCAAGTACCTTTAAAGAAAGAAAACTCCAAAAAAGCGGATACACTATCCAGGTCTAAAGATATAGATGAGGTAGTTGTTGTCGGTTTTGGAAAACAGAAAAAAGTTAACCTTACCGGTGCCGTAGATATGGTTTCAGCAAAGAAGCTGGAGAACAGACCTATTACTAATATCGGTGCAGGTTTGCAAGGACTTATTCCTAACCTTAATATTACCATAGATAATGGTAGAGCTACTTCGGCAGCAAACTTTAATGTAAGAGGTTTCACCAGTGTAAATGGTGGTAATCCTTTAATTATGGTGGACAATGTACCTTATAGCGCTGAGGATCTGGCGAGATTAAATCCTGCAGACATAGAAAGTGTTTCAGTGCTGAAAGATGCAGCATCAGCTGCAATATATGGAGCAAGGGCTGCATTTGGGGTGGTATTGATTACAACTAAAAGTGCAAAAGGAGGTCAGCTGAATGTATCTGTAAATACCAATACAGCATACAGAACTGTAGGAAAATTGCCGGAATTGGTAACAGATCCTTTAACTGTTATGCAGTATAAGCATGACGCAGCAACGCCGCTATATAATCTCTTTCCGGAAAACGAAAGAGAATATGCAAGGCAGATTGCCAATAACCCGAATCTTCCCCGTGTAATTCTGAATCCGTCAGACCCCAATTCCTGGGCATATTATGGATCGACCAACTGGTTAAAAGAAGCTTATAATGATACAGCACCTACTTTTACCAATAATATAAGTATTTCCAGAAAGCTGGACAAAGTAGGCTACTTACTTTCAGGAGAATACTACCGTCAGGACGGAATGCTTCGATTTGGTAACGATATCTATAACAGATATAACATGAGAGGTAAGGTAGATCTTAATATCAATCCATGGTTAGATTTATCTACCAATACAGCTTTTACATTTTCGGATTATGATTCTCCGGTATTTATAGATGATCTTTTCTTTTGGAATGTAAACCGAACTCCATCTCTAAGTGTACCTAAAAACCCGGATGGGACCTGGACAAAAGACGGAGCTAGCATTTTGGGAAGATTACAGGATGGCGGACGCTCTAAGAATGAGTTTAGACAAACTCAGATCTCATTTGCAGCTAATGCATCTATTATTAAAAAGGTATGGGATTTAAAGGCTGAAGCAACTTTCAGAAATACATCATCAATTACCCGTTCCTATGATATTCCTGTGGCTTATAAAACAGGACCAATGCAGCCTATCTCCTATACAGGTTCTACAACATCATGGGCCAGAAACGAGAATATGACGGGAAGGTATTACGTATATAATGTATATACCGATTTTCATAAAAACTTTTGAAGCCACTATGTTCAATTATTAGGAGGTTTTAATCAGGAATATAACAGATATGGCTACTCTTCAGCAAAAAGAAATAATATCATTTCCACTTCATTGCCTTCTATCGGATTGAGTACGGGTACAATGGAAGAAACCGAAAGGATTATAGAATGGGCATTGCAGGGTATATATTATAGAGCGGCTTATAATTTTAAGAATAAATACCTGTTGGAATTAAATGGCCGTTATGATGGTTCTTCCAGATTCCCGAAAGGTCACCGTTGGGGCTTCTTCCCATCGGCATCGGCAGGCTGGGTATTGTCGGACGAGAACTTCTTTGCGGGAGTGAAAAATACAATCGGTCTTAACTTACTAAAATTCAGAGGATCTTATGGGTCTCTTGGTAATCAGGATCTGATAGATAAAGATAAGAATACAATAGCCTATCCATATATCCCAACGATGACTACAGGTACTGTAGGGCAGATTCTGGGAGATGGCCGCCCTATTGCAGTTTATGCACCTAATGCTGTCTCCGATAATTTTACATGGGAAAAAGTTTCAACAGTAAACTTCGGAGCAGATTTAGCCTTCTTTAATAATCGACTACAATTAAACTTTGATAAATATACCCGTTATACCAAGGATATGTTGATTCCGGGGAAAATCCTTCCTAATGTTTTTGGAGCATCTGAACCTAAAGTGAATGCGGGAGATCTTAAAACAAAAGGTTGGGAATTTAGATTAGGATGGAATGATCAATTTAAATTAGCAGGTTCTCCTTTCCGTTATAATGTAGCATTTACACTTGCAGATAGCCGATCATATATTACAAGATTTGATAATCCTGCAAAATTACTTTCTGGATATTATGTAGGCCAGGAAATTGGTGAGATTTGGGGAGCTGAAATAGAGGGCTTCTTTAAAGATGAGGCGGATATTAAGAATCATCCTAATCAGACCGCAATGGGTACCGATGATCAATCTTACAGATTCTACCCGGGAGATCCAAAATTCAGAGATCGTAATGGTGATGGTAAAGTAGATATGGGCGATAAGACGGTAAATAATCCTGGAGACCTATATGTAGTCGGGAATACATCCGCTCGTTTTCCATTTAGTTTAGACTTATCCGGAGAATGGAAAGGAATAGATTTACGTATCTTCTTACAAGGGGTTGGGAAAAGAGACTGGTATCCTGGTGCAGGAACAATTTACTTCTGGGGTGTTTATGCACAGCCATGGACTAACGTAACACAGCAAAACCTTGATCACTGGACACCGGATAATCCTAATGGATATTTCCCTGCAGTAAGAGCTTATACGGCAGAAGATAACATGCAGCAGCTGGGCATTCCAAATAAACGCTATATGCAGGATGCCTCCTATGTCCGTGTAAAGAATGTGACTATAGGCTACTCCCTGCCACTGAAAGAAACTTCTAAAATTCATTTTAATAAGATTCGTTTCTATTTCAGTGCCGAGAATATATTCGAGATATCGCATTTGAAAGTAAAACTGGATCCTGAAACCTTAGGGCAGGCAGCTTATCCTTTTCAGAGAACATACTCATTCGGTATGAACTTAAACTTTTAACATCTATAATTTCTTAAGCATATAAAAATGAAACTAAATACCTATATATCCACAGGAGTTTTGACGTTATTTACAGGGCTGTCATTAATATCATGTGAAAGCGATTTTCTACAAAAAGATCCGATAACAGAAGTTACAAAAGATAATTTTTTTAATAATCCTCAGGATTTGGAAACCTATACCAATGGTTTTTACAGTTATATTTCGGCACCATATACCGATGTGTTTTCAGACAATATATCAGTTTATACCGGCGCCAGTAATACAGATAATCTTCTGAGAGGTTCCCTTACACCAGCAAATATAGACGGATGGGACTGGAAACAGCTTCGGTCTATTAACTATATGATTGAAAATTCTGGAAAAGCGAAAGGCGATCAATCATTAATAAGGCATTACAAAGGAGTTGCTAAATTTTTCAGAGCCAATTTCTATTTCAATATGGTGAAAAAATATGGAGATGTTCCATGGTATTCTGCTACTATTGGTAGTAATGACGAAGCAATGCTTTACAAAGCTAAAGATCCGAGAGCATTGGTTATGGATTCCGTGATGGGAGACCTGGAATATGCTTCTGCTAATGTATTGCCTGCAAAAACAAATAATACCATGATTACGAAATGGGCTGCGCTTACATTGTTGTCCAGAGTTGCATTGTATGAAGGTACATTTAGAAAATATCATGATGAATTAGGCTTGCAGAATACATCTGCTAAATTTCTGAACCGTGCTGTAACTGCCTCTCAGGATATTATCAGCAATGGTGGATTCAGTATCTATAATACAGGAAAAGGAGCCGAAGATTTCCGGGCATTGTTTGCCAGTAATAGTCTTGCTGGTAACAAGGAAGTTATTTTCTTGCAAAAAAATAATAAAGATCAGGGAGTGAGTAATAATACCCATACAGTATTGGGATGGCAGTGGGCGCTGAGTGGAAGTCTTGCGGATGAATTCCTGATGAAGGACGGAACGCCTTTTACTTCAGTTACCGATTATGATAAGAAAACATTTACTGAAGTATTTGCCAACCGTGATCCACGTATGGCAGAAACGATTATGCCTCCGGGGTATGCAGCAATTCCGAATGGTGATCCTTATATGCTTCAGCCTGCTTTTGGTGGATATCTTCAAATTAAATTTTATCCTAGAGATCCATCATTAAGGGGAGGATGGGAACTGAATTATACAGATCTTCCTATATATAGGTTTGCTGAGGTATTATTAGTTAATGCAGAAGCAAAAGCGGAATTAGGAATTTTAACGCAGGGTGATCTCGACAATACCGTGAATCTTTTGCGTAGAAGAGTGAAGATGCCAGATCTTTCTATGCTGGCAGCTAATGCAACACCAGATAACTATCTTGCAAAACAATATCCTAATATTAACGGAGGAAACAGAGGTGTTCTTTTAGAAATCAGACGTGAACGTCGTGTTGAACTGGCTTGTGAAGACAAACGATTGGATGATTTATTCCGTTGGAAGTCCGGAGCATTATTGGGACAAGCTTCCAAAGGTATTTATACCCCGGCACTTGGAGCAATGGATGTGACAGGTGATGGCAAACCAGATATTGCAATCCTTGAAGCTCCTGGAAAAGAAGATCCATTGAGTAATATTCCTGCAGATATCAGAGCGAAACTAACCAAGTTTTATATTTCCGATGGGGTCTTCTATCTTTCTGGAGGTACTTCAGGTAATATTATGTTCGAAAAAGACAGACGACTGCCAAGAACATTTATTGATCCTAAATATTACTATCTTCCAATACCGGCAAGTCAATTAATTCTTAACCCTAAACTTAAACAATCACCGGGGTGGTAAAATGCCTTCCGGAGTTTCGAAGACTAATATTAAAGAAACAGAATAATATATCATGAAAAGAAGAAAGTTTTTGGCAAAAGTTCCGCTAGCAGCTTCAGCCCTTATGTTAGGAGGAACTGCTACCAATCTTTTAGCGTCAACTCTGAAAGACAAAAATGTAAATCTGAAAAAGAAACTTGTACTGACGGTAGCTCATATAACAGATGTACACTTGCCGGCTGATCCTAAGGTTATGGAACGCTTTGTGAAATGCCTGAAAGAAGTGAAAACAAAGAAAGTAGATTTCTTCCTTAATACCGGAGATTCTATTATGGCTGTTGACAGAGACAATTCTACTCGTCAGGAGGTCTATGATCAGTGGAATGCCTGGGATACCTGTATCAAAGAAATTGCAGATTATGATATGTACAGTTGTGTAGGAAATCATGATATCTGGTGGGCCGGCGGCAAATCAGATGAAATGTATGGTGTGCCTTATGCAGCTAAAAGGCTTAAAATGCCTAATCGTTATTATAGCACTAAAAAAGGGAAATGGCATTTTATTATGTTAGATGGTAATAATTCTGGTGTTACATTGGATCCAGAACAAATGAACTGGTTGAAACAAGAATTGGAGAATATCCCTCAGGGAGAATACGCACTTATTATGTCCCACTACCCAATACTTACGGTTACCGGAACCTTTGAAGGTGGGCAGCATAAAGATCATGTAGCACTAAAAGACCTTTTCTATAAACATAAAGATAAAGTAAAAGGGTGTCTTAGTGGTCACCAGCACCTTTTGGACAGAGCCTGGTACAATGATGTGTACTATTTCTGTAATGGTGCGATGTCTGGATTCTGGTGGGGAGAAGGAGATAAGCGATCTGCTAAACCTTTTTATTATCAGGAAACACCTCCTGGATATACAATATTAAAGTTTTATGATGATGGTACATTCGAGAATGAATATATCGTTCACCATTATTAATACATATATATAGTATATAAAATCCGGCTTCATGCCGGATTTTTGTTTTTCTTATGTATATAAAGGAAGTGTTAAAGCTAAAAAATGGCTTCTGAGCTATTAGAAAGAGCCTATTCCAGTAAATGCTGACAACAAAAACCCGGGTTTTAAAGCGTGTCCAGCGATATATGGAGTATATATAAAGAAGGGAAGTCTTTTCAATATGAACATAATATTAAATTTTTCTCACCCGTAGTCAGATAGTTACGAATATTATGTTAAAAAATGAGTAATAAAGTTTGGTGTGTAGTAGAAGTTTTTCTACTTTTGCAGTCCTAAACAATGAGAGTTGTGAGGGGAGCAGGAGATAATTGAGACTATAAAATCGGTTAAAATTTTTTAGAAAAAAAGATTTGGTCATGTTAATAAAATTTATTAGTTTTGCCCACGCAAAAATGGTTAATAAAAGGACTGTTAGAGCAGAGTAGAGTTAATAAAGATGACTGAAAAAAAAACTTCAAAAAAAGTTTTGTAAATCGGGAAAAAGTTTTTATCTTTGCACTCGCAAATCTGAAACAACTGACAGAAGAGATTTCGGAGAAAGCGAAAAGAATAAAAGATCATTGAAAATAAAATAACAACCAAGTAAGAAAAACCAAAGCGTCAATTTTAAATTGAGTTGAGTTTAAGGAACACAAACATACAATGGAGAGTTTGATCCTGGCTCAGGATGAACGCTAGCGGGAGGCCTAACACATGCAAGCCGAGCGGTAGAGATTCTTCGGAATCTTGAGAGCGGCGTACGGGTGCGGAACACGTGTGCAACCTGCCTTTATCAAGGGGATAGCCTTTCGAAAGGAAGATTAATACCCTATAATATATGATTCGGCATCGGATTATATTGAAAACTACGGTGGATAAAGATGGGCACGCGCAAGATTAGCTAGTTGGTGAGGTAACGGCTCACCAAGGCGACGATCTTTAGGGGGCCTGAGAGGGTGATCCCCCACACTGGTACTGAGACACGGACCAGACTCCTACGGGAGGCAGCAGTGAGGAATATTGGACAATGGGTGCAAGCCTGATCCAGCCATCCCGCGTGTAGGAAGACGGCCCTATGGGTTGTAAACTACTTTTATCTGGGGATAAACCTACTTACGTGTAAGTAGCTGAAGGTACCAGATGAATAAGCACCGGCTAACTCCGTGCCAGCAGCCGCGGTAATACGGAGGGTGCAAGCGTTATCCGGATTTATTGGGTTTAAAGGGTCCGTAGGCGGACTGATAAGTCAGTGGTGAAATCCGACAGCTTAACTGTCGAACTGCCATTGATACTGTTAGTCTTGAGTAAGGTTGAAGTGGCTGGAATAAGTAGTGTAGCGGTGAAATGCATAGATATTACTTAGAACACCAATTGCGAAGGCAGGTCACTAAGTCTTAACTGACGCTGATGGACGAAAGCGTGGGGAGCGAACAGGATTAGATACCCTGGTAGTCCACGCCGTAAACGATGATTACTCGTTTTTGGATTTTAGGATTCAGAGACTAAGCGAAAGTGATAAGTAATCCACCTGGGGAGTACGTTCGCAAGAATGAAACTCAAAGGAATTGACGGGGGCCCGCACAAGCGGTGGAGCATGTGGTTTAATTCGATGATACGCGAGGAACCTTACCAAGACTTAAATGGGAAATGACAGATTTAGAAATAGATCCTTCTTCGGACATTTTTCAAGGTGCTGCATGGTTGTCGTCAGCTCGTGCCGTGAGGTGTTAGGTTAAGTCCTGCAACGAGCGCAACCCCTGTCACTAGTTGCTAACATTAAGTTGAGGACTCTAGTGAGACTGCCTACGCAAGTAGAGAGGAAGGTGGGGATGACGTCAAATCATCACGGCCCTTACGTCTTGGGCCACACACGTGCTACAATGGCCGGTACAGAGGGCAGCTACCTAGTGATAGGATGCAAATCTCGAAAGCCGGTCTCAGTTCGGATTGGAGTCTGCAACTCGACTCTATGAAGCTGGAATCGCTAGTAATCGCGCATCAGCCATGGCGCGGTGAATACGTTCCCGGGCCTTGTACACACCGCCCGTCAAGCCATGGAAGCTGGGGGTACCTGAAGTCGGTGACCGTAAAAGGAGCTGCCTAGGGTAAAACTAGTAACTAGGGCTAAGTCGTAACAAGGTAGCCGTACCGGAAGGTGCGGCTGGAACATCTCATTTTAGAGCGTCCAAAGGACGATAAACAAAATTAAGGTACTTAAATGTACTGCTTACTTAAACAAAGCACAGCTTTGGTTTTACTTTGGTTGCTATAAAAAAGATAACCCCTTAGATTAGTAACAGGGATAGAGAGATTTTAGATTATAAATAATAGGTTTTAGATTGAATTTAAAATTAAGGATTTAAAATTTAAAATTAAAATTGAAGTCTCGTAGCTCAGCTGGTTAGAGCGCTACACTGATAATGTAGAGGTCGGCAGTTCGAGCCTGCCCGAGACTACTAATTAAATTAGAGGTTAGAAATAAGAAATTAGAATTTAGTTTAATACTAGAATCTAAGGACTAAAGACTAACATCTTAACTAAGAGGGGGAATTAGCTCAGCTGGCTAGAGCGCCTGCCTTGCACGCAGGAGGTCAAGGGTTCGACTCCCTTATTCTCCACAGTTTTGTTGGACTGATACAAGTATACGAATAGAGCCAAAACAAATATTCGTTTATCAGGAAGACAGAAAGAATTAAAGATCATTGACATTAACGGTAAAATTGACATCACAAAGAGATAACCGAGCACTCCTTGAGTGCAGAGTAAAATAAAATTAGGAAAGAAATCGTTAAGGGCGTATGGCGGATGCCTAGGCTTTCAGAGGCGAAGAAGGACGTGGTAAGCTGCGAAAAGCTGCGGGGATTGGCACACACGAGTTGATCCGCAGATGTCCGAATGGGGCAACCCGGCATATTGAAGATATGTCATCTCGTCTTCGGACGAGAAGCAAACCCGGAGAACTGAAACATCTAAGTACCCGGAGGAAAAGAAATCGAAGAGATTCCGTAAGTAGTGGCGAGCGAAAGCGGATTAGCCCAAAAGTCTTTATATGTTTAATAGAACACACTGGAAAGTGTGGCCATAGAGGGTGATAGCCCCGTATATGAAAGGCATACATAGATGATAAATGAGTAGGGCGGGACACGTGAAATCCTGTCTGAATATGGGGGGACCATCCTCCAAGGCTAAATACTCCTGAAAGACCGATAGTGAACAAGTACTGTGAAGGAAAGGTGAAAAGCACTTCGAATAGAAGGGTGAAATAGAACCTGAAACCGTACGCCTACAAGCGGTCGGAGCAGCTATATGCTGTGACGGCGTGCCTTTTGCATAATGAGCCTACGAGTTAATCTTACTAGCGAGGTTAAGGACTTAAGGTCCGGAGCCGTAGCGAAAGCGAGTCTGAATAGGGCGCTTAGTTAGTGGGATTAGACGCGAAACCTTGTGATCTACCCATGGGCAGGTTGAAGCTTTGGTAACACAAAGTGGAGGACCGAACCGGTTGACGTTGAAAAGTCTTCGGATGACCTGTGGGTAGGGGTGAAAGGCCAATCAAACTGGGAGATAGCTCGTACTCCCCGAAATGCATTTAGGTGCAGCGTCGATATAGTTTATTAGAGGTAGAGCTACTGATTGGATGCGGGGGTTTCATCGCCTACCAATTCCTGACAAACTCCGAATGCTAATAAATGATTGTCGGCAGTGAGGGCATGGGTGCTAAGGTCCATGTCCGAGAGGGAAAGAACCCAGACCAACAGCTAAGGTCCCTAAATATATGCTAAGTTGAAAGAACGCGGTTGGACTGCATTGACAGCTAGGATGTTGGCTTGGAAGCAGCCATTCATTTAAAGAGTGCGTAACAGCTCACTAGTCGAGCGGTCCGGCATGGATAATAATCGGGCATAAGCATATTACCGAAGCTATGGCAGTATTTAATACTGGGTAGGGGAGCATTCTATTTGCGCCGAAGCAGTACTGTGAGGTATTGTGGAGCGGATAGAAAAGAAAATGTAGGCATAAGTAACGATAAAGGGGGCGAGAAACCCCCTCACCGAAAGACTAAGGTTTCCTCAGCCATGCTAATCAGCTGAGGGTTAGTCGGGGCCTAACGCGAAGCCGACAGGCGTAGTGGATGGACAACGGGTTAATATTCCCGTACCAGTATATTAATAAAAGTGACGGAGTTGGAAACTAGGTGCGTACTGACGGAATAGTACGTTGAAGTAACTGCGAGGTTACGATAGTACAGCAAATCTTCGGATGCGCTGATAATCCTGGGGACCCGCTTCCAAGAAAAGCGAAATATACTGCCCGTACCAAAACCGACACAGGTAGTCGAGGAGAGAATCCTAAGGTGCTCGAGTGAGTCGTGGCTAAGGAACTAGGCAAAATAGTCTCGTAACTTCGGAAGAAGAGACGCCTCCCTCCGGGGAGGCCGCAGTGAAGAGGCCCAGGCGACTGTTTATCAAAAACACAGGACTCTGCTAAATCGAAAGATGCTGTATAGGGTCTGACACCTGCCCGGTGCTGGAAGGTTAAGGAAGGTGCTTAGAGGTAACTCGAAGGCATTGACTGAAGCCCCAGTAAACGGCGGCCGTAACTATAACGGTCCTAAGGTAGCGAAATTCCTTGTCGGGTAAGTTCCGACCTGCACGAATGGTGTAACGATCTGGGCACTGTCTCAGCCACGAGCTCGGTGAAATTGTAGTATCGGTGAAGATGCCGATTACCCGCAATGGGACGAAAAGACCCTGTGAACCTTTACTATAACTTCGTATTGACTTCGAGTAAACAATGTGTAGGATAGGTGGGAGGCTGTGAAGCAGGCACGCTAGTGTTTGTGGAGCCAACGTTGAAATACCACCCTTTGTTTACTTGGAGCCTAACTTCTACGGAAGGACATTGCGTGGTGGGTAGTTTGACTGGGGTGGTCGCCTCCAAAAGAGTAACGGAGGCTTTCAAAGGTACCCTCAGCACGCTTGGTAACCGTGCGTAGAGTGTAATGGCATAAGGGTGCTTGACTGTGAGACCTACAAGTCGATCAGGTGCGAAAGCAGGACATAGTGATCCGGTGGTTCCGTATGGAAGGGCCATCGCTCATAGGATAAAAGGTACTCCGGGGATAACAGGCTAGTCTCCCCCAAGAGCTCACATCGACGGGGAGGTTCGGCACCTCGATGTCGGCTCGTCACATCCTGGGGCTGGAGAAGGTCCCAAGGGTTGGGCTGTTCGCCCATTAAAGTGGCACGCGAGCTGGGTTCAGAACGTCGTGAGACAGTTCGGTCTCTATCTATTGCGGGCGTTAGATGTTTGAGAGGGCTTGATTCTAGTACGAGAGGACCGAATTGAACAAACCTCTGGTGTATCAGTTGTACCGCCAGGTGCACCGCTGAGTAGCTATGTTTGGAAGAGATAAGCACTGAAAGCATATAAGTGCGAAACTCGCCTCAAGATGAGACATCTTTTAAGGGTCGTTGTAGATGACGACGTTGATAGGCTATAGGTGTAAAGGCAGTAATGTCATAGCCGAGTAGTACTAATTACCCGTAGATTTATAGCCTAATAAGGCTTAAAGCTAAAAGCAATAAGTAAGCTTTGCAAAAATACTTAAGGAGTGCGCTAAAGGTTATGCCTTTGTGATGTTGAAACTACCGAAAATGGTTTGTAGTTATTGGATAAGAGTTGTAGGTGTAAGACCGATAACCAGAAACCGATAACGAACAGCCAAAAATATATAACAAACTTTAGGGTGGTTATAGCGGTGGGGCTCACCTGTTCCCATTCCGAACACAGAAGTTAAGCCCACCAGCGCCGATGGTACTGCTAACGCGGGAGAGTAGGTCGCCGCCAGTTTTTATTTTTGAAAAGCCTTTGCATATTCATGCAGAGGCTTTTTCGTTTTTAGGATATTCCTAAAACATTCTATCAAACCAATCCTATCCAAAATAACACAACTCAATATACCTAACCACTAACTAACCAGAAAGGTTATACTGGTTATGTAAGTTATGCAGGTTATAATAGTTACGGATGTGATAAAGTTATAATGGCTACAGAGGTTATAAGACTGGGGATAGAGTTATCCTTCTAATAATCACTCATAATATCCGGTTAAGATAACGTTCCTCTGGAACGCTCTGATTTTTCAGAATTATAATCTATGGAGATAAAGCTCCTGACGGAGCTCCTTATTTATTGTGATGAACTATATTTTCAATATAAGATTTGATAGAAACTGGAAAAATTAGAATGAAGCTCCGGAAGAGTCTGATCTGCATAAAGAATGTATGTCAGAAAGTAAGTATTCCTCCGGAATACTATTTCACTACAGGAATATTATCTTTCTCCAAGGATTCATATCTGATCCGTTAATAGGTTAGAGCAATTGTAAAAATGACTTAAGTTTGAACTTACAACTCATCATTTATCATTGATAACTCATAACTTTCTATCTCAGGCTAATTTTTTTTTACCGAAGACATAATAGATATTTGCTGTTAGTAAATAGTCTATATTATTATCATACTACATGAAGAACTATAAGTTTAAATCCTATAGACTTATAACTTATCATTTATACCTCATAACTATTTAGATAGAATATTTAGTTAAGCTACTTCCCATTAGTAAATACTTTATATTATATATACTATTATACTATATGAATAACAGTAAGTCTAAATCCTATCGACTTATAACTTATCATTTATAACTCATAACTCAGTATTGGTTTTCAACTTTATAATAACTGTCAATTTTATGAAGCTTATGAATTAATAATAATATCAACATTTAAA
Source organism: Elizabethkingia bruuniana (assembly GCF_002024805.1). Taxonomy (NCBI): domain Bacteria; kingdom Pseudomonadati; phylum Bacteroidota; class Flavobacteriia; order Flavobacteriales; family Weeksellaceae; genus Elizabethkingia; species Elizabethkingia bruuniana. Next base: position 4,279,816 of record NZ_CP014337.1, read on the forward strand.
ATTTATAAACTTATAATACGATCTATTAATTTATTAAAATTATATGCCTTTAGATTTTAGTGAAATTATAAAGCCCTTAATAAATTCCCAGATTGATATCTTAATAAAAAGATAACTTCTATTTATTGTTTATATGTTTCTCACAAGTTATTATCCAGCTTCGAAGCTTGGTTTTTCTGTTTTTATAGTATAAATAATGAAGTAGAGGATTAAAAATTACTTTTGATAAATTAAAAAATAGCTTTTAAAGTATATTTTAGATCAATAGAATTTAATTTTCAGTATGTATATAAAGCCGTTTTTATGATTTATAAGAAGAGTAGTTAAGTATAATATTAGACTGACCTTAAATTTTTCTCGCATGTATTCAGGGAGTTAGGTATATTATGTTAAAAAATGAGTAATAAAGTTTGGTGTGTAGTAGAAGTTTTTCTACTTTTGCAGTCCTAAACAATGAGAGTTGTTGAGGGAGCAGGAGATAATTGAGACTATAAAATCGGTTAAAATTTTTTAGAAGAAAGATTTGGTCATGTTAATAAAATTTATTAGTTTTGCCCACGCAAAAATGGTTAATAAAAGGACTGTAGAGCAGAGTTAATAAAGATGACTGAAAAAAAAACTTCAAAAAAAGTTTTGTAAATCGGGAAAAAGTTTTTATCTTTGCACTCGCAAATCTGAAACAACTGACAGAAGAGATTTCGGAGAAAGCGAAAAGAATAAAAGATCATTGAAAATAAAATAACAACCAAGTAAGAAAAACCAAAGCGTCAATTTTAAATTGAGTTGAGTTTAAGGAACACAAACATACAATGGAGAGTTTGATCCTGGCTCAGGATGAACGCTAGCGGGAGGCCTAACACATGCAAGCCGAGCGGTAGAGATTTTTCGGAATCTTGAGAGCGGCGTACGGGTGCGGAACACGTGTGCAACCTGCCTTTATCAAGGGGATAGCCTTTCGAAAGGAAGATTAATACCCTATAATATATGATTCGGCATCGGATTATATTGAAAACTACGGTGGATAAAGATGGGCACGCGCAAGATTAGCTAGTTGGTGAGGTAACGGCTCACCAAGGCGACGATCTTTAGGGGGCCTGAGAGGGTGATCCCCCACACTGGTACTGAGACACGGACCAGACTCCTACGGGAGGCAGCAGTGAGGAATATTGGACAATGGGTGCAAGCCTGATCCAGCCATCCCGCGTGTAGGAAGACGGCCCTATGGGTTGTAAACTACTTTTATCTGGGGATAAACCTACTTACGTGTAAGTAGCTGAAGGTACCAGATGAATAAGCACCGGCTAACTCCGTGCCAGCAGCCGCGGTAATACGGAGGGTGCAAGCGTTATCCGGATTTATTGGGTTTAAAGGGTCCGTAGGCGGACTGATAAGTCAGTGGTGAAATCCGACAGCTTAACTGTCGAACTGCCATTGATACTGTTAGTCTTGAGTAAGGTTGAAGTGGCTGGAATAAGTAGTGTAGCGGTGAAATGCATAGATATTACTTAGAACACCAATTGCGAAGGCAGGTCACTAAGTCTTAACTGACGCTGATGGACGAAAGCGTGGGGAGCGAACAGGATTAGATACCCTGGTAGTCCACGCCGTAAACGATGATTACTCGTTTTTGGATTTTAGGATTCAGAGACTAAGCGAAAGTGATAAGTAATCCACCTGGGGAGTACGTTCGCAAGAATGAAACTCAAAGGAATTGACGGGGGCCCGCACAAGCGGTGGAGCATGTGGTTTAATTCGATGATACGCGAGGAACCTTACCAAGACTTAAATGGGAAATGACAGATTTAGAAATAGATCCTTCTTCGGACATTTTTCAAGGTGCTGCATGGTTGTCGTCAGCTCGTGCCGTGAGGTGTTAGGTTAAGTCCTGCAACGAGCGCAACCCCTGTCACTAGTTGCTAACATTAAGTTGAGGACTCTAGTGAGACTGCCTACGCAAGTAGAGAGGAAGGTGGGGATGACGTCAAATCATCACGGCCCTTACGTCTTGGGCCACACACGTGCTACAATGGCCGGTACAGAGGGCAGCTACCTAGTGATAGGATGCAAATCTCGAAAGCCGGTCTCAGTTCGGATTGGAGTCTGCAACTCGACTCTATGAAGCTGGAATCGCTAGTAATCGCGCATCAGCCATGGCGCGGTGAATACGTTCCCGGGCCTTGTACACACCGCCCGTCAAGCCATGGAAGCTGGGGGTACCTGAAGTCGGTGACCGTAAAAGGAGCTGCCTAGGGTAAAACTAGTAACTAGGGCTAAGTCGTAACAAGGTAGCCGTACCGGAAGGTGCGGCTGGAACATCTCATTTTAGAGCGTCCAAAGGACGATAAACAAAATTAAGGTACTTAAATGTACTGCTTACTTAAACAAAGCACAGCTTTGGTTTTACTTTGGTTGCTATAAAAAAGATAACCCCTTAGATTAGTAACAGGGATAGAGAGATTTTAGATTATAAATAATAGGTTTTAGATTGAATTTAAAATTAAGGATTTAAAATTTAAAATTAAAATTGAAGTCTCGTAGCTCAGCTGGTTAGAGCGCTACACTGATAATGTAGAGGTCGGCAGTTCGAGCCTGCCCGAGACTACTAATTAAATTAGAGGTTAGAAATAAGAAATTAGAATTTAGTTTAATACTAGAATCTAAGGACTAAAGACTAACATCTTAACTAAGAGGGGGAATTAGCTCAGCTGGCTAGAGCGCCTGCCTTGCACGCAGGAGGTCAAGGGTTCGACTCCCTTATTCTCCACAGTTTTGTTGGACTGATACAAGTATACGAATAGAGCCAAAACAAATATTCGTTTATCAGGAAGACAGAAAGAATTAAAGATCATTGACATTAACGGTAAAATTGACATCACAAAGAGATAACCGAGCACTCCTTGAGTGCAGAGTAAAATAAAATTAGGAAAGAAATCGTTAAGGGCGTATGGCGGATGCCTAGGCTTTCAGAGGCGAAGAAGGACGTGGTAAGCTGCGAAAAGCTGCGGGGATTGGCACACACGAGTTGATCCGCAGATGTCCGAATGGGGCAACCCGGCATATTGAAGATATGTCATCTCGTCTTCGGACGAGAAGCAAACCCGGAGAACTGAAACATCTAAGTACCCGGAGGAAAAGAAATCGAAGAGATTCCGTAAGTAGTGGCGAGCGAAAGCGGATTAGCCCAAAAGTCTTTATATGTTTAATAGAACACACTGGAAAGTGTGGCCATAGAGGGTGATAGCCCCGTATATGAAAGGCATACATAGATGATAAATGAGTAGGGCGGGACACGTGAAATCCTGTCTGAATATGGGGGGACCATCCTCCAAGGCTAAATACTCCTGAAAGACCGATAGTGAACAAGTACTGTGAAGGAAAGGTGAAAAGCACTTCGAATAGAAGGGTGAAATAGAACCTGAAACCGTACGCCTACAAGCGGTCGGAGCAGCTATATGCTGTGACGGCGTGCCTTTTGCATAATGAGCCTACGAGTTAATCTTACTAGCGAGGTTAAGGACTTAAGGTCCGGAGCCGTAGCGAAAGCGAGTCTGAATAGGGCGCTTAGTTAGTGGGATTAGACGCGAAACCTTGTGATCTACCCATGGGCAGGTTGAAGCTTTGGTAACACAAAGTGGAGGACCGAACCGGTTGACGTTGAAAAGTCTTCGGATGACCTGTGGGTAGGGGTGAAAGGCCAATCAAACTGGGAGATAGCTCGTACTCCCCGAAATGCATTTAGGTGCAGCGTCGATATAGTTTATTAGAGGTAGAGCTACTGATTGGATGCGGGGGTTTCATCGCCTACCAATTCCTGACAAACTCCGAATGCTAATAAATGATTGTCGGCAGTGAGGGCATGGGTGCTAAGGTCCATGTCCGAGAGGGAAAGAACCCAGACCAACAGCTAAGGTCCCTAAATATATGCTAAGTTGAAAGAACGCGGTTGGACTGCATTGACAGCTAGGATGTTGGCTTGGAAGCAGCCATTCATTTAAAGAGTGCGTAACAGCTCACTAGTCGAGCGGTCCGGCATGGATAATAATCGGGCATAAGCATATTACCGAAGCTATGGCAGTATTTAATACTGGGTAGGGGAGCATTCTATTTGCGCCGAAGCAGTACTGTGAGGTATTGTGGAGCGGATAGAAAAGAAAATGTAGGCATAAGTAACGATAAAGGGGGCGAGAAACCCCCTCACCGAAAGACTAAGGTTTCCTCAGCCATGCTAATCAGCTGAGGGTTAGTCGGGGCCTAACGCGAAGCCGACAGGCGTAGTGGATGGACAACGGGTTAATATTCCCGTACCAGTATATTAATAAAAGTGACGGAGTTGGAAACTAGGTGCGTACTGACGGAATAGTACGTTGAAGTAACTGCGAGGTTACGATAGTACAGCAAATCTTCGGATGCGCTGATAATCCTGGGGACCCGCTTCCAAGAAAAGCGAAATATACTGCCCGTACCAAAACCGACACAGGTAGTCGAGGAGAGAATCCTAAGGTGCTCGAGTGAGTCGTGGCTAAGGAACTAGGCAAAATAGTCTCGTAACTTCGGAAGAAGAGACGCCTCCCTCCGGGGAGGCCGCAGTGAAGAGGCCCAGGCGACTGTTTATCAAAAACACAGGACTCTGCTAAATCGAAAGATGCTGTATAGGGTCTGACACCTGCCCGGTGCTGGAAGGTTAAGGAAGGTGCTTAGAGGTAACTCGAAGGCATTGACTGAAGCCCCAGTAAACGGCGGCCGTAACTATAACGGTCCTAAGGTAGCGAAATTCCTTGTCGGGTAAGTTCCGACCTGCACGAATGGTGTAACGATCTGGGCACTGTCTCAGCCACGAGCTCGGTGAAATTGTAGTATCGGTGAAGATGCCGATTACCCGCAATGGGACGAAAAGACCCTGTGAACCTTTACTATAACTTCGTATTGACTTCGAGTAAACAATGTGTAGGATAGGTGGGAGGCTGTGAAGCAGGCACGCTAGTGTTTGTGGAGCCAACGTTGAAATACCACCCTTTGTTTACTTGGAGCCTAACTTCTACGGAAGGACATTGCGTGGTGGGTAGTTTGACTGGGGTGGTCGCCTCCAAAAGAGTAACGGAGGCTTTCAAAGGTACCCTCAGCACGCTTGGTAACCGTGCGTAGAGTGTAATGGCATAAGGGTGCTTGACTGTGAGACCTACAAGTCGATCAGGTGCGAAAGCAGGACATAGTGATCCGGTGGTTCCGTATGGAAGGGCCATCGCTCATAGGATAAAAGGTACTCCGGGGATAACAGGCTAGTCTCCCCCAAGAGCTCACATCGACGGGGAGGTTCGGCACCTCGATGTCGGCTCGTCACATCCTGGGGCTGGAGAAGGTCCCAAGGGTTGGGCTGTTCGCCCATTAAAGTGGCACGCGAGCTGGGTTCAGAACGTCGTGAGACAGTTCGGTCTCTATCTATTGCGGGCGTTAGATGTTTGAGAGGGCTTGATTCTAGTACGAGAGGACCGAATTGAACAAACCTCTGGTGTATCAGTTGTACCGCCAGGTGCACCGCTGAGTAGCTATGTTTGGAAGAGATAAGCACTGAAAGCATATAAGTGCGAAACTCGCCTCAAGATGAGACATCTTTTAAGGGTCGTTGTAGATGACGACGTTGATAGGCTATAGGTGTAAAGGCAGTAATGTCATAGCCGAGTAGTACTAATTACCCGTAGATTTATAGCCTAATAAGGCTTAAAGCTAAAAGCAATAAGTAAGCTTTGCAAAAATACTTAAGGAGTGCGCTAAAGGTTATGCCTTTGTGATGTTGAAACTACCGAAAATGGTTTGTAGTTATTGGATAAGAGTTGTAGGTGTAAGACCGATAACCAGAAACCGATAACGAACAACCAAAAATATATAACAAACTTTAGGGTGGTTATAGCGGTGGGGCTCACCTGTTCCCATTCCGAACACAGAAGTTAAGCCCACCAGCGCCGATGGTACTGCTAACGCGGGAGAGTAGGTCGCCGCCAGTTTTTATTTTTGAAAAGCCTTTGCATATTCATGCAGAGGCTTTTTCGTTTTTAGGATATTACTATTCCTAACTTATCCCTAAACCAGCCCATACAACCAAGAGGTTATACTGGTTATGCAGGTTATAATAGTTATGGATGTGATAGAGTTATAATGGCTACAGAGGTTATAAGACTGGGGACAGAGTTATTAAAGCTCTTAAGCCTATAAACCTTACGAACTTATTGCTATTCATTCTTAACTTTTGACTACTTTTATAGTATGATTACACTAAGATATGCTACAGAAGAGGACTTGCCTATTCTTTTAGAATTTGAGCAAGGAGTAGTGATAGCAGAAAGACCATATAATCCTACTTTGATAGAAGGAAAAATTCATTATTATGACCTGAATTCATTAATAGCTTCAGAGAGTGCAGCTCTTATTGTTGCTGAAGATGAAGAGAATATTATAGCTTCAGGTTATGCACTCATCAAAAATGCTGAAAAGGATTATTACAACTTTTCCAGATATGCTTATTTAGGATTTATGTATGTGAAACCTGAGTACAGAGGAAAGGGTGTTAATAGGCTGATTGTTGATGAGTTAACAAACTGGTCACGAGACCAGGGAATTTCAGAAATCCGATTAGAGGTTTATGCTGATAATGAATCAGCAGTAAAAGCTTATGAAAAGGCAGGTTTTGAATCCCATATTCTATTAATGAGAAAGAAGATATAAATTGTTTTGAGCTTCTTGAAAATAAACTAATCCATATCTTTGCGGTATGGATTTCCCTTTTTCGCTTCGTAAGATTATTCATGTAGATATGGATGCATTTTATGCTTCCGTGGAACAGCATGATAACCCTGAATTAAAAGGAAAACCTATTGCTGTAGGCGGAATTCACCGTGGTGTAGTTGCTGCTGCAAGTTATGAAGCCCGTCAGTATGGTGTACGCTCTGCTATGCCCAGCAAAACAGCGCAACAGAAATGCCCCAACTTAATTTTTGTACGACCAAGATTTCCCAGATATAAGGAAATTTCCCAGCAAATCCGTGAGATATTTTATGAATATACAGATTTGGTGGAACCCTTGTCGCTGGATGAAGCATATCTGGATGTTACCGAAAATAAAAAAGGAATAGAGTCTGCTAATCAGATAGCTCTGGAAATTCGCAAAAAGATACTGGAAAGAACAGGATTAACGGCTTCTGCAGGAATCTCTGTTAATAAATTCTTGGCAAAAGTAGCTTCTGATATCAATAAACCTAATGGACAAAAAACGATTCATCCACAAAATGTCCTCAGCTTTTTAGAAGAGCTGCCTATAGAAAAATTTTATGGTATAGGTAAAGTTACTGCTAATAAAATGAATACCCTTAGTATTTATAAGGGAAAAGATCTTAAGAATAAAAGCCTTGAAGAGTTGGTTTTGCTTTTTGGAAAATCCGGAAAACACTATTACAATGTTGTACGAGGGATTCAATATTCAGAAGTGAAGCCTCACCGAATAGCAAAAAGTGTAGCTGTTGAAGAAACCTTTTGGGAAGATCTTCTGGACGAGGATACAGTCTTTCAAAAACTGGATGAGATTGCAGATGAATTATTTAGACGTCTTGAAAGATCAGGAATTAAAGGGAAGACGCTGACATTGAAAATAAAATACAAAGATTTTACATTATTTACCCGCAGTAAAACTGAAGGTCAGTATCTCGAGAATAAATTTTCATTATCTACACTTGCTAAACAACTTTGGCAGAGCCGGCCGTTTGATAAACCGATACGTCTTCTGGGATTATCCCTGTCCAACCTTAATACTGAAGAAAAGAAGCAGGTTTCTGTACAGCTTAAAATTCCTTTTCCGGAATTTTTATAATAGTGTTCAAATTTTAATTTTTTGTAATCATAAGGTAATCAGTTCTTTTTAATGTACTTTTATTATTCAAAAGGCACATATTATGAATGGAACGATGCTTCAGTATTTTCACTGGTATACGGACGGAGACTCTTTTCTGTGGAAAAATCTTAAAGAAACAACTGATTATTTAAAGCATATAGGGATAACAGCAGTATGGCTTCCTCCTGCATATAAATGTGCAAGTGGGCCCCATTCTGTAGGTTATGATCCATACGATTTATTCGATTTAGGAGAGTTTAATCAGAAAGGAAGTATAGCAACTAAATATGGAACTAAGGAGGATTATTTGGCCGCTATAAACAGCCTTAAAAGTAAAGGCATTCAGATCATTGCAGATATTGTACTGAACCATAAAGCTGGCGGTGACGAGCTGGAAGAATTTCAGGTTGTGGAAGTAAATACCGAAAACCGAAATGAGGTAACATCGGAACCTTTTAATATTAAGTCATACACGAAGTTTAATTTTCCTGAGAGAAATAAGCAGTATTCAGAATTTATCTGGGATTTCACCTGTTTTTCAGGTGTTGAATATGCTGAAGGAATTGATGGTATGCATGTATATCGGGTGATCAATGATTATGGAGATGGTTGGGATGAATTGCTGAGTGATGAAAAAGGTAACTATGATTATCTGATGAATAATGATATTAATTTCCGAAATCCAAATGTTGTAGGAGAGTTAGATTATTGGGGAAGATGGTATTATGAACAGATTGGTTACAACGGTGTGAGACTGGATGCTATAAAACATATTACACCGGCTTTTTTTAAAGACTGGCTGTATAAACTTCGTGAAGCCACAGAAGAGAATATATTTGCTGTAGGTGAATACTGGGCCCCAAACGATTTGCCTCTCCTTGAAAAATATATAGAAGTAACGGAGGGCTGTATGAATCTTTTTGATGCTCCATTGCAGCATCAATTTTACCTAGCTTCCAACCAAGGAGCAGATTATGACCTTAGTAAAATTTTTGATGGAACACTAGTTCAGAGCCAACCCGATAAAGCTGTTACTCTGGTAGATAATCACGATACCCAGCCGTTACAACAATTGGAAGCTCCTGTTGAACATTGGTTTAAGCCCATAGCTTATGCATTGATTTTATTACGGACAGAAGGGTATCCTTGTATATTCTATCCGGACTTATTTGGGGCACATTATGTGGATAAAGATAAAGAAGGTAACGACTGTGAAATTTTCCTTGAGAGTGTAGAAGAACTGGAAATTTTACTGAGGATTCGCCAGAATAATATCTATGGTGTACAACATGACTATTTTGATCATCCGGATTGTATAGGCTGGACCTTTGAGGGGAACGGGGACTTACCAGGCTGTGCTGTTGTTATCAGTAATAATGGTCCAGGAGATAAAATAATGGAAGTTGGTACAAAATATAGCGGAAAATTCTTTTATGATGCCCTGGGAATAGTAAATGATCATATTGAAATTGATAAAAATGGCTGCGGAAAATTTTCAGTATCGAAAAATGGTATTAGCGTATGGATTGTGTTGTAAAAAATGTTATGTACTAAATATATAGCGGGTTTGTGTCCACCTTTGTATCTCACTTTTTAGTATATTTTCTTCTAAAAAAAATAAATAATCTTCAAAAATTGTTAAAAATTAATCATATATATGTAATTATTATATGAAATAAATAAATACGGTTATATTTGCACCTGTATTTGGCTTTTATGAATAGGGAAATGCAAAAGGACTGGGGGATTTATCGACTAAAAGATGCTGATGACCTGGATGTTAGTATTCATCCATTGGCATACTCCATTCTGTATACTGCAACAGACCATTTAAACATCATTATTAAAGATAAAAGCATAAGCATAGATCCGGAAACTTTCTATTTCCTGCCTCCCAAAAGTTCTTTTTCCGTTATAGAAAAATATAAGAAAGCCGTGCTTATCTGGTTTAAACCAGAAGTCTTTATGGACCGGCTGAAGTTTCTGTATTATATTACGAATTGTTTCTTCTTTCAGAATCCTTTGGGTGTTGCTGCTAAAAACAGTTTTATACCTTATAAGTTTATTGTTAAAAACTATGCAAGACCACTTCAGACACCAGGAGCTAATCCTTTGATTAAAAGAAATTTGCTGGCTAATTTTATAGAATTTATTCTCATAAGAGCTCAGCTGGACTTTGACCCGGGCTTTGAAAGAGGTACTAAAAATGTCTATGATCAGGAAATAGCGAATAAGTTTAGTAAACTTCTTGATGAGCAGGTAACCTTCAATCTTGTAGTAAGCTACTATGCCGATAAACTTAATATTACAAAACGAAGATTAGACAAAGCAACCCAAATTATTTATGGTTGTTCCGCAAAGAGTCTTGTTACGGGAAGAGCCTTGGATAAGGCTAAAGCGATGTTAAGGTCGACTTCAATACCTGTTAAAAATATCAGCCTGGAATTAGGATTTTCACAAGAGTCAAATTTCAATAATTTCTTTAAACTTCATATCGGAATGACACCTATGCAATACAGAATAAATGCTAATGCAATTATTTTTGGGGAAAATACGGCCCTGAGCTAAGTGTTATATTTTCAGTACATACACTTTTATTAATGCCTCATAAAACTAGAAAATATACTATAACTGCCTCGTAAGTAGGGGTATAGGCAGTGTTAATAAAAATTAATTTTTGTCGTTTTACATAGTTTTTTTGTTGTTTTTCATAACTAATAGATAGGATTTCCACTCTAATTTTGCACCCGCTATCAAAGGTAGTATGAATGCATTTGCATAAAATGCATTTTTTTTAAAAAGAAGAAGATTTTATTAAAAGTATGAGAAAATTTTATTACCTGTTAGGTCTTACTTTCGGCCTTACATCAATTAACGTGGCTGCACAGAAAACTGGCGATGCAACGGTTAATGTTAGACTTTATCCAATCCAGACGATTGTGGTAAATGGTTCACAAAAAAATGTAAACCTTGACTACAGAACATCAGACGATTACAAGAAAGGTGTAGCTTTAGATGAAGCAGATCACCTTACGGTATACAGTACCGGTGCATTCGCTGTAAATGTACAGTCAAAAGATGCTCAGTTATCCAGTGTAAACACTAGCATCACAGAAAAAATTAATGCAGCGGATATTAAACTAACGCCGACTGCAGGTACAACGAATCCATTATCAGGTTCAAAACTTAGTACCGTAACATTATCTACAACCCCAACTGAATTAATTTCCAGTAACATTGGTGGTGTTGACAAGACCTTTAACGTAAAATACTCTGCTGCTGGTGCAGACAGTTACCTGAACAAGTATTTTAACGTGGAAAATCCTACGACTTATACGACTGTCGTAACCTACACTATTGTAGCTAAATAACATTATTTTTTTTATAACAATATTTAAGGCACTTAGGATATTAATCCTAGGTTGCCTTTTTACACGATATGAAAAGAATTCTGGCAAGTTTAAGCTTTTTGTTATTTTTCCTGACGGGTATTATTGCAAAAGGACAAGCAGGAATTACTGTGAGCCCTCCACGCAATTATTTTACCTCTAATGCAGGAGAGAGTAGTACGAAAAAAGTTTTGGTAACTAATCCGAGCAAAACAACCACACTGGAGTTAACAGTCTCTCTGAATGACTGGACATACGACGAGAAAGGGAATAATGTTATATCGGAACCCGGAACTTTAGAAAATTCGGCTGTAAATTGGGTAAGCATAAAACCACAGTCGTACTTTAGTCTGAATCCCGGAGAAACAAAAGAACTGGAAATTACCGTTACACCTCCGGCAGTACGGAAAGATGCATTAGCCGTTCATACCTGTCTTATGTATATTACCCAAACCAATCCCGTTGATGCTATTAACGAGAAAGGTGCCCTGGTAAAAGTAAGTGTAAGAACAGGAATAAAAATTTATCATCGTTATTCATCTCAGCGTGAACCTAATATGGATTTCACGGATTACAAATATGAGAAGGATAGTAAAAGTCTGGTTTTAGAAATTATAAACCAGGGAAATGTATGGACAGACGGTACAATTCATACAGAGATGATTAATCAGCAGAATGGCGCTAAATATAATCTGGAAGAGGAGATTATTTACACACTTCCTTCAGACAAACGTATTGTAACCATCCCATTGCCGAAGGGGTTGGAGAAAGGAAAGTATATTGTAACCTCTACATTTACTTATGGCGATGATAATGTTATTAAAATGGCCGAGTTAACCTTTATTAATGAATAGACTCTTTATCTATATATTTTTTCTGTTTCATTGCATACAGTTATCTGCCCAAAAATTGTGGATAACTCCGTATAATACTGGTTATGCGTCTGTAAGAAGCTATAACGGGGCTACAATTAGTAACCTTGTTCAGATTCAGGTCCATGCCAACAGCAGCCAGGGAATCCAGATGCAAACATGGTCTATGAGCTACAGAGTAGTAGGCGCTATTAGCAATGGTGGTCCTAAATATTTTCCTGTAGAACGGCTGAAGTTTCGCTTCAATAGTGTGGCAGGCAATGGCGTGAATGACCAGGGAAGTAGTCCTAATGCCGGGAACCTGGGGGTAAATACCAATCCAATTCCTTTTCAGTATACCAATTCGTATTTTGTCAATAACTCACCTTATAGCCTGCAGATTGTTAACAGGTATTTTATGATGACACTTGGATATGATGTTATGATAGACGGGGGAGCGTATCTGGAGGAATATTCTTCATGGAATAATTATACGGTAAATATTATTATAGAGATAAGGAATGGTAAAGGGGAGATTATAGATTCGGAGCCAGTGTCTTTTCAGATGCAGGTACATCCGGACGACTCACCTCCGAAGCCTGCAGAAGAATATGCTATTTTGCTGGATCCATCTGCTAAAAATGTCCTTTTGGAATTTAAAACTCCCGGCGATTATGCCAACGGAGTATCCAGAACATACAGCAGAGCATTGTCGGTAATCTCGACTACAGGTTATGCAGTACAGGTGAATAGTCTGAATAACGACCTTACCAGTACATCTAACCAGAATCTTCCGGTAAATGCTATAAATCTCAATGTGAAGGACAGCCAGTCGCAGACTGTAACAGGTAGTGTGAAATTATCCAGCAGTAAGCAGAATATTATTACAAGTATGATTCCTGCAAAGACAGAAAAGTATTTTGATCTCACCTATTCTACACAGGCGGGAGACATGAGATTTTTTAATCAAGCTCAGGAACAGTATTCGGGAACCCTTATTTTCAGTCTTATTCCACAGTAAAAATTTTGAACCTTTTCAAAAAATTTATATTAACCATATTTGTGGCGGGGATAACCATGTGTTATGCCCAGAAAAGTGCTGTCAGTATAGAAACGGATCAGAAACTTAGTGTTTTCAATGAAGACATGGTAAGTGTACTGCTTAAGATCAGTAATAACACAGAGATCGAAAGAAATCTTGATGTAGATATACAGACGGTAAAGGGACTGAGAGTTATTAACAATATCTCCTCTATACACCTAAAGGCTAATGAAAAAGCTTTTTTACCTGTAAAAATATTTGTAGAAAAAAATCAGCCTGCAGGAAAGGCAACTATAAAATATGCTATAACAGAGAGTAGTTTAACTTTAGCAACTGCTGAAACCAATCTGACGGTACAGTCTAAACGCGGATTGAAAATTGTAGCCAATGAGCCTCAGGTACTGATGTATAAGGTTGGAGATTCTATAAAGATTTCCACACAAGTTTACAACAGTGGAAACAGAGAAGAGAATGTAGAAGTAATTGCCAGTTTTCCACAAGCCGACGGGCGTGACCTTAGTATTAGTAAGAAAATAAAACTGGAGCCGTTTGTTAATAAAGAAGTCAGTTTCTCTAAAATTGTGGATAAAGATCTCCTGAAAATGGAGCTTTTTACCGTAAATGTAGCAGGACTAAATGCAGAAAAAGAATTCTTTGGCAATGCTATTATTATCGTACAAAACGCCTTAGGGAACAGAAAATACGTAGACCCTGCTTTTATCAATTTTTACAGACCGGCATATCAGGTCAATCATATCAGCCTTAGTAGCCGGAATGCTTTTCTTAATTATGATTCTTCCTATAATCTCGATCTGCATACCGAATTTTATGCCGGTGGTATAAAAGGTATTGTTAATGTAAATGGAACTTATTGGAGTAATAACAGCACAAAGCCTTTATTTACAAATACCTGGGTAAGATTGGAAGGAAAAGGTGTAGGTGTGCAATTGGGTAACCTGAATGCAAGTGATCTGGAAATAAACCTTGTAGGGCGTGGGGCTGAAGTTTCTGTTAATCCGTTTACCAATAAAAGATCTGTGATTCGTGTCGGAACTGTTGAAAAAAGCTATAACCTGATTGACCCATTGGATCTTAATAATTCTTCGAGAGGATATTCTACCTATGCAAAATCGTCCATTAGCCTCAATGAGAAAGAGTCTTTGGATAATTCGGTTATTCTGGATAATGACCCATACCAGCGAAGTTTTATCCTGATGAATGAGTACCATTACAATAATAACAAACAGACATATTATGATCTGAGATTGGGATATGGTTACACATCTACAAAAGGTGAAATGTCTCATACGGCATCTTCTGTAGCTGCGGGACTAAATCTGAATACATCATTTAATAAATATACTTTTAGTTCTAACAATTATTATAGTAGTAGTTACTATCCGGGAATTAGAAAAGGGAATACGGTTTTTGAGGAGCGTTTGTTTAGAAATTTTGATAAATTCAATATCTGGGTAGGGTATAGCCTGAATAATTATAATCCTAAAAGTATTGATCCACAATACCAATATAATACGGTTGCTAACCGCAGCAAGGTTGAAATGGGAACCAGCTTTACGATTGCCAGAAATACAAAACTTAGTATTATTCCGCAATGGAGCACAGAACGATCCAATGTGTTTGTTAACAGTAGCTTTCAGAGTGTAAATGTGGACTTTAATACCGCTTTTATCAATACGGCACTCAACTATACCAGTCCGGATTATAAAAGCAGCATTAACCTGGTTCTTTCGAATGGCTATTCCAGATATGTTGGATTTACCTCTAATAGTTTTATTTACAGGTTACAGGCTAACTGGTATTATAAAAATTTCATGCTGAGTGCCAATTACCAGAAAGGTAACTTTATGTTATATGAAGGTAATTATAACAATAGCCTTAGCGACAATACGGAGAGGATTTCTGCCATTGCCAATTATAAAATAAGCCTGCTTAACAAACGTCTCAATTTGTTATTTGGTTCCATTTTTAATTCCGATAAATTTATTGGAAAAAGCTTTTCTTTTAATACCAACCTCGATTACAGGGTTTTATCCGGAACTAAACTATTTGCCAGCTATAATCTGAATAAATACCTGAACGGAGTATACAGATCTGCTAATAATTATTATCAGGTAGGTATTATCCAGGATTTACCGAGTTTTGGCGAAGAAAAAACTAGTGGCAAAACTGGAAATATAGAATTGTTTTTCTATTATGATCTTAATAATAACGGACAGTATGATCCTTCTGTAGATCTGCCGGCACAGGATCTGAAAACTAAAATCAACAATACCCTGTTTATTACACCAAAGAACGGAAATATAAAGTACAAGAAAGTACCTTACGGAACCTACATGATAAAAGCAATGGAAGATAAATGGTATGCCGACGATATGAGGGTTACCGTGGACAGGAAAGATGTATTCCTTACAATTCCGCTGCAGAAAACAAGCATGGTAAAAGGAAAAGTACAGTATCAGGAAACTACTAAAACACAATTTGAAGTAGTAGAAGTCTTATCGGGACTTCCTGTAGTATTCCAGAATAATCAGTTTAAAAATTTTGTTTTCTACACCAATGAGAGAGGTGAATATTCAGCCTATTTGCCGGTAGGACATTATAAAGTATTTATAGATGGTAATGCGCTGCAGAAGAATGTATATGTAGAAGCCAATCAGACTGCAGATATTAATGAGGGAAATACATCGGAACTGAAACCTTTTATTCTAAAAGTTAAAGAAAGAAAGGTAGAAGTTAAGCGATTCGGAATTAAGTAATTATTAGTTCTTCTGAATATCCTGATTATTTAAATTTTATATTTTACTTTTTATGCACCCAGAGCCAGGCATCTCCGATCTCATCATCCTGCACAATTTCAGTAAATAAAAAGTCGTTATTCTGCAGAATTTTTGTAGAAGCATTATGCTCAGGTGCTGTCTTTGCAATAATCGTTATATGTGGGTCTGCTGTATAGGCGATAGAAATAAGTTCCTTACAGGCGAAAGAAGCAACGCCTTTTCCCTCGAACTCTTTGAATGTCCAATAAGCGAGCTCAACTCTTCCGTCCCTGGGTTGCCCGGTGAAGCCGCAAGAACCGACAATTTGTTTTTGACTGAATATAAAATAGCCAATCCATGGAAGCTGAAAACCAATTTTAGGATAAAAATCTTTATAGATGTTTAACAACTGTTGGCAGTCTTCCGAAACATATATTTCGGCGCTTTTGTCTTCTTGTAAACAAATAGGTTTCAGTTCCATTTTGTTTGGCACATTTTCAATGTTTTTACTACTAAGGATCAAGCAGAATATTTGTAATCGTTCGTTCTAAAAAGTATCCAGTCTACATTATTTGTTACTTTTTATTGAGTGTTTTTCCCAGTACTTTGATGTTCCCATCTATAGGAGCTGTAATTTTCAGGTTCAGAATCTCAGCGATAGCAGGATAGATATTTACATTTACAAAAGGTCTTATTTGCTGGTGTTGTTTAAATGCAGGACCCCATGCAAAGTAAGTTGCTTTCATTTCGGGTACTTTATACGGATTGTAACCGTGTTTTCCTACCGGAGGATTTTTACCCGGATCTACCATAGCTTTTGTTCCGTTAGGTACCAGTATAATATCACCGATTCTTCTGTTTTTATCATCAGATTTACTATAGTGCAGCCTTCCCGGAAAGTTCTTTGCCAGATATATTTTATAGCCTTCGTGTTTTTCTTTTCTTAACGCTTTATAAAGAGGTAAGATATCTGCTTCATCTTTTGCAGTAATCCTTACAAAAGTATTGCTGTTCACTACTACAAATTTATTTCTGTCGATAATGGATGGAACTGTAATGTAATCTTTAGGATCTACTTTTATCATTCCATGGTCGGAAACAAATATAAAGTTGATAGGAAGGTTAAGTGGTTTTAATCCATCTACCAGTTTCTGAACAGCACCATCTACATAATGTACAGCATCTTCAGTTTGTTTTGCATCGGGGCCGTAATGGTGGCCTTCATGATCTACTTCCGGGAAATATAGAGTAATGAAATGTGGTCTTTTCTCTTCAGGAAGCTGTAACCAGTTTTTGATAATTTTTACCTTATCATCATCCGAAAATTTCTCGTGATATGGATAGTAATAAGAAGGTCTTGTTCCTCCGGCATCGCTCTCGGAACCTACCCAGAATAAACTGGCTGCGACCATTCCTTGCTTTTCGGCCAATCCCCATAATGGTAATCCTCCATACCAGCTGCCATCTGTAACTGTTTTACTGCCTATTTTATACATTTCCTTTCTGTTAGGATCGTAGAAAATGTTATCCACAAGACCATGGTGAGAAGGATACAATCCTGTTACAATGCTGTAGTGGTTTGGGAAGGTAATAGAAGGGTAGGACGGATACATTCCGTTTTTTGCCCATATACCGTTTTCAGCCAGGTTTAATAAATTCTTAGTATTATACTTCTGCATATAATCGTATCTGAATCCGTCTGCAGAAATAAGAATTACATAAGGTTTTTGCAGGGTTTCAGGAGCGTTTGTTCTTCCGGATATTATAACCTGTGTTGTATCCACTGCAGGCTTTTGCGAGTAGCCAAAAACAGCTAACATTAAAGAGCCTATAACAAGAAACTTCTTCATTAACATAAAATTTTATCAAAGGTAAAACATATAAAAGCTTTGCCAAAGGCTTGGGGATTAAATTTTCATCAAATAAAAATCCCCGTCGAAATGACGGGGACCTATATATTAAAGTAGTTACTTTAATTAAGCTTGAGGAGTGTTTTGTCCTAATACGAAAGGCTCAACTTCTTTAATTTCTCCGAATTGTTGTTCGTAAGAAGCGATGTTTTGCTGAAGCGCATTAAGAACTCTCTTAGCGTGTAATGGAGCTAAGATAACTCTTGATCTAACTTTAGCTTGCTGTACACCTGGCATTAGTTGGATGAAATCCAAGATAAATTCAGATGGAGAGTGATTAACTAAAGCAAGATTTGCGTAAACACCAGCTGCTACCATTTCATTCAGTTCAATGTTGATGTTTCCGTCTTGTGGATTTTGGTTGTTGTCCATTTTTGTTAATTATTTTTGTTTAAAATTTAAAATTTGAGATTGTGAAAGTATAAAAATAAATTCAAATCTCAAATTTCAAATTATTAATTTTAATTTATATCCTCAAATTCCTTTGTAGAACCTACAATGATATTCTGATATTGCTTAAGACCTGTACCTGCAGGGATTCTGTGACCTACAATTACATTCTCTTTAAGAC
The DNA here is from genome assembly GCF_002024805.1 of Elizabethkingia bruuniana. NCBI lineage: Bacteria > Pseudomonadati > Bacteroidota > Flavobacteriia > Flavobacteriales > Weeksellaceae > Elizabethkingia > Elizabethkingia bruuniana. The sequence continues at coordinate 4,298,232 of NZ_CP014337.1, forward strand.
CATTCAGATCATCTACTTTACCAGACACTGCTGCCTCGTTAAGTACTTTTGTAGTTTCCTGGAAGGAAGCTGCAGACATGAAAGATTTAGTTTGAAGAGCTGCTCTTGTAATACCTTGTAATACAGGCTGTGCTGTAGCTGGTAAAGCTTCTCTTACTTCAACTAATTCCTGATCTTCACGCTTCAACTTAGAGTTCTCGTCTCTTAGTTCTCTTGCAGTGATCATCTGACCAGATTTGAATTCTTTAGAATCTCCTGGGTTAATAACTACTTTAAGACCAAATACTCTTTCGTTTTCTTCGATGAAGTCATTCTTGTGCTCAAGGCTGCCTTCAAGGAATTGAGTATCACCACCATCAACGATTTCTACTTTAGTCATCATCTGACGAACGATGATCTCGAAGTGCTTATCATCAATTTTTACCCCCTGTAGACGGTAAACTTCCTGAATCTCATTTACTAAGTATTCCTGTACCGCAGTTGGTCCTTTAATGCTTAGGATGTCATCCGGAGTAACGGATCCATCAGAAAGTGGAGAACCTGCACGTACGAAGTCATTTTCCTGAACAAGGATCTGGTTAGATAATTTTACAAGATATTTCTTGATCTCACCAGTTTTAGCTTCAACAACAAGTTCACGGTTACCTCTCTTGATTTTACCGTAAGATACTACACCGTCGATTTCAGTAACAACCGCTGGGTTAGATGGGTTACGAGCTTCGAATAATTCGGTAACTCTTGGAAGACCCCCGGTGATATCCCCTGCCTTAGCAGATTTTCTTGGGATTTTGATTAAGACTTTACCAGCCTTAATTTTCTCACCATCGTTAACCATCAAGTGGGCACCTACCGGAAGGTTGTAAGATTTCTGCTCAACACCTTTAGCATCTACCACTCTAAGAGTAGGTACTGCTTTTTTGTTTCTGGAATCAGAGATTACTTTTTCCTCGAAACCGGTTTGTTCATCAATTTCCAATTGGAAAGAAACCCCTTGAATAATATCTTCGTATTCAACCTTACCTGATGTTTCAGCAATGATTACCGCGTTATACGGATCCCACTTACAGATAAGATCTCCTTTACTTACTTTGTCACCAGGTTTTACAGCAAGCTCAGCACCATAAGGTACGTTCGCCGTCATAATTACTGTTCTGGTTTCGTTATCCATTACCAAACGGAATTCAGTAGAACGGGAAACAACGATATCTGTTGTGTTACCATCTTCACCCTCACTCTTAATGGTTCTTACTTCGTCCATTTCTACGATACCATCACGTTTTGCAACAATAGATGGGTTTTCAGAAATGTTACCCGCAGTACCCCCTTGGTGGAAGGTTCTCAATGTTAACTGTGTACCAGGTTCACCAATGGATTGTGCAGCGATAACACCTACAGCTTCACCCATGTGGATCATCTTACCTGTTGCCAGGTTTCTACCATAACACTTCGCACAAATACCTCTCTTAGTTTCACAAGTTAACGGAGAACGAGCTTCTACAGTTTCGATACCTGCAACTTCAATTTTCTTCGCTAATTTCTCATCAATAAGTTGATCTGCTTCTACCAATAATTCATCGGTTTCAGGATCGTAGATATTGTGAAGAGAAACTCTACCTAATACTCTTTCAGAGATTTTCTCAACGATTTCGTCATTTTTCTTCAATGGCGTAATCTCCACACCTCTTAATGTACCACAGTCGTCAACAGTAACGATAACGTCCTGAGCAACGTCTACCAAACGACGAGTTAGATAACCCGCATCGGCAGTCTTAAGAGCGGTATCCGCAAGACCCTTACGTGCACCGTGGGTAGAGATAAAGTACTCCAAGATGGAAAGACCTTCCTTAAAGTTAGCTACAATCGGGTTTTCGATAATCTCCGCCCCAACTGAACCAGCTTTTTGTGGTTTTGCCATTAGACCTCTCATACCGGATAACTGACGAATCTGTTCCTTAGAACCCCTCGCCCCAGAGTCAAGCATCATAAATACTGAGTTGAAACCACCTTGGTCAGATTTCATTCTGTCCATAATCATTTCAGTAAGCTTCGCATTGGTATTTGTCCAAACGTCGATTACCTGGTTGTAACGTTCAGTATCGGTGATAAGACCCATGTTATAGTTAGCCTTAATCTCATCTACATTTTCAACAGCACTAGCAATCATGGTTTTCTTTTCAGCTGGAACCACGATATCTCCAAGGCTAAATGAAAGACCTCCTTTGAATGCATTGGTGTAACCAAGATCTTTCATATCATCAAGGAACTTCACAGTAGTAGGGAAATCAGTTTCATCCAAAATTCTACCGATAACGTTTCTTAATGACTTCTTAGTCAATAACTCATCAATATAACCTACTTGTTTTGGTACAATCTGGTTGAACAGGATTCTACCAACAGTTGTAGGAGTCAGTCTTGTTACTAATTCACCGTTTTCTTTAACTGGTAAACGGCATTTTACTTTAGCGTTCAACGATACTTGTCCTTCTGAATAAGCAATCTCTACCTCTTCAGGTGAATAGAATGCCAGGCCTTCTCCTTTTACTTTGTTTGTATCTGTTGAATGCGCTTCTTTGGTCATGAAGTATAGACCCAATACCATGTCCTGAGAAGGTACCGTAATTGGAGAACCATTCGCAGGGTTTAGGATGTTTTGGGAACCTAACATCAATAACTGAGCTTCCAGGATAGCTTCAGGACCTAGTGGTAAGTGTACTGCCATCTGGTCACCATCGAAGTCGGCGTTGAATGCCGTTGTTACTAGTGGGTGAAGTTGGATAGCCTTACCTTCGATCATCTTAGGCTGGAATGCCTGGATACCTAAACGGTGAAGGGTAGGTGCCCTGTTCAGAAGAACCGGGTGTCCTTTCATTACGTTTTCTAAGATATCATAAACAACAGGTTCTTTTCTGTCGATGATTCTCTTAGCAGATTTTACAGTTTTTACAATACCTCTTTCAATTAGTTTTCTAATGATAAATGGTTTGTAAAGCTCAGCTGCCATATCTTTTGGAAGACCACACTCGTGTAGTTGCAAGCTTGGACCTACAACAATTACCGAACGAGCAGAGTAGTCAACCCTTTTACCTAATAAGTTCTGACGGAAACGACCTTGTTTACCTTTCAATGAATCAGAAAGAGATTTCAATGGTCTGTTAGATTCAGACTTAACAGCAGAAGATTTTCTGGTGTTATCGAATAATGAATCTACTGCTTCCTGAAGCATACGCTTCTCGTTTCTTAAGATTACTTCCGGAGCTTTGATCTCTAAAAGTCTCTTCAGACGGTTATTTCTGATGATAACTCTTCTGTAAAGGTCATTTAAGTCGGAAGTAGCGAAACGTCCACCATCCAATGGTACTAGTGGTCTTAATTCTGGTGGTATAACCGGAAGAACACGCATTACCATCCACTCAGGACGGTTGATCATTCTTGTATTAGCACCTCTCAATGCTTCTACAACAGAAAGTCTCTTTAATGCTTCAGTTCTTCTTTGTTTTGAAGATTCGTTGTGTGCTCTGTGTCTTAGGTCATAAGAAAGCGCATCAAGATCGATTCTTCTCAACATTTCCTCGATAGCCTCAGCACCCATCTTCGCAACGAATTTGTTAGGGTCTGAATCATCCAGGTATTGGTTTTCTTGTGGAAGCGTATCTAAAGTATCAAGATATTCTTCTTCAGTTAAGAATTCCATTTCGTCGAAATCGGAACCATCAGCTTTTCTAGCGATACCTTGTTGGATTACTACATATCTTTCGTAGTAGATAATCATATCCAATTTCTTGGAAGGTAAACCTAGTAAGTAACCAATTTTGTTAGGTAAAGAACGGAAATACCAGATGTGTGCAACAGGAACAACCAAGCTGATGTGCCCGATACGCTCACGTCTTACTTTTTTCTCAGTTACTTCAACCCCACAACGGTCGCAAACGATACCCTTGTAACGGATTCTTTTATATTTACCACAAGCACATTCGTAATCCTTTACAGGACCGAATATTTTTTCGCAGAACAAACCATCTCTTTCAGGTTTGTGTGTACGATAGTTAATCGTTTCTGGTTTTAGAACCTCTCCTCTTGATTCCTGAAGAATAGACTCTGGAGAAGCTAAACCAATCGTGATTTTACTAAATCTACTTGTTTTATTTTTTGACATTGTTTTTTTTGATTTAAAGATTAAAAGATTGAAAGATTCAAAAATTAGTTTTGAAATAGCTTTCGCTCTCAAATTTGGAGTTACTTAATTTTTTAAATAATTAAATCTTTTAATTTACTCCTCCAATCTTACATCTAGTCCTAGACCTTGTAACTCGTGAAGTAATACGTTGAAAGATTCAGGGATACCTGGTTCAGGCATCGCTTCTCCTTTCGCGATAGCTTCATAAGTTTTTGCTCTACCGATTACGTCGTCAGACTTCACAGTTAAGATTTCTCTCAAGATGTTAGATGCACCAAATGCTTCTAGTGCCCAAACCTCCATCTCTCCGAAACGCTGACCACCGAACTGAGCTTTACCTCCTAACGGCTGCTGCGTAATCAATGAGTATGGTCCAATTGAACGTGCGTGCATTTTATCATCAACCATGTGTCCTAGTTTCAACATGTAGATTACCCCAACTGTCGCAGGCTGTGTAAATCTCTCACCTGTACCACCGTCATATAAGTAGGTGTTTCCGTAAGCCGGAAGTTCTGCTTTTTCAGTGTACTCAGTGATCTGATCTAACTCAGCACCATCGAAGATTGGTGTAGCAAACTTCAATCCTAGTTTCTTACCAGCCCATCCTAATACGGTCTCATAAATCTGACCGATGTTCATACGGGAAGGTACCCCTAGTGGGTTAAGAACGATGTCTACAGCTGTACCATCTTCAAGGAACGGCATGTCTTCTTCACGAACGATTCTGGAAACAATACCCTTGTTACCGTGACGTCCTGCCATTTTATCCCCTACATTCAGTTTACGTTTCTTAGCGATGTAAACTTTTGCTAACTTCATGATACCTGCTGGTAATTCGTCACCAATAGAAATTGCAAATTTCTCACGGTTCTTAACACCCTGAAGGTCGTTGTACTTAATCTTGTAGTTGTGGATTAACTGTTTGATTAATTCATTTTTATCTGCATCAACCGTCCAGTCAGATCCGCTTACGTTTACGTAATCTTCAACACTAGAAAGTAACTTTTGAGTAAACTTCACACCTTTACCGATAAGTTCTTCATCAAGGTCATTTTTCACACCCTGAGAAGTTTTACCGCTAACAAGAATGTTAAGTTTTTCAAGAAGTGTATTTCTCAGATCATCGAATTTCTCTTTGTATCTGTTTTCAACTTCTTCAAGCTTAAGCTTCTCTTCAGTTCTTTTCTTTTTGTCTTTAATATTTCTGGAGAATAGCTTCTTGTTGATAACTACACCTCTTAATGAAGAGTCAGCTTTCAATGAAGCATCTTTTACATCACCAGCTTTGTCACCAAAGATTGCACGTAAAAGTTTTTCCTCCGGAGTTGGATCAGATTCACCTTTTGGTGTGATTTTCCCGATAAGGATATCACCAGGCTTCACCTCAGCACCGATACGGATCATACCGTTCTCATCAAGATCTTTAGTAGCTTCTTCAGATACGTTTGGAATATCAGCTGTTAGTTCTTCCATACCTAATTTGGTATCACGAACTTCTAGTGAATATTCATCTACGTGGATAGAAGTAAACCAGTCTTCACGAACAACTTTCTCGTTGATTACAATCGCATCCTCGAAGTTGTACCCTTTCCAAGGCATGAAGGCTACTACTAAGTTTCTACCTAGTGCTAGTTCTCCTTTTTCAGTTGCATAACCTTCGCAAAGTACTTGTCCTTTTGCTACAGTGTCACCTACTCTTACGATAGGCTTCAATGTAATAGTTGTACTCTGGTTGGTTTTTCTGAACTTAGTTAATTTATAAGACTTAGTCGCAGATTCGAAGTTTACTAAATCTTCATCCTCGCTTCTTTCGTACTTAATTGTAATTTTATCAGCATCTACATATTCTACAACACCAGTTCCTTCAGCATTAATCAAAATTCTGGAGTCAGTAGCTACTTGTTTTTCCAAACCTGTACCTACAATTGGAGCTTGTGGTCTTAATAATGGAACAGCCTGACGCATCATGTTAGATCCCATCAACGCACGGTTCGCATCATCATGCTCCAAGAACGGAATTAATGATGCAGAAATACCAGAAATCTGGTTTGGTGCAACGTCGATAAGGTCTACCTGACCCGGCTCTACTACAGGGTAGTCACCATCCAGACGAGCAATAATTCTGTCTGTTTCGAAGTCTCCACTGTCGCTTAGTTCTACGTTCGCCTGAGCAATTACTTTAGCTTCTTCATCCTCTGCATTTAGGTAGATTGGGTCAGCATTTAAGTCTACTTTACCGTTTTCTACTTTTCTATATGGAGTTTCGATGAAACCAAGGTTATTGATCTTAGCATAGATACCTAGAGAAGAAATCAAACCAATGTTTGGTCCTTCCGGAGTTTCGATAGGACAAATTCTACCATAGTGAGTATGGTGAACATCTCGAACCTCGAAACCTGCTCTTTCTCTTGATAAACCACCAGGCCCTAGTGCAGATAATCTTCTCTTGTGAGTGATCTCTGATAATGGGTTGGTTTGGTCCATGAACTGAGAAAGCTGGTTGGTACCAAAGAATGAATTAATTACTGATGTTAATGTTTTAGCATTAACAAGGTCTATCGGTGTAAAGATTTCGTTATCTCTAACGTTCATTCTTTCCTTAATTGTTCTTGCAATTCTGGAAAGACCTACACCAAATTGTCCTGATAGCTGTTCTCCAACAGTTTTAATTCTTCTGTTAGAAAGGTGGTCGATATCATCAACCTCAGCTTTAGAGTTTACCAATTCGATAAGGTGTCTAACAATAGCGATAATATCTTCTTTTGTTAAAACTTCAGTATCGATTGGGATATTTAACCCTAATTTTTTGTTCAGACGGTAACGGCCTACTTCACCAAGAGAATAACGCTGCTCAGAGAAGAATAATTTCTCGATAATTCCTCTTGCAGTTTCCTCATCTGGTGGATCTGCGTTACGTAACTGTCTGTAGATATATTCTACCGCTTCTTTTTCGGAGTTGGTAGGGTCTTTTTGTAAAGTGTTCTGGATAATAGAGAATTCGTTTCCATTTTCTTTGTGGATAAGAATTGTTTTTACACCAGATTCAAGGATAAGATCCAAGTGCTCTTTTTCAAGAACAGTCTCTCTGTCCAAGATGATTTCGTTTCTTTCGATAGAAACTACTTCACCTGTATCCTCATCTACGAAGTCTTCGAACCATGTGTTCAAAACTCTCGCAGCTAATGTTCTTCCTTCTACTTTTTTAAGTGCAGCTTTAGAAACTTTTACTTCCTCAGCAAGGTCGAAAATCTGAAGGATATCCTTGTCAGACTCATAACCGATAGCTCTTAAAAGTGTAGTTAAAGGTAATTTTTTCTTACGATCGATGTAAGCGTACATTACGCTGTTGATATCCGTTGTAAATTCCATCCAAGAACCTTTGAAAGGAATAATTCTGGAATAGTACAACTTGGTACCGTTTGCGTGGTAAGTTTGTCCGAAGAAAACCCCCGGTGAACGGTGTAACTGAGTTACGATAACACGCTCTGCTCCGTTGATGATAAATGAACCACTTGGAGTCATGTATGGTACCGGACCTAAATATACGTCTTGTACTACTGTTTGGAAATCTTCGTGTTCCGGGTCAGTACAATACAATTTAAGTCTTGCTTTTAATGGTACACTGTAGGTTAGACCTCTTTCCACACACTCATCGATAGAATAACGAGGTGCATCTACTAAATAGTCAAGGAATTCTAATACAAACTGGTTTCTTGAGTCTGTAATAGGAAAGTTTTCCTGGAAAGTTTTGTAAAGAGTTTCATCCAATCTAGCTTCCGGCAGTGTATCAAGCTGGAAAAACTCCTTGAAAGACTGGATCTGAATGTCCAGAAAATCAGGAGTTATAACTTTCCCTTTGGAAGAGGAGAAGTTAATTCTTTGGTTTTCCCGAGTTTTTGGCGTCTGTGTCTTGCTCATAAAACGTTTTAGAAAAGGGTTAAAAAATATTTTGATTTGTAAAAAATATCAGAAAGAAAGACAAATGGGAACGATTGAAGATGAAAGACTTTGATTTTTGGGCTCATCAGAATAGCCTGTCGATCTTTTTTTTGTTCCGAATGTCTATTTTTCTAACTGCAACGCTGGTATATCTTTTCACAGCGTAATGCAAAATACTTTTTTAAGTTTTGAGAAATTAGGATATTGTATATAAACGCAGAAATCCCTCACGCGAAAGCGCAAGAGTTATCAAAAATCTGATTTATAAAAAATAAAATAAGCCCAAAACGAAATGCAAATATACGATATTATTTTAAATAAATAAAAATTTAAATGCCTTTTTTCTGGATTTTATGATTGGAAATTAATACTTTAGCCCTTCAAATAACCATGTAATGAGACATTATTTTTTTTCTAGGGAACTCCTGGCCGGAGTCCTCACATTAGTTACGGTCGTTATTCAGGCTCAGGAACTACCTTACTGGAAGAATGCCAGTATTGTAAAGGTTAATAAAGAATATCCACGGACACTCTTTATGACTTATGATTCCAAAAGTGAGGCTCTAAATACTAAGTTCGAAAATAGTAAATATTATAAATCGCTTAATGGTACCTGGAAGTTCCATTTTGCTGATGCCTATAAGCAGTTGCCTGAAAATGTTACCGATTCTGCTACCAGTACTTCCGGATGGAAGGATATAAAAGTCCCGGGAAACTGGGAAGTTCAGGGATTTGGAACTGCTATTTATGTTAATCATCCTTATGAATTTGTAGAAAGAGATCCTAAGACAAGGCTGCCTAAACAGGCTCCACCTTACATGCCGGAAGAAAACCCTGTAGGCGTTTACCGCAGAGATATTGATATTCCTGCAGAATGGTTGAAAGACAGGACTATTTTTCTGAATATTGGTGGTGCAAAGTCTGGTACTTATGTTTATATCAATGGTAAAGAAGTTGGCTATAGTGAGGATTCTAAAAATCCGGCAGAGTTCAGGATTAATGAATATGTGAAGCCTGGTATTAATAAACTTGCAGTTAAAATATTCAGGTGGAGTACAGGCTCTTATCTGGAGGCGCAGGATTTCTGGAGGATGAGTGGTATTGAAAGGGATGTTTACCTATGGTCTCAACCCAATGTGTCTTTGCGTGATTTCAGAGTGAAATCTACTTTAGATGATAGCTATAAAAACGGAGTATTCCAGTTGGAAATGTCTGTTGCAAATTACGGAAATGGAGATCTTGTAGAGAAAGCAAACTATACACCGATTAAGCCGGCCAGCCCTGTACTGGGTTATGAGCTGCTTGATGCTAAGGGTAAGGTTGTAGCTTCAGCTTCGGCAACAGTAAGTGTAAAAGGAAGAGGAGAGAACGATTATAAATTTCCTGAAATCAAAATACCGGGAGTTTCAACATGGACTTCAGAATCTCCGAATTTGTATAAACTGGTAATGACAGTACAGAACCAAGGGAGTACACAAACCGAAGTGATTCCATTTACAGTAGGATTCAGAAAATTTGAAATAAAGGAGGTAGAAGATAATGGAAGAAAAGATCGTCTGTTTCTGGTAAACGGACAGCCTATAAAATTTAAAGGTGTTAATATCCACGAGCATAATCCGGCAACCGGACATTATGTGACTGAAGATATTATGCTGAAGGATTTTACATTGATGAAGCAAAATAACCTCAATTCTGTCCGTTTAGCCCATTATCCACAATCCCGGAAGTTTTATGAATTGTGTGATGAATTAGGACTTTATGTATATGACGAAGCTAATATTGAAAGCCACGGAATGTACTACGGGAAAGAATCTCTGGCTAAGCACCCGGAATGGCAGAATGCCCATCTGGACAGGACTATCAATATGTTCGAACGCAATAAAAATCATCCTTCAGTAAGTTTTTGGTCATTAGGAAATGAGGCCGGAAACGGGGTTAACTTCGACGTAACCTATAGATGGCTGAAAGAGCGGGAGAAAGATTTTATGAACCGTCCGGTAAATTATGAAAGAGCAATCTGGGGGTATAACTCGGATATGTATGTACCACAATATCCAAGTGCAGCCTGGTTGGAGAAAACCGGGAAAGAGGGATCTGACCGTCCGGTCATTCCTTCAGAATATTCGCATGCAATGGGGAACTCCAGTGGTAATCTGGATCTGCAGTGGCAGGCAATTTATAAATATCCGAATCTTCAGGGTGGTTACATATGGGATTGGGTAGATCAGGGCATTGCACAGAAAGATAAAAATGGGAAAATGTTCTGGGCTTATGGTGGTGATTTCGGAAAGAATATGGCCAGCGATGGAAACTTCCTGATTAATGGTATCGTGAATCCGGACAGAACTCCTCATCCGGCAATGCAGGAAGTGAAGTATGTTCATCAGGACTTTGGTTTTGAAGCAAAGAATCTTTCCAAAGGATTGTTCAGTGTGAAAAATCGTTTCTATTTTACAAATACTCAGGATTATGTTCTGAAATATAATGTTATTGAAAATGGTAAAGTTGTAGCTGAAAAAACAGTTCCGATGAATCTTGGTGCACAGCAAAGCATGGATGTACAGATTCCGGTAAACCTACTGAAACAAGGGAAGGAATATTTTGTAAACTTTGATGTATATACAGCAAAAGCGACAACGCTAGTTCCTAATAACTTTAATATTGCACATGGACAATTCAGACTGCCTTCTGAAATTGTAAAAGAATCTTATAAGCTGGCAACTGTATCGCAGAATATAAAAACGGATCAAAAAGGAAATATAACGATTATAACCGCAGGGAAAGCTGTGCTGACTTTTGATAAAGCAAAAGGTATTGTAAGCTCTTATAAGGTTAATGGTAAAGAATATTTTCAGGATGGATTCGGAATTCAGCCAAACTTTTGGAGAGGCCCGAATGATAATGATTATGGAAGCTCGATGCCGAAACGTCTTCAGATCTGGAAACAGTCGAGTAAAGACTTTAAGGTAACGGAAGTTAATGCTGTAAAGGAAAATGATCATGCACTGCTAAATGCAACTTATCTGTTACCTGCCGGAAATCTGTATAAGGTGCAGTATAAAATTTATCCGGATGGTGTGATGAAGGTAAATGCGGAGTTTACCTCCACTTCTATGGAAGCAAATAATGTTGAAGCTTCAGAAGCTACACAGATGGCAACCTTTACTCCGGAAATGAAAAAAGCCAGGGAGAATTCTTCCAAACTGGAAGTACCGAGAATTGGGGTACGCTTCAGATTACCACAGTCTATGAATAAAGTTCAGTACTATGGAAATGGTCCTGTGGAAAACTATACAGACCGTCAATCCGGAGCCAGAATAGGTATTTATAATACAACAGCAGAGGATATGTATTTCCCTTATGTGCGTCCGCAGGAAAATGGTCACAGAACATTTAACCGCTGGTTCTCTCTTACAGATACCAAGAATGCTGGATTGTTAATTATTGCTGATGATACAGTAGGCTTTAATGCTTTAAGAAATTCTGTAGAAGATTTTGATTCCGAGGAGGCTAAAAACAGACCTTACCAATTCAACAACTTTAGTTCAGAAGAACGTGCTGCTAATTCTGATGAAAAAGCAAAAGATATGCGTCCGCGTCAGACCCATATAAACGATATTGCACCAAGAAATTTCGTAGAAGTATGTGTGGATATGAAACAGATGGGGGTTGCTGGTTATAATAGCTGGGGAGCTAAACCTCTTCCGGAATACAGTATTCCGTCTGACAAAAATTATAAATGGGGCTTTACAATAGTTCCTGTTAAAAATACTCAGGAGATTGCTGAAAAAGCAAACCTGAAATATTAATTTAAGGCTTTTGAAAGTAGGATAAGTAATTCATTCTGCTGCCTGATAAGTCCGATTAGTTCATTCTGATTTTGGATAATTGCCGAAATAGCCCCTTCCGTTATTCTGATTTCTTTTTCTGAAGTATCAGCTGTACGGAGGGGGCTTTCGTCTATAAGTTCTTCAATATAGATATTATAAAATTGTGACAGCTTCAGAATATTATCCAAAGAGGGTTTTGTTGTGCCGGATTCCCATTTGTTATAAGCTGTCTGTGATATTTGTAAAGCCTCGGCTAATTCAGACTGACTTAGCTTTATAGAATTTCTTAATTTTCGCAATTTGGTGTTTAGTTTCATCTTATTTATATATTATAAGGCTTGTGTTAATCATATGTTTAAAGAGTTGTGTAAAACATTAGTTAATTAAAAATAAAACTAATGTACATTTTTTATTTCAAGAATAATTCACATATTTGGGAAAATATTATATGTTGATTTATAGCTATAATAATATTTGTGTGTATAAATGGAAAAAATAGTACCCTTTTTCTTATTATTTGTTGCCAACTTTTGTTTTGCTCAGAATGCTAAAAAGCAGAGTGAAATGAATGTAAAAAATAAAATGGAAGCAAGGCAGCCTCAGGATCCTTCTGTACCGGCGCCACCGGTAAATATTTTTCCGGCTCAGTACCCTAAGGGAAACAGATCTTTTCTTCAGCTAGTGGAAAAAAATATAAATAAAGAGCCTCTGAAGGGACAGCCTAAGAAACTTGATACCAAAATTATCATTAAGGTTGATGGTGATGGTACGGTACTAAATATCTCCACATACGGCATAAATGAAGTATTTAATAAAGAAGTTGAGATAGCCGCAAAGAAAGTATCTACAATGAAATGGACAGCCGCAAAAAACCGTCAGGGTGAAAATGTTATCGATCTTGTTAAACTGCCATTTACAATTGTTAATCAATAAAATACCAAATAAAACATTATGAAAAACCTTAAAAAAATCAAAAGAACAGAGCTTAAAACTATTATCGGAGGAGGGGAGCCTTTACCAGACGGTTGGGGAGTTTGCTTTGTAGATGGAGAACCTGTTTCTACTCCGTGCAATCAATTATGTCCGGACAGAACACAGCCTTTTTGTGCATGGTAGACCCAGACAAATAATCAATAAAATACCAAATAAAATATTATGAAAAACCTTAAAAAAATTAAAAGAACAGAGCTAAAAGCTATTATCGGGGGAGGAGAGCCTTTACCAGATGGATGGGGAGTTTGTTATATAAAAGGAGAGCAAGTTCCTACTCCTTGCGATCAATTGTGTCCGAACAAAATGCAGCCTACTTGTGCATGGATGGATCCAGGAACAAATAATCAATAAAACACCAAATAAAATAAGACATTATGAAAAATCTTAAAAAACTTTCAAGAACAAACCTTAAAGAAATTCATGGCGGAGTCATTATTGGCGGCGGCGGAAGCGGCATAGGTGGCTGTGAAGCTCATTGGATTCCAGGGGATCAGCAGCCAGAACCTGGTATGCCATATGATTGCGGATGCAAAGGGCTGAGATGGTGTCCCGGAATAGGAGCTTGTGTTCACTCAGGTCAGATACCTAGATCAAAATGTGAGACTGGTCTGTAATAAAATAATTTTTAACACCAAATTAAAACATTATGAAAAATCTTAAAAAACTTTCAAGAAACAATCTTAAAGAAATTCAGGGCGGAGCTTTTACAGGTGGATGTAATGCTCATCTTGTTACTGTAGACGATGCACCTGGTGAAGGAATGCCTTATGATTGCGGATGCAGAACACTGTTATGGTGTGAAAAATTAAGCGCATGCGTACAATCAGGACAATATGCTAAAAACTGCAAATCATTGTAACAAATAGTATATTACACTAAAGATAATGGCCGGAAGAAATATCCGGCCATTTTATTTTTCAAAAAGATAGGTAATCTTTTCTCACTTCAGTAACAGATTAACATGTAGCGTCTGCTGATTACGCATGGCCTCTACTTTTACCTGTCCTTTCCATTTAGAAGCCTGATAAACGTTAAGCAAATCACTTGCTTTTTTTATTTCGGTACCGTCCATCATTCTTATGACATCTTTTTCCTGTAACCCCGCCTTTTTTAGCGGGCTATTCGCTTCCAGTTTTACAATGATTCCGCCGTTTTCATCAGGCAGACCAAAAGCAGATCTTTCACCAAGTCCCTCTACCGATTTTATCGTAGCATTTAGAAAGTCAATGCTTGTTATATTTTTATTATTTTCAGTATTGCTTATTAGTTTTGGCAATTCTGGCTTGGCAGCAATTTGCTTTAATCGTGGAATCTGTACACCAAATTGATCCATTGGGAAATTTTTAAAACCCATGCGCAGAGCCGGGGAATTGTTCTGTACTCTGTAATCACCAATTTGTGGATTGATAAAATCAGGATTTCCTGAGATACTATGTTGGTCAGTATTTCTTTTTTGTGCAGCTTGTAAAGCCTTTGTATCCGGAAAGAGGTTATAGTCTATATTTTTGCCCCAGTCATTCATCCCAATTGGAGCATATGGTGTCATTACTATATTATGAGTAAAATAATCATCGCTGTTTTTAAACCACACATGCGGATGAAAACTATTGTTAATCATAATGTTGTTCTCGGCTTTACGTTTAAAACCTTCGCGGAATTTGAGCCCACCATTCAGCATTACATTGTTGTAAATATGGTAATTGGAAGATCCGTCATCCAAATCGATATCCCAACCATGATCACAGCGGAATCTGTTGTTCCGGATAACAGTGGTTTGAATGGCATCCAGTAGGATCAATTCCGGGTGGGCATTGGTAATGCTGTCCATATATTTTCTGTCAGGACTCCAGAAGCGATCTCTTCCCCAGGAATTAAAAGCACCATGATCTCCGGTTTCCAGTACTGTATTGAATACATCATTGAATTCCAGAATATGCCCGCCAAAAGCCCCGTCACCGATATTAATGCCTGCTCTCGGTGTATTGTATATGCTGTTATGCCGTACGGTAATATTGGCTGCAATATCAATCTGTATACCTGTAGCCTGTTTTTCAATCTTACCTATATCATGAATAAGGTTATTTTCTGCAATACATTGCTGTGGATAATGATCGGACTTAGGGCCGGGTGTTTTATCCAATTGTCCATAAGGTACATAATCCTCATACCGGAAAGAAGGAGAACGAACAGCATCTGTTTCTCCTACAAAGGCAATTCCGCTGGCGCCTGCTCCTCTAATATGGTTACCACTGATGGTGTTGTTCTTATTATACCCGCTTAGCATAATAGCATTGCCACCTACATCTGTGAACTGGCAGTCGGTTACTTTTATATTCCGGGTATTCTCCATCAATATAACTCCGCCTCTGTAGATGGTCCAGTCGCTTCGCAAAAGAGGCTCTTTGGTATCCATAAAGCTTCGTTCATTATGCAGGAAACCTATGTTCTTTATTTCTATACCCGATAATGGTGAACCTTCTGTACCTTTTATTTCGATGCTGTTTTTCAATCGGGAAACTGTTATGTTGGTTTGGGAAAGGTTTGTTCCTTTAGGTGGATAATAATAAAGCAATCCTTTTTCTTTATCAGCAAACCATTCACCGGGAGCATTTAGCTCTTCGAAGATATTTTCCACAAAACGGAATTGTTTGTGCAGTGGTGAAGGCCGGTTATTTTGCCAGCCTCCTTCCAGTTTTAGATTGCCCTTTTCATCAGCATCGGTTATACGATAATGAAATCCACCCCATTCTCCGGAATGAAGCCCGTGTACATAACCCCCTGCTGGATTCTTCCATTGCTGCACACGTTCTGGTGCTATGGCATCTGCTGAGGTACCATTGAATATTTTGGCATTTGGATCAAAGTCAGGATAGCGAGCCAGTACTTGTAGTTTTTCATCAGCATAAAGTCTTTCGAAGCTTATGTCTTGTGGAATAGGGGTAACATAAATACCATTTTTATAAGGCTTCCAGTTAGTTTTTAATACTTGTCCGGCGCTTATAAAAGCTTGTTCTCCGGGATAGGAACTTATTAAAAGAGACTTTGTTTTTAGTGTTTTATTATTCAGTACAATAGGCTTCTGAAGATAATAGATACCTTTTCTTAGATAAATAATAAATGCTTTTCCGTTCGCTTTTTCAATTTCCTGTACAGCACGTTCCGGAGTTTTGAAAGGCTTGGCTACAGTTCCGGGGTTATTATCACTTCCGCCGGAAGAAACGTACACTTTGGTCTGGGCGTAGGGGAATAGAGTCCCCAGCAGACAAAATAATAATAAGGTTAGCGTGTTTTTCATGGTTGGTTATATTGTTTTTTTGTAAATATAATTTAAAAAATTAATTTACAGGACTTTATGTTTTTCATTTGGTGTTTTAATGCTGATTCGCTAAAAATAATTTCATAGTTTAGTAAAAACTTTTATACCATTATTAATCATGCGAAAACCACCCTCCGGTTCCGGTGGCAGAATGTTGCTTTCTGTAACCGCAGAAAAGAGTCTTTTTCTGTTTAGTACCCTCATTTTTATTTTTTTTATAGTTCCGAATATCAGAGCTCAGTCTCTACCTCAGCATAGGCTTGAGTTTACAAAACTGGCAACCCGTTGGGATGAAGGTATTCCTTTAGGAAATGGAATGTTGGGATCTCTGGCCTGGGAGAAAAACGGAAAACTAAGGCTTTCTCTGGACAGAGCAGATTTGTGGGATGAACGAAAAGCCCTGGATATTTCCAAGCTAAATTTTAAATGGGTTGAGCAGCAGGTTCTGAAGAATGATTATAAACCTGTTCAAAAGATAGGAGACTGGCCATATGATAATACACCATATCCTACAAAATTACCTGCAGCAGCTTTACAATTTGATATAAAAGCTTTAGGTACAGTGATCTCAAATCAGTTAGAGATTGCAACGGCATTGCATAGTGTCAAATTTAGTTCCGGAGTAGTTTTTCAGAGCTACATACACGCAACGCAGCAAGCAGGATATTTTAGCTTTGATCATATTACTGATGAAAACTTAATGAAAGATCTGTTACCAAAACTGGATGTGCATAATTATAATTCAGGTGCTGCAGCTGAGAGTGACAACAGTCATGCAGGTGAAGGTCTTGGGAAATTGGGCTATGCTAAAGGAAATGTAAAGGAAGAAGAGCATACAATACGCTATCACCAGCCTACTTATGGCGGAAGATTTTTTGAAGTTTTGGTAAAATGGAAAAGAATAGGAAAAGATAAACTGACAGGGAGTTGGACAATTTCCGATAACCAGTCTGCTGCGCTTTCTCTACCTCAGCAATCGATAACGAACTCCGGTGAATGGAAAAGCCATGTGAAATGGTGGAAAGATTTCTGGAGTAAATCTTCGGTAAAACTTCCTGATCAATTGATTGAAAAACAATATTATCTGGAATTATATAAACTGGGAAGTGTAAGTCGTAAGGGAGCGCCGGCGATTACATTACAGGCGGTATGGACAGCAGATAACGGAAGTTTGCCGCCGTGGAAAGGCGATTTTCATAATGACCTGAATACTCAGCTTAGTTATTGGCCTGCCTATACAGGGAATCATTTGCAGGAAGCAGTATCTTTTACAGACTGGTTATGGAAGATAAGACCTGTAAGTCTACAGTATACCAAACAGTATTTCGGCGTAGACGGGCTGAATGTTCCGGGAGTTGTTACCCTAAACGGTGATCCTATGGGCGGGTGGATTCAGTATTCGCTTTCTCCTACAGTAAGTGCATGGTGTGCCCAGTACTTTTACTGGCAATGGAAATATTCTATGGACGATCGTTTTCTTCAGCAAAAAGCTTACCCCTATGTTCATGATGCAGCCGTTTATATGGAGAATATTACCCGCCTGAAAGATGGTGTGAGAAAATTACCGCTAAGCTCGAGCCCGGAGTACAATGATAATTCTGTTAATGCGTGGTTTAAAGACTGGACCAATTATGATCTTTCGTTGGCGCGATTCCTTTTTTCTGCAGCTTCGGAAATTGCAAAAGCTTCCGGCAAAGAGGATGAAGCCACGCATTGGAAAAAAATATTAGGAGAATTGCCTGATTATAATGTAAATGAAACAGGACTTACAGTAGCACCCGGACAAAGTATGGAATCATCTCACAGACATTTCTCTCCTTATATGGCAGTCTATCCTTTAGCATTGCTGGACGTAAATCAGCCTAAGGACAAAGAAATTGTGGATAAGTCCATTCAGCATATTGAAAAGCTAGGAACCCGTGCCTGGGTAGGTTATTCTTTTACATGGATGTCTACATTGTATGCACGAGCTTATCAGGCAGAAAAAGCGGTAAAGCAATTACAGATATTTGCCTCTAACTTTTGCTCCCCTAATAGTTTTCACCTGAATGGAGACCAGAAAGGAGGGCAATATTCAGGATTTACGTATCGTCCGTTTACATTGGAAGGGAATTTTGCATTTGCCCAGGGAGTACACGAACTATTATTACAGAGCCGACAGGGATATATAGAAGTTTTTCCGGCAATCCCCAAAGACTGGAAGAATGTGAGTTTTATTAATCTGCGTGCGGAAGGAGCAGTGTTAGTAAGTGGCAAAATCGATAATGAAAAGCTTATTACTGTGAAGTTGTTTTCGGAAAAGGGTGGAGTAGTGAATGTTAAGCTGCCTAAAGGAAAAATACAACTTACAGAAAGCAAAAATGCAAAAACAGAGATTCTGGATGCAGGCAAAACGGTAATCAACTTTAAACCCGGTGGTTGGGTTAGTTTGCAGATTTACAGATAATATCTATAAAAAATAAGTCCCGGATATTCCGGGACTTATCATTAATTAAACTGTTCTTACTTCTTTACGGGAGCTTTTTCCTGCTTCACAGGAGCTGTTTTTTCAGCCTTTTTCTCAACCTTTTTAGCAGTTTCATGTCCTTTCATTTCCTTTTTAGCAGGTTCAGACTTCTTCTGTGCTGGAGTTGTTTGTTGTGCAGTTGCATAACCTAGTCCAAGAACTAGTGATAATGCCATTAACGTGTTTTTCATTGTACTATTGTTTTAATGTTAGTACTGCGAACCTACAAAGAATTTTCATTACCTGTATGTGCTTAACCCGCTGTTTAACTGTAAATTAACACTTTTAAGAATAGTTTAGCGCTTCTTAAAAAATGATAAAAGGCAAAAAGTGCTTTCTATAAGGCTTTTTCGGCGGTTGTAACAGGAGTCTGGATACGGAAAAGAATAAGTCTGAGTTCCTCTGTTTCAGCTTCTGTCAAAGGCTTTAGCGGACTTCTCAGGGTTCCGCCATCTTCACCCAGAATATGAAGTCCGGCTTTAATAGCTCTTGGTAAACCTTTGGCTACTATAAACTTCAGTAGATCCAGCTGCTGGTAGAAGAGCTGCTGCGCACCTTCCAGATCATTATTTTGTATAGCATTATACAATTCCACATTCAGTTCGGGGATAAGATTGGGAGCAGCTGTACACCAGCCATTGGCACCTGCAGAAAATGCAGCGAGGGCCAGAGGATTGGAGCCATTATAAAAAGCAACTTCCTCGCCCAGTTCTTTTCTTAAATAATGCATGCGTTGTACGTCTCCGGTACTTTCTTTGATCATGGTAACGTTTGGAATTTCCAGTAATCGCTTTAATAAAGCAGGAGACATGTCTACACCACTTGTTGCCGGGTTATTATAGGCCATAATCGGAATAGAGATCTTAGAGGCTACAGCATCGTAATGTTCTACAATTTCGTCATCGGTCAGTTTCCAATAGCTCATAGGAATAATCATTACTGCTGTAGCTCCGGATTTTTCTGCAAATTGTGCATGATATACAGTTTTCTCTGTTGTCAGATTAGATACACCGACCAATGTAGGAACACGTCCGGCAACCTGTTGAATAGTAGCTTCAGTTACGGCTTCTTTCTCTTCATCGGACAAATAAGGTAATACTCCTGTACTTCCTAATGGGGCAATAGCGTGGGATCCTGATGCTACAAGGCGTTCGGTCAATTTTCTGAATAACGGAATATTCACCTTTTCATTTTCGTCAAACGGAGTTATAGGGTATGCTATGACACCTTCGAATAAAGTATTTTTCATTTCGTTTTTTTAATATAGATTATAAATCTCTTCCTTCTTCCTCACGAAGAGCTACGCCAAGATTTTGCAATTGCGGAGCATTTTCACAAGCAATATATTTTGCAGATTCTGTATCACTCGTATTCTGGTGTCTGTGCCAAGCCCATGATGGAATATAGACCGCATCTCCGGCTTCCCATTCCACACGCTCGTCTTCTACTTCTGTCCATCCTTTTCCTTCTATTACATAAAGTACGGTTTCATAAGTATGGCGATGACGATTGGTCAATTGCCCCGGTAGTAAACCACCAATAGTCATACTTACGTTTTTACTGGGAAGGTCTACAAAAAATACAGGGTGTTTTCTTTCTGTGGAAAACTGATCGTGTACTCCTGCTTTTTCCACATTCTTGTGGATAACATGCGTTGGCTTTACATAGACTGGTCTTGCAAAAGTCTGGTGAAAGTCTTTGGAACTAAATTGTTTTGTTTCTTCTGATTTTAACATGATTGATAATATTAATTGTGTTTTTGCATTATTGCTTAACAAAAGTATTGTAGATTTGGACTATTGAAATGATACAGTTTTTATAAAATAAGATAGTCCAGATGTTGAGACCGTGGAAATTAGAAATACAATTAGACCATCAATCTGATAAGGCGATATATCTTCAGATTGCCGATGCAATAATAGAAGATATACAATCCGGAAGGTTGAAACAGGGAACAGCTTTACCGGGGAGTCGTAAGCTGGCGCAGGATCTGAAGGTAAATCGGAATACAGTAGTAGAAGCTTTGAATGTTCTGTTGAATGAAGAATGGTTGGTTTCTAAAGAGCGGAGGGGAACCTTTGTCTCGGATATTCTCCCGGTTTTATCTAAGACAGCGAAGCCAAAGCATGATCCTGTAATTGAAAAAAATGAAAAAAGTATATTCAGGATTAATTTTGATGACGGACATCCGGATAGTAAAATTGCTCCCGTTGCAGAATTAGCAAGGGCTTACAGGCAGATTTTTAGCAGAAAGGGAAGGTGGCAGATGATGGGTTACGGAGATGAATTCGGGGATGCTGAATTTCGGAAGGCAATTGTGCAGATGGCTAATCACCAGCGTGGCATGCAGGCTAGTGCGGATGAAGTATGTATTACACGGGGAAGTCAGATGGCGATGTACCTCACTGCACATTCATTATTTGAAAAAGGAGACTATGTAATTGTTGAGGAACCTGGATATAAGCCTGCATGGAAAGCTTTTGAGAGTGCGGGAGCCAAAATATTACCTGTTAATGTGGATAAAGACGGACTCATTACGGATGAGGTAGCAATGCATCTACAATCGGGTAAGAGAATTAGGGCAATTTATACAACTCCGCATCACCAATATCCTACAACAGTAACCCTAAGCCTGCAAAGAAGGCTGGAATTAATACGTCTTTCAAATAAATTTGGATTTAGTATTATCGAGGACGATTATGATAATGAATTCCATTTTGGTTACCGTCCTGTATTACCTTTATCCAGTTATACAGAGCTTAAAAACTATGTGTACATAGGAACAATGAGTAAGGTTGTAGCGCCGGCACTAAGAATAGGTTATTTGATCAGTAACAACAAAGAACTCTTGGAGCGGGTGGGAACTCTGAGAAAAATTATAGATGTACAGGGAGATACGATTATGGAGCAGGCTGTATTGCAGTTGATTAACGACGGTACAATTAAGCGCCATTTGAAAAAGGCAACTCATTTTTATAAAGCTAAAAGGGACTTCGCAGCCGAATTACTTGGAAAGTATTTGAAGAGTAAAGCAAGCTATCATATTCCGGAAGGCGGGCTTGCATTTTGGATAATACCTAAAAAACAAGTCGACTGGGATACGGTTTCGGAAGTACTGAAAAAGAAAGGCATTCGTATTGTAGCAATGGACCATTATCAGCAGGAACCGCGTGACAGAGGTATACGCCTAAGCTACGGGGCCGTTTCGGAAGAGCAGCTGGAAGAAGGTATTAAAGAGCTGGCAAAGTTCCTCTGATATATTCCGAAAAGTATTTTATCCAAACTATTTTTATTTATTTGAAATTTATGAGTAAATCGGTTATCAATGATTATTTCCATTCATTGTTCACTATAAAAAAAGAGGTTGTCGAGAAGATAACAGAGACTTTCAATCATTTTGAGCTGGACAAGAATTTAATTTTACTGGACAAAGACAGCATCAGTACCAAGACTTATTTCCTGGAGAAGGGCTATGTACGCTCTTATATTCTGAATGAGGATAATGAAGAGGTTACCACAAATATATATGAGGCTCCTTGTTTTGTCAATGATTTTTTGTCGTTTTTCAGACAGCAGCCTACGAAAGAAATATACCAGACGATAACACCATGTACCTTCTGGGAAACAGGACTGGAAAATGTACAGTCTAATTTTCATAACATTCCCGAATTCAGAGAGTTTAGCAGGCTTTTGTTTGTGATTAATTATTATTCTATTAATGACAGACTTATTGCAATGTCCAGTCAGAAAGCGAAAACCAGGTATATAAATTTATTACAGCAAAAACCTAATATCTTTCAGCATGTTCCGTTAAAGATTATTGCTTCTTATCTGGGGATTAAGGATAGTTCGTTAAGCCGGATTCGGCGGGAAAGTTTATAACAAGTGATTTCTTTGCATTTGTCAAGTAATGGAATGGGACTTAATACAGATATTTATCAAAAAAAATATGAGTAAGAAAAATATTGTTGTAATAGGTCTGGGAGGTGTTGGTGGTTATTTTGGTTTTAAAATGAATCAGGAGAATGAAGCGACAAAACAATACAATATAAGCTTTGTGGCCAGAGAAACAACTTATGAAATTGTAAAAGAAAAGGGCTTGACATTACTTTCTCCGGAGCATGAAAACGCAATTACGAGACCAAATACCGTATTGCAGAATATAGCTGATATCAAAAATCCGGATCTGATTTTTATTTGTGTGAAAGAATATGATCTGGAAAATGTCTGTCAGCAGCTGGTTAAAGTTATAACCCCGGATACTGTTTTATTTCCAATGATGAATGGTGCAGATATATATGACAGAATACGGAAAATTATTCCGGACCATGTGGTCTTGCCATCTTGTGTATATGTTGCCTCTCACATTAAGGAAAAAGGGACTGTAGAGCATAAAGGAAAGCCTGGAACTCTAATCTTCGGACGCGATCCTCAGCATAAATCTGCAGATATTGATTGGGTAATTGGTTTATTGGAAAAAAGTAATATTAAGTTCAGTTTTAAAGATAACCCGTTGACAGATATTTGGGAGAAATTTATCTTCATTGCCAGTTTCGGATTGGTGACTGCTAAGCACAATTCTTCAATAAGCTCAGTTTGTACGGATGAGGCACAAAATCAGGAAGCTATAGAAATTATGGAAGAGATAAAACTGATTGCCAGTGCTAAGAGTATTTATCTTCCGGAAGATATTATTGCTAAAACAATGGAAAAAGCAGCCGGTTTTCCTCCGGGGACACCGACTTCTCTCCAACTCGATATTCATTCTGATAAAGGAAGCAATGAGCTGGAATTATTTGGTGGAGCGGTTATTAACTATGGTAAAGAACTGAATATAAATACGCCTTCGGTGTTAAAAATATACAGAGAGATAAAGGAAAATATAATTAAATAATTTTCAGGTTTGTTATACAGTAACAACACAAGAGGCTGTCCGTATACTTATCTGCATTTACGAAGTATTTAGATTTATGGTTTTTTTGTTTTGTAACAAATTAAGGCTGCTTCCTTCCTTTTATCTGGCAAAAAAATAAATCCAAATAGTTGGTTCAATTTTTTAGAATTCACCTCCCTTATGCTCCTTAATGGTAAGAAACCTTACGTTCATCGCTGGTTTTTAAACATTCAATACTAAGTAGCTGTACCAACTTAATCATTTGCAACCATTTAATACCGGTTAAAAAATACAACCTGCTGACAATCAAATAAAAAAATATTACATTCGTAACAATTCTTTATCTACTCCCAATGTTTTTTACTAAAAAAATATGCCTCAATCTAAATTATAAACCAAATGAAACTATAAAAAACACCCTAAATTTATCTGGCTGACATTGTTTGCCTTTGCCTGTGGAACTAATCCATTCTTTAACTAAAAACAATTATTATGAGAAGTATAGTTTTTTCAATCTTTTTTTTAATCTTTTTTTCAAATGTATGTTTTTCTCAGAAATTTAGTATAAGCAGTGATTTAAAACAGCTTACATCAGATAGTTTAATGATTATCAAATTCAATTCTGAAAAACCTGAAATATTGAAAATTGCCACTAAAAATGGAAATTTCAATTATTCAGACACCTTAAAGAACCCATATTTTTTTCAAATAATAAAACTAGAAAAAGGAAAACCTACTGGAAAATTAGCAGAATTTATTGTAGAACCTACAAAACTAAAGTTAACTGGCACAGCAGACAAACTTGAGAACATAATAGTTTCGGGTTCGAAATCAAATGATATTTTAACACGGTATTTTAAGGAAGATAAGTTGTTAGTCGATGATTGGAACAAACTAAAAGTCATTTTTGATGATTATAAAGAGAAAAAAGACATCGACAATGCAAAACTTTTAGCAACCAAGTTAAATTCTATAACAGTTAATCGAAAGAAATTACTAAAAAAGTATGTTAAGGATAATGGGGATAATATAGTTTCGGCAATTATTCCTAATTTTTGCACTCTATCAGCTGCTTTAGATGCTACTGATTATCAAGAAATGTATGATTTTTTATCAGAATCTGTAAAGAAAAGTTTTTATGCAAAAAGTATTTTAGACCATGTGAAAAATAAAGACTAAAAAACGGTGTACGACAATTGTATGATTTCTGCTGGCACAAACACTGGCGTTAGTTTTTAAAATTCAATAGTTTTTTAACTGTAGCTTTAAATACTTCTCCGGTATATCATCTTGTGCATATCTCATTCCTTTATCTCTCAGCAGATTGGCAATTCCATACTGCTGATCAATTTTTACAAAAACACCGAAAGGAAACTGAGGTATTATGGACTGTCCATAATTTTAAAAGGTATTGACACAAGCGAATCCAATATTGATTTTGAAAATAATCTGGTATGCTTCAAAAGCGTAAAGCTAGGTACAGGTATACAAGCCTTGTCTGCGTACTGGTATATAATTATATATCAAACTTTCCTATAAGAACAACATCTCCTTCGTGTTTTCTTGTCAGTCCATTATTATTTCCACCTGCTCATTTTCTATTCCTTGCCGTCAAACCGGATATAGATTTTTTTTGGAAAGCAAAACATCCTTATAACCGTTTTTAAACAGATACATTCGGGTAAAGATATAGATAAATATCTTTACCCGAATGCGCCTTCTTCATTCAGTATTTTTCCTGAAACAAAGGTTTGTGCTGTGATGCAGCAATAACTGATAAAAAAGAATAAAGAATAGTTTTTGTTTCACGGGCCTTTTTGATCAATAAGTTTTATAAAATCTGGTGCATACCGAGAAAGCGCAAATTCTACAGTCACAATATTTTTGGCTTTAATAGGGTTAGCAGATTTTCTTTTCCCATAACAAACTGAACAAATTCTTTTTGCCTGTCTTTAGGTATTTTATTTTCCTCAAAGTCATCATTACCCAAGCTTTCTGTTACTTTTGTGCGATTTTATTATATAATTTTCTCTGTAAGAGCTGGCGGTAATACCTGTACAGCGTCTGAAATAGCGACAAAAAAGAGAAGAATCCACAAATTTTAACTGGTTGCTTACTTCTTTGATGGACAAGGGTGTAGTCTTCAGTAATTCTTTAGCATGCTTTATAACCATATAACTTATCCATTGCTTTATAGGTTTTCCGGTTTCTTTTTTTATAATGTTGCTTAAGTATTGAGCCGAAAGATGCAGCTGATCGGAGTAAAATAATGCACTTCTCTCCAGATGTCCATGTTTCTCAAGCAAATGGAAAAAGTTTTTTATAATATCCTGACTTCTGGTTTGTAGAAGGCTTTTACTTTTTATTACGGGCAGGTATAGTTTGGAAACCAGCTCGAGTAAAGCATATAGCAGATATTGCACAGATTCTGGTGTGCAAATTTCTTTTGTTTGTGAGTGATAATTTCTGATAAGTTTTACCGTAGACCAGATCAGATTTTTGGATGGTATTTCTGTTTTTATGACAGGATTGAATTTTATTTCTTCACTGGTTAACAAAACTTCCAAAAAACTATAAGTACTGATAAAATCAAGTGATATGAAAAATGCAGAGAGACTTATATTTTCACTTTCTGAAATATGAGCAAGATCTGTATCCGGAGGTATCATTATAATTGAATTTTTTTCTATCAGATATGGTTTTGAGCTGATGTAGAGATTCAGTTCACCTTCCAGAACAAAACAAAGCAGTAATTTGTTGATTTTAGTGGCCTTTTTACTGAGGTCGGCAATATTGCCGGCTTTGTAATTTTCAATATGTAATCCCTCAAATTTTGGTTTAATATCCATTTTGTTTATTGGTGAATCCACTGATTAAATTTGTTTATAGAAATTATGCTTATGTCGTTCGGGTCTGTTGCAGACAAATTTAAGTAGTAAATTTTTCTTTTTAGGGGCATAGCTTAAAATGGAATATAGAATACCAAAAATGGAATATATTTTATCTAAGAGGAGTAGCTAATTTCGCTGGCAGAAGAGTTTTATAAAATATAATATTGCTTTAATCATGAATGTTACTGAATCATCCCGGGTAAAAATGCCTGCTTCGTGCTTGCTTTTGTTCTTTGCGCATGGTCTTGTTTTTTCTTCCTGGGCCAGCAGAATACCTATTGTAAAAAAAATGCTTGATATAGGAGAAGCAGAGCTGGGGGCACTTCTTCTGTTAATGCCCATAGGGCAAATCTCTACAATGATTCTTGTAGGAAAACTTACAAGCCGATATGGCAGCAGCCGGATGATTAAAAATTGTTTCATGCTTTATCCTTTTATTCTGCTGCTAATAGGTTTTGCCGATTCTTATTGGCAATTGATGATTGTTTTGTTTTTCTTCGGTGTCTCCGGAAACCTGTGTAATATAGCAATGAATACACAGGCGATCGAGGTGGAAAAATTAACAGGCAGAATACTGATGGCTTCTTATCATGGTGCATGGTGTTTTGCAGGGCTTGTCGGAGCACTTATGGGGTTACTAATGGTTAATATTGGTGTGAGTACTTTTTATCATTTTACTCTGGTATTTGTTATTGTAGGCGGGTTATGGTGGTATTGTAAAAGACATTTGTCAAATATTCCGACGGCAGTTGGCCAATCTAAACAATCTGTTTATAAGCAGGCAAATCCGACGCTTATCGGATTAGGAATAATTGGCTTTCTGAGTATGGCTATTGAGGGGGCTATGATAGACTGGAGCGGAGTCTATCTTCAGACTATTGTAAAAGCTCCCGAGCACCAGATTATGCTGGGGTATGCAAGCTTTGTTTTTATGATGACGCTGGGGCGCTTTACAGGAAATTATGTGCTGGAAAAATATGGAAAAAGAAGAATACTGAGGCTTAGTGGTTTATTGATGAGCGGAGGGCTGCTTCTGAGCATTATTTTTCCTGAATTGTGGATATGTATTATTGCATTTATGATTATTGGTCTGGGAAGTTCCCTCAGTGTTCCTTCTGTTTATAGCACTGTCGGAGCATTGAATTTAACGAGCCCGGGTATTGCTTTGTCATTTGTTTCCAGTATTGCTTTTTTAGGATTTTTAGCAGGACCTCCGCTTATAGGTTTTATAGCAGAAGTATTTGATCTCAGGTATTCTTATGGACTTTTTGCCTGTTTCGGGATTTTACTCACATTTTTAACAGGACAAATGAAAGTTTTTGGAACGGTTCGGTCTTAGCTGGAATCTGATGAAATTGAATCATAAGTCTTCAGTTTTTTAGTCTGTTTATGGCTTAATGTGTTTATTGGCAGTTTTTTATATATGTCTGTTTAATTGTATTGCTGTGCATTTATTGATATTATGAATTGTAACTGCACCAGAATTATGTTTTCAGCCTGGTCCCGTACGTTTGTGGATAACTATCTAAAGCCAACTGTGAAAAGTTCCTTTTTAGCCAGTATTAATTTTCTGAATTTTGTGAAACTAAATGACACAGAGGCTGGATTACAAATGTATTTGTTCTGTTAGTGCAGTTGTAACAGCCCTTATTACCAAAGTATAATTTATTCATCTTTTAAATATTTTTATATGGGAATTTTTGACAAAAAAGTAAGTTATAAGCCTTTTGATTATCCTGAAGTACTTCAGTTTATTGAAGCCATTAATAAATCGTACTGGGTACATTCCGAAGTGGATTTTACGGCAGATATTCAGGATTTTCATTCTCAACTAGAGCCACATGAAAAAAATGCTGTAAAAAACGCACTTTTGGCAATTGCCCAAATCGAAGTTTCGGTGAAGACTTTTTGGGGAAATCTCTACAATCATCTTCCAAAGCCTGAACTAAACGGACTGGGAGCTACTTTTGCAGAATGTGAATTTCGCCATTCCGAAGCTTATTCCCGTTTGCTCGAAGTATTAGGTTATAATGAGAGCTTTCTGGATCTGATAAAAGTACCGGTAATAAAAAAACGGATTGATTTTTTGTCGAGTGTCCTGAAACATGCTAATTCTACAACACCTAAGGAATATGTTTCCTCGCTTCTTTTGTTTAGTATTCTGATCGAGAATGTATCACTCTTCTCACAGTTTGCTATTATTTTGTCTTTCACAAGGTTTAGAGGTCATCTGAAAAATGTTTCTAATATTATTGCATGGACATCTGTAGATGAGCAGGTACACGCAAATGCAGGAATATTCCTGATTAATAAAATACGGGAAGAACAACCTGATCTGTTAACCGATTCTGATATTGAAGATATCTATAAATTGGTAGACGATTCGGTAATGCTGGAGGGTGAAATTCTTGACTGGATTTTTGAGCAAGGCGAATTAACCGTCTTTTCAAAGAATGATTTGCTGAACTTTATGAAGTATAGAGTAGATGACAGTCTGAAAAAGATTAACATGGCACCAAGATATAATATTACTTCTGAACAATACAAACCAATGATGTG
Source organism: Elizabethkingia bruuniana (assembly GCF_002024805.1). Lineage (NCBI taxonomy): Bacteria > Pseudomonadati > Bacteroidota > Flavobacteriia > Flavobacteriales > Weeksellaceae > Elizabethkingia > Elizabethkingia bruuniana. Next base: position 4,327,334 of record NZ_CP014337.1, read on the forward strand.
GTTTGAAGAAGAAGTATTTGCGAATGCTATGGACGATTTCTTTGCAAAAAGACCAGTGGACTATACCAAACATGATAAGAGTATTACCGCTGTCGATTTATTCTGATTTTTAGAGCCTGTTTAAATTTTATTGTTAATACTCTTCGATAATTTAGTTCGTCAAGCTCACTATAAACTGGCTCATTACAGGCTTGGCTCAGAGTGACATTGCCTGTCCAAAATAGCTTCCTTTTAGGAGTGTCAGGCTGAGACTGTCGAAGTCTAATATTTTTTTTAATCAAAATTTAAACAGGCTCTTATAAAATGAATAACAAAAAGATCCGGATGTAAAATTCGGATCTCTTTGTTATTTAATCTACCTGATATTCTAATTTGATAGTAATGCTGGCTTTAGATCTCTGATTTTAGATTTTAATTTTTTTTTTACGCGTCTTTTATTATTTTCTTTACAAGTAGTATTTTTTTGAATTCCCCCAAGTGGAATTTTTCATCTGGATAAGAATCTTTATCTGGATTAGTTGAATGTAACGTTATGATATTCTCAGAGCGATTAATTATATTTTTGAATAAAATACCTCTTATTGGGTGCCAAAGGCAATATATTTTATTTTTTTTGAATATATTTTCATCATTCCACTGTGAAATAGGAATTTCTACGCTTCTAGTCCAATCCAGGGGTTCTAATTTATGTATCATAGAAAATCCATCTTTTCTTACTCTTATTTCGTAATAGTGATTTCCAGCCTCTTCTTGGGGAACTTGTTGAAGTTCGGTAGGGAAATTTTTATCAACATACTCATCCGAGAAAAAAGCGGCTTGTAAACCTGCTTGTCCACCAATATCTATTTTGGTAACTTTTACTAATACCATATCCTCATTTGTCAATAGCTTTCCTTCGTTTATATTGTGGTTGCCATTTGATCTTCGTTTTGTAATTGCATTGAGGGATTTCATTGCATCATTGATAGAGGAGTTTTCTTTTTCAACAATATTGTCCAATTCTATAGAAGAAATAAATTCCGAGGTAGTATTTATTCTGGCTTCTGCATCTTCCATATCTTTTAATATTGCATAATAATCAAATCCATAAAAGTCAGTTATTTTTTTTAAAGCTCTTTGTTTAAGAATTTTCCCTGACATAATTTGAGAAACATAAGCTTGACTAATATTGAGGTCTTTCGCTATTTCGTCTTGCGTTTTTCCGAGTAACTGAAGCTTTTTTATTAATAATGTCTCCATATCATAGTAGTTGTAATGTTTATTTATTATATAACTTATTTGTTATATTTTCATCTTGTTACATTGGTGTTTGATATGCTTATATAATAAAGTTATAAATAATATTATAAAATACAACTTCTTCTAATGGATGATTTTGATATTTAGCGGCCTTTGTATTTCTCTATTAATAGATTTAATTTGAATTTGAAGTAATGAAATATTGAGTATATCCTGTTTGTAGGCTATTATGTTGTTTGGTGAAAGTTTTGAAATTAGATATTGATATTCAATATGTATAACGTGAAATTAACATAAAATTAACATCTTCTAAAATAAAAAAGTGCCTCTTTTTTTAAGGAGCATATTTTTTTAACAAAAAATTATAACAAAAAAGTTATTATTTATTTTGTTATATAACTTTTATGTTATAATTTAGCGTTCAAATAAACAACCACTTGTTGCAGCAAGTGGTTGAGGATTTAAAAGAGTATTAATAATCAATACCCCATAGTTATGACAAAGGTAGAGAAAAAAAATAATCAGGAGAAGGTCAGAGAACTAATCGTGAATAATAGGTTCGAAGACATGAATTTAGAAGAAGAATGTTTCTATATAGAACTTTTTTTTGATGAATCCGATGCGCAGTGGTGTATTCAGAGAAATACTTCCTCGAATTTAATAATTACTGTAGATGGTGATTACTTGTACAAGTTAGATGATGAACTTTCTGAACTGGTTGAAGAATTTGTTTCAGAAGAAAATAGAATTGAAAAAGAGCCTTTGTCCTATGGTCATTATGCTACAGTTGGAATGTCTCATGCAATTTATGGTTAAGGTTATGAAAAATCGTTTAAAAAATAGATTTGAGAACCGAATCAAAATAAGGCCAATATGTAATGGAAAAAGCTTTATGAAGGAAAATTATAAAGCTAGTGATTTCAAGCTTTCATGTGGTATAACGCTTGCGAAATTTGAAAAACTAAAGTATGAACTAAGAAACATTCATAATCACTTTACAAAATTATAACATGAGAACAACTTCAATAATAGCAAATAAAGCAATAAATAAAGAAAGTATTTATGACAGAATAATTAAAGGGCTTACGAAAATAAAAAAAGGTTCCTTTAGAGATATTGCAGAGGCTTCGGGATTGAGTGAGCAACAAGTTTGGAAGAGGCTTTCGGAGCTAGAAAGAATGGGTATGATAGAATATACAGATGAAATAAGAATTTGTAAAATATCTGGTAGGTCAGTTGGGGTATGGCGGTTATTGTAAAGATTGGAAAAGAAATGAAAGTCCTTAAGTTTAGATATGGGAAAAAGATCATGGAAGAAGAGGCTGAAGGAATTGATTTGACATATTTAATAGAGTATTACGGATTTAAGAATAAGAAAGATGAATGATACAACTTACCATCAGTTTGATATAAACCTTGCACAAAAGCTAAGTATTGAAGCTGCTATTATATTTAATAATATTTGCTATTGGATTGATAAAAATAGGGCAAATGGAAAGCACTTCTATGAGGGAAGACATTGGACTTATAATAGTGTAAAAGCCTTTGGGGAATTATTCCCTTATATGACTCGACATATAATTGATAAATCGCTTAAATCTTTAGAGTCAGAAGGTTATATTGTTACGGGTAACTTCAACGAGTCTAGTTATGATCGCACAAAATGGTTTTCTGTAAAGCAAAATATCCATTTGTTGAAAAAAAGAAATGGAGGTGATAAAATACGGAATACTATACCAGATAATAAACCAAATATAAACACAAATAATAAACAAGACCAACAGCAAGTGGAAGAAGAGGTATCTGAAGTTGATTTTAAAAATATTAAAAATGAGGATGAGAGCTTTTGGGATCTAGATTTTGATGAAGTAGAGTGCTTGGCTAAAATGATTAATGAAGGAAAAGAAAAAAGTTGCGAAAAAAAAGAAAAAGAAATTTTTGACTATTACAACAGTAATAGAAATAATATGAAAGAAGCAACGGTGTTGTCATTGCAGAGGGTGAGAGAGGTCAGGTTTCTATTGGAAGATTATGGTGAGGATAAAGTAAAGCAAATGATTGATAAAGCGGGTAAGTCTGATTTTTTAAATGGTCTTGTAAAAGGGAGAGATTTTAAAGCAGGTTTTGATTGGATTTTTAAACCTTCCAATTTTATTAAAATTTTAGAGGGGAATTATGATAATAAACTAGGGCAAAAACATGAAACTCCAAAAAATAGGCTCCGAAATCGCTGAGATTAATTTTATGCCTATTAGGCCATTGATGTATGATCAGTTGAAGAGGTTAAATCCTCAGCATAGAATAGTGCTAGAATATGATGAGAAGATAGATATTTATAATAGAGCATGCCAAAAATCTACTATGAAAATTGATGAAATTGAAATTGGAAATCCTTTACAGGAGATCTTTCCATTAGCTCCTATAAAGTATGGTAGCTTACTCAAGTTATTCAAAGGGAAATATAAACAAAATGAAGGCGTTGATTTCGATGAAAGTGCTAATGGCGGAGAGGCGGGAGTATTTGTGGCTACATTGATATCTTATTTTACAGGTAAGCAGAGTTTTTTTAGAAGTCCTTTGATTTATAAAGAAAATGGTAAATCAATAATTTCTCACAGCAAAGGTTTGCTGGTAATGGGAGGGTATGGAAACGGAAAAACAAGTGTTTTTAAAGCTTTTCATGATATGTTTAATGAATGTCTTTTGGAGCCAATAGGAGTGAAAGATATGAATGAGAATGTACAGTTGCTTAGGCAATATAAAATGCATTTTGGTTTTACTTCTACGACTCAGGTAAACAGGGACTATGAAACAAAATCTACTCCTGCTGAAAAAGAATTTTATTGGAATAGGCAACTTAATTATATAAAATATTTTGATGATTTACTTGCGGAAGATAAAGCTAAGTATGGGCATAATGATTTGATGCAGTCAATACTTGAAGAAAGATATGTCCTAAAAAAGAAAACTTATACAACAGTAAACTATGTTGATAATAGTGAAAATAAAATTGCTAATACATTGAATGCATTAGGAGATAGGTATGGAGATCGAATTTATGATAGAATATTTCAGATGTTTAATATTCTAATACTAGAAGGAGGGAGCTTAAGGCGGTAATATATAAACTGATTGATAATTATGTCAAAAATGTTGAGATAAATTAACCATTATAAACTATTGATATATGAAAACTTTTGAACAGAAGCAGCTTATTGAAAGAGCGCAAATGATTGTGGATAAGTATAATGAATATAACATAAACACAGTTGAGGTAACAAAGTCTTATAATCCAAAAATGAAATTAAGAATCCTTCAGAAAATTATTATTGATCAAAATGCTTATAAAATGTCATCTTTTCTTAGTGATTTAAATTATGAGCGTAGAACTGAGGAAAAGAGAATTAAAAGAGAACGGGCTAGTGTTAGGAAAACGAAACAGCCAAACCTGCCAGGTCAATCAAAAAATAATATAAATAAACAAAGACTACGAGTTAAGTTGGAGGATGTGAGTTCTCTTTATTATAGGATTGGCAATGATTACTTTAATCACAAAATGGAAATTGGGGATATTGTGAAAAAATATAATACTACACTTCATTCGGTTAGACAATTTGTATATAAATATGCAAGAAAGAATGGTATAGTGATGAAAAGAAAAGAGCTTGATTCTACTAAAGTAAATGAGATTGTTGTGTTATATATATCGGGGATGTCAATATGTGAAATGGAAAAAAAATTGAAGTTATCACATCGAACAATTAAAAAAGTGTTAGTTGATAATAACATAGAAATGCGTACTCATCATTCAAGATTGTCGAGAACAAAAAATTAGGTTTTAATGTGGAATGAATTCTGTTAGTTAAAAACAAATTGAAGGAAATGTTCGAAGTGATTTTTTTGTGGATATATTCTGATTTTTAAGTGTTTAGTTTTTGAAAAGTTTTATTTTTTTCGTAAATTTATTACAGTTGAAACATTGTAAGGAATGTTTCAGAACCGAGTTAACAAACTCAAAAAACGGGATGCGAAAATGAAAAGGCTTTATGTAGAAAGTGTAGCATCCCGGTTTTATTAAACATATAAAAATTGTACTTATATCAATATAAATAAAGCAGATAGCAGTTGATTAGCATAATGAATGGAGGATAGGAAAATGAAGTATTGAATAACTCTAAAAAATAATATGGAGAAAGGAATAATGTTAATGATAATTGGAGGTATTTTATTGCTAATCAGTGCTATTGCTTATGGTTTTAAACGATTGAAAGATAAATCGTAGTATGTTCTCTTTTAATGTGTATTGTTCATTTTATTCACATTTTATCACATAGCTTTTAAGTGTTTGTATTACAGTAGGGAATCTTTTTAGGTTGATAATGATGAAGAATGGATTAAGTGGTAGTATGGTCAACGAAATGCAAGTTGGCGAGGAGGAATGGTTGGATAGACAAAGGGCGTTGAATAATCTAGCGAAAATTAAATCTTGCCCGATAGAATGTCGCAAAAAACCTATTAGGATAGAGGGGAAGAACAAAGAGGTAAGATATGTTCTAATGAAATAATAAATAAGTAGAGTCAAATAATTTTGGCTTGTGTTAAAGTAAATATTTCAAACAATTTGGAGATGGTTTTGAAATGAGGTGGGAAGTTGAAAAAAATATTTATAAAAATGATTAATGTTTATGTCTTAGGTTTTTTACTGTTTTATTTTGCTTTTGGTAGTTTATGTTGCAGGCTTGTTCGTAAATCTGTACCACAAGATGATAAACGTATTTTAATTCAAAGTTTTATTATAGTTTTCTGGTTGCCAATCGTATTCTATGCTTGGAAGCATTGTAAAAAATAAATAGATGAACTTTGTTTTTTAAATTTTAGAATAAAGATATAAGGTATTGTGAATGATCTTGCATTGTGCACGCTAAAATAAAATATAAAATAAATTAATTATGAGAAAATATTTGTATAATTAATTAAAATTCACTATATTAGAGATAATGGTGAGGTGTAAAGGCAAGGAACTAAAATAATATTCATAAAAATTTCAAGGGTATATAATAAGGCATAAATATTTACTGCCTAGGGTGTTTATTGCCTAAAAATAAGGCTTTTTTATACTGTAAAAGAATTGGGTAAAGCAAATTTATTAAGGCACGATCCAATCATTTAAAAGTGATATAATAAGCATCAATTATATCAGGAGCAAGCAGGATGTGATGAAATGAATAATGAGGTGAGCATCCTGTGAGTTCTGATTGTTAGATCATATAGGGTTTAATCAATATTAAAAATAGATAATAATTAATTTAAAAATTAGAGAAATGGCTGAAGAAAAAGCAATCATGGGGAAAGATATTATTCTCTATGTTCATGATGGTACGGCTTACCGTCCAGTAGCATGTTTAACATCAAACGGATTAAATGTTACACAGGAAATGAGGGATTTGCCGGTTACGAAATGTAGCCCTGACAAGAAAAAAGCTAAAGGAGCTTTATCGTATGAAATTCCTTTTGAGGGGCAATTCATTGATACAACCTCTGTTGGCGGATCAACTGCTAAAGCTTCTTATGACTTTTTGTTAAAGCATATTAAAGAAGCAAAAGATACCGAAGCACTAACTTTTTGGAAACAAACAACTAGTAATGGAGCTACAGTTGTAGACACCTCTTATGGTAAAGGAAGTATTACTTCTTTACAACTTACAGCGCCAGCAGAAGGTGAGGCTACTTTTCAGGGAACACTACAAGGTGAGGGCTGGGTATCTAAGACAGATTTAATCAAACCTGCACCTTAATATGAATAAAGTAATATTGAATCTTGGGGGCCAAGAGAGAGAAGGACACTTAGGATTAGGTTTCCTGGGGAGAGTTGAAGATAAGGAAAATATGAGTATTAATGAGCTCTTCGAATCATTTCAGAAGAAGCCTTTATCCATATTACCTACACTTATGTATCATTCTTTGGCATATGCTGAGGAGAGGAAAGGAAATGAACTTGGATTTACCAAGTATGATATTATTGATTGGATTGATCAGGATGGTGGATTGAGTTCTCAAGAAACGATTAAATTCAGTAATACATTTGCAGAGTCCATTACTTATAAAATGGACAAGGAGGCTGAGGGCTTGGGAAAGCGGAGGAAGCCAAGAGCGTCAAAATAAATTTTGATATTGATGTTATTTCATTTTCCCTTCATGAATTAAAATGCCCATCCTATGATTATGTTATGGGTATGACATGGAGGGAATATCAATTAAGAAAATTAGGCTATGAAAGGAATCGAAAAATTACGGCCTATGTTACAAGAGATATTGTATACCATTCACTTGTTGCAACCGGAGCAATAGATCCGAGGAAAACATCAATCAATAGTTTTAGGCCGCTGGAAGGTAGTAAAGTGGTGAAAGCCTCGGATAAAGCTAAAGTAAGCTATGAGGCAGCAATGAAGGAGTATTTAAATGAAGTAAAAACAAGAAATGGCGAAGAATGATAGTATTGATATTACCAATATTGTTAATGTTGGGATATACATATCAGAATTAACAGGTAAAATTGAAGAGGCCCAAGCCAAAGTAAAAACATTCAAAGATGAAATAAACAGTCTTAATGAGGCTGGACAGCAAATTTCAAAGTTGGGCAGTACGCTTATAGATTATTTAACAAAACCTATCCTTGGAGCATTAAGCGCTACAACAGGAATTGCAAATGCTTTTAATACCCTACAAAACTCGCTCTCTATAAATATGGAGCGAGTAGGGGAAGTAATCAATAAAAACTTTGATATATCAGGAATAGCAGAAAAATTAGCAGGCTATATAGATAAAGTGGTTACTGTATTCGAGAACCTGGATCCAGCTATTCAGAAAGGTATTCTTGGTTTTGTTGGATTATTAGCAGCAGTTGGACCCATATTAGCGGGTATAGGATCGTTTATAGGTTTTGCATCTACATTAATAGCAGGTGTCGAAGGAATAGGAGCAGCTTTAGCAGCTTTAGTAACTCCTGTAGGACTTGTCACTGTTGGTTTAGTAGGAGTTGTTACAGCAGTTGTGGCCAATTGGGGAAAGATAAAGCCATACATCATAGATACGGTAAACTATTTTATACGTCTTTATAATGAAAGTATAATTGTTCGTAGTGCTGTCTGGTGGATTGCTACTAGTTTTAAAAATTCATTTGATAATGTAAAGAATATTTTAAAAGGGGTCTGGGAATTATTTAAAACATTTGCTAAAAATGTTGCTGATTTATTTGGAGGTATAGGAAATGTTATAGAAGGAGGATTAACAGGTAATACCAGCAAGATCTTACGAGGAATAGGTCAGATAATGATAGGAAGTGTTAATACACTAAAATCATTGGCCAGTGATACTGTAGATGTGATTGCAAATATGGTAAATGATATAGGTAATAATGTATCTACAGGTATTGATAATATATTTAATGGAAAGAAGTTATCCTATATAACAGATATCGGTTTTGGATCTTCGGTTTCAGGAAAAAGTCAAGAAAACAAAAAAGAGAATGTTTTCAGTAAGGGAATATCTAGTGCAGGGACGGATTCAAAAGATAAAGACTCTTTTAAAAACGAGTTGCAAGAAGCATTACAAAAAAATAGAGAGCGTTTAAGTATTGAAAAACAATTCCAAGAAGATAGAGATGCTTTAATGGAATCTTTAGCGAAAAATCGAAAGCAACAGCGAGATGATGAAGCTAAAAATGAAAGAGAAACTCTGTTAGAAACTCTGAAACAAAATAATGAAATATTTGATCAGGCAAAAAAGGAACAAGATAAAGCGACCGAAGAATATATAAAATCAGTAAACGATTTAATAGAATCTGGAATTGGTAATACTATTACGGATCTTTTTAGCAGTATAGGAACAGCTATAGGAGAAGGTGGAAATGTATTGGATGCAATAGGGAGTAGTTTACTTCAATCTTTAGGTGGCTTTCTTTCCGAACTTGGAGCTATGATGATAAAATTCGGAGTTCTAGCATTATTGTTCGGAGAATTAGAGTTGGTTCTAATGTTTGGGGATCCATTTTCAAAAATTGGGGCGGCTCTTGCTTTAATAGGTGTTGGGGCAGCACTGAGTATTGCAGGTGGAGTTATAAAAGGAGCTGTTGGTAATAAAGGAAAAGGGTCTGGGTCAGGAGGTGCTGCAGTTTCAACTTCTGCAGGGGCAAATGTACAGAGTTATTCTTCCAGCTATTCTTCATCTGGTGGAAGTAGTGGAAGCGGGACAGTTGTATTTAAGATTTCCGGAAATGATTTAGTTGGAGTTTTAGAAAGAGAGCAGGATAGAAGAAGTAGAACAGGAAGTTAATTAAACATGTATAGTACAATATATTATATTGAGTATTTCGATGCTGAAAATGATTTAGTGAGGATTGACATTAAGAAGAAAGATTTCACTGGGATTCCTATAGAAATACAAGGCAGTGCCACTTTAAAGTATGAAGAGAGAAAAGAATTAACAAAACCTATAATTGCGAGTACTCTAGAAATAGATTTAGAAGCAAATGAGACTTTAACACTAAACGATTTATATTCAGAAGATGAAAGATCATTTTTAGTTGAATGTAAAAAAGGAGCAGATAAAATGCTTTTCAAAGGGTATATAAAACCTGATGGTATTTGGGAAGATTTGGTTAGTGATAGTTGGGTTATATCTATAGATTGTATTGATGGACTGAGTACCTTAAAAGATATTTCTTTTGCTGATAATACAGGTTCCAATTTTACAGGGAACATGTGCATACGAGATGTAATATATAATTGTCTTATAAAGACAGGTTATGATTTACCCATAAATTACTTTATCAATGTCCGTTTAATGGGAGCTTACCCACAAACAGAAAGCTTTTTGGATAAAGTATATATGAATACAATTAGGTTTTATCAGGATGCGGGTAAGTCAAAAGAAATGGATTGTGAATCAGTGCTAAAGTCTACTTTATCTATTTTTGGAGCATCTGTATTTATGCATAATGGTGAGTGGTATATAATTAGAATGCCCTCCTATGTTGAAAATATGACCTTTAGGAGATATGAGAATAATGTGTTTGTTAGAGAAATACAAATACCTATTTGGTCATTTTTAGGAAGCCAAATAAATGGTCATTATCCACATTTTGTAAATACCAATCAACGAAAAACTATTCTACCATCTGTACAAACCTATAGATCACATTTACAATACGGTAGTGTTATGTCTAAGCTATACAACTCTGATTTAAAGCAAATAAATAGTATAATGGATGGTTGGGAGGTAACGACAGATTATGAGGGTTTAGAGTTTTTACCTAATGGAGGTGTTGAGGCTAATTCAAAAGCAAAAGAAAAAGATGTATTAGCAACAACATTATTGAAAAGCATTCCTAGTAAGTCCCCAATATTTAAAAAGTATTCTATAAATAATTTATTTATAAAGTTTTCTAATACTGGTTCAAGTAAGCGTTTACTTTATGGGGTTATAACTAATAATTATAAACTAAGCCAAAGTACTAGTACTGGTGAGTTTTATTGGGAAAATGGAAATGATAGTGTTTTGGATGTTCAAAATAGCGAGGGGAATGGAATGGGTAAAGGTGATGCATCAGTAACAGTAACTTGTCCTCCTTTTCCGGAAGACAGTCCTATTACTATTATTATTTATGGTGCTGATAAGTTTTTTTTAAATTATTTACCAGGTCGTTTTGGTGTTTATTACATTAGTTTTTCTGATAATAACAAGTCTAGTCAGAAAGGTATTTTCTATACATCTCAAAGAAGTAAGATGGTATCAACAGTAACAAAAGAAAATGCTACGGTATATAATGGTGATAGCGAAGAGAATATTTATTCCTGCTCATTGGTATTGAAAGATGGTACTCCGACTTCCGAGTCATGGAGAAGGCAAGATAAGCCGTTTAGAGATGATGGTTCAGATTTAGAATATAGACCTTTAATATCTTTTATAGCGGAAGATGTACTTAGAATGAATCATATTCCTGTTCCTGCTTTTGAAGGAGATGTGTTGGGGTATATTCCATTCATTAATATAGTAAATATGAGAGACTTGCTGCAAGGTTATTTCATTTTCACAAAATATAGTTATAATACCAAAACCTGCCAAATTCAATCCAATATGAGAAAGATATTTGTTAAAAACTTTTTAGAAAAAAATGAGTTTAGAGATAATAAATATTTTGAAGTTGAACCAGATTTTGGTGATGTCACAAAAGTCACAGTTAAATCTTAAATATAAATTTATAGATAGAAAATGGAGCGGTATATAAAAGGAGAGGAATCAATATTTTACATTAAGTACAACGGAGTATGGTGCCCTATTGCTTGTGAAAAATCTTCAACAATGTCGGAAGATGCTGATATGATTACTACAACTACCCGGGAAAATGGGGGCTGGGAGTCCCAAAAACCTACATTACAAAGATATAGTATATCATTGTCGGGGCAGGCAGTTAAAGAAGATAAGCCTGGAATATTATCATATTGGAGAATTCGTCAGCTGAAACGAAACAGAACACTCATAGAATGGCAGAGGAAAAACCTTTATGGCTATTATATAGACAGTGGGAGGGCTTATATATCATCTATAAGCGATGGTAATGAAGTAGACTCTTATATGACGTTTACGGCAACATTAGTTGGCTATGGCAAGCCGGAGGAAAGTGATGAAAGAGTATATGTTTTAGCCAACGAACGTGATAAAGTTGTTGTAAATGAAGTAGAAAATGCTTTGGGGGCAAAAAAATAATGAAGATGGAAGTAAATAAAGAATTAATCAGTTATATAAAAGCAAGTGAGCTGCCTAAGGTAGGTAATCCGGTCTCTGGAGATTTAATACATGCACAGGGCGATAATCTTAGCGCCACGCCTATAAGCTATTTTATAGACAAAATTAGTAGTGGTATCTATGGAAGGCTTACTACATCAACTGTAGTGCCGGGTACTGGTTATTATAAATATGATGTAGCACAGGCCGGAACTTATACCAATATAAACCCGGCTATTACAATTACCCAGCAAGAATTGGATGAAAACTTTGTATTTGTAACGGTAAGTAACGGAGTAGCAGAAAAACTGCTAAGTAAGAAACCTAATTCAAAGGTTGAAACATGGAGTGCTAAAGCATATGAAAAAGGAAGTCAGGTTTTTTATAAAGGGGCAATCTATGAAGCTGTTTTAGGTACACAATCTACTGATATACCTGGAGAAGCTCCGGAAACTGTATGGATGCTTAAAGTGCAAGGTGCATTAATTAGATCAGGTAAAAAAACTTTAGTTCAGTTATTGGATGCGGCTGGAAATCAAATAGCTAAATGGGATGATAATGGGAATTTCGTTACTAATTATGATGCTAATATCATCCCTGTTAGTGCTGTTAAGGGGTTAGAGTATTTTTTAAAAGATACGGATTATGCTTTAAAGGAATTGATGAATGCTCTAAGTTTTAAATATACTAATGAGCGCGGGTTCTATAGGGATGCCCAACTCGATACAAATCTTAGATCTGATATCGTTGATTTTGCCGACTCAGAGCTTAAAAAGTACATTTATGTTGATGAAAATGGTGAAGTTTTTATAAGTAAATTAAGAGTAGGCAAATTAAGGGACTCAGAAAAAGATCATGCTGCTAAATATGAAATTTTTGACGGAACAGAACTAGCTGTACCAGAGCAGACAATGTTATACTTAGATATTCTACAAGGTCCTTTACCTATAGATAGTGGTCCATCAAGAGCTCCTACTCAACAGATTTGCGAGCTGCGCGATGCTAAAAGGAAAAAGATTGGTGTATTTAATACCGAGATGTCTATACAAGGTCAGTATACTGCTGGATTAATGAAGCCAGGTTATTCTATAGATTTATTCAACGATAAAGGTAAGGCTGTAACATTGAAGATAGGGGATAGGCCGCCTTTAAAAGGGTTCCATCTTAAAGCATATCTTACTGATTTTACACATACCAGAGATGTTGGCGGAGGGTTGCTATGGCAGACGTTTATCCGGTCAAATAAATATCCGTATAATCATTTTAAAGCTATATATGCTAAAAAGTCTCCTAATACTCTTGACTACGAAGGTTTTAGTACAGATGCTCAATACGCTTTAATAGGAGTTCCGTGTGAAGTCCGAATTGCTGGTAGATTTCAGGGATTATATGTATTGCGAACTAAAAAAACGGATTCTATATATGCAATAAACTCCAAAAGAGATACTTGTATTTTCATTGAATCTCAAGCTGAATTAGCTGCACCCGCAGGAATGCCTGTAGGACTTGGAAGTTATGAGTATAAGAATTTCGAAGAAGTAGCTGTAGCTTACGAAATTAGAAGCCCTAAAGCTAAAAATATAACGGCTACTACGAAAACGAATACTATGAGATTTTTCAAATGGTGTAGGGATGTTTTCACAGGAACGTTAGATGCAGCAGCGGTACGAGCTTCATATGCAGATTATATCAATCTGCCACATTGGTTAGATTGGATTATAATAGCAGAATTCTTACTTCATTGGGATACAATTAGTAATAATGCAGGGTATGTTTCTTATGACGGTTTACACTTTAGTCCAATCCTTATTGATATGGATCTAACTATTGATGTTGATAAAACAAAACAACATACAGTAAATCAATTAATAATAACAGCAGATATATTTCCTAAGCTAAGGACTATATTTCTTCCAGAACTTAAGGCTAGATACACAGAACTTAGAAAATCTGGGGTATTATCTAATGAAGCTGTCCGCAAAATATATGGAGGGATATCAAGAGGGATTCCATGGCCTGTATATGAAGCTGAATTTAAGAAGTGGAATACACCAGGCTGGTGGTGGTGGAATAACTTCGTGCCAAGTATGGATTTATTATATGATACTTGTAAATATAGATTAGATTTTTTAGATAGCCAATGGCTTAACCCTTAAATAATTAATATGAATAGTTTAATATTAAAATCTCCAGGCACATCTCTTAGAGCTTTGCCTTTGGCAGATCATATGTGTCTCCGGATTTTCAGAACTCCTGAGACAGATCAGAACAAATTTTTACACATTAGATTTGACGGCGCAGGGATGGTGAAGATTGTAGGAGGAAGGATGTATGAATCTTTAGACGATGCGGTTGGTAAAACAGAGTTATACGATAATGGAGCAGAGTATGGAATGCTAATTAAAATTAATCCAAACGAGAATGATTGTTACTTATGTTTTCCTGACGATGCACCTTATAGATGGAGAATAAGATACGGAGTTGGATATCTTCCTTATAATGTAGACGATCCTACAGTACCTAAAGCAGATTGGACCAGTAATTTATATAATTTAAGGTCATTAACGTCCATGTTTCAATGGCTTACTGTATTGAAAAATCAGCCGATATATGGAATAAAACATACACCAGATTACGGTATAGGAGGAAGTTTACATCACACATTTGATGGATGTTCTGAATTTAATGAGCCTATAGAATCATTAGATACTAGAAATTATGTTGATTTTACCGCCGCTTTCAATGATTGTTTTAAATTTAATAAGCCTATAGGTAAGTTAAATGTTAAGAGTGCCAAAACATTTCAAGAAATGTTTAGAAGATGCTTTAATTTGAATAGGTCTATTAAAGATTGGGGAGACTTATCTTGGGTAGATAATTTCGATGCCATGTTTTTGGAATGTGTTTCTTTTGACCAAGATTTATCACATATTAAATTCCATAAAGAAGCATACTTCGAACGAATAATTATGTGGTCGGGAATGGGACCTGAAAATTATGGTAAATTTTTAAAGAATTTAGATTCTTTAGACTTTACAGGACGTACTACGCCTAAGGTTTTGAATGCTGATGGTTTGTTTTACGACCCCAAGTACAAATCTAACAGAGATTCTTTGATTGCCAAAGGATGGACTATCATGGATGCTGGTGTTATAACTTATACAATTGTTTAAATATGGAGTATACTAAAGAAAATGGTCAATATTTTAAAGTAGTAGAAGATGGTCATGTAACTATGATAGCTGAGATGCAAAATGCCTCTAGACTCTCAACGGAGAAAGACGTAATCTTTATAACTGAAGAAGAATATATGAGTTTGGTAAGCGAAAAAACTTTGAAAAACACTGAGTCAAAAGTTGAAAGCTTTAATAGGTAATGAAAATTTCGGAAAGAGAAATAAAGTTATAGGGAAGTAGGTGGAGATTATTCTTGATTTCCACCTGCTATTAACAGAATAAATGATGAAAGAATATATGATAAGACTTTCTGACTATGTTGTGGGAGAAAATCACAGAGGCATATTTAGTTTTTCTAAATATGTCTTATATGGGGTATTCGCCTATTTAAATATTGAAGCTGAGGTGATTACTATTTTGTCAGTATTGATGATTATAGACACATTCTGTGGAATAACCAAAAGTTTAAGACTAGGAAATAAATTTAATATAAGCATTATGGCTTGGGGATTTGCCACTAAGTTTTTAATACTCATTATTCCTTTGGTTGTTGCTTTAATGGGCAAACCTTTGCATAAGGATTTCACCTGGGCAGTGGATGTAACTATACGAGTATTGATCGTGAATGAAGGACTTTCGATACTAGCCAATATAGCTTCAGTTTATTCCCGAAAGAATATTCAAAATGTAGATTTAATATCGCGGCTTATTGCATGGATAAGAAGCTTATTTATAAGCATGGCAGAAAAGTTTATGCAAAATATAAAAGTTAATAGTGATAAAGGAGATAAGGATCTGGATATTTAGTTTTTATCATTCAATTTATTAATAAAATTATGACATATAAATTAGATGCAAGAAGTATAAGTAATTTAGATAAAATACATCCAAATCTTGTTAAGATAATGAAATGTGCTATCACAAATAGTCCGGTAGATTTTACAATAATAGAAGGTGTCCGAACATTAAAACGTCAACAGGATTTATACGCACAAGGCAGAGCAAAACCAGGAATAAAAGTTACCAACGCTGACGGTATTAGGAATAAATCTAATCATCAGGTTAAAAAAGATGGTTACGGCTATGCGGTGGATCTTTATCCATTTTTTAATGGTAAAGTTCAGGTGAATCATCCAGATACTTTGAAAAAATTAAAATTAATTGCAGATCATATTAAAAAAGTAGCAAAAGAGTTGGAGGTTAATATTATCTGGGGAGGTGATTGGAAACAGCTATATGATCCGGCTCACTTTGAATTAAAATAAGGATTTTAATTTTATAGAAAAGTCTCTTGTATAGAACGGTTGCTATAAATGAAGTAGAGAATGCCGTTCAGGCAAAAAAATAATGAAGATGGAAGTAAACAAAGAATTAATCAGTTATATAAAAGCAAGTGAGCTACCTAAGATAGGTAATCCTGTCTCTGGAGATTTAATACATGCACAGGGGGATAATCTTAGTGCAACCCCAATTAGTTATTTTATAGATAAAATTAGTAGCGGTATCTATGGAAGACTTACTACATCAACTGTAGTATCAGGCACTGGTTATTATAAATATGATGTAGCACAGGCCGGAACCTATACTAATATAAATCCAGCTATTACGATTACCCAGCAAGAGTTGGATGAAAACTTTGTATTTGTAACGGTAAATAGCGGAGTAGCAGAAAAACTATTGAGTAAGAAACCTAACTCAAAGGTTGATACATGGATTTCAAAAACTTATGAAAAAACAAATCAGGTATTTCATAACGGTATAATCTACGAGGCTGTTGCAGATATACAGGCAACTGATGTGCCAGGTGAATCCGATAAATGGAAATTAATCATGGCTGGTTTTAGCTCCATAGGCAATGCTAATTTACTGGAGTTTGCCACAAAAGATGGATCAGGCCTTTTCACTATTGATAAAGATGGTTATTTATGGGCTAATTATGCTCCAAATTCAATTTCTAAAAGTATAATACAAGGTTTACCAGATGATATAAAAACATTATATGAAGGCGCTTTTAAAAAGGAATACAAATTAGACCTTCTGCAAATACTTACTAAAGATGGATCTGTAGGTATTTCTCAGGAAAGGGATGGGACGATATATATTCCCAGGTTAAGAACAGATGATCTAGATTATAACAAGATAAAGCCAGAAATAAAAAAAGAGATATTTAATGGTGCCTTTTATGATATACCTGAGTTAAGTCAATTAAAATTGAATTTCTCCATAACGTTTCCAGTAGACTTGGGTGATGTTCGGAGAGGAACTGTTGATTTTATGATTGGCGAGAGAATATTATTTACTGCCAATTGCGAAATATCCGTACAAGGAAATTATTCCGCTTCGTGGATGGTTCCCAAAAAGGGTTTTACTTTAGATTTATTCAATGCTGATTGGAAAAAGCTGAAAGTTAAAACAGGGAAATTGCCTGCTTTAGATTCATTCCATTTAAAAGCCTATTGGACGGATGCAAATAAAGTTAAAGAGTTATTCAATATGAGATTGTGGAAGCAATTAATTTTGTCACGCCCATATCCGGAAAGTTCATTTAAAGTTTTAAATCCAAGCATCAGCACTTCATTAGAGCAGTCTATAAATTCTTCTGAAGCTCCTTTTGTACTTGATGGTACACCTACAGTAGTTTTAAATCAGGGCTCATTTATGGGGTGTTACATCCTTAGAATGAAAAAGCATGCAGCTGTTTTTGCTTTAGATACTAAAAATCAGAATCATATACTATTAGATTCTCAAATTTATAATGTCGGAATAGGTAATAAATCTGCTTATGCTACTTATGAAGGTATAGCAACTGATTACGAATTAAGGAGTCCTAAGGCCCCATCACAAAAAGCAAAAGATAGCATAAGCAGATTTTTTGGATATATGCGAGATGTGTATGAGGGTAGAAAAAGTTTTTCCGGAACATATCAGGATTATTTGGTATTGAATGGATGGATTGATTTTTTATTACAATGCGAATTAATAGGACATTGGGACGCTATAGTAAATAATGCAATGTATATTACATATGATGGTATTCATTGGATGCCTGTATTAATAGATACAGATTTTACACTAGGTGTAGCTGAAGTTCCTTTTGGAAAAGTTCAACCAGCTCCAACGGGTGCTAATTCATGGTACATAGGAAGCAAAGATATATTTCCAAAATTCAGAACGCAGTTATTGCCAGAAATAAAGGCTAGATACGCACAAGTTAGAAATACAATTTTATCAATGGAAAACATGACTAAACTGTTAACCAATATAGGTAGTTCATTTAGCCGATCTGATATAGAAACCGATTTAAAAAAATGGGGAGTTGTAACGCTTCCTGAAGCAATAGAGAGTACAGATAATATTCTAAGATTCTTACAGGATAGAAAAGACTTCCTGGATTCAAAATTTTTATAAACAATTATGAAAACATTAGTATTAAAAGGATTAGATAATCCAACAAAATTACTACCTCCTGCAAATAGTTTTGTAGTTAAGGTTGTTAAAAAAGGAAATGGTACAGGGACTGGTAAGATAGGATTTGGATTCAATCCGTGGCAGCAGCAAAGGACTCTTAAAATAAAAGGAGGTGTATTTATTCTGCCTGACAACACAGAAGTTACTGAGATGTCAATACCTTCCGATCCTAATAATCAAAAGAGATACAGGCTAGATGATGAATACGGGTATATTTCATTCAGCTATTTAGACTCTTTAGATAATTTAACTATATTTAGAGAGTATACTGCCGAAAATACTGTAAATAGCCCAGAGGTAGACTATAATTTCACAATGCATAATCTTTATGATAGAAATTTAGTTTTTCAGAATAATAAAAACTTTAATAGACCAATATGGGGATTAAGATTTAGTAAATACATTGGCACTTTTATACCGGGCCAAGGTTGGACTAATGCCCAAAGTATGATGATGTTGTTTCAGGAGATGCCGGAGTTTAACCAGTCAGTAAGCCATTTAGTGCCTAGTGATGCAAAATTTACCTCTTATTGGTTTGATAGAGCTTATAAATTTAATCAGCCTTTGGACATGTGGGATATGTCCGGTGTGATAGATACGGGGGTAATGTTTAGGCAAGCGTATGCTTTTAATCAAGATATTACAATGTGGGACGTGTCTAATGTTTTGTCAATGGATTCTATGTTTTTAGACGCAAACTCATTTAACCAGGATGTTTCTAAATGGAATTTTAATAAAGAAGTTAGATTGAATAATTTTCTAACTAGATCAGGCTTGGATTCAGAAAATTATGGTAAGCTTCTTAAAAAACTAGATAGTATGGATTTTTCTACAAGAGTAGAGCCAAAGGTCTTAGGTGCAGAAGGGTTAACCTATTTAAAAGTCTATCAGGCGAATAAGGATTCTTTAGTTGCCAAAGGTTGGTCTATTGCCGATGCTGGTGCATCATTTCAATAATTAATATTCTCATACTATGAAGTATACAAAAGAAGATGGTCAATATTATAAAGTAATGCAGGACGGAAGGTTTATAATGTTTGGAGAATTAAAATATGACTATGATGAATTAAATATTATTGATGAAATAGTTTTCATTACTAAAGAATGAATATATGAATTTAACAAGTGAAGATACTTTAAAAAAAACACTGAATCAAAAGTAGAAAACTTCAAATGTTAATAAGGATTTCGGAAAGAATTGTATTGTTACAGGAGAAAAAAATATAATTTTATTAATTGTCCCCCCTGTATGGTATGTACGCTTGTCTCAATATAGATGGTGAGATTATATGGATATTTGCAATATTAAATATTAGTAGCAGTCAATATTCTTTATATTAAAGAAGAAGCAAAAGAGTTGATAGTTAATGTTGTCGATGTTGTTGGAAATCAATTTATAATTAGCATATTTTGAGTTGAAATAAGAACTAACAGAAAGTATTATAAATTAGATATAGTAGAAAAATAAAAAGAGAATCATTCAGATTCTCTTTTTTTTGTGGAGCTGGAGGGATTCGAACCCTCGTCCAAACAGGCAATACATAAGCCTTCTACATGCTTAGTTTTCTATTAATTGTCGGGAAAAAGCAGTGAGAAAACGCACAACTTTCACCTTATCTTCTGAGATTTTCGTGTACAAGCCGAAGCTTCCTGTACCTTATTTCCGCATTACTATATCCCGGAATCCAACGTCGCAGAACGAGACGATGGCGAGACATCTTGCTTCCTTACTATCTTCGGGAAACGCTTGAATCTACTAAACTTCGATTATTAAGCTGCAAGAGCGAACTCTTCGTTGCCAGTTAAAATTCTGTAGCAAGGGATTAAAGAGATCGCGCTACGGTTCTCTGCATGCTTACTTACCCATTGGTCCTGCTGTCGAAACCAGTCAGCCCCGTGATAAGGATTGCAAAGATAAGAAAAATACTCCATAATATAGAGTTTACCCACATTATACTGTTCTGTTTTCTAGTTTATCAACTCTAAATTTTACCTGCCACATTTCCTATATTCTTTTCCTGTTATGATTGTAGCTTTCTTAATTTCTGTCAAACTCTGTTAATTCGGGTTAAAATACTTTTAGAATTCCTTTTTTAGAATAGTTTTGGATAAAACTTATTGCGGGTGAGGCTAACTTTATTCTTTATCTTTATTTTTTTGCCGTTTTTTAATGTTGTACACGCTCAGCAGCGCATTAGCGGGTATATATATGATGAAACAGGAAAGAGTCTTTCAGGAATCAGGGTTTATAATATAACCACAGGAAATGAAATAATATCGGGAGAACAGGGCAACTTTAGTATTATTGCCAGCTCCGGAGATGAGTTGAGGTTTATTTCTGTTCATTTTGAAAGAGCTTTCAGAATAATTTCACATGAAGATTTTGGCAAAAACTTAACAATAAAGCTTACTTCTGTAATACGGGAAATAGAGAAAGTAGAATTAGGATTTAAGCCTACAGGAGATTTTTTGAAAGATATAAACAGGCTGCCCCGAAATAAGAAAAAAGAAAGTATGGACGAACATATAAAAGAATCCATAGCTTTGGGCGAAAATAAGATGATAACAAAACCTGTAGCAAAAATACCTGAATCATTCGACTATACAGGAATCGTAAAAGGAGGCTTTCCGGTTGGAGATATAAGGGACAGAAGAGATAAATATCACCTGATGAATTGGATAAGAGAAAGCTTAGGAGAAGATTATTTTGCATCAATGCAAATTCCGCAGTCCAGAGTCGACAGATTTATTTCTTACTCATTGGCAGGGTTTGATATCTCAAAATTATTAAAGTACGGAATATATACCGATCAGGATCTAACAAATATAAAAGTGCAGATGGAAGAAAAAAAGGATGATTTTATAAAGGCAATTAAAAAAACAAATGAAACAAGATAAAGCTATTGAAAAACAAATGAAAAAGTTATTATTGTTTCTATCCGTTTTCTTATTCGTCTGGGGAAAAAGCCAGATGAACTTTTCTGGTAAAACAATAAATGATGAAGGGCAAAATCAGGGTGGAATACAAGTGTATAATATGAGAACCGGAATTTCTGTTGTCTCAAATTCCGATGGGGATTTCAGTATAGATGCCCGTCCGGGGGATGAGGTACGCCTGGTTTCCACACATTTTGTACGCACAAATATGATACTGACCGAGGAAAGTTTTAAAAATAAACAGACCATACAGCTGGCTCCATTTGTAAAAGAAATTGCAGGAGTGCAGCTTGACAAAATATCTATGAAGGAGCGTGTTGCTATAATGCAAAACAATATAGGCCTTCCTCCTCCACCTAAAAAACCAAGAGAAGTACCGCCACCTACAGCAAAACAGGTAGGATCTTTAAGATATGCTCTGAGTAACCTTAACCTGAATAACCTCTACAAAAATTTGTCCGGAGATGCCCGCCGTATGCGATCTCTCTACCGCTACGAAGATGCCGAAGAAAATCTCACATGGGTAACAGAGAGCCTGGGTAACGATTACTTTGAAGAAAATAAAATACCTAAAGACAGGCAAAAAGAGTTTGTCCAGTTTGTTATGGGAAAAGAAAACCTGCTTACTCCGATTAAAGCCAGAAATATTGCAGCTGTAGAATTTGCGCTCTCCCGATATGCACCAGATTTTATAAAACTTATTGATCAGAAAGGCCCGTGAAACAAAAACTACTTTTTATACTCTTTTTTATCAGTTATAGCTGTATTACAGCACAAACCTTTGTTTCAGGAAAAATACTGAATGAAGAAGAGTCTCCCTTGCCGGGTGTTCAGATTTTCAATATGCAGAACAAAAAAGCAGTTTATACAGATGCAGAAGGCCGGTTCAGGATTGAAGCTTCTATAGGAGATGAAATAAGAATACTGACAAATCAATACAACCGTAGAGAAATAATTGTATCCGAATCTACTCTGAAACAAGAACAAAACATAAAAATGAATCCCTCTGTACGGGAAATTGCCGGGGTAAATATTCTCTCTAAATCACAGATTGAGAATATGAAAAGTAAAATTGGTGTTCCCGGACCACCTGAAAAGCCAAGAGAAAAAGTTCCTGAGGTTTTTCGGAATTTAGTATTACCACTACTCGGAGGTACCATTAATGTGGATAATGTTTACAAAATAGTATCCGGAGATGCCCGCAGAATGAAAGCCTTATATAAATACGAAGACCAACGGGAATACCTGACGAAACTGGCAATGCTGCCAGGAGATGACTTCTGGGAACAAAGTGGAATTCCTTTGGAAAAACGCACAGAGTTTATACAATATCTTCTGGGCAAAAAGATTATTACCGGAAAGCTATCCAAAGAACAGCTGGAACTGGCAGCTTTGCCTTTTACAGAAGAATTCAGAAAACTAAAATCCAATCCATAATATGAAGCCAATTCTATTTTTTATGCTTATTGCTATCCCTTGGAGCACCCATGCACAAAGCCTTCTGATAGGTAAAGTTGTGGATGAAAACGGAAATGCGATTCCCAATGCTTTTGTTATTAACATGAAAAACAATCAGAATCTTCTTGCTGATGACTATGGTATCTTTAGTATCAATGCTAAGCAGGGAGATGAAATAAGGGTACTTGCAAACAGATTTGAAAGACAAAGCAAAATACTAACAGCTGATGACTTCAAAGGAAAATTCATGATTAGCTTACTACCGCGCATTCAAACTATAGAAGAAGTAAAAATTGGGTACAAACCAACGGGACATTTGGAAACTGATTTAGGGAAACTGTACAGGGACAAAGAGTTGGAAGATCTCAAAAAAAAGCTGACAATGGCTCTTAATATGGCTCCTGATCCTAATGAAATCAGACCTACCCTTCGTATCCCTTCCACTTTTAACAATCAAATTCCCCTTAGCGGAGCCAGCATAGTCATTGATCTTTTTGGCAAAAGAAACAAACCCAAAAAAGTAAAGAATGATCCTGCATTGCGTATGATAAATAATGTTGGAACTATCTACAGTGCTATAGGCACACAGTTTTTTGAAAACCTTGGTATTCCTAAAGATAAGGTAACCGGCTTTATTGTTTTTGTACTGAAAAAGAACAATCTGGAAAAAGAGCTTAAAGAAAACAATTACAATATTATCCGCAATACCATGAGTGATAATGCTGCAACTTTTTTAAACGGGTTACAACAAAAATCTGTAAATTAGACAGATATAACACCAAACTAATGAAAAATTACATCACCGTAGGCATTGCAGCATTAGGTCTTATTATTGCTGCAGCATTTCTGGGAAATGCAATTAAGAACAGAAATAAATCTCAAAACACTATATCTGTAACCGGGCTAGGAGCAAAGAAGTTTACTTCCGATCTTATTACGTGGAGTGCTTCTTTTTCCAAAAGCGGTTATCAGCTACAGGAAGCCTATAATAATCTGGCAGCAGACCGTCAAATGATTCTGGATTATCTGAAGTCAAAGGGCGTGAAGTCTGAAGAAATTGTATTCTCTGCTGTAGATATCCAGAAACAATATGCGCAGGTTACAGATGCTAATGGCAGTTACCGACAAGGAGAATTTGCTGGCTACAACCTTACCCAGTCTGTTTCTATAGAGTCCAAAGAAGTGGGTAAAATTGAAAATCTTTCCAGAACCGTCACCGAAATTATCAACAAAGGGATAGAACTTACTTCTTCCCAACCTATGTATTTTTATACCAAGCTTGCTGATGTAAAACAACAAATGATTGCAGATGCAACCAAAGATGCCAGAGAAAGGGCTAAGAAGGTTGCAGAAAATGCAGGTTCAAGCCTCGGCAGCCTAAAAAAAGCAAGCATGGGGGTTATACAGATTACAGCACCTAATTCCGGAGAAGACTATTCATGGGGAGGTGCATTCAACACCTCTTCCAAAGAAAAAGAAGCCAGCATTACTATCAAATTAGAATATCAGGTAGATTAACGTATTAAGTTTTACATTGTATATGCAAACCTTAAAACTTATACGCTACCATTACTCCGCCACGATAAGGAATCCATTCACCACTTTTATTCCAGTTGTCGGCATCGTCATATCTTTCACGTGGGGATTTGGAACCATCCCAGCCATGATAGAAACCTTGTGAATTTCCACCACCCAGATACATATCAAGATTCCAGTGATCATTTATTTTTAACTGATATCCGACACTGGCACCAAGCATAACATTAAATCCTTTTTGATACAGGCTGGTATTCCAGTAATTCCACTTTTGCATATCATAGACAGCCATACCCATATTGGCTCCTACATACCATTTTTCCATAGCTTTCGAGAAATAATAGCGGGTTTCCAGGTGCCCCATATAAATTTGTAAATGTCTTCCTGCAAAAGATTTCCACGGAGAAATGAACAAATCTGCCTGTCCAGTCCAATGCTGACTAAAAGCATGTTCATATCCTATATTAATCATTCCTATGGGAGCAAAAAGTGCATTCCCTTTAATCTGATTTTTATATTCCTGGGCATATGCTGTATTGGCTATGGTTGCCAGCATAAAAATGCTAAGTATTTTTTTCAATTTTAAATTTTTATGCAAAGGAGTGAAATTCTGAACTTCCCGGCAATGGTGCAGGCTATTTCTAATGTAATTCTAATATGGTGCTTTATAAAAGAAAAGACTCAGGTTCCGAACCCGAGTCTTAATATTAAAAGATAATCTGATTTTGTTCAAAAGATTCTATAAACCAAAATTTACAAAAATGCTGAAACGTGATTTTGCTTCAATATCTCCACCGGCAAGGCGGGTATAAGCAGGTAGCATAAGCTCTGAACCCAGGCTCCATTTCTGATAAGAAACCTCAAAGCCGAGTTTCCCATATAATGCACTTCCGGCAGTATTGGGCATGTTTTCCCCAAATTGTTTATTCCGGTCATAAACCTCACCCTGTAATCCTAGTTTACCGGATAAAATACTATTCTCATTGCGCCATAATCTGTAAAATCCGGTTACCGCATAATTCCACTGATTGCCAAACTGATAATGTTTTTTATTTTCAGTTTTAATGGTATAGTCCGTATTGATAAGCAGGGCAAACAGGCTTTTTTGATATTTGTAACTCAGAGCCATCTGATAGTCCCAACTTCCGGTACCTAGCTGAAAACTAGGGTTGACTCCGGTAATTCCCTTTTCATCGAATTTACCCAGAGGAATCTTTATTCCGATTCCTCCGTTCAGCTGGTGGTAAGAATCTTTTGACACTAGTATCTGGTATATTCCCATTACGTTCGCATCTCCTATTCCGCTGATTCTGATATCTCCCTGCATTGTTTTTTTGTTGTGGAAATGATAGGGGATACTTCCGTAAATACTGAGTTTTTGCGTTACAGGTATTTTCCCCCATAACTGAATTGTATTGAAATACTGATCTTGCGTTAGCTTATCTGTAAACAGGTTTTCTTTTGCGAGGTAATGCTGAGAAAAATATTTTATACCAACAAACTGAGGATTCAGTAGGGATTCAAATCCTGAAGAACCATTTCCGGCAGCACACCCACAGGCATCACAATCATCATCCATCAATACAAAATGTTCATATCGGGGATTGGCAACCATAGCAATGCTGTCTTTGCCTGATTCAGCATAGATATTGGTAATACTTACCAACCCAATAAATATTAAAATTATCTTATTCATTTTGAGAGTCATTTTATTCCGAAAACTTCGGATTGGTTATAAAGTTTTTATCACTTAAAGTCTTTAGAAATGCAATAATGTATTGCTTGTCATCATTTGTCATAGGAATCCCGATATGCCCGTTCTGTTTCAGAAGTGGATCCAGATTAGGCTGATCTTCTACACTATCCGAGTAAAAGTTCAATACTGCTTCCAGTGAATAAAACCTGCCGTCGTGCATATAAGGCGCTGTGTATTCTATATTCCTGAGACTGGGAACCCGAAACTTCATATAATCGGCAATGTTAAGTGTTACTCTGTATCTTCCTTTATCATCGAACTGAGCATTGTAATACATTCCTGTATTTCTGTAGCTTTCATCCGTAAACAATTCTCCTGAATGGCAAGAAGCACATTTCTGCTGAAATAATGAGAAGCCTTTTGATTCTTGCTGCGTAAAAGACACTTGCCCTTTTCGATACTGATCGTATTTGGAATCAGCAGAAATCATTGTTGCCATAAACTGGGACAAGGCTTTCAATACTCTTTCCCCTGTGATATTATCATCTCCGAATGCAGCTCTGAACATTTTTTTGTAATTAGAATCCGCACTTAGTTTTCCTGTTACTTCAGGCATAGAACTGTCCATCTCGAAATCTGTTGTTATAGGGACTAATGATCTTTCATCCAGATTATGGCTTACACCATCCCATGTATAATTCCTGAGAAATGCCATATTCTGAATAGGTGGTGCATTTCTTATTCCCAATCTGTCGTCGATACCGTGACTAACGGTATGTCCGTGATGGGTAAAGGCATATTCCTGTATATGACAGAATCCGCAGGAGATTGTATTATTCCGGGAGAGTTTTCCTTCGTAGAAAAGCTTTTTGCCCAGTGCGACTCCGTTTACTGTAATAGGGTTTCCAAGAACATCAAAGGTCATTTTGGGAAATCCTTCTGGAACATTCAGTTGATATGCTTCGTCCTTATTGACAGAGAAACCTTCATACTCATTTTTACAGGACATAAATGTCCATAAAACAAGAAACAAAAGAATCCGGAGAGGGGGAAATGACCCTCTTCCGAATTGTTGTAAAAGATTAATCATTATGGACATGATCTACCCTGAACATTTTGGTTAAATTATTGGTAACGTTTACCAGATGCTGGTTAGATCCCATAGCCATCTCATTATCTTTATTCAGGTTTAAGCTGGCTTGTCCGCTCAGATACTGATTAAGATCTGCCAGAATATGTATGGAAGGTTTGATGTTTTTGGTAACCCTGGCTGTCATAGGCAGGTCCAAAGTAATTTCTCGATATAAATCAGCAGTGTTATTAGCAGAAGTATTTCCCATATTTCCGCAATGGTTCATAAACTTGGTATCCGGAGTTGCTGATCCGTAATTGCCTTCAAGTTTCGTGAAAATATATCCGGCAGCCCACGACCATGCCATTCCTGCAGCTTTTGCCTTTTGCCAGAAAATACCTTGCCCGTCCTGTCCCAGAAGGTAAGACGACTGACTGATACCAAGTCCGAATCTGATTTTTTTATAGTTATTCCGTGGAATATCTGCCAGATCAATATAGACAATTCCTGCCTTGGCTTCAGCCTGATCTATGATAAAAGCACCTTTGTCCGGGTTATTGTAATTGTATTTAAATTCTTTTCCACTTTCATCTATCAGCACAATATTGCTCACAATATATTTTAAGGTGGTGAAATTATGCTTCTGTCCGCCAGATGAAGTCTGGGCAGTTTGGCCCAGTACAATATCTCCCAGATTATTAAAGCCGTTTTCAAATTTTATCTGCAGATTTCCGGGAGTGGTATCTTCCGTTTCTGTGCTGTCACTGTTTCTGCAGGAGGAGAGGATGAATAAGGTGATACCAATAAATAATAATGATAAAAGTTTATAAATTTTCATTTGTTTTCGATTTTTAAAGTTTTCAGTTAATGCTATATAAAGCCATATGAGATGTATTCCGGCCTTTTGTCCGGAATATATTGTCAGAGAGTTTTCTATTGAAATTTCTCTTTAATATTTAAACGCAAACATTAAAAAACGGGAGGTCTGAAAATGTGTTTCAGGAAGAGATAATGGTAATTCTCTTTGTAAATGTTTTTATCTCTAATCGTAAGTATATAATATCCTGTCCGAATTTCTGAGATTTCAACAGGAAGGCAGAGATCGGTTATTTTCTGACCCTGACTTTTTGTTTTTGATGACTGAGCGTCATCCTGTGCATTTTTGGCCAGTTCTTTTTCCAGGTAACATTTACCATTGCAATGCAATTTTGGATTGTTTTTGTTTATACAAAGCTCTTCCGAAATATAATTATAGTTCACAGCATAGTCCAGCACCGGCATTAAGGGCTTAAAGACGAGATAAAAAATGAAAAATATGTTGAGAATAAGCTTCATTTATTCTATAATACGATTTTCTGTTCCGTTCAGGCAGAACAGTTTTTTTAGAAGATTTGAATAATAGATTCTAAGATTGTATATAACAATCCAGCAGAGAACGGTGTCCCTGAGGTTTTCATATCTATTGTGTCATAAATACAAAGTGAGATACACTCTCTTCTTAAGAGAAAGAATAAAAATATGGGTGAAATCAGATTAAAGGAGGATGAAAGACATCCGAGCAGACTAAAAAATGATAAAATGAGTTATAGAATGAGCTGGGCTCAATTTGTTCTGTGAAGTATTTTGTGGGAAAGTCAAATGTAAAGATCTGATCTGTTAGAAAAACATCTGTAAAGCCGGAACTAATCTTTAGATTATTTTGTTTGGGTACACTTTCCGAAGTTTTAGCCAATTCTTTTACCAGGTAACATTTCCCGTTACAAAGCAGTTGAGGCTTGTTCTTGTTCTCGCAAAGCTTTTCCGAAATATAGTCATAGTTTACTGCATAGTCTATCAATGGCAATACCGGACGTATTGTAAGCATCAATATTATAAATGCGGGCAGTATAAACTTCAATGAAACTATTTTGCTGCAAAAATAAACAAATAACATTTATCAATACACAAACTGTGAAATGTCATATTTTTTAGGAAAGCTGAGATTTATCGTTGTGTATGAATCATCAAATCAAGCATCTTGAGAGCCTGTTTAAATTTATAGTTAAGACTCTTCGACAAGCTCAGAGTGACATCGCTTATCCAAAATATCTTCCTTTAGAGGTGTCAGACTGAGTTGAGTTTATAGGGAGCCTGACGAACTATCAAAGCCTAATATTATTTTGAATTAAAATTTAAACAGGCTCTGGTTCTTTAATAAAAAAATCAAAATTATTTTCAGATAAATTTTAATGCGTCAAGTTTTGACGCTACGCCCATTTACATTTGCCTCATCAACATAACACAAGGGTTGATAAAATAAAAACACAAAAAAAAATAAATGAAAATATAATGCGACGAGTTTTGGCGCCACGGGCGCTGATCTTTGTCGGAGAATAGAAAACCACCAATTACAAATTATGAAACCAGAACCATTAACTACAAAAGAAGAGTTGTCTCAGAATATTTCTCAGATACTCAGCGAGCAGGAGAAAGCCGAACTGGATTTCGAATTTTACCTGAACGAATTGGAAGAATTCTTTATGAATGATTTCAAAGAAACAGAGATTCCCGAAGATGATCATCCAATATATTAAAGCACATATAACCCTTAAAAAAACACAAATTATGAAAGACCCGCCAATGATGATGTACTACCAAAAAAAATACAGTACAGAAATACAAAAAAAACAAAAGAACATTAACAATCCAATTTAAAAATTCACAATTATGACATCAAAAACAGAATTAAAAAGTTATTTCGAAAACGGGGATATCCCTAATCAGGAACAGTTTTGGGCATGGATGGACAGCTACTGGCATAAAGACGAAGCCATAGATCCAGATGCTGTGCAGTATACCAATTCACAACCCACAGTATATAAAGTAGGCGGAGTTCCAACAGGTACAACCTTTGAGAACATGCCAATTAAGCAAGTCTTAGACTATATTTTCTATGGTAAAGTAGATTTAACAAGTACCGAGATTAAATTTAAAATCAGAACAACTCAGGCTAATGAGAGAGTACCGGTTGCTATGCTAAGAACTGCTGCAGAGGTTGCACAGGCAAAAGTGAACTATGGCGACGGAAAAGAAGAAATGGTAGTAGTTCCAACTTATAATGGCTCAGAATCCTGGACAGATGGAGACGGAAATACCCATTATGTTGACACCGGAAATACATTCTATCATGTATATGAAACCGCGGGTGATTATGAAATTACGATCAACGCAGAGGCCAATGTAAGTTATGCAAGATTCTGTGAAGGACTTACCAGAAATTCTCAGGGTTATTTTGAACCCACAACCAACAATTATATTGTTGAACTATCCAAGTTCAAATCGAACTCATTAACCAATCTGGATTATACCTTTGCAGGTCTATCGCAAGCTAATGTAACGGCAGACTTTAAGGTGGAAACCCCGGAAGTAACTACTATGTATTCTTCGTTCTATGGCTTTGGAGAAGGCCGAGAGTTTGAATCTTTCCCGGCGGATATGCTATCACAGATTACCAAACCAACAGGATTAGTAGGAACATTCTTTAGAGCAGGTCTTAAAAAGCTATTACCGGGATTCTTAGACAGTTTCTTCAATCTGGAAACAGTATTCGAATGTTTTAAAAATTCTAAACTGGGGAAAGGATATTATCAGGATGTTTATCCTTGGGATTACAGAGACAAGCATTCCATAGATCCTGCATATGACTTTATTCCGGTATCATTATTCTGGAAAAATCCGAAGCTGAAAGATGTATCTCACTGCTTCAACTATATTGGTGAAGGCTGGTTTGGAAACCTTACTTCAGGATACTTAGCTTATAATGTGGTAAGAAGAGAATTATTCTGGAATGGAAAATCCTTAGGCAATACCAAAGGAACTATTGAGAATGCATTTTATATGTTTGCGAAAAATAACAGAATCCTTTGTGAAGCCAATATCCTGAAATATGCCCCTGAAATGAAACATATCGGTGGGATGCTTACACAGACCAACCAGGTTTCTCATGCAATCAGCTGGGGCGGAATGATCCCTATTGCGAAGAATGAAACGATTTCTATTCGCTCTTATGATGGTGGACAGCCTGTTGAAGTAGAAGGAAATGGCTTAACATACGATCTGAATGTGATGTTCCCGGAAGCAAGTTATCCGAAGATTCTTACGCTGAATGGTGCATTTACAGTAGCAGCAACTGCTGACACTTACGGCTTTAACCATCAGATAGATTATAATGGAAGTGCCAATCCCGTAGTCATAGATCAGAGTTTCAACGGAGCTGCATTCTTAGCCAAATTCCCAAATGCTACAGCCGGAAGTGTGGATAATTATGCTAAAACAATGCTTGGGCAGTCTGGTGGTTCGGAAGCTGATAAGTCCGATGGTCGAAACGGTGTATTCTTTATGCTGGATCAGGATAGCAGAATCACAGACAAAGCAACAGTGCCTGCATTAGTATTCAATAATGCGATTCCATATTAAGAATGTAGCAATGTAATAATGTATCAATATAACAATGAGATAAGACTACAATAAATCAAAATTACTCATTGCCAATTGCTCATTATTTATTATCCATTGCCCATTTTAAATCATCAATAAAATTTTAAAGATCCCTTAAAAATTGATCTGAAAAAGGTCAACAGGGAGAACTATGTCTAAAAATCAATAAATATTAATATTATGAACAACAATCAATCATCACAAACATTATTCAGATTTGTGAGCCAGAGAAATGCACAACTTATAGAATCAGAAGAGAAGATTACGTTTATTAATCGTTCAAAAGCTATAAAGAGTGTTTTCGATCAGGCAATTATCCAGTGGGCCAATCAGAAATCCCCGGGTGTTACAAAGCTCGATGCATTAACAGCTAAGGCAAAAGAACTAAAACAAACACAGCAAATTCAATTATTTACAAAAGCCGATGAGGTTGCAGTTGCAGCAGGTAGCTTTTATAAAGCCGGAAAGCAACTGGCTGTTGAAAGTAAAATCTCACCAGAATTAGAAGCTGAGCTGAAAGCCTACTTTAGTATAAACGCTAATGGAGAAACAGAATTGATATCAACGGCCCCTCTTAACTTAGTCAATATCTGGGACAATTTTATTTATCAGGTTGTAACTCAGGAAAGTTTCTATGTTAAAGAAGCATTGTCACAGGTACTTAAAGCCTATAATTATATTAAAAATATTGTTCCAGAGGGAGTCAATAAAGAAGAGGTATTAAAGCAGGCTCTAGATGCAAAAGTAGTACTATCGCCAGTACTTTTCCTGGATGAATATCCTGTGGAGCAGGATCATGCATTTCAGGTTAATGTAAGTAATATAGGGACAAGCTATATCTCTGCAAAAAATACGGTTAAAGCTGTTCCTGTTTCTTCAGAGAATATAGATCTTGTTAATGCCGACACAGCTCGAAAAGCAAATGCTTTAGCAGCTAATTATTACAAAGAGAATCTAAGAAGCCTTAAAAAAGATCTGGAGAAAGCTAAAAAAAGTTATGATGCAGGTTATCATAAAGCGTATAAAGCTGCTTTAAAAGAACATCAGGCGACTTTGCAGAACCCTGACCGTTCATTACAGGCTTCGGTGCCTGAAAATTTCAGCTTTAAGTATGAGGCATCACCAACGGATGCATCTTTCCTTTCTAATAAGCTATCCGAGAGTTCCCTACAGGCATTGGCAATGCTTATAGATAATGGCGACTCTGTGGAAATATCTGCGATGGGTTTAAGGGAGTCTGATACTATCAATTCAGACTTAGGACTGGTATCAGAAGAGTATGAGAATTTGGACGGAATTATAGCTGTTGTAGATGAACAAATCCACAGTTATAATAAGCAAATTAATGATAACACAGTAGTTATACGAGAAGAATACACCAGCATTGGAGGGGTATTGGTTCCGGTTGCTGGTAATTTAGTTGCAAGTGCTGGAGATACAAAAAGCTTTACGGCGACAACCGTAGCCAAAAGTAATACAGAGTGGTCAGTTTTATTAGAGCTTAGCGATAAAGCATTATCTGTTATAAGTGCTAATTATCAGGCTTCTGTGGGAACTGTTCCTGTGTCAGATTCTTCGGCTGTATTTGTACAGGATGGAATTTATAAACTATTTAGTAATAATTCTATTCCTGTCAATAATTCAGGAAGTAATGGATTTACTATTCAAGGTGAAGTAGTATTGTCAGATAATAAGGTGTATCAGCTGAATTTTACGATGATCATTAGTTCATATGGAGATAGAGATTATATAACAAATGCTTTCCCTTACACTGGTAGTGGAGGTCTGTACATTGTTGAAGAAACTCCAGAACAAAAAGTGTACGAAGGAGAGGTTTGCGCATCTAATCATCCATCGGGACAAAATATCGTAGCAGTAAGTGCTTATTTAAAAATACCATCTACGACACTTGTTAACCTTGGTGAATATAGATTGATGAATGGAGGTAAGGTTGTGAAGTCAGGTCATGTTCAGGATTGGTATGTAACAGTCAATAATGTAATACAGCTGCACGATTTATTTGACAATACACTTACTCTAAATGAATTGCAACAATCAACCAAATTTGTTTTTGATGCCTCTATCAGCGGAAAGTTTCAGCAATTGGTTTTAGAAAATTTTAATACCCTGAAATGTGCTACAGGTATATTTAAAGATGCTCAGAAATCAAATGAAGATTCTGATGGACAAGTCTTTATTCCTAAAGGATTTGGAATCAGAAGACTGGGAATTGCAGATTACCTGAAAGTAGAACAGTCTACTCATGCCTATGTAGAAGGCGAAGTAGCTAATATTGAAAATATCATGGCTCGTGAGTACCGTGATAAATCTACCAGAAGGTTACGCAGAAGTGAAAACACAACAACGACTTCTAAAGAAACCGAACAGGAAAAGCTAACGGATACAACTACAGCGACCCGTTTCGAAATGCAAACGGAAATTGCCAGAATGTTACAAGAATCCAATGATTCTTCAGTAAGTACATCTTCCGGATTTTCAAAATGGGGTGCGAATTTTAATATTGCATCAGCCTATGCCAATCACCGTTCCAAAGAAGAGAGTACCCGACAGGCAACTACCCAGGCACAGGATATTACACAACGAGCAATGGACAGGGTCGTGAGCAAGGTACGTGAAGAGCGTATTGAAAAAATTGTTGAAGAGTTTGAAGAAAATAATTCCCATGGTTTTGATAACCGTAAAGGCGATAAACATGTGGTAGGGGTTTACAGATGGGTAGATAAACTGATGAAAAATCAGATTTTTAACTTCGGGAAACGGATGATGTTTGAATTTATGGTGCCACAACCATCCAATATTCATAATCTTGCCTCATCCTCTATCAAAACAGCCAGAGTGATCTCAAAACCTATAGATCCGAGAACCTATGAAGTCGATTTGGGTAAAAAGTTGGACAGCTACGAGAAAATCAATGCGACAACTATAAGTTTCTGGGGCTCTATGTATAGCGTAGATCTGATGAATTTATCGGAAGAAATCAGTATAGGTAAAGCCTTCTCTTTTGAAGTCATTGGAGACTCCAATGAAGATGCTGAATGGGATGAAATAAAATCTGAGAATGTCATGTTGCCAATTCCGGAAGGCTTTGAAGCCTATATGGCAAAAGTATATGCCTTCGGTCCAACGTATAAAGGAGAACAGGTAGTGGGTATCCACACTATTGTAGGGAATTATAAGTTTGATACCTCTTCTAACTCTCAATATCAGAATATTGGAAGTTTTGTAGATGCAGTTCCTGTTTCTTATTCACAAATGGGCTATCATACGGGGAGTATTAATATCGATGTGAAATGTCGAATCACCAATTTAGGGAAAATAAAAGCTTACAATGCAATTATCGGAGCCTATGAAGAAGCGATGGTTATCTATAACCAGGCAATTGCTGAAGAAGAAGCCAGAGCTATAAATATTAAAGAAACGAATGCCAATTTCTACCGTCAGATTGAACAGGATGTATTGAAGCATAACTGCATAGCTTATATGGTGGATCCAAACTTACTGGGAACCAAACTTTTTGATGTGAACGAAAAAAGTTTAGAGACCTATGAAGTGATCAAGAAGAAGATATTGGACGATTATGCTGCTCTGGTTAAGTTTATGGAACAAGCTTTTGAGTGGGATATTATGTCATATAATTTCTACCCATACTTCTGGGGAAATAAGGCCGATTGGAAAACCCTTTATCAGTCTGAAAGTATAGATCCGTTATTCCGTTCTTTCTTACAAAGTGGTATGGCAAGAGTAGTTGCAACAGTACGTCCTGGCTTTGAAGATGCTGTACAGTTCTATATGTCTACAGGTAAGATCTGGAGTGGTGGTGAAGTTCCAGTAATTGGAGATCCTTTATATCTGTCTATTGTAGATGAAATGCGTGAGCCAATGGGTGAGAAATATGGAAAAGCGTGGATTACCCGTATACCTACACCACTTACCATTCTTCAGGCGGAAAGCATAGGACTGAAAGTAGAACACGCTCTTCCGTTTACACAGGAAGATCCAAAAGATTTTGAAGATCCAAAAGCACTGATTACAGAAAGTAATTTCGAAAAGAATGATGCTACAATGCAGGCTCCTGAAAGTAAAATGGTAGGTAGTATGGAAATCAATAATGATTATCTCCAGCTGACCACCAAGGACGATCCTAAGCAGGTTGTTGCTCAACTATCACTGGATGATCTGAAAGAAGCTCTTCAATAAGCTTTATAATAACTATCAGAGAGGGCGGTGTACTGCCGCCCTTTTTTATTAACATCAAAAAACTGAAAAATGAATTATAAAGAATATTTAGAGGACTTTGACGAGAATAGTAAAAAAATACTATTGTCTTCTTTAGATGAAATTATTCCTGTTCAGAGGTTGCAAAATAAAGACTATGGTAATTTTCAAAACGTAATGGTTGGAAATGATTCTCCTGATTACAGAAGTCCATTCCATGATTACAGAGAAACTCCTTTAGGCTATTCTTATCTTACAGATGATCCTGTTTCTGGTTTTCCTTTTACCGGAACCAATAATAAGGGGGAAAATGGATATGAATACAGAGCGGGAGTTTTACCCTGCGAAAATGGTTCACAAGTATTAGAAAGCTATAACTCTAATCCAAGAGAAAAACAAAGTCTGTTTCTTTTTTATGAAAAACCTGATCCAAATAAATCCAATTTTGCGGGAGACTTTTACATTGCTAAAATGGGAGAATATTTTGTAAGTCTTTTCAAAAAATTTCCAGAACCTTTACCTTCCAGTATTGGAGGAAAATTTTTCAAAAACATTACTTCTATGGAAGATGAAGCAGGTTATTTGGCTCAACTCGCTTATACTTATGAACATGATAAAATAGATGCTACTCTTGTACATCAGGCTTTAATGAGAGAATATCAGGTCTATACAGGGGACAAGAGGTTTGAAGAGATTATTGGAAATATTTCTTCCATTCCTGCCGATGCTATTGGATGGTGTGCAGAAAAGCTGGAAGCTCTGAAACCAACAGAGAAAAACTACAATCCGGAAGCCAGGGATTATTCTCCTTTAATTCCAATAATAGGAGGTATTTCAGTTTCTGTGAATATAACCAAAGCAGCAGATTTTTTTGAAAATCTGGGAAATAATCCTTTTGTTCAGGGAGCAGAAGCTGCATTTTCAAAAGTATGGTCAATTGTTCAACAGGCTGCAAATAAGGTAAAAAATGCTTCTGTTGACCATTTACCGGATTCCTTTAAAAATTTGATAAAGAAAATTACAGGAATTGTCAATAGCATTAAGACCTTTTTATCAGAGGTCAAAGATCTGGTCACAGATTTGGCGGAAAAAGGAATTGAATTTTTAAAAATTCTGAATGCCTTCAATTGCGGAGTATTGAATGGTTTAGTAGGACTGGTGCAATGTATTCTTTATATATTAGAGTTTCTTTTACAGCCTACAACGGCATTTTCCTATACACAATATCTGGAGAGAAGAGATTTACTGGAAAAAGCAGAAGATGTAATAGATTGGGTAAGTGAGAATGCTCCAAAATTTCTGCAAGGAATCAAAGACCTGTTTAAAGCAAGCGGAGATTTGTCTTTATTGGATTTGGAAGGAATGTTAGACAAAATGAAAGAATACTTTGGAAATATTTCCCGTTATACTATAGCTTTTTATGTTGGAGTAGTTGTCTTTGAAGTATTGATTAATATTCTTCTTCTCGTCTTCACAGAAGGGGTTGGAAATGTAGTAAAGGGAGTGACTTATGTACAGAAAATAACAAACACGCTTAAAGTTTTGATAAGAGAGACTGTATCTGTGGTTACAATGGGTGTTACAGATTTACTGGCTTTCCTTTCAAAATTTATGGTTAGTTTTGGGAAAGCATGTGCTAAAGGATTTAAAGGTTTTATCAAATGGATAGAAGATCTTCTTGCAGGTGCGAAAAAAGGAAAGAACATAGATGATGTATTGAGTGATTTAGAAAAATATAATACAAAAGCGGATCCAGTCGTGGAATTATTTGGTCCGGGATTTAATTCCCATCCAAGAGAATGGTCTAAATTAATAAAAGAATTAATAAAAAATAAAGTTGAAATTATTTATAAAGATTCTGAAGCTCTTGCTTATGTACCAGGATATTCAAAAGGAAAGCCAGGGCAAATAATACTAAATAAAGAAGCCTCGTTTTCTGCATTATTACATGAATTTGAGCATTTTGTTACAGACAAGAATGCAGGATATTTAGGTTTTGAAGGAGTTTATGACCCCAATTTTAGGACTATGTCTGAGATTATTAGTTATGAGAAGGAAATTGATTTTGTTAAAAAGAATGGAAATAATTCTGAAATTATTAATCGTTTGAAAATTAATTTAAAAGAAGAGGTAGATGATTTCTCTAAAAGAATAGGTGCTCCAACAGATAAAAAGATATTAGAAAAATTAGATAATTTATTAAAACATTAAAAATTATGATACCAATCAAAGAAGAGTATGATAAAGTCTCCAATAAAGAATTACTGCAAATTATTTCTAAAAAAGAAAAATTAAATATTAACTATTATCCTATACTAGCTAAAAGAATGAAAGAAGATTCTAGATTCGAGAAATTTTTATTGACAGAAATTAGCTCAGAAGATAATATTAATGAGATATTCTTTGGATTTGCTAAAATTGCATGGATTCCATTATTATCAATTATAGAATATAGTACATCTAACTTTATAAACAAAGGAATAATTGAATTTAAGAAATGGTCAGAAACGGAAAAGGAAATCTTTCTGAATTACATTAAGAATGAAAAAAAAATAATTAAATATTTTTAGTTCAATAAAAACATTAAATAAATTTTAAACCACTTTTATGTTCTTAAAAGTGGTTTTCCTTTTGGAAGGGCTTGAGCAAAGGATTTAAAGGTTTTATCAAATGGATAGAAGAACTCCTTACAGGGACCAAAAATGGAGCTAAAGTTGATGATTTAATAGGGGAAGTATTTGAAATTGAAGGAGTTGTTGTTAAAGTAAAGAAAATAAATGCTTATTCTATTAGTGAATTAATAAAAATTCTTGAAAAATCGAATATACATAAATTTTATAATTATTCGGATTTTAGACTAATAGCAGGAAAAGGGCAAAGACTAGATATGACCTTACAGGATTTAGCAGGTTTCATAAAAACAGGAAATATTAAAGAAATAAGAACTGGGGAACTTCTAAATCAAATGGACAATTATATAAAAATAGTCCTTAAAAGAGGTTACCCTTTTGGTTTTAAAAGTTTGAAAGATTTTGAGAAATTTTATGAGGAAATTAGAAAAATAGTAATTTCAAAATTAGAAATTGAAAATTTTGAAATAATTATTCAGGGATCTTCAGTAAGAAAAATAAATCCAAAGGATATAGATGTGGGAATTTTAGTATCAGAAGATGTTTTTAATAAATTGATTAAAAGAGCATTTGGTAATCCATTGGAGGGAACTGCTAAGCATAGAGGAATGTTACATGCTTTAGAAGTTGGAAAAATAACGTCAAGTTATGCAAAGCTAAGTAAAGATAGAAGATTACTTGAAAAGATTTTTGGTGAAATAGATCTTTCTGTTATCTTAGAAAAAGGGATTTTTGACATAAAACCAAATTTAAAAAAATAAAAATATGAAAGATTGTTTAATTTATACAAATATAGAAGAAAATTCAAAATTATTTTCCCATGAAATACAAGATATAGTTAGTGAAAATGGGGAAACATTTTTGGAAAAAAACAGCGACTTTGATTTAAAAAAATCTAAAAATTTCCCTGATGGTTTCTTATATTTTAGAAGTATTTTGGAAATAAGTATTAAAGACGATTCAGATGAAATACTTATTATTAATAGTATTTTAAATCTTTTATGGAACAATAATATTTCAGCAATAGCATCTTGTGACTTTGAAGATAAACTAATACATAAAGGAGGATATAAAAATCAATCTATCCCCTTTTAATTATAAAATACAGTTATAATACCACTTTTGAACAATAGTAAAAAGTGGTTTTTCTTTATTTAATCCATTAATTTTACCAAAGATGTGTTGACAAAAGCCGTTGAGTTTTTTTCTTTACTGATCCGGGAATTTAAGAAAGGTGTTAAGAATATTTTTCAGAAATTAGAGAAGCTTTTAAATGAAATCTTTGGGTTTGGAGATGAAGTGGTGGATAGTGCTTCTACACCGGCAGAGAGAAGGATAAAGAGAAAACAGGATAGGATAAAGAAAAGGCTTGAAAGAAAAAATAAGCCAGCCTCTTTTTTAGACAGGGGTAAGTATCTCGGACAATCTTTGAGTTTAGATGATTTATTCAAAATTGAAGACTATCTTCGAAATTTGAAAGTTGATTTTCAATTGGGAGAAGGAAAGGGAGTGTTTAATGTAAATGGTTATTATACAAAAAGCGGAAAGCCTGTAGTACTGGAATCTCATAACGCAGCAATGTTTATTACAGATGGTAAGAATATGAAACTTATCTTACGAGAAAATGCAACAATTTATGAGTTTCTGCATGAATTGATGCACTTTAGAGATTGTCAAAATTTAGGGCCAGCAGCTTTTATAGAAAAAAAAATAGTACCACGGGAAAAATTTGTCTATGATAAAATAGTAGAATACTCTAGATACTTGAATAGGGACGAATTAGAACATGCTGAATGGTATATGAACCAAAAATATTATGATTTTGGAATGACGGATAATTTAGGAAACCCCTTAGTAGAAAAATTGCCAATTGATTTAAAGAGTATTCCTAAGAAAAGACAAGGTGTAAGTATCAATAAAATAATAACTTTAAAATAATCCACATATGATCACAAAAGAAAAAGCTGTAGAAATAGCTATCGAATATGCTAAAACAAGAAACAGAAATTATATATATATAGAAACAGAAAGGGTAAATTATCAAGAAAACATTAGGATACCTCATGGGAAGTATTATGAACAAAAAAGAAGTGTTTATACAATTACTTGTCATAATGAAGGTTACTTGGATCCAATTTCTAATTATATTACTGTTGATGCAGAAAGAGGAGAAGTGTTATTTACTATAACCCCGCAAGGTTACGCCGAAGATTGGGAGGATTAGATAAAGAAAAACCGCTTCATTTGAAGCGGTTTTTTTTAAATTGAAAGTTTTAATTTTACCAAAGAGCCGTTGAGTTTTTTCATACCGTAAAATTATTATTTTAGCTCTGCCTGAAACGATTCGGGATTAGAGAGTATGTTGGACATTGAAGTCGTTTTCATGGAATAGGATGAAATCAAGGATTACAAATCCGCGATATCGAGGCAGTGGTAAAGGAAAATAAAAAAATAGAAAATGAAAAAATTCTTATTAATATTTTTAGGCGCTATTATTTTATTCTTGGCTTTTGGCTTTGTTGTATATGATGGTTACAAGTCATCTATTTTAGTGAAGTTAAAACAGCAAGATAGCCAGATTGAAAAAATATGGAAATCATTGTACCAGAAAAGTTCATCTCGTATTTTGGCAATAGAAAACCTCGCAAATAACTCAAATTGTGATAAAGTTATCATTGATAGCATTATTGACAAAAATAAAACTAATAGGAGTCTAAACCAGGTAGATGAATTATGGAATTTGGAATACGAAGTCAATAAGGCTTATTTAAATTTAGAGAAGTGTATTGAAGATCAACCTGATAGTAAAATTAAATTAAGCCCTTTAAAGCTAAATGCAGAAGAATTAAATAAAATTGTTGATGAGTACAATTCTAATGTTTTAGATTTTAATAAATATTATTCAACCTTTCCAAATTATATGTTTGGTAGCAAAGAAGGGATTAGAAGGAAAAAGTTTTTTTATTTGAAATACGGAGAAAATAATGAAGATTATTATAATCAAAAAAAGAAAACAGATAAATGGATTGAAACAGGGGAATGAAAGTTGATTATCTACAAATCAAAAACACTAGGTCTTCGGGTAATAAACATATCTTTTATCCACAAGGTAAATGCAAGACCTAAATAGATAAGGAAGAATACTCCTGCAGTAGCAAAAGTGGAGTAGATAAAGAACACGCGGAGCTTGGACACAGGAATCCCTAGTTTGGCTCCCATACGGGTTAATACTCCAAACCATTGTCTTTCCATTTTATGTCTTATGTTGCTCAGCATTTTTCAGAATTTGAAATCCGATAGCGCAATTTAAGCATTTTTTTGCTTTACAGAAAGTTTTGTACTGATAGAGGAATGCCTGTGTCTGCAGGCTGTTTTGAAATTTCACACCCAATTTCTCCCATTGTTTTATAATTTGGTTTTTCTCCGGAGGAATATTTCGGTAAGAATCAATAATATGATTGACTTTAGATTCCGAGTTTAACTGTTGGAAAAAGTATTGAAGGGGCAGAATACAATTGATAAACAGCAGGTTGATAAACTCAGGGCTTAGTTTCTTTACAAAACTAATCTGAGCACTTTTCCCGAAACTAAAATGATCCGTCCAGTATTCAGATGCGGAGAGAGAAGACAGTAGAGTTCGGATGTTCTGATAATCGGGAGCCTGAATCAGTATTGAAAATAGATTCTGCCGCTCCGCATATAGATTGGCCAATTGTGAAAGTCTTATTGTGGGAAAATTGGCTGGCCGAAGGCGTGAAAATTTTGGAGAAAAACGAACATCTAATAATGTAAACTTAGATTGTAAAAACCTGAATTCACGATTCCACAATTCCATCATGCTATCTACAGGTTCTTCCAGCCAGCCGCACATTCCGTAAAATAAAGCTTCCAGTTGAACTTTGTTCTGTCGAATTTTGTTAATAATACTGAAATCTATAGCATAAGCCATCTGATGGAAAATACCGGCATTTACCTTTAACCCGAAAACATAAGCCAGTTGCTGAAAAAGCAAAGCTTCAAAATTATTTTTATTTTGCTCCAGTATTCTGTTGTAGATAATAGTTTTGGCTTCCAGCTTTTGCAAAAGGACTTTCTCTTCGTATTGTACAGGAATTTTCGAAGGTGTAAAAAGGTGTTCACAGGGGATGAAACTTTTTTCTGAATAACTGTCGGTTAAAGATTCATCAATGTAATCCTTTAGTATAAGCGTTGGTACATTTTTATCCCGAAGTTCACTAATATCAATATCATCTGTATAAACGACATGGAGAATTACATTGTTGTAAGCAATATCTCCGGAATGCCGGTGAAAATGCCAATCTGAAGATTTTACATGAATCTCTATGCTGCCTGCGAGAGTTGTCCTGCCAATTTTAATTTTCGCGAAGAGAAAATCCGGACCGGCATTCATATTCCATTCACCAAAATCGAGGATTTCAATGCTTTCGCCTTCGGATGTATGGAAATTGGTATTACTGAATTTTTTGTAATACCAAATATGCTGTAAATATTTTTCATTCATTTTCAGTGTTTTATGAAAATGAATATACGTAAAATAAAATGAGTAAGTTTAATTTAATTAAAAAAGGTTTGCAGGTGGAATATCTTGCCTCTTTTTAATACTGCCTGCCTTCTTCAGCAATATTAAATCCTTTATCTCTTACTTTTCCCTGAATAGCTTTATCCCATAATATTCGGTTAGAATGATTAAAGTGGATAAAATGGATTTTCTTCTTTACTGCTGCAGGTTCTTTCTGAAATAAATTTTCTGTTTCTGTTACAAGAGGATGTGGAACTTCCGAA
Source organism: Elizabethkingia bruuniana (assembly GCF_002024805.1). Taxonomy (NCBI): domain Bacteria; kingdom Pseudomonadati; phylum Bacteroidota; class Flavobacteriia; order Flavobacteriales; family Weeksellaceae; genus Elizabethkingia; species Elizabethkingia bruuniana. The sequence goes on from NZ_CP014337.1 coordinate 4,370,843, forward strand.
ACTGGTCTGTTGCCCATTTCATTCTGATCATAGAAAGTAGCATCCAGAAATGCAAAATCAACATTCTTTACTTCCTCAATAATGCTTTTATTCCACTTACTCCATTTATCGATATCTGGAATAAACAGGAAACGCTTTTTAGGTGTTAGCATCCTAAAACCTGCTGTTTCAGAATATTCATCCCGATGAGGTACGGTAAAAGCCTTTACTGTCAAAGAGTTGCCTATGCTTACTTCCTGATCGGCAGTTAAAGGAATAATCTCTATATTTTTCAGACTGACCAGCTGGCTCCATGGACCATTGTTTTCCAGAAAACTTTTTAGTTTAGGCAATACATATACCTTGAGCTGCTTCGTATTCATGACCTCTTTGCCGAATTCCATCAATCCGGTATAGTGTCCGATATGCGCATGCGTAATAAATACACCCTCAGGCAGATAAGGATATTCCTGATTATGTCTTTGCGAGAAGTCGTGTAATTGCTGCCTGATATCTGGTGTAGCATCGAAGAGCCACCACTTTTTCTGAACAGGATCTACCAAAGCCAGAGAAGACACATTCCTTCTTAATTCCGGATGCTCCCATGCCAGGTTACATCCCTCTTTATTACATCCCATATGCGGAAAGCCTCCGTCCTGTGCAACGCCCAATACTTCTATATATGCATCTGTATTTTGTGCATTGTATAACTGCGACCAGAAGCTGGCAGTTAACAGGCAAAGGGCAGAAAGAATATGCTTCATTGTGCTTCGTGTTTTTTTTAAGTTACTTTTATTAAAGCTTCTTTATATAATTCTTCATACAATGGAAGAATGTTAGCAATATCAAATTTTAAAGCATTATCCTTGGCATTAATTTTCATTTTTGCCAGAAGGGTTTCATCGGAAAATAGTTTTTTGGTATATTCCACCATAGCATCTACATCACCAACATCGGCAATAAATCCGGTTACTCCGTGTTTATTTACTTCCGGTATTCCACCAGCATTACTACTGATTACCGGAGTTCCTGCAGCCATTGCTTCCAGGGCGGCAAGACCGAAGCTTTCCTGTTGAGATGGTAGCATAAAGACATCTGCATAAGCCAGAATCTGGTAAAGATCATTTACTTTACCCATTAATCTGATCTTAGAAATCAGTTCTGGATTGTTTTCAAGGAAGGTATTGATACGCTCCATTTCCGGGCCTTCTCCGATAATAATAAGGCGTGTTGGGATTTCTTCCTGTACCCTTTTAAAAGTTTCCAGAACATCCTGAATACGTTTAACCTCACGAAGGTTAGAAACGTGGATCATAATACGCTCATTGTCCTCTGCAAACTGAGATCTGCAACAGTTGTTGAATGTTGTAAAGATCTCATTGTCTATAAAGTTAGGAATTACCTGAATCTCTTTCTTGATATCGAAGTTGATGTAAGTGTCCTTCATCAGACTCTCTGATACAGAAGTTACAACGTCCGATTTGTTGATGGAAAATTCTACCGCTTTCTTATAACTTGGATGCTGACCTACTAATGTAATATCGGTTCCGTGCAGTGTCGTGATAAGCGGAGTTTCTATACCGTCGTCCTTTAGCATTTGCTTGGCCATGTAAGCTGCATATGCATAAGGGATGGCATAATGGGCGTGAATAAGATCCAGTTTGTATATTTTCACCACATGGTAAATGGTAGAAGAAAGAGCAATATCATAAGGCTGATATTTGAATAAAGGATAGATTTCTACATTTACTTTATGGAAATATATATTGGGTTTGGTCATATCCAGTCGCGCCGGCATACTGGAGCTCATGAAGTGTACCTCATAACCTTTGTCGGCCAATAACATGCCGAGCTCTGTTGCAACAATCCCGCTTCCTCCGTAAGTGGGATAGCAAAGAATACCTATTTTCATTTTTCTATTCTCGTTTTTTTTAAAGATCCTGTCCGTCTCCGTATTTCAGTTGATTGTTAATCAATACAGGAAGGCGTCCGTTTATTTTGGTTTGTCCTGTATAAGCCTTAGCTGCGGCTTTTTGGGAATATTCATTGTTTTCGTATGAAACCAGTACTGCTGGAATATTTTGTATATCTACATCCATTAATGCATATGGGCTTCCGAAGACATCTAATATTACTTTTGTATTTCCCGACAGCTTACTTAAAACAGCTTTGCTGGCTGCAGAAATTTTGTAAGGTTTATAGGCTGTGGAATTGTCTTTGTGGAAACCTACTATAACTTTTGCACCGGAAGGAATACTGCTGATTTCATTTGCTTTCTTTACAATAAGATTGATATTGTTCCCCAACTCGCTGGCAAAAGTCTTGTAAGGCGCTTCCTCCAGCGGAACATAATATACTGTTTCATTCTTTTGCAGAGGCAAAAGTTTCTGATCGTTTTTCAGTAAAGTCAGCGCATTGGCATATAGCTTTTCTGAAAGCTGAGCATGGCTCTCATTGTTGAGATCACTGTTAATATTATTAGTACTTATTTTCTTGAAATTTGGAAGACCTAAATAATATTTGGTCAGTAATATTTTCTTTACACTTTCCTCTATACGGGACTGTGGTATTTCACCGTTATCAATAGCCTGCTGAATAAGTTTTTTTCCGTCGGATACTCCCTGCGAAAATAGCATAATATCATTTCCGGCAGCAAATGCTTTTTTATCCAGTTCTCCGGCTTTATATCTGCTGGCAACAGCACCCATATTCAGAGCATCTGTAATGATAAGTCCTTTGTAGCCGAATTTTTTCTTTAAAAGATCTGTAATAATAGAGTAGGAGACAGATGCCGGAACCCCAGATTTAGATTCCAGAGCTGGTACATATAAATGGGCTACCATTACACCTCCCACATTTTTATCCATTAAGGCTTTAAAAGGAGCCAGTTCGGTATTGTTTAATCTGTCGATATTGTGTTTTACAACCGGAAGATCCAGGTGGGAATCTTTGTCAGTATCTCCATGTCCCGGGAAGTGCTTGATAGCTGCCAGTACACCGTTGTCCTGAAGTCCGTTGCTGTAAGCTAGTCCTTTGCGGATAACATTTTGTACATCCGAACCAAAGGAACGATTGCCAATAATAGGATTAGAAGGATTGGTATTAACGTCTACAACCGGAGCAAAATCCCAGTTCACACCCATCCTCTTGGCATCACTGGCAATTTTGGAAGCCATTTCATACACCAGTTTATCATCCTGAATAGCGCCTAATGTAATAGCCCAAGGAAATTTGTGTGCAGCAGCAATTCTTTGATACAGTCCCCATTCCGCATCCATTCCTATAAGAAGTGGAACTCGTGAGGATTCCTGAAACTCATTAACAAGATCTATTTCCTGAGCCGCATTATCCTGCATCAGGATAATACCCCCAATCTTTTCTTTATTAACCAGCTGGCGGACAAAATTGATGTGATTCTGGTCTTTGTTAGTATATAAAGCAGTTATAAATAGCTGTCCCAGTTTTTCATCCTGACTTAGAGAATTGTATGTTTTGTCAACCCACTGACGGGCTTTTTCCAGTTCCTGCTTATTGATATTTTTAGGCTGATATTGTGCAGAATATTCCGGAGATAGAAAAACGGATATCGTAAGTAAGGTATAAAAAAAGAATTTGTTCATATAACGTGAGTATATGAACAAATTTACAATATTTTATGCTAAAAAAAACGGATTACTTTTGCTCGTCCAGATAATGGCCAAAGTAAGTTTTCTTCACGTTGAGGTAGTCTTTGCTTTCTTGTGTAGCCTCCATTTGTAAAGGGATTCTGTCTACAAGTTTTATATCGCTTTCCTCCACCGCTTTTATCTTAAGAGGATTGTTGGTAATCAGATTGATAGATTTTATACCCAGAAGATCCAAGATCTCGATAGCAACACTAAAATCTCTGTCATCAGCCGGAAGTCCAAGCTGCAGATTGGCCTGTACTGTATCCAGACCTTTCTCCTGAAGAGCATAAGCTTTTAGCTTGTTGATAATACCTATATTACGACCTTCCTGACGAAGATAGATAATTACGCCACCGTGCTCATTCGTGTATCGCATTGCAGCATCTAACTGCTGTCCGCATTCACACTTCCTGGAGTGGAAAACTTCACCCGTAATACACTCAGAATGGAATCTTACGTTTACGGTTTGGCTAAGGTCTGTATTGTTGGCTACGATTGCCATGTGAGGCATCCAGTCATTTTCATTTTCAGCAAAAGCAATCATCCGGAATTGTCCGTATTCTGTAGGGACATTAGATTCCGCCTGTATTTTGATCATCTTGAATTACTTAAGGTATTCTAAAGAATTGATATTGGCTTTTATTCTCGTCAGATAACGGTCGATAAGCTCAATATCATCACGATTCATATATTTTTTTAGCGTCTGAAGGGTCTTATAAGAAGTAGCATAATCACGATAGGCCAATCTTTTCTGTTTAGAATTTCCTTCCGTGGTACCATAAATATAAGACTGAACAGCAGCCTTTAGTTTTTTAACTTCAGCATTTACTGCTGAGTTTTTAAATTTAGGAAATACCGTGATAAGATTAGATAAATCCGACACGTACTTTACCTTTTCAATACTGATTTCAGTTGAAGCTGCTTTGCTTTCGACATAGTGATTGTCGAAATTAGAAACTAAAGAACTGGGCATTTGGTCCTTATTCGAACGGGATACGTAGTTGAGTGTCTCAACAGAACATGAAACACTTAGTAAACCGATAAGTATAAAAAGACCAATGTTTTTTTTAGCCATTTTGCTGTTTTTTCTGATATAAGATCGGGTTCAAACTCTCATCATTATACATTTTCATCTGTTTGTAAGTTTTCATTTTAACCGATCCGCTACTTATATCAGTAAGCAACTGTTCTATGGCTGAAGATAAATCTATATGCTGTTCTTGTAGTACAGCTAGTTTTGCAGCGCATTTTTCGCGATGCTCCACGCTTGCAGTTTCTCTGTTAGTCTCCTGGTCCATGTGATAGATTTTCAATGCTAAAATTGATAACCTGTCAACGGCCCATGCTGGAGTTTCTGTATTCAGTTTCGCATCTGCTTTTGCCGGAACATCTTTATATTTTTCAAAAAAATAACTGTCTATGTATTCCACAAGATCAGTTCTTTTCTGATTAGAGGCATCTATCCTTCTTTTTATCAGAAGGGCTTCATCTGGAGAAATATTTTCATCGCGGATAATGTCTTCAAGATGCCACTGAACGGTATCGATCCAATTCTTTGAATACAAAAGCCGTTCCAAACTTCCTTCTGAGAATGGATTTTGCTCGGGTGCATCTACATGATCCTGAATATGATACTGGATAATAGACTGATTGAAAATATCCCAGGCTGTTTTTGTCAGGGACATATCTTATGCTTGTTTGTTATCCTGGTTTTCAGGTTTTTTATCCTCTTCTTTTACCGCATCCTTAAATTCTTTGATACCAGAACCCATACCACGCATTAATTCAGGGATTTTTTTACCTCCGAATAACAATAGAAGGATTACCAGTACAATAAGAACATGGGTAATAGATAGCTGTAATATGATTGCTAAATTGTTCATTTTTTGGATTATTTATTTCTGCAAAGATACAATATAATTTAGTTCGAAATCCATCCAAGTGGATCAACCGGAGAGTTTCCGTTCCAGATCTGGAATTCCAGCGTATAAGTGCCATCCAGATCCAGTCCTACCTGTCCGATTGGAGTACCCGTAGAGACCTGTTGGTTCTGAGATACAGATACTGAACTTAGATTGGAGTAGATGGTAAAGTAAGAACCATGTCTTACCATTACGGTTTTGGAGCCTCCGACATATAATATTTTGGTTACAACACCCGGGAATACAGATTTTGCAACTGAACCTGCAGGTACAGATATCTTAATTCCGGAGTTTTCTTCCTGAATATTCTTGAATACTGGGTGAGGCTGGCGTCCGAAGCGGTGTGTGATCTGTCCTCTTACAGGGAATGGCATACGACCTCTGTTATCTGCAAAATTAGATCCTGAGGTAGTAGTTGCACCATAATCTTTCATCACCTTATCTTCTGCTGCTTTCTTAGCATCATTATTTGATTTTGCCAGTCTTGCTTCTGCGTCTCTTGCAGCAGCAGCTCTGTCCTCAGCTGCTTTAGCTCTTGCAGCAGCTTCACGGGATTCTTTTTCAGCGGCTAATTTTTTAGCTGTCGCTCTTTCATTAGCCTCAGTTTTTGCCGCTTCATCAGCACGTCTTTTCTCGTCCGCTGCCTTTTTCGCTGCTAATTCAGCTGCTCTTCTTGCCTCAGCTTCAGCCGCTTTTCTTTCTCTTTCCAGAGCTTCAGCTTTAGCACGGTTTTCAGCTTCAATACGAGCTTTTTCTTTTTCGGCTGCGATTCGGGCTAAACGGCGTCTCTCTTCTTCCGCTTTTCTTTCAGCCTCGGCTTTAGCCTTAGCAATACGGATCTCTTCATTAATAATTCTTCTGATCTCACCTTCAAGCTTTTTAGATTCTACCTGTTTCTGGCGGATTTCAGCTGCGATTTTAGACTCATTTTGTTTAAACTCAGCTAAAAGAACCTCTTTCTGTTCTCTTTCAACATTAATCGTTTTAAGCTCTTTCTGCTGATTCAGCATCAAGATCTCCTTATCTTTTTTAGATTTTTCGCGTAATGAAACAGTTGATTTTACCTGATTGGTTTTATCTGTAATTTCAGCTGCTTTTTTATCCTGAAAATCTGAATATTGTTTTAAATACTGAATTCTTCTAAGGGCTTCTCCTAAGTTTTTAGAAGAAAGGATAAAGGTTACCTTATTTTGAACACCTTTATTTTTATAGGCTTTTACTAGGATATCAGCATAGTTTTTTCTAAGAACACCTAATTCGCGGTTGTATTTATTGATTTCCAGCTGACGTCTGTAAATGTCATCCTCTATGAAGCGCTTCTCCTTTTGGGTATTGGTGTACAGTTTTTCTCGTAAACCAATTTTCTGGTTCAGGTTCTGCAAATAAGCAACGGAAAGGCGGGATTCTTTTTGCGACTTTGCCAGATCTGCATTTAGAGTGGCAATTTGCTTTTTAAGATCAGCATTCTGTTGTTGGAGTTTTTCTTTTTGCTGCCCGAAAGCACCTAAGCTTATGATGGAAAATAGGAGAAAGTATAGCTTCTTTTGTGTCATTTAATCTCTTTCTTTGTATAGTTAGACGGCACAGAATACGGTGTATCCATCCTGGAAAAATCAAAGGTCGTATTTTCGATCAAAATTTGATCGGTTTTTTTATTTTTTATAATTATTTTAACATTCTTAGGGAAGTTTTCATTGTTGGCACTTATCCAGTCAGAATAATTAATCTCCAGCTGATTATCAGATTTAGCATCATTGATCTGCACCTTGTTTAGTCTGAATCCGGAATCATAATCTATACTTACATTATAAGAAGAAACTTTCCCGTCTACAGTAACTTCCTGTGGCTTTACAGACTTTAGATTATAGCCCTGTGCGTTCAGAGTAAGGGTGAAATCTTTATCGTTTACAGGAACAAAAGTTCTTCCTGTTAGTAGGTTTTGCAGTGCCTGATAATTGATGAAGTTTACACCCAAAAGATTATTCAGATAGGTGAAGTCAGAATCAATATAGGTTCTGTTTATTTTTTCATAACCTTTAATTCCTTCTGGTGTAGCAACTCCACGTGCGCCTGTTAGTCCCAAAAGAGCTGTAATGTTGGCCCATACTTTCTTGTTGTTTTCTATATAAAAAACAGCATTAAGCTGTGGAATGAATTTTCCGTTTTCTATATTTATTTTACTGGAGATTTTCACAGCATCAAAAGCCGATGGCTGCTGGATGTGTGAGAAGAAAGACGCATTGTCTTTTACAGATTCGTGCGTATTTTTAGGTGCAGTTTCTTTTGCGATATTTCTGGATGCACAAGATGCCAGAGATGCTGCGACAAGAATATACAGAATTGGATTTTTCATGTTGAAGGTTTTAAAATTACCGGCGAAAATCAGACCAAAAAAATTAAGAATGTTAAAATGTGCTAAACCAGAAAACTAGTTTTTAGCAACACCAGAACTTCCGAATCCTCCGGCACCACGCTCCGTCTCTTCAAGGCTTTCTACATGGATCCATTCTGCTGTTTCATGCTTAGCAATTACCAACTGGGCAATACGGTCTCCGTCATTGATTGTAAATTCATCTTTAGATAAATTAGCCAGAATAACGCCAACTTCTCCACGGTAATCAGCATCAATTGTTCCCGGAGAGTTCAGGCAGGTAACCCCGTTTTTAAAAGCCAGTCCGCTTCTCGGTCTTACTTGAGCTTCATAACCTACCGGAAGTTCAATGAACAATCCTGTTGGGATAATTCTTCTTTCCAATGACTGTAGAGTAATAGGAGCTTCGATATTGGCATAAAGGTCCATTCCTGCTGATTGTGCGGTTTGATATTTTGGTAAATCGTGTTTAGATTTATTAATTACTTTTATTTTCATGTTTATGATTTTCTGAAATTTTTAATTGTGTCTTTTTCTAAGAACAGTACAAGCCCCAAAAATATTAAGAATAATCCGTTACCTAAAATTAAATTTCCATTGAAGGTGTAATATGATAAGTAGGAAAACAGAATAGAAAGTATCAGATACACCAATAGCTTCTTCATATTGTATGGGATAGGGTAGTAATATTGTCCAAGGAAGAAAGATATAATCATCATTACAAAATAAGATGCAAAAGTTGCCCAGGCACTAGCCCAATATCCATATTCCGGAATGAAAAAGTAGTTGATGCCAATGGTTACAGCAGCACCAATAATAGAAATGTAGGCCCCAAAAATGGTTTTATCGGTTAGTTTATACCATATAGAAAGGTTGAGATATACTCCAAGGAATACAGATGCAACCAGTACGATTGGAACAATAGGAATTCCCGAGTAATATTCTTTGTTACGGATATATTCATGTGCAATCCATTCCAGATTAGCGCATAAGCCCAAAAGCATAAGGCAGTTGGCAACTACGAAAAAAGTCATTAGTTTGGAGTATGCCTGTCCCGAATTATCTTTTTTAGCATGCGAGAAAAAGAAGGGTTCAATTCCCATAAGATATGCCTGTCTGAATAGCGTCATAAAAGTAACCAATCGACAAACTGTCCCGTAAATGGACATTTGTTGTGTACTTTCTCCTTCTGGAAGTAGATATTTAAGAAACTGACGATCCAGGGTTTCATTTACTACGCCAGCAAGTCCGGCAATGGTGATTGGCCAGGAATACGCCATCATCTTTTTCCATAGTGGGAAGCTGAATTTAGAGAATTTGACCTCCTTAAGTTCCCTGAAAAGCATTAAAAATGTTGCAATGCTGGCAATAAGGTTGGCTACAAACACATATCCTATTCCAAATTCTTTATTATAAGTAAAACCAAAGAGTCCTTTGTCTCCCAGTTTAGGTAAAACTACAATGAATAAAATTAGTAGTACAAAGTTGATTACACCATTCAGAATCTTAATAACGGCAAACTTCTTTGGGCGTCCTGTTTTTCTCAGAATAACAAAAGGCATTGTACTAAGCCCGTCTATTCCAAGGATAAAAAGCATCATGGTAAGGTAATTAACCTGATCTGGTGTTTTGAAAGCATCTGCAATAGGATATCTGAAGATATAACATAACAACATAAAAAGCAAAGATGCTCCGGCAACACTAAAAGTTGATGTGGTAATTAATTTCTGTGTATCATCTTCTTTTTCGGCGAAACGGAAGAATGTAGTTTCCATTCCATGGGAAAGTAATACCACTATAATTCCGGCTACAGAATAGAAATCTACAAACGGAGCTAGTGCCTGTGGACCAAACGCGCGAGTAAGGAAAGGGCTTATAATAAAAGGGAAAAGTCGAATGATAATTGTCCCGAAGCCATATATTGCTGTCTGTCCTAAAAGTTTCTTGTACAAAGCTCAAAAATTTCCGCAAAGATAAAAATAGATTTTGATTTCTTATTTTTAGGATGAAGCCTTACATTTGTTGTAATCTAAAAAAGTAAAAATAAAACAAGCCATAACATTGGTTTCTATATAGGAAAACTGAAGTGTTGGTAAGTTTTATCTGATAATTAAATAAATTACAACCAGATGAAAGTCCTGATAAAAAATGCCAGAATCGTCAATGAAAATCAAATTATTGAAAGCGATCTGCTAATTGAAAATGATATTATTTCCAAAATATCAGTAAATATCTCGGAAGCAGAAGCGGAACGAGTAATAGATGCTGAAGGAAAATATTTGCTACCGGGTATTATTGATGATCAGGTGCATTTCAGAGAGCCGGGACTAACACATAAAGGAAATATTGAATCTGAAAGCCGTGCAGCTGTTGCCGGAGGGATTACCAGTTTTATAGATCAGCCGAATACGGTACCAAATGCTGTTACGCAGGAATTGCTGGAAGATAAATATAAAATTGCTGCGGAGAAAGCCTATGCCAACTATGGCTTTATGATGGGCGGCACCAATGATAATCTGGAGGAACTTCTGAAAACGAATCCTAGAAATGTTCCGGGAATTAAATTGTTTTTAGGCTCTTCCACAGGGAATATGCTGGTTGATAATCCTGAAACACTGGAGAATATTTTTAGCAATACTCAAATGCTTATTGCTGTACATTGTGAAGATGAAGCAACAATTAAAGCGAATACTCAAAAATATGTAGATGAATATGGTGATGATATTCCGATGAAATTCCACCACTTGATTCGTAGTGAGGAGGCGTGTTATAAATCTTCATCCAAGGCTATTGAGCTGGCGAAAAAGACCGGAGCAAGACTGCATATTTTCCATTTATCAACAGCGAAAGAGACAGAATTATTCAGAAATGATATTCCGCTAAAAGATAAAAAGATTACAGCAGAAGTATGTGTACATCATCTTACTTTTACCAATGACGATTACGAGACAAAAGGTTCTCTGATCAAATGGAATCCTGCTGTAAAAACCCAGAAGGACAAAGACGGATTATGGGAAGCTCTGTTGGATGATCGTATAGATGTAATTGCTACGGACCATGCACCGCATACTTTTGAAGAAAAGCAAAATGTGTATACAAAATGCCCGTCTGGCGGACCTTTAGTACAGCACTCATTAGTAGTAATGCTGGAGAATTATCATAACGGAAAAATCTCTCTGGAAAAGATTGTGGAAAAGATGTGTCATAATCCTGCCATACTCTTTAAAGTAGAAAAACGTGGTTATGTGAAAGAGGGATATAAAGCCGATTTGGTATTGGTGGATTTAAATGAAAACTGGACAGTAGCTAAAGACAATCTTTTATATCAATGTGGATGGAGCCCGTTCGAAGGAGCGAATTTCCATTCGAAAGTTACCCATACTTTTGTAAACGGACAATTAGCTTTTGAGAATGGAAAAGTTACAGAAGGTAAGTTTGGTGAAAGATTGCTTTTTGAAGCATAAGAAATATAAAAACGCTTAACTATAAATGGCCGGAAATTTCTTCCGGCCATTTTTTTGTTTTCCTAACCACAAAAGAGACAAAAGATTTTACAACTAAACTAAGAACCTGTTTGAGTTTTATTAAATACTTTATTGTTAGCTTATAGGTGTCAGGCTGAGCCTGGTTTATAGGGCGCCTGACGAACCAAACTATCGAAGCCTTTTTTCCTGCTGAAAGCTATTTCTTTGGTTTATTGCTCATGTAGAAAACGATCTTTCCACCATTCATAATATCTGAATGTTTTAGGGTAAAGTTTTTAATTTCTTTCCCGTTGAGAAGGATCTTTTGTACATAGACATTTTCCGGACTCTGATTAACGGCTTCAATTTCAAAATTCTTTCCGTTCTCCAGTGTTAAGACTGCATTGCTTACAGCCGGACTCCCGATAGCATAATCTTCTGATCCGGGGGCTACAGGGTAAAAGCCTAAAGAACTTAGTATATACCATGCACTCATTTGCCCGGTATCATCATTCCCGCCTAATCCGTCGGGAGTAGACTTATACTGCATTTCTAAGATATGACGTACCTGCTTTTGAGTTTTCCACGGCTGTCCGGTCCAATTATAAAAATAAGCAACATGATGTGCCGGTTCATTACCATGGACATAGCCACCAATAATGCCCTCGCGGGTAATGTCTTCGGTATCTGCGAAGAATTCATCTGGTAGATGCATGGAAAATAGCTTGTCCAGTTTGGAAGCAAATTTTTGTTTTCCGCCCATTTGCTGGATTAACCCTTCCGGGTTATGAGGAACAAAAAAGCTGTAGTTCCAGGAATTACCTTCAATAAAACCTTGTCCATGGGTACTCAGTAAATCGAAATCTTTTTTGAAGCTGCCATCTGCCAAACGGGGGCGCATAAAGCCTGTAGTTTTATCAAAGTTATTTCTCCAGTTTTCAGAACGCTTTATAAACTGGTTATAGATTTCAGTCTCACCCAGGTGCTTTGCCAGCTGAGCAATGGCCCAGTCATCATAGGCATATTCTAATGTATTGGAAACTGAAGTGCCATTTTTTTCTGAAGGAATATAACCTTTGTCTATATAATCTCCAATTCCTTCATAATTACGTTTGTTTGCAGTAGCTACGCATGCCATAAGGGCTGCTTTTGCATCACCGGTGTAATTTCCTTTTATAATGGCGTCGGCTATAACACTTACACTGTGATAACCGCTCATACACCAGTTTTCATTGGCATAGTGCGACCATATTGGAAGCATTTTAAGGGATGACTGTTCATAATGTGCCATCATGGATTTTACCATGTCAGCATTTCTCTTAGGCTGAATAATATTGAAATATGGATGTAGTGCTCTGTAGGTGTCCCATAGAGAGAAAGTAGTGTAATTAGTAAAACCTTCTGCTTTGTGGATATTCTGATCAAGACCTTTGTATTCTCCATTAGCATCCATATAAATAGTTGGGTTAATGAAAGTGTGATACATGGCAGTATAGAAATTGACTTTTTGATCTTCCGTACCCCTTATTACGATTTTGTTCAATTCTTTATTCCAGTCTTCCTGAGCCTTGGCTTTAACCTGTTCAAAAGATAAACTGCCCGTCTCTTTTTCCAGATTTTCCATTGCATTTGCCTGGCTCACAGGTGATATAGCCAATTGTACTTCTATAGCCTCATTTTCCTGAGTGTCGAAGTCAAAATACATGCGTATTTGTTTACCTGCAATCTCCGGAAAGTTTTTATTCTGATCGAATTTTCTCCAAAAGCCGTTATATACTCTTTTGCCATCGTAGTTTTTTTGTCCATAAGACTTGAAAGGCTTAGAGAACTTCATAGCAAAATAAACAGTACGTGTCCGTGCCCAGCCATTAGTTTGACGATAACCCGTAATTGTCTTATCGTCGTTTACACGAACATAGGTCCATACATTTTTATCATTATAGTTATAAATTCCGGCCATAAGATCCAGAATAATATGAGCCTGATCGGATTTTGGAAAAGTATAACGATGTACACCTACTCTTGTCGTTGCAGTTAATTCGGCCAGAATATTATAATCCTGAAGCTTTACTTTATAGTAACCAGCTTCAGATATCTCATCGTTATGAGAGAAGCGCGAACGATAACCACTTTCAGGATTAGAAGCTGTGCCGGGATTTAGTTTTAGTTGTCCGGTTGTTGGCATAATGAGGAAATCTCCTAAATCAGAATGTCCTGTCCCACTGAAGTGTGTGTGGCTGAATCCTGTAATCGTTTTGTCTTCATACCGGTAACCTGCACAGTATTTATAAACATCACCATTGTATTTTCCATTAAGCTCATAGGATATAGTATCTGTTTCCGGGCTTAACTGTACCGCTCCAAACGGAACAGTGGCACCGGGAAAAGTATGCCCCATTTTTTCGGTGCCGATTAATGGATGGACATAAGGTGTTAGTTTTTGTAATTGTTGTGCACTGATGCAGAAATAAGTCATAAAAGACAGAAGGAACGTAAATTTAGTTTTTCGCACTGGTTAATGATTTTCAATACATAAAAGTAAATAAAACTCCCGAAGTATTATTTATAACATGGTGTTAAAATAATCCGGGTATATTTTCCCTTTGAATAATTTAGTATTTTTAACCAAAAAGAAAAGAACATGAGTACATATACACAATCAATGCTGAAAGATGATGCATTGAAAGATAAAGTTATTATAGTAACAGGAGGCGGAAGTGGTCTGGGAAAGGCTATGACAAAATATTTTCTTCAACTGGGAGCAAAGGTTGTCATAACATCCAGAAATCTGGAAAAGCTTCAGAGTACTGCTAAAGAACTAGAAGCAGAAACAGGCGGAACAGTATTTTGTGTTTCCTGCGATGTCCGGAACTGGGATGAGGTAGAAGCGATGAAAGAAGCTACACTGAAAGAATTCGGAAAGATTGATGTCTTATTGAATAATGCGGCGGGGAACTTTATTTCTCCAACCGAAAGGTTAACGCATTCTGCATTTGATTCTGTTCTGGATATTGTACTGAAAGGAACTAAAAACTGTACGCTTTCTGTCGGAAAACATTGGATAGATTCAAAAACACCGGGTACTGTTCTGAATATCGTAACAACATATTCGTGGACAGGATCTGCTTATGTAGTACCGTCAGCATGTGCAAAAGCAGGTGTTTTGGCTATGACAAGAAGTCTTGCAGTGGAATGGGCAAAATATGGTATCCGTTTCAATGCAATTGCTCCGGGACCATTCCCTACAAAGGGAGCATGGGAAAGATTATTGCCGGGAGATCTTGTAGAGAAATTTGATATGACCAAAAGAGTTCCGTTAAGAAGGGTGGGAGACCACCAGGAATTAGCAAATCTTGCGGCTTATCTGGTTTCTGATTTCTCTGCATATATTAACGGGGAAGTTGTTACAATAGATGGCGGTGAATGGTTGCAGGGAGCAGGTGAGTTCAATATGCTGGAAGCCATTCCACAGGAAATGTGGGATCAGTTGGAAGCAATGATAAAAGCAAAAAAATCAAGCTAACCTTTTCAGGTTAGGAAAAAATAAAATCGGGATTGTAAAATCCCGATTTTTTATGAAGCCGTGTTATATTTTTTTAAGATCTTAAACCTGCTCTTGGTCCGTTAGATGCTGTAGTTGCCTGCATACGTGCTTTCTGATTTGCAGAGAACATATAAAGCGAAGCATCGTTAGAGTAGTCCATATAATTCATGAACATTAATGAACGCTGTACACCACCACAAGTTCCGTATTTTGGATATACCGGATCTCCTGTGCTTGCACTTGGTTGTACCGGAGTATCATCGCAATAGTCAGTAGCACATCCGGAACCATCACCCCAGATATGTCTTAGGTTAAGGTAGTGCCCGATTTCGTGTGTAGCAGTTCTTCCAAGGTTGAACGGAGCACTGGCACCAGTTTTACCTACGTATCTGCGGCCTAATACAACACCATCATTCCATAAACCGGCAGATTCCGGGAATGTAGCATAGCCCAAGATTTCACCTTGAGGAGAAGGCATTGTGTTTACAATCCAGAAGTTTAGGTTTTTAGTAGGGGCTGTAGCATCTATACCACCTGTTGATGCTTTCTTCATTGCATCGTTTGTATAGCTCCAGCTGCTTTTGCTGCTTTGTTTTCTGTTAACAGCTGCTAATTTGAATTTTACTTTTACATCTCCGGCTGCTACAGGAAGAAATTCTGAAGGAATTTTTGTGATATCTGAGTTTGTAGCTGAATAGTCTTTGTTCAGAATATCGATTTGCTCCTGTAGAATTGCATCAGAAAGATTATCGGCTGTAGTTTTGTAAATAACATTGAAAACTACAGGTATTTCCACAGTACCATCCGGAAGAACAGCCATACCGCTAAGTTGTCTGCCTGTGCTGGCTTGCTTTTCGAAATTTGCTGACATAGCTTCGATGTTGTTATAACGACGAAGTGCGCTAGCATCTGTTTGTAGCAAGTTTTGTCTGATTTCTTCTGATGGACAAAGTCTTGCGGTTGCATCTGTAGATGCATTAAGAGTTGTTTGGTTCTGAGAGTTTGCTGGCATCTCAGTTTCAGGGTCATTTTTACAGGAAGCAAGCATAACTAATGCTGTCATTCCTAAGAATAATTTCTTCATAATAAAATTTGATTGATTTAGTCTAGCGAATATA
Source organism: Elizabethkingia bruuniana (assembly GCF_002024805.1). Classification (NCBI taxonomy): domain Bacteria; kingdom Pseudomonadati; phylum Bacteroidota; class Flavobacteriia; order Flavobacteriales; family Weeksellaceae; genus Elizabethkingia; species Elizabethkingia bruuniana. The sequence continues at coordinate 4,386,909 of NZ_CP014337.1, forward strand.
TAGAAATTTCAATACAAAGTCTTAAAAAATGTTATTTACTGTATAACTGTTTTAAAATATCAATGTATATATGAAGATTATTTATACTATTCTTTGTTTTTATGGGATTGTTGTATTTCTTGAAAAAAATAATTTTGAACATAAATTATCTAAAATTTAACAGAAAAAAAGTAGATAAATTATCTGATATTTTTTTTCAATCGCTTTTACATTTCTAAATAGCTAAAAAATATCGATTATGAATAAATATCGATACACAGCCACTTTACATGTGATTTGAAAATGTTAGTAAGTTTATTTTGAACAAGTTTGTTTATTTTTGATAACCATAAAAACTTAATAACCAATATGAAATCTCTTTTGACTGGACTCGTTTTCGTGCTGAACCTATGCCAGATATGCTTGGCCCAAGATTTTAAATCTGTGAATAATCTTGCACAAAGGCAATTTCCCTGGCTTGCGGGTAAGTTAGTCCTAAAGTCTATTCCAAAAGAAAAGGATGCAGATGTTTTTACCTTAGAAACCCGAAATAATCAATTATATATTTCTGCATCGTCAGCCAGTGCAGCATCCAGAGGACTGGATTGGTATGTGAAGCATTATGCGCATCAGAGTATTTCTCACTTTGGAAATAATATCCGGAATATAAATAGGCTTCCGGTAGTTAGTCCTTTACTGAAAAAGACTTCTTTGGTTCCGTATCGTTATGCTCTGAATTATTGTACCATTAACTATTCTTTCAGTTTTTATACTTGGGAAGACTGGGAGAAAGAGTTGGACTGGATGGCTCTGAATGGAGTCAATATAATGCTGGCACCTGTTGGGACAGAGTTGGTTTGGTATAATACCTTACTAAAGTTAGGTTATACAGATGCCGACGCAAAAGCTTTTATTCCGGGCCCAGCCTTCACGGCATGGTGGCTTATGGGAAATCTTGAAGGTTGGGGCGGTCCTGTAAGTATGGATATGATGAAGCAGCAAGCCGAACTTCAGAGAAAGATACTGAAAAGAATGAAAGAATTGGGAATCGAACCTGTATTACAAGGATTCTATGGTATGGTTCCACACGATCTGAAGAATAAAATAAACGAGGCGAAAGTGATAGAGCAGGGGAAGTGGGCTGGAGGATTTCAGCGTCCCGGGATTTTAGATCCTACAACCAAACTGTTTTCTAAAATTGCAGATACTTATTATGCTGAAATGAAAAATCTGTATGGAGAAGATATTCATTATTTCGGTGGAGAGCCATTTCATGAAGGAGGAAAAACCAATGGTCTGGATCTGAGAAATGTTGCGGAAAGTATTCAGACCTCCATGCAGAAAAATTACCCTAATAGCACCTGGGTTCTGCAAGGATGGCAGCAAAATCCATCAGATGGTTTGTTAGCGGGACTGAAAAAAGAAAATACACTTATTATTGAGCTCTTTGGAGAAAATACAGCTAATTGGGAAAATAGAAAAGGATATGGCGAAACCAGTTTTATCTGGTCTAATGTGAGTAATTTCGGAGAGAAAAACGGATTGTATGGCAAATTGCAGCGTTTTCTGGATGAGGTTTTCAGAGCTAAAGAGAGTACTTACGGTGCAAGTCTGAAAGGGGTAGGAATTATTCCGGAAGGTATTTTTAATAATCCTGTAGCATACGATCTTATGCTGGATATAGCATGGTATAATGAGAAACCTGCCCTCGACCAATGGCTTACCGAATATACCAAATATAGGTATGGAAAAGAAAATCAGGATGTAATACGAGCGTGGAAAGAATTTGCACAGACCATCTATAGCAGTCCCGATGTTTATCAGGAAGGTCCTTCGGAAAGTATTTACTGTGCAAGGCCTTCCCTGAATGTTAATCCGGTGTCCTCATGGGGTACACGAAAACGAAATTATGACCAGAATAGATTTAAAGAAGCTGTGAAGGTTTTTGTAAAGGCTGATGCTGATTTTAAAAATTCGGAAACTTACCAGACAGATAAAACAGATTTTCTGCGACAGGTATGGGCTAATAAAGGAGATCTTGTTTATGATGAACTGGTAAAAGCGATTAATGCAAAAAAAACTGAAGAAATTCGGATATCAGGAAACCAGTTTCTGGAGATGATTTCCACCCAAAATATACTTTTAGGAAATAATATACATTTTACTTTAAACAGGTGGCTGAAAGAAGCAGAACGTTTCGGGAGAAAACTTCCGGATGCTCAAAATGTAATGTTCAATGCCAAATCTCAGCTTACTTACTGGGGACCGGATAATAATCCTAAAACAGATCTGAGAGATTATGCACATAAAGAATGGAATGGTCTATTGAGTTCCTTATACTACAATAGGTGGAAAGTATTTATTGAAGAGGCTCAGGCAGGTGCAATTACAGCTCCTGAAGTATTTTATAATATGGAAGTAGAGTGGTCTAAAGGAAAAGAGATGTATGTTCCTCAGAAAATAAATACTTCTCAAATGAAATTATTACAGGAGAAAATTCTGAAATAAGGAATTAGCAGTTTTTATATTTTATTTAATTCTTTTCTAAAATTTGTTGTAACAGAATAACTTCCATAATTTTAGAGGAAAATTAATATATGAAAATAAATATTGTTAAGATCTTTACAATTTCAGCGTATTTCTTAGCTGTATCAAATTTGAGTGCTCAACAAGCCTCTAATTATGATTATAAAGAAGCTTTTAAAGAGCCTTTCTATACCTATAATGGTAACGAGTTTCGTTCAGCAAGTGGGCAGCCGGGTGCTAAATACTGGCAAAACCATGCGAACTATATTTTAAATATAACTTTAGATGATGCCCAGAATCTTTTTACAGGGAGCGCTGAAGTTCAGTATACCAATAACAGTCCGGATGAACTGAAATTTATTTGGTTTCAGCTCGATCAGAATTTATTCAAAAAAGAATCCCGCGGAAGTGCAATGATTCCGCTTAACAATTCAAGATACGGTTCAAGCAACTCAGATTTTGAAGGTGGTTATACTATAAAATCGGTAAAAGTAGATGGTAAAGAAGTAAAATATACCATTACGGATACCAGAATGCAGGTAGACTTGCCTAAGGAACTAAAATCCAACGGAGGTTCAGTAAAGGTTAAGATTGATTATTCTTTTGTTTCTCCGGAAGACGGAGCAGACAGAATGGGGTATCTGAAAACGAAAAATGGTAAGATTTATACAATGGCACAGTGGTATCCACGTGTTGAGGTATATGATGATATCAAAGGCTGGAATACGGTTCCGTATTTAGGGCCTTCAGAGTTTTATCTGGAATATGGTGATTTTGATGTTACGATTACGGCGCCAAATAATTTTTATGTTGTCGCTTCCGGAGAGCTGCAGAATCCTAAGGATGTATTTTCTTCTCAGCAGCTGAAAAAATGGGACGATGCCAAAAATAGTGAAAAAGCTGTAGTGATTCGTTCAGCTTCAGAGGTGGGAGAAAATACTGCTAAAAGCGGGAATAAAACTTGGAAATTTAAAATGAAACAAAGCCGTGATTTTGCTTTTGCTGCATCCCCGGCGTTTATTTTAGATGCTGCCAGAATTAATCTTCCTTCCGGTAAAAAGTCACTGGCTATTTCTGCTTATCCGGTGGAAAGCGACGGACAAGGAGCATGGAGCAGATCTACAGAATACACAAAAGCTTCTATTGAGCATTATTCTAAGCAATGGTTCGAATATCCTTACCCAAATGCAGTGAATGTTGCAGGTATAACAAATGGTATGGAATATCCGGGGATTGTGTTCTGTAAATATACATCTAAGGGTGCCGGATTATGGGGGGTAACTGATCATGAATTTGGACATACGTGGTTCCCGATGATTGTAGGATCTAATGAAAGAAAGCATGCGTGGATGGATGAAGGTTTCAATACATTTATCAATGGTATTTCTACGGAAGCGTTTAATAATGGAGAATACTATAGAAAAGGTTCTGCACGTGGTATGACAGGATATCTGTTCAGTGATAAACTGGAGCCTGTAGATACACCTCCGGATGCTATGAGAGAATCTAGTATTGGAGCCTTGGCCTACTACAAGCCGGGGACAGCACTTAAGATTTTGCGTAATAATGTTATTGGCAAAGAGAGATTTGATAAAGCCTTCAGAGAATATATTAACCGTTGGGCATACAAGCACCCTGTTCCGGACGATTTCTTCCGTACTATGGAGAATGTAGCCGGAGAAGATCTAGGTTGGTTCTGGAGAAGCTGGATTCAGAATAACTGGAAACTGGATCAGGCAATCTCAAGTGTTAAATATGTTGATAATAGCTATACTAAAGGTGCTGTAATAACTATTCAGAATCTGGAGAAAATGCCAATGCCTGTAGATTTGAGAATTCAGTTTAAAGACGGAAGCCAGCAGGATATGTCTTTACCTGTAGAAATCTGGAGAAGAAATACAGAATGGACATTTAAAGTTCCGACGACAAAAGAAATTCAGACTGTGATTATTGATCCGGATGGAAACTTCCCGGATGTTAATCCTTCTAATAACGTTTGGAAGGGGTAAATCAGTAAAGAATTAACAAAATTAAAGATTTACGAAAGAGAGGTAAATGAAGAATATTTTTTTAGGCTTAGCACTTGGATTCTCCTTATCAGTTTTTGGACAAGAGCTAAAAGTAATGAGCTTTAATATACGGATGTCTACGGATTCGGATAAAGATAATTCGTGGAAGAATCGTAAAGAAGAAGCTTTGCATCTTATGGATTATTATCATCCTGCAATCTTAGGTGTTCAGGAAGCTTTACCGGAACAGATGAAGGATATCAAAAATGGACTGGCTGGCTATGATTATATAGGCGTTGGCCGTGATGATGGTAAAGATAAAGGCGAGTTTTCTGCAATTTTTTATGATACTCAAAAACTGAGAAAACTTCAGGGAAGTACTTTCTGGTTATCGGAAACTCCGGATAAACCTTCTAAAGGTTGGGATGCTGCACTAAACAGAATATGTACCTATGCACTGTTTCAGGATCTGAAAACCCAAAAGAAATTCTGGGCATTCAATCTGCATTTCGACCATATTGGTAATGAGGCCAGAAAGCAATCTTCAAAACTGATTCTGAAGAAAATGAAAGAAGTGAATAAGGAAAATTATCCTGTAGTACTTTCCGGAGATTTTAACCTTACCGAAGAAACAGAGCCATTGAAGATTATTGCTGGTGAAATGAAGGACTCTTTTTACAATAGTGAAAAAAAACAATATGGCCCGAAAGGAACATTCCAGGACTTTAATATAAGTGTTCCGGCTAAAGACCGCATTGATTATATTTTTGTGAAAAGCTTCAGAGTTTTATCACAAAGGCATATCAATGACAGAAGAGAAAATCTGCTTTATCCCTCGGATCACTTTCCGGTATTTGCGGAATTGAAGTTTGAAAAATAAGAAAACGCTGCCATAGGCAGCGTTTTTTCTAAAATAGAATTTGTGTTTAACATTGATTTAGGCGTAAAGGAACACATTCGTTGTTTGAATTGCAGCAGGTTCTGGCCGGGCAAACTTTATCATCGATAATGTGACCGTCGTCATCTGCTATAATCATGCAAACCTGATAACCTGGTATTGGATCAAATTTTCCTCCGATAATTTCCTTTAATGTACTCCTTGTTAAAGGGTTTAATTTTTCTTTCATAATTGAAATATTAAATGCACATATATCTTCTTGGATCTCTGCAAATGTTGCCTGTACTACAGCATAGTCCCCTAGGACAAGACATATCTTCCTGACATTCTGTAATAGCAGCTCCGCCACTAATTTGCTTTAAACTTTTTCTTACTAATTTTTTCATGATGGGTTTATTTTTTGATTATTCAATAGGTGTTGGCCAGCATTCTGATTGTGCACATCCAAGGCTAAACTCGGTGCATGTGGTTCCAGGAACGCAATTGGTCTGTACATTGCCAAACATATCTGTAATCGTTGTACATCTGCAGTCTTTTTTACCTCCTAAAATTGTTTTTAAAGAGCTTCTTATTAACTTTTTCATAATAGGTTGGTTTTAGGTTATTCTATTGGAGCTGGTTGACATTCTTGTTGAAAACATGCAATACTTATTTGTGTACAAGTGTCGGTAACGCAATCTCCACTTGTTGACCCGTCAGGGTAAGTAAATCTGATGCATCTGCAATCTAGCTTACCTCCTAAAATTGTTTTTAAAGAGTTTCTTACTAACTTTTTCATGATAGATTAATTTTTAATTATTCAATAGGTGTTGGCCAGCAGTCTCTTTGCCCGCAAGAAAAACTTATTTGGGTACAGAATTCAGTTGCACAATTACCGCTTGTGGAACCATCCGGATAAATAATCCTTCTGCATGAGCAGTCTAATTTTCCACCTGAAATAGCTTTCAGTGAATTTCTTTTTAATTTTTTCATAATTAAAGATTTGGTTGTTATTTGATGAAATGCTAATATAGTAAAAATATGATATTTGTCATGTTTATGTGTTGAATATTTTTATTGTTAAGTATTTAATAGATAAAAGATTACGCCGCAGGCATTGCTTGCGGCGTAATCCGATAAATAAAATATGATATATGAAAAAATGTTTTTTACTGGTCAGTTGGTCTGAATACCAATCCACTTTCTTCGAAGTAATCTAATGTAATTCTGTCGCCATCATTAACATTTCCTGCAAGAATTTCTCTCGAAAGTTTATTCAATACTTCCTGTTGGATTACCCTTTTTAGAGGTCTTGCTCCGAATGCAGGATCATAACCTTTGTTCATCAGATAATCAATCGCATCCTGAGTAGCTGTCATAATGATATTACGTTTTGCTAACATCTCATTGAATCCTCTTAACTGATATTGTACAATTCTTCCGATCTCTTTTTTGTTTAAAGGCTGGAATAATACTACTTCATCAATTCTGTTCAGGAATTCCGGACGAAGACTTTGTTTTAGAAGATCAAAAACTTCAGTTTTTGTTTTATCAATTACCTCTTCGTGATTCTCATCAGTAAGGTTTTCAAAATTCTCCTGTATCAGATGAGATCCAAGGTTGGAAGTCATAATGATAATTGAGTTTTTGAAATTTACAACACGTCCTTTATTGTCTGTTAGACGCCCGTCATCTAATACTTGTAATAAGGTGTTGAAAACATCCGGATGGGCTTTTTCAATTTCATCCAGAAGGACAACAGAATAAGGTCTTCTTCTTACTGCTTCCGTTAATTGTCCGCCTTCGTCATAGCCTACATACCCCGGAGGAGCACCAACTAATCTGGAAACACTATGACGTTCCTGATATTCACTCATATCAATTCTGGTCATATTGTTTTCATCATCAAAAAGGAATTCAGCTAAAGCTTTTGCCAGCTCTGTTTTACCAACACCAGTAGTTCCCAAGAATAAGAAAGAGCCAATAGGTTTCTTTTCATCACTAAGTCCGGCACGATTTCTTCTGATTGCGTCCGATACAGCCTGAATAGCCTCTTCCTGTCCAACAACTCTTTTATGAAGTTCATCCTCTAAGTGAAGTAACTTTTCTCTTTCAGACTGGATCAGCTTAGTTACTGGTATACCCGTCCATTTAGCAATTACTTCCGAAATATTTTCTGCAGTAACTTCCTCTTTTATTAGTTCGTTCTGATGGTTTTGCATTTCGAGTTCTACTTTGCCTAGCTCTTCTTCTTTTTCACGAAGTTTTCCGTATTGGATTTCAGCTACTTTTGCATAGTCACCTGTTCTGGAAGCTCTTTCAGCTTCTAATTTCAATGACTCAATATCTTTTTTGATCTGAGTTAAATCCTCAGATTTTTGTTTTTCTTTTAGCCACTTGGCATTTATTGTATTACGTTCCTCATTTATTCTGGATAGATCTTCTTTCAGATGATCTATTTTTACCTGATTCCCTTCTCTGGAAATAGCAGCTAACTCAATTTCCATCTGCATTATTTTCCGATCCAGAACATCCAGCTCTTCCGGCTTGGAATTGATTTCCATTCTTAGTTTAGCAGAAGCTTCATCGATAAGGTCAATAGCCTTATCCGGTAAGAAACGGTCGGAGATATATCTTTGCGACATTTCTACTGCAGCAATAATAGCCTCATCTTTTATTCTCACCTTGTGATGGGCTTCATATTTGTCTTTGATACCACGAAGGATAGAAATTGCAGATTCAGTATCCGGTTCTTCCACCATTACTTTCTGGAAACGACGCTCCAAAGCTTTATCTTTTTCGAAGTATTTCTGATATTCACTAAGTGTTGTAGCACCGATAGCTCTAAGTTCTCCTCTAGCCAATGCAGGCTTTAGGATATTAGCAGCATCCATTGCGCCTTCTCCGCCTCCGGCACCTACAAGTGTATGGATTTCGTCAATGAAAAGAATAATCTGTCCGTCAGATTTTATAACTTCATTTACAACAGACTTCAGACGCTCTTCAAATTCACCTTTGTATTTTGCTCCGGCAATAAGAGCACCCATATCCAATGAATACAAAGTTTTATCTACCAGATTTTCCGGTACATCTCCGGAGATTATTCTGTGTGCTATACCTTCAGCAATAGCAGTTTTACCAACTCCAGGTTCTCCAATCAGGATCGGGTTGTTTTTGGTTCTTCTGGATAAGATCTGAAGAACTCTTCTTATTTCTTCATCACGTCCGATAACCGGGTCTAATTTGCCTTCAGCAGCTAATTCGTTAAAATTCTTAGCGTATTTGTTTAGTGATTGATACGTTTCTTCTGAACTTGCAGAAGTTGCCTTACTGCCTTTTCTAAGTTCATTAATGGCTCCTTCCAGTAATTTTCGGGTAACACCCATATCTTTCAGCATTTGAGAAACTGGTGAATTGGTTTCAATTAATGCTAACCAAAGGTGCTCAATGGTTACGAACTCATCGCCCATTTTCTTTGCAATATTAGGAGCATCCAACAACACTTTGTTAGCTGTTTGGGAAAGATAAATATTTCCGCCTTGTACTTTAGGAAGACTCTCTATACTTTCACGGTTTCTTTCCCTTACTAAAGCAGCATCTGCCTCAGATTTTTTTAAAAGGAAAGGGGATATATTTTCATCTACCTGAAAAATACCTTCAAGTAAATGTTGAGGTTCAATACTTTGGTTGCCAAATTCCAAAGCTGTTTGTTGTGCAGCCTGAATGGCTTCTTGTGATTTTACGGTATATTGGTTTAAGTTCATATTTGATATTTTTTGTAATTTTTTCTTTTGGGTTTGAAACTTGAGATTTGGCTCTCCCGGATCGGCTCAGCAGGTGCTTGAGTTTTGATTCGTATTATACCAAATCTCAGATTTCGGTTTAATCATTTAATTCTGGTGTTTTGTGCTCAAAATGTGTTCTATTTTGATTTATTTATAAAATTAGGACAAATTTTCCGGTTCTAAATTTCGAAAATGTTAATTTTGAGCCAAATTTTCCGAATTAGCGAAGAAATTAATTTTATTATATGCCATAAAATTTGTTATTTACGCTCCAGAAATAAAATGATGAAAACACAAAACTTAGTTTTTGAAGAAATACGCGAATTAATTCTTTTTAAAGATCTGGACAGGGCGGTAAAAAGAATTATTGATATTACTTTAGACACCGAGAATCTTCGGTTTTATAATGAAACAAACAGTTTTTTGGACTGGTTGGATTCAAAGCCTTCTGAAGAAGTAATTATAGAAAGGCTAAATGTTTTACTACAAAAGCTTCACGAAGAATTATCCGGAAAACCTGTTACTGAACCTCAAACCGTAATCTCTGTAAAGGGACTTACTAAGAAGTACGGAGCAGGATTTACGCTGGGGCCTATTGATCTGGAGGTAAATTCCGGAGAGATTATAGGACTGGTAGGAGAAAATGGAAATGGTAAAACAACATTACTGCGGAGCTTATGTGGAGATTTGAAGCCTACTTCCGGTAGTATTAAATATAACTTTCCGTGTAAGGACGATTATGGACTGAGAACAAAACTGGTTTATATTCCACAGAGAACAGATACCTGGAGAGGAAGTATGTATGAGAATCTTGTTTTTACGGCATCTAATTATGGTTATAAACCTGAAGAAAACAAGGCTGTAGTAGATTTGATTATTACGAGGCTGGGGTTACGACCTTTTCGAAAACATTCATGGAATAGTCTTTCTTCCGGTTATAAAATGAGATTTGAGCTGGCAAGAATGTTATTGAGAAAGCCTAAAATTCTATTGATCGATGAACCTTTGGCCAACCTGGATATTCTTGCACAGCAAACTATCCTGGATGACTTTCGGAATATAGCAAGCTCGCCTTACCGGCCTATTGCGATAGTACTGAGCTCCCAGCAATTGTATGAAGTTGAAAAAACTTCTCAGCAGGTTGTTTTCCTTAAAAATGGATCTCAAAGAAATCTGAAGTCTCAGGAAGCTGAAGAAGTACAGTTTATTGTAGAGTTTGAAACAGATGATACATTGAGTAATCTGAAAGAAAAGCTGTCTTCCATTTCTTTGGTATCTCTCGAACAAAACGGAGGAACCTTTGTTGCACATTTCCCTATGCATACTACAGTGAATATTTTCTTAGAAACTATACTGAAAGAAAATATTCAGTTGGTATACTTCCGTAATATCACCCATTCAACCCGTCGTTTCTTTATTAAATAACAGCCATGCTAGATAAAATACAAACTAAACTATTGCTGAAATATCCGCTGTTGTGGAATACCAAACTGATTCCAATGCTTATATTAGGTATCGGAATTAATGCAATCTATTTTTTAATCGGTTACCTCACCGGAACCGTAGATTTTACTGAAATGTATCAGTATAGTGAGGATGTAACATTCTTTACGTTTTCTGTAATTATTTCTATCCTGGCACTTATTCTGTGGCTGGTATTTTACTTCAGACATAATGGTTTTAAGGCCTTTTATCCAAAAGGTAATAACTCTTTATTTTACGAGTGGACCCATATTTTTATTATTGTTTTATCGCTTTCTTCTTTTTATTTCTTTTTCCAATGGGGAAAAGTAACACATCAGAGGTCTTATTACAGTTATCAGGACGTTGTAACAAAAGGTAATCTGATTACTCAGATGGATTATTTTATTGATGCTCCGTTTGCCGAAGGGGATCTGGATTCTTTACAAATGGGCTTAAAAAAGGACGGCTCCCGTATTAAAGAAAATGGTTATTTCTATAAAGACTCAGTTACAATCCTCGGGAAGAAATATCATAAAAATGCATTAATCAACAGAGAAGTTCAGGATAGATATTACGATAAGTTTGCATCCGTAAATCCGGAACCAAATGATGCCATTATGAAAAAATTACTGGCAGACAGAAATGAAGCAGAGATCAAAAAGAAGTTTCAGAATTATTTTGAATTAGTAAAATCGGTGAAGCTAAAAACCAATCTTACACCAGAGCGGTTACTTACTCTCAATTACCATCCGGAAAGTGGTTATATGGAATATCAGCTCATCAATCCCATGTATCCGCGAGATATTGAAGCTAGTGTGGTATCCGCTACCGGAGAAAAAACATATTCCAACTTTTATGTTGAACAGGCTTTACTGAAAAGTAACTTTGCAACTTTAAAAGAGGCTCACAGCAGACCTATTATAGAAAAAGAGTTGGTCGTTTTTATTTTCTATTTTTCACTCGTACTATCATTTCTGATTTTTGCTTTCAGAACTACATCAGGAAGAAACTGGCTTATAGCATTAGTCTCTTTGGGTATATTGAATATTGTTTTCGGACTGTTTAATGCCATTACCGGAGGGGAGACGTACATGGTTATGATGCTGCTTACTTTTGGTGTTATTGTGGCATATCTCTGCTCGGTATTTGTTAATAGCAAAGTAAAGGCACATTCGGGAATATTTGTTTGTATGTTCTTGTTTACTTTTATGTGGTTTATTCCGGCTTTTTGTTTTTTAGCAGACCAGAAAAATTGGTTTGATATAGATAAAACAGCAATGTTTGGTTATAACTTTATATTAGTAGTTATTTCCTTTTTCTTCCTTTCAAAATACATAAAAAGGTGGAGAGCATTGCCCGAACAATAGTTAGTTAGTATTTTTGCAAAAAAAACTAATCAATGCAGCTGAAAAAAAAGCAAATTGAAATACTAGAAGTAGCCATAGAACTTTTTAAAGAAAAAGGTTATGTTGGAGCATCTATGCGTGATCTGGCTGCCAGTCTTAATATAAAGGCAGCCTCGCTTTACGCACATATTCGTTCAAAAGATGAATTGCTGGAATGGATATGCTTTAGCATTGCAGGAAGATTTTTCGAAGGACTAAATGAAGTAAAGAATGCAAAACTTCCGGCTAAAGAACGTTTGAATCTATTTATTGAAAAGCACATTTCCATTGTCCTGGAAAATCCAGATGTTACCCACATTTATTCTAATGAGTGGAAGCATTTGGAAGAGAGGCTTTCTGAGTTTGTAGAACTCCGGAAGCAGTATCAAAGAGAAGTGGAGCAACTTATATCTGAGATTTATCAGGAAGAAAACTGGGAACTTAAATCCCCGGCATTTACCACTAAATTTATTCTTCATACACTAAATAATTCCTATTTTTGGTTCAAGAGAAATATAGAATCTACGTCCGAGATTACCGATGAAATCAGGGATAAAATACTTTATGGTCTTCTTGGGAATTTAAAAACATGATGGAAGTCATAAAAAATTTGCCAGAATAAAAATTCTTTTTATTTTTACAACTAACGAATGTTAGTTAGATTATGTATTTTTCAGTTGAACATTTAGAATTAGATCAGTTGCGGAAACTTCAGTCAGAGAGATTGAAGAATCTTGTTAATTACCTTGGAGATAGATCTGAATTTTATAAACGAAAATTTAATGAATCCGGCCTGGTGCCTCAGGATATAAAATCAATTGAAGATATTTCGAAACTTCCTATAACCTATAAACAAGATTTAAGAGATAGTTATCCATTCGGATTATTTACTGTTCCTAAAAGTGAATTACAGAGGATTCATTGCTCGAGTGGAACAACAGGAAAGCCAACAGTAGTAGGCTACACAAAGGAAGATGTAGATCTCTTTAGTGAAGTAGTTGCCAGATCGCTGAATGCCGCAGGTGCGAAGCGGGGAATGCTGCTGCATAATGCCTATGGTTACGGGATTTTTACAGGAGGATTAGGACTGCATTATGGTGCTGAAAAGCTGGGCATGAGTGTTCTTCCTATTTCAGGTGGAATGACGGTAAGACAGGTGGATTTGATTATGGATTTTAGACCTGAAGTTATTTGCTGTTCACCATCTTATGCACTTACAATTGCAGATGAGTTGGCTAACAGAGGAATTCCTGCAGAAGATATAAGCTTGAAGTATGCGGTATTAGGCTCCGAACCCTGGACAGAAATTATCAGAGGGCATATTGAAAAAAGACTGGGTCTCCATGCAACGAATATTTATGGGTTAAGCGAAATTATCGGCCCGGGTGTTTCTATGGAAGATTGGGAAGAAAAAGGTGGATCCTATATCTGGGAAGATCATTTCTATCCGGAAATATTAGATCCTGTGACTAAACAGCCTGTTCCATATGGTGAAGAAGGCGTTTTAGTTATTACAACCCTCACTAAAAAAGCAATGCCGCTTTTGCGCTACTGGACCAATGATATTACAAGTCTCTATTACGATACCAATGCAAAACGGACAATGGTGAAGATGAAACCTATAGTAGGACGAGCTGATGATATGCTTATTGTAAGAGGTGTGAATGTATACCCAAGTCAGATTGAAGATGCATTTTCTGGTATTAAAGGAGTAGTTCCCAACTATTATCTTACTCCTGTTGAAAAAGAACATATGTGTGTAGCCCTTGAAGTAGATGTAGAAATAAATGATGATCTGATCAGGGCGCAACAATTTGAAATAAACAGTAACGACTATACCAACTTTATCCACAATTTTGCTGAAAGAGTGGAAGGAGAAATAAAAAGAAGGGTCGGAATAACAACAAAAGTGAAAATCCATGCACAGGATTCTCTTCCAAAATGTGAAGGTGGAAAAATAAACAGAATACTTAAGAGAAAATGAACTCATTTTATAAATTAAAAACCGTAAAGGTTCAGAAGGATACACAGGATGCCGTGAATGTAGCAGTTGAAATTCCGGAGGAACTAAAAGATAAATTCAGGTTCAGGCAGGGGCAATATATTAACTTCAGAATGATGATTGATGGTAATGAAGAACGTCGTTCCTATTCCATTTGTAATGCTCCTAGTGAGAAAAGCAATGTATTGGAAGTGTTGGTAAAGCTTTTAGAGGGCGGTAAAGTTTCAGGATATTTCAACGAGCATCTTCATATGGATGAAATGCTGGAAGTAATGCCACCAATGGGAGGATTTAATACAACCTATCATCCCAGCAATACTAAAACTTATATTGGACTGGCAGCAGGAAGCGGAATAAGTCCTGTATTGTCTAATCTTAAGGAAAGTCTTTATCAGGAACCCAATAGCAATGCTTACTTGTTTTACAGCAACAGAAGCATGGCTCATGTGATGAAGAAAGCTGAACTGGATAAGTTGGAAAAGGATTTTGGCGGAAGACTAAAGGTAATCTATTTGGTAAGTAGAGAGAAACATGAAGATCCGGTTTTTGAAGGAAGAATATCAGCTGAAAAATTAGAACAGCTTTTTGAAAGATATTCGGATATTGATGTTCAGGAGGCTACATATTTTATTTGCGGCCCTGCTGATATGATTAAAGGTATTTCTGACTATCTGAAAAAAGAAAAGAAAGTTCCCGCAATTCAGGTTTTGTATGAATACTTCACCGCACCGGATGAAGAGAATTCGGAGGAAATGAGTGAAGAGTTCAAGGCTATTGCTAACCTGGAAAGTATGGTGACGGTAATTATTGATGATGATGAATATTCTTTTCATCTTAATTCGAAAAAAGAAAGCATTTTAGATAAGGCTCTGAAAGAACAATTACCTGTGCCGTTTGCCTGTAAAGGAGGCGTATGTTGTACTTGCAAAGCCCAGGTACTGGAAGGTGAAGTTTTTATGGAAAAGAACTTTGCATTGACAGAGGATGAGGTAGAAAGAGGATTTGTACTGACATGTCAGTGTCATCCCACTACCAATGTGTTGATGCTGAATTATGATGTTTAAATTTATATTGATTATAAATAGTGGAGTTTTGCGGTTAAAAACTGTTAATTGTACTTGAAAACCAGTGGTTTATTGGTAAATTGGTAAAGAAGTATAACCGCTAAATTTAAAAGTCATGACTAACTGGAAATTCGCAAAAGCATTAGATGAAAATGAAGAGTATAAGATTAATGGACTTAACATCTGGAGCTTTTACTGGAACTGTGTTAATAAAAAAGTGGAAGTAAAAGGACCTTATGAAGGACATGTTTACTATTTCAAGGAATATGTGATTGAGGATAAAGGTAAAAAAGTAAATTTTGTGGCCGGAGAATTTTCCAACTCTAAAGTGGGAATCTATCTTAAAGATGATTTAAGTGATGGCCATTTATAATGTAATAATGTAGCAATATAACAATGTATCAGTGTAGCAACCTTCTGTCATGCTGAGCGTAGTCGAAGCATCTAATTGTTACATTGACAAACTGGTAAATTGAAAAAAAATGGATTTAGAAAAGTTTGTACAATACGTACATGAAGAAAATAAAGTAGAACCAAAAGATATAATGCCTGATGATTACAGGAAGTTACTGGTTCGCCAGATTTCTCAGCATGCACATTCCGAGATTGTGGGAATGCTTCCGGAAGCCAACTGGATATCCAGAGCACCATCATTGAGAAGGAAAATGGCATTACTGGCAAAAGTTCAGGATGAGGCGGGACACGGATTATATCTTTATGCTGCTACTGAAACTCTGGGGAACAGAACGATAAGATCCGACAGAGATGCTACTTACGACGATATGTTGTCCGGAAAAGCAAAGTACTCCAGTATCTTCAATTACCCTACACTAAGCTGGGCAGATATAGGTGCGATAGGCTGGCTTGTAGACGGAGCAGCGATTATGAACCAGGTAATGTTAATGGGTAATTCTTACGGGCCATATTCAAGAGCAATGGTGAGAATCTGCAAAGAAGAATCTTTCCACCAAAGACAAGGTTATGAAATCCTAATGGCACTTTGCCGTGGAACAAAACAGCAGAAAGAAATGGCTCAGGCAGCATTAAACCGTTTCTGGTGGCCTGCATTAATGATGTTTGGCCCAAATGATGAACATTCTCCAAACTCTAAATTATCAATGAATTACAGAGTAAAACGCGAGAGTAATGACAGTCTTCGTCAGAGATTTATAGATGTTACCGTTCCGCAGGCTGAATTTTTAGGGCTAACCATTCCGGATAAAGATTTAAAATGGAATGAAGAAAAAGGGCGCTATGACTTTGGAGAGCTTCCATGGGATGAGTTTATGGAAGTACTGAAAGGTAACGGACCTTGTAATAAAAAGAGATTACAGACCAAAGTAAAAGCTCAACAAGAAAACCTTTGGGTAAAAGAAGCAGCTGCAGCTTTTGCAGATCGCAATGTAACAATAAAATAATGTAATAATATACCAATGTAAAAATGTAACAATCAATTGTCATTCTGAGCATAAACTGAAGGTTTACGAACCTAGCTCATGAAGAATATCATTTGTACATTGATACATTGTTAAATTAATTTGACTATGGCAAATTTAGATATGTGGGAAGTTTTTATTCAGACAAAACCGGGCTTATCCCACAAGCATGCCGGAACAGTACAGGCACCTACAGCGGAGATGGCATTACAAAATGCCAGAGATGTTTATACAAGAAGAAAAGAGGGAACCTGTGTATGGGTAGTTCCGAGCAAATATATAGTAAGCTCCGAAGGAGTGGATCAGGAAGCATTCTTTGATCCTGCGGATGATAAGCTGTACCGCCATCCGACTTTCTA
This sequence comes from Elizabethkingia bruuniana, assembly GCF_002024805.1. Classification (NCBI taxonomy): domain Bacteria; kingdom Pseudomonadati; phylum Bacteroidota; class Flavobacteriia; order Flavobacteriales; family Weeksellaceae; genus Elizabethkingia; species Elizabethkingia bruuniana. The sequence goes on from NZ_CP014337.1 coordinate 4,403,795, forward strand.
CGAAATCCCTAACGATGTGAAAAATATGTAAATTATAGAAGTGAGAAGTTAGATTATAGAATTTAGTCTAATTTCTAACCTCTAGTTTCTAAATTCTATACAATGAATCCATTATATAACTACTTATTAAAATTAGCTGATGATAGCTTTATCATGGGGCAAAGGCTTGCAGAATGGTGTGGTGAAGGACCATACTTGGAAGAAGATATTGCTTTAACTAATATTGCTTTGGATGAATTAGGGCAGGCCAATAATTTTTACCAATATGCATCTCGATTGAGTGATGATGGAAAAAGCGAAGATGATATAGCTTTCCTGAGATATGAACATGAATATGTAAATGCACATTGGACGGAGTTACCTAATGAGGATTATGCGCAAACCATTCTTAAAGTATATGTTTTTTCTATATATCAGAAATTAATGTACGAGGCTTTATCCACATCAGTAGATGAAGAACTGTCTGCAATTGCACAGAAATCTCTGAAAGAGGTAAGATACCATTATACCCATACTTCTTCATGGATGCGGATTTTTGCTCAGGGAACAGAAGAAAGTTGTGAACGTTTGACTTATGCTGTTGAAAACATCTGGGAATATACCAAAGGATTATTTGCTCATGTAGAGGGGGAAGAAGATTTGATTGCTTTAAATATAGCTCCAAATACAGATGAACTGTATGAGCAATTTATAACTACTACAAAAAAAGACTTTCAGGATTTTGGAATAGAATATCCGGAAAACCCTTTTATGCAGCTTAAATCCAGAACTGGTTATCATACAGAACACTTTGGATATATCCTTTGTGAACTACAATATTTGCAAAGAGCCTATCCCGGTTGTACATGGTAGATCGCAATGAAGGTATTTCTGAAAATAATTGTTTTTTTTCTAATAGTATATTTAGTGCTGTGTACTGTGATATACTTTTATCAGGAAAAAATAATTTTCCATCCCGAAAAACTACCGGAGAACTACTCCTATAATTTTGGAAGTAATACCGAAGAGATAACAATAATAACGAGAGACAATAAACGGTTAAATTCTGTATTATTTAAAGCTCCGGACTCTAAAGGAGTTATTTTTTATCTTCATGGTAATGGCGGATCCATAAAAGGATGGAGTGAAGTCGCAAAGCTCTATAATAGCATGAACTACGATGTTTATATGCTGGATTACAGAGGTTATGGGAAAAGTGAAGGAAGTATAGAAAGTAAAGATCAGATATTTTCGGATGTGGAGCGTGCTTATGAAGAAATCAAAAAACGATACCCTGAAAATAAAATTATTATTCTGGGGTATTCTGTAGGAACAGGTTTAGCATCAAAACTGGCATCAGTAAACAATGCCGAATTATTGATTTTGCAAGCACCATATTACAGTCTAAGGGATGAAATGAAACAAAAGTTTTCGTTCCTTCCCGGATTTTTACTAAAATATAATTTTGAAACTTATCAATATCTGAAAACTGTGAAATCTCCGATTGTTATATTTCATGGTAATGCCGATGAGGTGATTAATTATAACGCTTCTTTAAGACTGAAAAATAATTTTAAAAAAGGAGATAGCCTGATTGTATTGAATAATCAGGGACATAACGGGATGACAGATAATATTGACTATCAAAAAGCAATGGAGAAGATTCTTGATTTTGATAAAAAATAAAGAAATGAATGAACTTTTAGACATATTAAAAACAATTCCAGACCCGGAAATTCCGGTAATTGATATAGTGGAATTAGGTATTGTAAGAGAAGCTAGAATGCTTGATGAAAATATTTGTGAAGTAATTATTACACCTACTTATTCTGCTTGCCCGGCTATGTTTACTATAGAAGAAGATATTACCAAGGTAATGAAGGAGAACGGGTGGGATGCAAAAGTAGTAACCAAAATGTTTCCTATCTGGACGACTGATTGGTTAACTGATGAAGCCAGAGAGAAATTAAGGGTCTATGGAATTACACCTCCTGAAAGGGGAGCGGATGAACATCATATCGGAAAACCTAAGAAATGTCCACGTTGTGGATCTATGCATACCAAACAGATCAGCAGATTTGGATCTACTTTGTGTAAAGCATCTTATCAATGTTTAGATTGTCTGGAACCCTTTGATTATTTTAAATGCCATTGATGTAAATTAATGTAGCAGTTTGTCAATATAGTAATGAATCAGTTTACTAATAGAATTTACGGATATGCGGAGCATAGCAATGTTGTAGTCAAATTGCGGTACTATTAGATTGTTACATTAATTTAGATTGTTATATTGGTACACTAAAAAAATATTTTTATGGAATATACTCAAATTGATATTGAATCAAAATTAGAAGGAAAACTAAAAATAGCTTATCTCAACCAACCTGAAAGTTATAATTCACTTAACAAAAAAATGTTGAGTGAAATTCGCCATTTTATGGAGGAATGTGACAAAGACGAAACAGTGAGATGTATTGCTGTTTCCGGAAGGGGAAAAGCTTTCTGTTCCGGACAGAATCTTAAAGAAGCATTATCATTAGGCAAAGATGCTGAAGAAGAAAGAATCATACAGCGTATGGTTATCGACTACTATAATCCAATGGTAAAATCCATTGTAAAAAATTCAAAACCTGTTATTGCACTGGTTAATGGCCCTGCGGTAGGAGCAGGTGCTATGCTGGGGCTTATCTGTGATTTTACGCTGGCTACAGAAAGTTCTTATTTCTCACAAGCATTTGTGAATATCGGACTGATTCCGGATACTGCAGGAACTTATTATTTGCCAAAACTATTGGGCAGACAGTTGGCCGGCTATTTAGCATTTACCGGAAAGAAACTTTCATCGGCCGAAGCGAAACAGTTGGGATTAATAGCTGATGTCTTCAAAGATGAAGAGTTTGAGGCAAAAGCAGGTGAAGTTTTAGCTCAGATATCTAATCTGCCAACAAAAGCAATTGGTTTAACCAAAAAAGCTTTTAATAATTCTTATACCAATACATTGAGTGAGCAGTTGGATTTGGAAGGTATTTACCAACAAGACGCTGCTGAAACTGAAGACTTCAAAGAAGGCGTAAGAGCATTTTTAGAGAAAAGACAACCGGATTATAAAGGAAAATAAAACTAATATAACAATTTACAGATGTAGCAGTCTACCAATAAAATAAATGCTTCGGCAAAATTCAATTTTTTATAAAGTTGTTATATTGGTAAACTGATACATTGTTACACTATTTTTTTACTATGAATATAGGAGTAATCGGCTCAGGAACAATGGGAATTGGGATAGCTCAGGTAGCTTCTGCCAACGGTTGTAATGTGTTTTTGTTTGATGCAAATTCTTCGCAAACCGAAAAAGCATTACAAAATCTGAAACAAACATTGACGAAGCTTGCTGAGAAACAAAAAATATCAGTTGAAGAATCTGAACAAATTTTCAGCAGAATCAAGTTTTGTACAACTCTGCAAGAACTTAAAGATTCCGATTTAGTTATTGAAGCTATTATTGAAAACAAAGAGATTAAAACCAAAGTGTTTTCGGAGCTGGAGGATTATGTATCCGATACTTGTATAATTGGCTCCAATACATCTTCTATTTCTATTACTTCATTATCGTCTGAGTTGAAAAGACCAGAGCGTTTTATTGGTATTCATTTTTTCAACCCCGCACCTTTGATGCCATTGGTGGAGATTATCCCAGGATTACTCACAGATGAACAACTACCGCAAAAGGTTTATGATCTGATGAAAACCTGGAAGAAAGTTCCTGTAATTGCTAAGGATATTCCCGGTTTTATCGTCAACAGAATTGCACGCCCTTATTATGGTGAAGCACTAAGGATTGTTGAAGAAAATATAGCAACACCACAACAGGTAGATGATGCTATGACCAGTCTGGGCAATTTTAAAATGGGACCTTTTGAACTGATGGATCTTATCGGTATCGATGTGAACTTTGCCGTGACAACAACCGTTTATAAGGATTATTTCTACGATCCTAAATATAAACCTTCCTTACTACAACAACGTATGGCTGAAGCCAAGCTTTTGGGGAGAAAAACAGGTAGGGGATTTTATAATTATCAGGAAGGAGCTGTAAAGTCTGTCGCTCAGAAGGATGATGCATTGTATGAAAAGATTTTTATAAGAATTATTTCCATGCTGGTAAATGAAGCTGTAGAAGCTAAAAGGCTGGGTATTGCCAGTGATGAAGATATAGAATTGGCGATGCAGAAAGGTGTAAATTATCCTAAAGGCTTACTAAGCTGGGGACAGGAAATTGGTTATAAAACCATATCCGAAACACTTCAAAATCTTTATAACAAATACCAGGAGGAACGCTACAGACAAAGCCCTTTACTTAGTGAAATATAACAATGTATCAATGTAACAGTATAACAATCATTGATACATTGGTAGACTGTTATATTGGTATATTTTTTAATTAAATAAAAATGAAGCCAGAACAAATTGCAGATTATATGCTTAATCAGGATGAATTCTCCAAATGGATGGGAATAAAACTGATAACGGTTAAAGAAAATTATTGTTTAATAGAAATGCCGGTTAGAAAAGAAATGCTGAATGGATTAAAAACTGTTCATGGCGGAGTAACTTTTGCTTTTGCGGACTCAGCATTGGCTTTTTCCTCCAATAATTCCGGAGATGCCGCTGTAGCACTAAACTGTGTAATCAACTTTACCACTGCCGGCAAAGAAGGAGATATCTTTCGTGCAGAAAGTAAGTTGGTGAACGAAACCAGAAAGACTGCAGTTTATGATATCAATATCACCAATCAGGAACAAAAATTAGTAGCAAAATTTACAGGAACAGTTTATAAAATTGGAAAAAAAGTAATTGAACTGTAAGTTCAATGTAGCAATTTGGTAGTTTACCAATGTACCAATAACTGGTATATCGCTTATTATTTAATTGGTAAATTATTACATTAAAATAGTTATTATGAACAACGTATACATCATAGATTATATAAGAACTCCTGTTTCAAAACTACAGGGAGGTTTATCCGAAGTAAGGGCAGATGATTTAGCCGCAATAGTTATTAAGGAAATAGTGGAGAGAAACCCAGAAGTTCCCGTAGATGAAATTGAAGATGTTATTTTCGGATGTGCTAATCAGGCCGGAGAAGATAACCGTAATGTAGCAAGGATGGCTCTTTTATTAGCCGGCCTTCCATACAAAATAGGCGGAGAGACAGTGAACAGGCTTTGTGCTTCCGGAATGTCTGCGGTAGCCAATGCTTTCCGAGCTATTGCTGCGGGCGAAGGAGAAATCTATATTGCAGGTGGAGTAGAGCACATGACGCGTTCTCCTTATGTAATGTCTAAACCAAGTGTTGCATACGGACGGGATAGTCAGATGTATGATACAACTTTCGGATGGCGGTTTGTAAATCCTAAAATGAAAGAAATGTATGGTGTAGACGGAATGGGGGAGACAGCTGAAAATCTGGCCGACCTGCATAATATCAGCAGAGAAGATCAGGATCAATTTGCACTGTGGTCACAACAAAAAGCTACAAAAGCTCAGGAAAGCGGAAGGCTTGCTGAAGAAATCGTAAGAGTAAAAATTCCGCAAAGAAAAGGAGATCCTGTAGTATTTGATAAAGACGAATTTATTAAGCCAACAACAACTATAGAAGTATTAGCAAAGCTTCGTCCTGCTTTCAGAAAAGAAGGAAGTGTAACAGCCGGAAATGCTTCCGGAATGAATGACGGCGCTGCTGCTCTTATTCTGGCAAGTGAAGAAGCTGTAAAGAAATATGGTCTAAAACCAAAAGCAAAGATAGTGGGATCAGCAGTTGCGGGAGTAGAGCCCCGAATTATGGGAATAGGTCCGGTAGAAGCAACTCAGAAACTGCTAAAAAGACTCAATCTTTCCCTTGAAGATATAGATATTATTGAATTGAATGAAGCATTTGCCGCGCAAGCGCTTGCCGTAACCAGAAGCTTAGGTCTGGAGGACAATGATCCGAGAGTTAACCCAAGTGGAGGAGCCATTGCAATAGGGCATCCGCTGGGAGTATCAGGAGCCAGAATTATTGGATCAGCAGCTCTGGAACTTCAAAAACAGAATAAAAAATATGCTTTGTGTACACTTTGTATTGGTGTTGGACAAGGTTATGCAATGGTAATTGAAAAAGTATAATATTTTCAATAATGTAACAATATAACAATGTAACAGTTTATCAATAGAATATATACTCTTTCAATAAGGCAGGATATTTATTGTTACATTGATAAACTGATACATTGCTAAATTAAATTTTTAATAAAAATTTTATGAACATTTACTCCTATCATGGTATTCGTCCTATTATAAAGCCTTCTGCCTATGTTCATCCTCAGGCAGTGATTATCGGAAATGTAGAAATTGGTGAAGAAGTATATATCGGCCCCAATGCTGTTATTCGCGGTGACTGGGGAAAGATTATTATAAAAGACGGAGCCAATGTTCAGGAAAACTGTACGCTTCATGTATTCCCAAATATTGAAACCATTTTGGAAGAATCAGCACATATAGGACATGGCGCGATTATCCATTCCGGACATATCGGTAGGAATTGTCTTGTAGGAATGAATGCGGTAGTAATGGATAAGGCTGTAATTGGCGATGAATGTATTATTGGAGCGCTAGCTTTTGTTCCAGCTAATTTTAAATGTGAGCCCAGAAAACTGATCGTAGGAAGTCCCGCAAAAATTATACGTGATGTTTCAGACGAAATGATTCACTGGAAAACCGAAGGGACAAAACTCTATCAGGAATTGGCAAGAGAAGGAAAAGATGCTATTGTTCCTTGTGAACCTTTTACAGAATTTACAGAGCAAGTCCCTACAAAAGTAGTAGACTACAGCATCTGGGCTGATTTGAAATAAAGTAGTAAATTTAAACCTTATAGGTTTTAGAGCCTATGAAGTTTAAAATATAAAATAATTATAGCCTAAAATGCAGAATTTCCTGAAAAAATATTGGTATGTCGTTCTGATTGTATTGAGTGCACTCCACTTTTTAGGATATTTCATAATAAAAGCTATGATCGGTATCTCAGATGCATTAGAGCATGTGGATTCCGATACAATAGAAAGACACCTCAAATCAAAAGATTTTTTCTATACAATTCTTCTTGATTCAATCTTTATCCTGGATTTTGCACTAATACTCTTTCTTGTATATCTGGGGGGTAAAAAAGTCTTACAATTGATATTAAAAAAATAAACATCAAATAGTAAAGTATTCTTTAATATGGAAAAACTTAAAAATTATATATGCGGACAATGGACAGAGGGAACAGGTAATGGAATTCCGCTTTACAATGCTGTTACAGGAGAGCAGGTTGCTATTTCAGATACAGAAGGACTAAACTTCGAACAAGCTCTCGACTATGGAAGAACAATAGGTTATAAAAACCTGTCTTCCATGACATTTTATGATCGTGGGGAAATGCTGAAAAAAGTAGCTTTATACCTTTTAGAACGTAAGAAAAAATATTACGAATTATCATATAAAACCGGAGCTACTCATGTAGACTCCTGGGTAGACATAGAAGGAGGTTTTGGTACTTTTTTCACTTATTCCGGATTGGCAAAAAGAATGCTGCCTAATACTCCGTTTTGGATAGATGGTGATACGCAGAAAATTTCAGCTAACGGAACACATCTGGGAACACATATTCTTACACCAAGTGAAGGCGTTTCTGTACAGATTAATGCCTATAATTTCCCGGTATGGGGAATGTTGGAAAAGTTATCCACATCTTTACTGGCTGGTGTACCAAGTATTGTAAAGCCAGCTACTCCCGGCTCTTACCTCACCAATGCTGTTTTTCAGGATATGATAGAAAGTGGTTTGCTTCCTGAAGGAGCTGTTCAGTTGGTTTGTGGAGAGCCTGGAAATATTCTGGATTATGTACAGGATGGAGATTCTGTTTTATTCACAGGATCTGCTAATACCGGAAGAAAACTAAAATCTTTACCTTCAGTTGCAGGAAATGCTGTCCGCTTTAATATGGAAGCAGATTCTCTGAACTGTTCAATTCTGGGGTTGGACGCCAAGCCGGGAACTCCTGAATTCGATTTGTTCATTAAAGAGGTCCGTAATGAAATGACAACAAAGGCAGGACAGAAATGTACTGCTATCCGCAGGATTATCGTACCTGAACATTTAATTGGTGATGTTCAGAGAGCTCTTTCCAAAGCATTGGATCAGACAAAAATAGGAAATCCTCTAAACAGAGAAACCCGAATGGGGTCTCTGGTCGGAAAACAACAATATGATGAGGTTCTGAGGAAAGTAAACCTGCTAAAAGCAGAAACAGAACTTGTGTACGATGGTAAACAAGAACTAATAGATGCCGATTATGAGAAAGGAGCATTTATGAGTCCTAAATTATTCCTGAATGATAAACCTTTTGAAAAAAATATTTCTCATGATGTAGAAGCCTTTGGACCTGTTTCTACTTTAATGCCATATAAAGACGCAGAAGAAGCTGCAGCTTTAGCAAAAAGAGGAAAAGGAAGTTTAGTAGGCTCTATTGTTTCTTATGATAATAATTTTGTTGCGGAAACATCATGGAAGATGGCTTCTCAGCACGGCCGTATCTATGTTCTTAACAGAGATAATGCGAAAGAGAGTACAGGACATGGCTCACCACTTCCGACACTGATGCATGGAGGGCCGGGAAGAGCCGGAGGCGGAGAAGAAATGGGTGGACTAAGCGGACTTCATTTTTTCCTGCAAAAGACGGCTATACAAGGATCACCGGATATTCTGACTGCTATTACCAAGATTTATCAACAAGGAGCTGAGAAAAAATACTCAGATAAACACCCATTCCGTAAATACTTCGAAGAAGTAGAAGTTGGCGACTCATTGGAAACTGCCGGAAGAACAGTTACAGAAGCAGATATTGTAAACTTCTCCAATGTATCGTGGGATCATTTTTATGCCCATACAGATGCTACAAGTCTTAATGGAACTATTTTCGACAAGACTGTAGCTCATGGCTATTTTATACTTTCAGCCGCGGCAGGATTATTTGTTTCCGGTAAAAAAGGACCTGTAATTGCAAATTACGGATTGGAGAACTGCGCTTTCTTTAAACCTGTATATGCAGGAGATACCATCACGGTGTACTTGACTGCAAAAGAAAAAATCAACAGAGGTGTAAAAGGAAGAAATATTCCGAGTGGTGTTGTAAAATGGTTGGTTGAGGTTGTAAATCAAAGAGAAGAGGTTGTTTGCGTAGCAACAATTCTGACATTGGTAGCTAAAAAATCACCTTTCATTGATCTGAATGTAAGAGATATCCGAAAAATATTAAATGGATTAACAGAGAGTTCAATATCTCAATGGGGGAAGATGTCACCGCAGGAAATGCTTGAACATCTTGAAACTACTGTTAACTATGGTATGGGAAGACCAGAAGCAGACAAATATTATACTCCTGATGAACATCTTGAAAAATATCAGGATTCATTATATAATCATAGAAAAATGCCAAAAGATTTTCCGGCGCCATTCCTTCCGCAGGATGGTAGTTTACCGGAATTAAAACATAAAAATCTGGAGGCTGCAAAAGAAGCTTTCCTTAATGCAGTTCAGGAATTTATTATCTATTATAAAGAAAATCCACAAGCAGAACATATCCATTTTGTATTCGGAAAGATTAACAAAGAAATGTGGGAACTGATGCACAGAAAACATTTCACCCATCATTTCGAACAGTTCGGATTAATTTAAAATATCTGTAATAATATTAAATACATATCATTCTGATAAATTATTTATAAACTATTACACTGTTAGATTGGGACATTTGTAAATTAATATATTTGGAGAGTGAAGAAAACTTTTGCAGATAAAGTCATCGATTTTAATAAGACCCTTCAATATTCGGGAAAACTACCGGAAGGATTTAATGTACTGAATCCTTATCTGGATAATCCTGAAACAATGGTTGTGATGCAAAAGTTTTATCATAAATATTATAATGATTCAGACCAGCGCAGATTTATAATTGGGATCAATCCCAGTAGACATGGTGCAGGTGTAACGGGAGTTCCTTTTACTGATACCAAACGGTTGAAGAGTGAATGTGGTATTGAAATGAAATCAGTGCATACCCATGAGGTTTCATCTGTCTTTATGTATGATATGATCAATGCTTTTGGTGGAGTTGAGAAATTCTATAAAGAATTTTATATCAATTCTCCTTTTCCTTTGGCTATTGTGAGAAATACAAAAAATGGATGGCTGAATGCTAATTATTATGATGATAAGCAGCTTTTTGAGGATGTAAAAAGCTTTATGATAACTTCTCTAAAAAAGCATATAAGCCTGGGACTGGATACTTCTGAAGTTTTCGTATTGGGTAAAAAGAATGCAGACTTTATCCACAAACTCAACAAAGAAGAAAAGTTATTTGATAAAATCAATGTTCTGGAACATCCTCGTTATATCCAGCAATACAAATCAAAAGAGAAAGAAATATATATAGATAAGTATATTGTAGCCTTTTCTGAAAAATAATCTGATGAATGGAAGATATGAAAGAATTTCCGGAAGGAATATTATTCAGATATAGTTGGCGTAAGTATCAAAAACAATTTTTAGATAATCTTCAGGATTATCTTTCGGATAATCACCTTCATATTGTTGCTCCACCTGGTTCTGGAAAAACAGTTCTTGGATTAGAGATTATGCTCCGTATTAATAATCCTACTTTGATTGTTGCTCCTACTTTAGCTATAAGAAACCAATGGGTACAGCGCTTCAGAGAGCTTTTTCTTCAGAGTGATACACTTCCGGAGTGGATCTCTTTTGATTTGAATAAACCTGCTTTTGTAACCCTGGCCACTTATCAGGGAATTCATTCAGTAATAAAAAGAGATGCCGAAAGTAAAACCGTTGAGAAGAAATCAAACAATGATTCTTTTTTGAAGTTAATTAAAAAGCTGAAAATTGGAACTCTTATTCTGGATGAGGCACACCATCTGAAAAATGCATGGTGGCAAAGTATTATTACGATAAAAGATCAACTGAATCCTATAGTAGTTGCACTCACTGCTACCCAGCCTTTTGATGTTTCAGAAAGTGAATGGCAGAATTACATAGAATTAAATGGTTCTGTAGATGCAGAAATTTCTGTTCCGGAACTTATGTTGGAAGGTGACCTTTGCCCTCATCAGGATCTTATATATTTTACACTCCCGACTTTAGAAGAGAAGCTGTCTATAGATCAGATTTATCAATATGCAGACAACTTGTATAAAGAAATAAAGCAAGATGATGTAATTATTGAGGCTATTGTTAATCATTATATTTATAAAAACCCGGAAAAACACCTGGAGTGGATTTATGATAATGTATCTTCATATACTTCGGGACTCATTTTTATGAATGCGATAGGGGTTAAAATACCTGATATTCATTTTCAAATTATTGGAGATGAGCAAAAATATATTCCCGAGTTTGATTTCTTCTGGTTGGAAGAGTTACTGGAATTTTACTTATTCACAGATGATGTACATTTTAAAAAGTATGTTGATTCCAGGCAGGCTGTAGAAAACAAATTAAGAAGAAATAGTATTTTAAAAAATAAGACTATTAGTTTTTTTCAGAACGAAAAATTAGAACATATTCTAAATGCAGGTTCTGGAAAATTAGAAGCTATTAGAAATATTACGATTAGTGAGAGTGAGAATTTTGGAAATGATTTGCGCATGGTAATTCTCACTGATTTTATAAGAAAAGAATTTATTGCTAATGGTATTGAACCAACTCCTAGTCCTGATAAAATGGGAGTGGTTCCTATTTTTGAAGTATTAAAAAATGATCCTTTAATTGGAAAAGATATAGGTGTTCTCACTGGTTCTCTTGTTATTCTACCTAAGGAATTAGCTAATCAGCTTATAAAAGATTTTCCTGACAAAGATGTAGCCTTATCAGAAATAAAATCTGATGACGATTTTGCCCAGATTTATCCACGAGACAATACTCAAAGTTTTCTTGTAGAAATAATAACACACTATTTTCAGGAAGGGAGAATAAATATTCTGATTGGAACAAAATCATTACTGGGAGAAGGATGGGATGCTCCCAAAATTAATAGTCTTGTTGTCGCAAGTTTTGTTAGCAGCTATGTATTAAGTAATCAGATACGCGGGCGGGCGATAAGAACAGATAAAGATAATCCTGAAAAAGTGAGTAATATCTGGCACCTGATCTGTTTTAATGAGAGAGATCCTGAAGGCGGAATGGATTATCAGAAAATGGTAAAACGCTTCAAAACCTTTGTAGGTGTTTCTAACAGAGAAAATGAGCAAATTGAAAATAATATTGAACGTCTCAATATTAAGACAATTGAGAATATATCGGAAATAGAGGTGATTAATAAAGAAATGATTTCTTTAGCGTGCAGAAAAAATGAACTTAAAGATAAATGGAGCAGAGCATTAAAGAAAGGCAATCACCTTGTAGAAGAAATACAAATTGAATCTCAAGATCCGGATAAATGGCAAGAAAAGAAATTTAAAAGCCTGAGTAAAAGTATTGGCCACTTTATGGGAATGTTAATATCTTCTGTACTTATGTTCTGGGCGGAATTTCTTGGAGGTATTATAAAATCTTTAAAATCCTTTCAGACATTAGAAGGAGCATATTTATTTATATTTTTATTCGGAATTGCAGGCTTTCTAACCTATGGAGGAATGTTCTATCGATCATTAATGCAGTATCTCAGGTATAAGAATATTTCTAAAAATCTTGAAAAAATAGCCAGAGCTATATTGTCTTCGTTAATCAATGAAAGAGCTATAAGAACATCAATCGAAAAACTTAGAATTGTTGTTTCTTCAGATGAAAAAGGAAATAGCGTTTGCCACTTAGAAGGAGGAAGCTATAGCGAAGCTTCAATATTTATATTAACTTTACAAGAGCTTCTGTCAAAGATTGATAATCCCAGATATTTACTAAAGACCAAAGGAATTCTTTTCTTGAAAAACAGTATTAACTATTATCCGGTTCCTGATATTTTTGGGAGAAATAAAAAAAGCGCAGAATTATTTGCTAGAAACTGGATTGAAGAATCAGGAGCAGCCAGCTTGGTGTTCACAAGGACAATAGAAGGCAGGAAGCTGTTATTAGCTTTGAGATTTAAAGCATTAATCAGGAAAAATAAACATATAGAGCATATCCATAAATGGATAAGATAATCCAATAACAAAAATTATGAACGAATTCGTAATATCAGAAATTAAAAACAATATCGCAGAAATTACTTTTGGAACAGCGAAAAGCAATTCACTGCCTGGTGCTATTTTGGAAAAACTGGCTCAGACTATTTTAGAAGAAGGTGTAAAGAAAGAAGTAAAAGCAATCCTTATAAAAAGCGCCGGAGAAAAAGCTTTTTGTGCAGGGGCTAGTTTCGACGAGCTTCTCGCCATTGATGAGCTTGAGACTTCTAAGAAGTTTTTTGGAGGTTTCGCCAAGGTACTCAATGCAATGAGGAATTGTGGGAAAATAGTTGTTGTAAGAGTACAGGGGAAAACAACTGGTGGTGGAGTAGGAATTGCCTGTGGAGCAGATTATTGTTTTGCAACCAAAGAAGCTGCCCTTGCACTTACTGAAATTAACCTGGGAATAGGTCCGTTTGTAATAGGCCCATATGTGGAAAGAAAAATCGGAAAATCACAGTTTTCGGCAATGGCAATAGATGCAGAATTTAGATCTGCAGAATGGGCAGAGCAGCATAATATTTACCATTCAGTATCTGAAAATATTGCTGAAATGGATGCAAAGCTTGAGAATTTTCTTCAGAAGCTTTCCACCAGAAGCGATGAAGCATTAGCATTGATTAAGAAAGTTTCCTGGGATGGTACAGATTATTTTAATATACTAATGCCGGACAGAATTCATATGAGTGCCAGCCTTATTTTAGAAGATTCAGCTAAAAAAAATATCGAGGCAATTAAAGAACGCCTGAGAGCAAAATAGATTATAGCCTTGTCAAGGTTAATTTTGGTATTGTACTAACCTTGACAAGGTTTTCAGTTTCAATTAGAATGATAATTTAAGATTCATACAAACGGTCTTTTTTTGTTGATAATTATCTTTATAACTAAGCCTTTAACAGATTAATTGAAACTGTAGCCAGATCCGAGTCAGGAAACTTTCTCGAAAATTCCGGACTAATGCTTAATCCTGTTTCTGTGCATACTTTTCTGAAAACATCAACTTCAAGAATGTACTGATCTGAGAACCCATGAGTAGTTTCATAAGCCGTTGCAGCAGTCTTGCCCAGATTATTTTTGGTAAGTTCTGGATTTAGGGAATGGAGTTCGATTATGAGTAATCCATTTTTCTTAATATAAGGAAGCCAAAGCTCCAGATGTTCCTTCAGGCTTTCTTCTACAATATTGTTAGAGAGTCTTTCACCACGAAAGGCAAATGCTCCGGTTGAAGTACTTATTCTTGCCGGGTTTTTATTTTCCGGAGTTTTCCATACCCGGTTATGGTCCAGAAAGGTTCTAATATTCAATAAATCTGAAAGTTCAATCTCATAGCTTTCTCTAAGATCCCCTGCCAACTTCTCTGGATTTCCGATATCACCCCAGATTACTTTTGCCCAAATATCATTGTTGATGAGGTTAGCACGGGTTGCTTTCAGTGCTGCCGGATTATAATCTGCTCCTACTAAAAATAAAGGATGTTCTTCCAGCATTTTTCCGCGCAAGGTCTGTCTTTCTATTGTTTCGAAAATATGCTGAATAAAGGCACCATTACCACAACCCATATCCAATATACCTTTGGGCTGTAAATGAATAGGCTGATTGAAAATCTGAATAATAAAATCATTGGCTACTTTAAAATAATTAGAGTGCGCACCTCCGCTTCCCCAGACATTCATAGCACGGTCCACGTGTATTTCATCATCGCCTTCTGCTATTTCCCGTATTTTGTGAGCATCTCCAAATAATAATTCATCTAATCTGTTCAGCATCGGCAGATAAGATACAGTTACTCCATATGAAGCAGCCCGTTTAGCATAATAAACACCAGTTTCTGTAAATTTATAATTGCTTCCATTTTTTCTAAACCACCCCAAATGAGTAAGGAAGTCCAGAATAACTTCAAAATTTTCTGCTTTTTTATGAAATTCAGCCGCCTGAAAGGAAGTTTCCATAAAATATTTATGAAACATACCTGTCATCCCCAGATATACAATTACAGGGCCTATAATACAGCCTTCAATATGTTTTAATATTTGCTCCTGAATACCTTTCTCCTCAGGATTATCAGAAATTTCAAGATCAAAGTTACTCTTAATAGCTGCAGCAAGAAGACTAAATTCTTCTATAAATGAAGTTTCCAAAATTTGATTTCTAATATCTGTAGATTTTTTCAGAAAGGGAATAATCTTGTCATACAGAAAAGAGAGTTTCTTTAATAGCAAGGTATTACTGTTTGCTCTAACAGAGACTGTATTCTTGTTATTATCTGTATTATAAATAATAAATCCCTGTGAACCCAATGTATGCAAGGCAACATTCAGATAACCTTCATTAGCTTTAAATTGTTCTGTAAGATCGGAAAGATTAATTGTTTCTTTTTCTAATATATGGTCGATAATACCTTTCTGATTTAGTGATACAGCTACAGGAGCAGTAACAATACCATCTAAATGTCTGAAGATGGATGATCTTAGAATTTCCTTATTCATTCTGTGTTGTTTAGCTTCCTAAAGTTAATGATTTGAGAAATTGGTTTTGAACAATACTAAAAATTTAAAAAAATATTTTTGCAATTAAAAATAAATTGTAGCTTTGTAATTCAAAGTTCTTTATATGGATCAAAATTATCATAAAGATTTGTCTCATATCCGTCATATGATGGAGCGCTCTACACGTTTTCTGTCACTTAGTGGTATGTCCGGAATAGTAGCCGGAGTTATTGCTTTATTGGGAGCGGCCTACGCTTATAATTATTTAGGTGCTACCGGACTTGATTACGAAGGAAGAAGCTTGCATACAATAGAAGATAAGGTTACCCATCTTATTATTGTTGCATTGATTGTATTAGTGTCGGCAATATTTTTCGGGGGATTATTTACCTGGAAAAATATTAAAAAGTCTAATCAACCTTTCTGGACAGCGGCGACTAAAAAACTATTGTTCAACTTTTGTGTCCCTTTAGCCTTGGGCGGGGTATTCTGTATAGGTCTTGTTGTTCAGCAATATTATATATTGGTTGCACCAATGATGTTGTTCGTATATGGAGCAGCTTTATTTTGTGCTGAAAAATATACTCTGGATGTTGTAAGGTTTTTAGGAATTTCTGAAATGATATTAGGAATTATAGCACTATTTTTCCCCAGACACGGATTACTTTTTTGGGCTTTAGGATTTGGAGTCTTACATATTGTATATGGTATACTCATGTATAAGAAATAAGATTTTCTTCAATAAAAGCAGAATGAAAAAAGCAGGTATTTTTTTTATCCTTATTTTTGCGGCCATTCTTTGCAGGAGTTGCTTGTTCAATACCTTTTTTAGATATAATGTAATTGGGGAAAGAAAAGTTGTACAGTTTAAAGATAGAGAGCTAAGAACATTTCTTGATAATCAGAAGAAAAATGATATTAATGATATTATTCAGAGTGCGTTAGAGAAATCGACATCAGATCTTAGTTTCAGTTTTGAAAAATGTGACAACAAAACAGATATTCTCGTAAAAACAAAGAAAGCTAATTGTGTAGGATACTCTGCTTATCTTGCTTCTACGATTCAGTATATGCTCAATTCAAAAAAGTTAAATGATAAATGGAGAGTAAGCCATAAAGTTGGAAATATTTTTTTTCTGCAAATGAATATCAATAACTATATGAAGTCAAAATTCTTTCGGGACCATGATTTTGTAATTGTTGAAAATACTGAAACAAAAGAAGTGATTGCAATAGATGGGACTTTGTACGACTATTTTGGGATTAACAGAATAAAATTAAAATGATTAAAGTAAATCAACTCAATAAAGAATTTGAAAGTCGGGTGAGATTGGGAATAATGTCCGTTCTCATGGTAAACGACTGGGTTGACTTTACAGAAATGAAGGGGCTACTGGACGTTACAGACGGTAATTTGGCCAGTCATAGTACAGCATTGGAAAAGGCAGGATATATTGAAATTAAAAAAGAATTTGTTGGCAAGAAACCTAAGACATCATACAGAGTAACCAATTCGGGGAGACAAGCTTTTTCAGAACATTTGAATGCATTAGAAAAATTGCTGGGGAGATAAGATTATATTTTTTTGAAAATTAACTTTGAAATACAAAGTACTTTATAAAAACATGAAATGAACAGAAAAACATTTATTAAACGCTTACTTCAGGTATCTGCTATTGGTGCATTGCCTGTATTGTATTCCTGGCAGATAGAGCCTTTTTGGATAGAATTTGTCCGAAGAAACCTGCCAATAAAGAATCTGCCTGGTCATCTGATTGGGAAAAGATTAATGCAAATATCGGATATGCACGTCGGAAACCGCTTTGACTGGAATTTTTTGATTGAAGTTTTTCAGGAGGCAAAAGCTTTCAACCCCGATTTTGTAGTATACACAGGCGATTACGTGAGTTGGGAAAACGAAATACAGTATACACAACTTCATGAAGTGATGAAACATGCTGTATTAGGGAATATTGCAACTTTCGGAATACTGGGGAACCATGATTACGGATTCAACTGGAGTGAGCCTGATGTCGCTATGAACATTTGTGATATTATGAAAAACTCAGGAATCCAGATGTTGAACAATGCACAAGCAGAAATTTCAGGTCTGAATTTTATAGGTTTTGATGATTTATGGTCTCCAAAATTTGATCCGCTTCGTGTGATGAAAGATTATGATGAGACAAAAGCAAATCTGGTTTTATGCCATAATCCTGATGTATGTGACCTCGATGTATGGAATGGATACAAAGGATGGATTCTCAGTGGACATACACATGGCGGACAATGCCGGATTCCGGGAGTTATTACACCAGTTCTGCCAGTCAGAAATAAAAAATACATTTCCGGAGAAATCGATTTACAGGATGGCAGGATTTTATATATCAACCGGGCAATAGGGCATTCCCGCCAGGTTCGTTTTATGGTACGTCCGGAAATAACAATTTTCACACTTACTCAGACTTAAACTAAAATATTATGGAAAATCGAAATATCATAATGATTGGAAAATCTGTCTTTGGACTTTCATTTTTGCTAGGAAATATCTGTCTTTTCGGATATCTGTTTACAAAAGATTATCTGTTTGCTTCAAGCGGATATTTACTCTTAATTTATGCTTCAATACTGAATTTATTAATAGTTCTTAGCTTACTTATTTATGGGCTTTTTAATGAGACAAAACGCAAAGCCTGCTTAAAATCAATTCTTATTCTTTCAATCAATATTCCTATTGCTGCTTTTTATGCATTAATAGGTATCAATCTTATGTAATCAAAACTATAGATTATGAAAAAAATACGTGTTCAATTTTTACTGTTCGTGTACCACCATACCCAAAAGCTCTACAGAAAATATTTTAAAAAGAAAAAAAGACAGTGGCAGTTTACAGAAGAGCAATTATTGCTCTTTGAAAAAGATTCTCTGGGGCGAAAACTGGGAGAATTTTATAAACAGCACGGATTCACGATGATTCCTAAAATGGAAAATCACGATGTACACCATCTTATTACTGGTTGCGGAACCAACTTCGAAGACGAAATTGCCATGCAGTATCTTCTTTTAGGCAATGGAAAACTCAATGCGCATCTTCTTGCTGCAATATTTCTGGGAACACTTTTCCTGCCGGAATATTTAAAGATGTATCTCCGTGCATATCAAAAAGGAAAAAGGATGAAAGCTTTTTTTCATTGGGACTTCGAGAGCCTCTTATGGCAGAACTTTGAACATTTAAAGGACTTTATCTACCAAAAACAAACACCCGTATTTTATTAAACCACCTGATTATGAAAACACATCATCTTATATTACTTACTACTTTTCTTTTTGTCACTTTATTTTATAATGAAAATATGGGGCTTAACCTGGGTATTCTGGGAATTGTTTACGCAGTGCTTACACTTATCAATACTCCGCAACGCAACAAAACCCGTTTATTTTTTATACTGTTTAGTACAACGATACTCTCATCGGCTGCATTTGTATGGTACGGCGATTTTCCGTCCTTTCTGGCATTGATAAGTTCGTTGATTCTTCTCTCATTTCGGAGTAAAAGCAGAAAACTGAAAACTCTTTTTATATTACCGATCGTTGTTACCAACTGTTTTACATTTTTGTGTCGTTTTTTCAACTTTGATAAATGGCTTCCTGAAAGGAATTCATCTGGAACATGGCAAAAGTTATTAGCTATTATTCTAATCCCTGCATTTTTTGTTTTTATTTTCTTTGTGGTGTATACCTATGGAAGCGATCAGTTTGCAAATCTTTTTACTAATATCAGTTGGGATATCAATTTCTGGCAATTATTCTGTCTGAGTGTATTAGGGTTCTTTCTGGCCTTTAATTACTGGAATTTCGTAGTAGAAAGACTGATTTACAAGCAACATTCTGTTCTGGATAATGATTTTAATGATGTGAAAAAGATTTTGAAACCTACCTATTCAGACCTGGGTCTGGATGCTGAGCGAATTAGTGGAGTCGTGACATTTCTTTTACTCAATATCCTGCTTGTTTTCTTTATTGCGAGTTATAATTACGAGCAGTTTTATGAGACTCCTAAAACACCAGTACAGCTTTCCGAAGAAACCCATGAAAGAGTAGGAGCTGTAATTCTCTCCATTATCATGGTGATACTTGTGATTATGTTTTATTTTAAATCAGCTTTCAATTTTGATCCAAAAGCCAAATTAATGCAGCTGTTGGCAAAAGTTTGGATTGTCCTGAACACTGTTTTATTGTTTTCGGCTATGATGAAGAATACCGAATATATTGTCAATTACGGACTCACTTATAAACGTCTTGGAGTTTATGCCTTTCTTATACTGGCTACGATAGGTTTGGTAGTAACATTCGTTAAGATACACAAGAAGAAAACCAATGCATTCCTTTTCAATACAATGTTCTGGTTTTTCTATGCTATGGTTTTAGTGATCAGCTTTGTTAACTGGGGCGGTATTGTTACCCGCGAAAATATAAAACGTAAAGACTTTTCTGCTGAATATCACCAGGATTCTGTTAACTTTAATGATTGTTATTTATTAAAATATGCTGAGGACTCTCATAATAACTTACTGAGGTCTCACGTTTTAGATAAAGTAAATAAAGAACAAAAGAAAACCTTCCTTTCCAAGTTACTTTATTACGAAACCATTAATACCAAATAATATGAAAAAGATAGTCGTTTCTTTCTTGCCTCTTATATTAATAATGGCGGCTTGTTCGAAGAGTCCTAATAAAATAACGATTCAGAAAAAAGATTCTTCTGCTGTGAGTATAAGTAAAATCGATACTATAAAACAGAATCATAATCAGGATCGACAGGTGACCGGAAATACCATTATCCGTGAAGTAGATGCGCAAACATTTCCTGTATCATTTGAAGACGAGTTCACCAACGAAGATCAGAAACTGGTCATTCATTTGAAAAATGCGGGAAATATGAAGATTACCGGGAAGATAACTTCCGAATCCGGAAATCAGAATATCCGGTTCAATAATGTTGAACTCAATAATCAAAGTATTGACGGACCTTTCGGGCAAGATATTGAATATAATCTAAACCAAAAAGGAGACTACAGTCTGGTCATAGGAAAAAGTATTATGGCTGATGGCAGTCAGAAAGGGAAATTCAGCGTACAGCTAAAATAAAATACAAAAATGACCAGGGAAACCTGGTCATTTTTTATGCTTTATATCCCTTTAAAACTTGAATTAATAAAGACTTTTGTCTCTTTTGTGGTTAAAAAAAACTGGGTTTATAGCTTTGTTTTCGAATCCATAACAATAGTTACAGGCCCATCGTTGGCCAAAGAAACCTTCATGTCGGCACCAAAGATTCCACTCTCCGTTTTTAATCCGCTTTTGGCTACTTCTTCTTTAAAATATTCAAATAAAGGAATTGCTTTATCAGGTTTTGCGGCCTTGATAAAAGAAGGGCGATTTCCCTTTTTGTAATCAGCAATAAGAGTGAATTGACTAATGCACAACAGTTCTCCTTTTATGTCCAGAATAGAAAGGTTCAGTTTACCCTCTTCATCTCCGAAAACACGTAGATTTAGTATCTTTTGTACCAGCCAGTCTGCATCTTGTTTCTCATCATTTTCATCAATTCCGATTAAAAGCATAAAACCTTTTCCGATTTTGCCAACAGATTGGTTTTCTACCACAACTTCAGACTCAGAAACTCTTTGAATAACTACTTTCATGGCATAAATATAGAAAATATTAGTGTTTTTTCAGGTTTCGTTGTGAGGAGTTTAATTTTTTAAGAAAAAAAATTAAATGAACGTTTTTAATTAACTGATAATTAGTGTTTTGTAATTAAATGCTATATATTTCTTTTTATTGAAAATAAATTATATATTTGCTAAAATTAATCAAGACATTAGTATCCGGCAAAGGTCGGATATTTTATTTATACTAACCTAAAATATTGTATTATGAGTTATGTAACCAAAGAAGGTTTAGAAAAAATGAAGGCCGAACTAGAGCAGTTGGAAACCATTGAAAGACCTAAAATTACACAACAGATTGCAGAAGCTCGCGATAAAGGTGATTTATCTGAAAACGCAGAATACGATGCGGCTAAAGAAGCTCAAGGAATGCTGGAAATGAGAATTTCTAAGTTAAAAGATACTATTGCTACTTCAAAGGTAATTGACGAAAGTCAGTTAGATACTTCTAAAGTATCCATCCTGTGTACTGTAAAGCTTAAAAATAACGGAACTAATCAAACACAAACGTTTACTTTGGTACCGGATAATGAGAGTGATCTTAAGTCTGGTAGAATTTCTGTAAACACGCCTATTGCTAAAGGATTATTAGGTAAAGTTGTTGGTGAAACAGCAGAAATTACTTTACCAAACGGAAACAAATTGTCGTTTGAAGTATTAGATATTAGCTTAAACTAAAAGACAGAGATTATGAGCAGCATTTTCACCAAAATTGTAAACGGAGAAATCCCTGCATACAAGATAATGGAGGATGAAAAGCATTTGGCTTTTCTGGATGTAATGCCTTTAGTAGAAGGACATACATTAGTAATTCCTAAAAAAGAAGTTGATCTTATTTTTGATCTGGATTCAGAAGAATTTAAAGAGCTTTTTAGTTTTGCACAAAAGGTAGCCAAAAAAGTTAGAGCTGCAATTCCTTGTAAGAGAGTAGGAGTGGCTGTTATAGGATTGGAAGTACCACATGCTCATATCCATTTAGTACCGCTTCAGCATTTACATGATATCGATTTCTCCAGGGAGCGATTGAAATTATCACCTGAAGAATATCAAAAAATTCAAGAAAAAATTGCAAATGCTTAGATTTTTCTAAGCATTTTTGCATCATAAAATCAAAATAAATTTAGATGAATCCTAACCAATGTTCTTTTTGTGGAAGAAAAAGAGAGGAAGTTGAAATATTAGTGTCAGGTAATAGTGGTTATATCTGTAATAACTGTATAGAGCAAGCTCATGCAATGATTGCAGGTTCTGGAAAAAACTCACTTAGCCCTACAGATTATGATATAGATGATCTGAAAAAACCAAGAGAAATCAAAGAATTTCTGGATGACTATGTTATAGGTCAGGATCAGGCAAAGAAACAATTATCCATTGCAGTATACAATCATTATAAAAGATTGATGCATGCCGGAAATGCTGACAGAGAGGTAGAATTGGAGAAGTCTAATATACTGATGGTTGGTGAAACCGGAACTGGTAAAACCTTGTTAGCAAAGACAATTGCAAAAGAGCTTAATGTACCTTTTTGTATTGTAGATGCTACAATTCTTACAGAAGCAGGTTATGTAGGAGAAGATGTGGAAAGTATTCTTTCCAGACTTTTAATGGTGGCCGACTATGATGTGGAAAGGGCCGAGAGAGGAATTGTTTTTGTTGATGAAATAGACAAAATTGCAAGAAAATCCGATAATCCTAGTATTACAAGAGATGTTTCCGGAGAAGGTGTTCAGCAGGGATTGTTGAAGCTTCTGGAGGGTAGTATTGTAAATGTACCACCACAAGGAGGAAGAAAACACCCGGATCAGAAGTATATTCAAGTAAATACGCAAAATATCCTGTTTATCGCAGGTGGTGCTTTTGATGGTATTAAAGAAATCATTGAAAGGCGAATGAACAAACAGGCAATTGGTTTTAGCAGTGAAAAGCTAAACAAAAAGGATGATGAAGAATATATCCTGGAAAATATTAACGCTATTGACCTTAGAAGCTTTGGACTAATTCCTGAACTTTTAGGTCGTTTCCCTATCATTACTCACCTGGATAAGCTGACAAAAGATACGATGATCCGTATTATGAAAGAGCCTAAAAATTCGATTGTTAATCAGTTTATAGAGTTATTCAGAATGGATAATGTTAAGCTTGAATTTACAGACGAAGCTATCGAAGCTATTGTAGAAGCTACAATGGAAAAAGGATTAGGTGCCAGAGGTTTGAGAGGGACTACAGAAAAGGTTCTGGAAGATTATATGTACAATATTGACCAGACTTCTGAAGTTATCCTTACAAAAGAAGATATTGAAGGTAAACTGAAGTAAGTTATATCTGAAAAAAAACTTAATACGTTTTAAAACCTACAGAAATGTAGGTTTTTTTTATAACTTTAGGTCATGAAAAAGAATTTCTTAACGATAGCACTATTAGGGCTTTTTTCAATGACATCAGCTCAGTTTACTGTTCAGGTGGGAGTCCCTTCAGATTTTAAAGCAGATAACGCATTTCTATACTCTTATAACGGTTCCAAAGAGGTTATAGCAGCTAGCGGAACAAAATCTGCTAACGGATGGAATTTTAAGGTAGATACACCATATTCTGGTCTAATGAAGGTTTACTTTCCGGATGCTAATACAGCCTTTATGCTAATTTCCGAAAACGGGAATGTTTCTGCAAAGACAGCATTGACAAATAATAAAATTTCGAATGTGGAATTTTCCGATAATGCGAATAAACTATTTGCAGATTATCAGGGAATAGCAAAAAAGAAAGAACAGATTCTTCCGGTACTGCTTCAGATGCAAAATTTCTATGAGCCAAATTCAGAGTTTGGAATGGCTATGAAAAAAGAGATATCCAAACTTTCTGCATACAAAGACGGAGATATGGGACAGTATCCTTTTTTAAAGTACTATACTCAAAATCTCCAGAAATATGTGGACGGAAATCAAGCATTGAAACAGGAAGATTATATAAAGTTTATCAACAATTCTCCTGAATATCTTGAATCTTCAGCACAAATCAGACAGGTACTTTATAATTACCTTTCATATTCCAAGAAGGAAACTATTAATAATGATGTTGCAAAGCTGTTAAAAACTGTAGATGTTGAATCTCCAAGAGGACAGATGGTATTGTCTGAACTTATTGATTTCTTCGACATCTATGGAATGGAGGAACTAAAGAATAAATATCTTACAGAGGCTAAAGCATTAAAATGTACGATTTCAGACCGTTTAACAGCTACTATTAAGTCCAATGAGAATGTAATGCTGGGCAAAGTAATGCCGGATTACAAATTCACTAATCCTTTAAATACTACAGCGAAGTCTATACATGATGTAAAAGCTAAGAAAAAGCTTATCCTTTTCTGGTCTTCTACATGTTCTCACTGCGAAGCTGAATTACCTAAAATTATCGAAAATTATAAAGCATTACAGGCAAATGGAGTTCAGGTTATCGGATTATCTTTAGATTCTGATCCAACTTCTTATAATAACAGGGTAAAATCTCTTCCTTGGATTAATGATAGTGAGCTGAAAGGCTGGAGTAGCAGTGTATCAGAGCTTTACAATGTTCATGCAACGCCAACATATTTCCTTTTGGATGCAGGAAATAAAATTATCGCCAAACCAAACAACTTTTCTGAAGCTTTATCTTTAATAAAAGTGAAATAAATTTTGGTGAGTTGTAAATATTTTCTATATTTGCACCACCAAAACGGCGAGGTAGCTCAGGTGGTTAGAGCGTTGGATTCATAACCCAAAGGTCACGGGTTCAAGTCCCGTCTTCGCTACAAAGTCTTCGGAAGACAAAAGATACATCGCGGGGTGGAGCAGTAGGTAGCTCGTCGGGCTCATAACCCGAAGGTCGCACGTTCGAGTCGTGTCCCCGCTACTAAAAGGAGAATCAGAATTATCTGATTCTCTTTTTTTATGCCCAAAAAGTAGATCTATTTGCTATTATGGGTACCTTATAGATATAAACATACCTATATAGCCGTCTAATCGATTTTATTTATGGGTTTTATAGGAATAAAAATGTTTTTTTATTTTAAAGTTTTCAGGGAAAAGCTGTAGAGGTTGAATACTAAGCTTTTATAAAGATTATCAAAAAAGTCAGGTAACGATTTGGTAACGGTGCTTACTGCTTTGCTTTTCAACGTACTTCCGTTAGCTCAAGGCAAATATACAAAAATAGAAGGATAGGAAAATTAAAACCTATCCTTTATTTATCACTCTTAAATATTTTTGATTCTTATTAATAGCTACTAGAATAAAACATTAATTTCCTGATATTCCATTAACAAAAGTATCTACGAAACCTATGATTTTATTTAGAATACGATCTCCGATTTCCTTAGATTTTAATACACTTGGTCTTCCTTCTTTCCGTAAATCTAAAATTTCTTTTCGCAAAGGTTCACGTTCTGTAAACAAATAATTCTCTATAAGTCTTTCTGTTTTTTCTTCGGAAAGATTTTCTGTATTGACTAATTCCTGAAGTGCCTTTTCTTGCTCTACAGTCCAGAATTTTTCAAACTCCTCAGGAATGGTATCCGTATCTTCAATATGTGGTAAACTTTCCTGAATAAATTTTTCAATTAATTCCCTTTTGCTTCTTAATGATACTTCGGTGTTCAGTAAATTGAATATGTCTTTTTCAATACTTTCTTTGTCTTTTGCACTATGTTTCGACTTAAATTTAATCAATAACTGGAGTATGTAAGTTACATTGATTGTATCACGCCTAATCAATTCCAATTCAAAATCTATATCATTAAGAATAGACGCTTTTTTAGACGGGTCAGTAGGATCAAGTCTTTCCTTTAAATCCAAATATTTACTGGTATAATCTGCAAAAAGCTGTTCTTCCATCTGTAAATCATCCCAAGTAAATTCTGTATAATGACTCATTTTCTTGTGCAAACGCATCATGGCGCGGAAAGCCAAAATAAATTGTAGCTGATCTTCTTCCGAATATAAGCCATCAACAGACACTATTTCTGGAACAATTTCTAATAATTTCTGCGTGGCTTCGTTGAACTTTTCTACATACACTTCGTAGGGTTCAACTATGATTTCGTCAATTGCTTCTTTATTGCTGAATAAAGCGATCGCTTCGTCTGTCTTGTCTTTAAGGTTTCGGAAACATACAATATTTCCCTGTGTTTTATTCTTATCCAGGATACGATTGGTACGGCTAAAAGCTTGTATCAATCCATGATATTTCAGATTTTTATCAACGTATAAGGTATTTAAGTTCTTGCTATCGAATCCTGTCAAAAACATATTGGCGACTAACAGAATATCTGTTTCTGGCTTAGGATGTTTTGATTTTTTAGCTACGGCATTGTAATAGTTGTAAAATCCTTCCGTGTCTTTGATGCTGTGCTTTTCACCAAATAGTTCGTTAAAATCCGCTACATAAGTTTCCAACAGTTCCCTGCGATGGGGTACATAACGACTTTCGTATTCCACCTCCGGCTCTGCGACCATATTTAGCGGGGCATATACTTGCTCTTTCATCTCCTCTTCGTTCTGAGCAAAGCTAAAAATAGTCGCTATTTTTAAATCGTGTTGTCCCTCTTGTTTTTTACGTTTAAAGATTTCATAGTATTGAATGACCGAATCAATGTCCTGTACACACATCATGGCACAAAATTTCCTGTTTTGCGTTTTCTGATCGTGGTATTGAATGATGTAATCGACAATGGCTTCCTTTCGTTCAGGAGCCTCAAAAACTTCAGTTTCATTGATTTCCTCTACTTTTAAATCAATGATATGTTCTTTCTGTTTGAAAGTCTGAATGTATTCTACAGAAAACTTCAGTACATTCTCATCACGTATGGCATCTGTAATTACATATTTATGTAGACATTTCCCAAACAAGCTTGCGGTTGTTTTTTCTCCATCTGCATTCTCTGCCAAGATAGGTGTACCTGTGAAGCCAAATAGTTGAATATTGGTAAAATAATTGACGATATTTTTATGGGTATCACCAAATTGCGAACGATGGCATTCGTCAAAGATAAAAACCATCCTTTCGTTCTGAATGGATTTCATTTTTGATAAGTTTCTTCCTGAAATCGCATTATTCAGCTTTTGAATGGTCGTAACGATAATGCGAACATTCGGGTCGTTTAATTTGCGAATAAGGTCATCCGTATTCGTTGCAGAACTTACGGATCCTTTACTGAACTTATCATACTCTTGATTGGTTTGATAGTCTAAATCTTTTCTATCTACCACAAAAACCACTTTTTTGATAGCTGGAATTTTAGATAGAATTTGACTGGCTTTAAAGCTCGTTAAAGTTTTTCCACTTCCAGTTGTATGCCAGATGTAGCCATTTTTTTCGATGTTATAGCCATTCAGAATTTCGTTTTCTTTTACCTTTTTGATAATACTTTCTACCGCATAATACTGATATGGACGAAGTACCATCAGACGTTTATCAGTTTCATTCAGAACGATATATTTACAGATCATTTTACTGATATGACAAGGTTCTAAAAAAGAATCGGTAAAGCCGTTTAAAATATTATTTAATGGATTATTTTGTTCGTCTGTCCAATGAAAAGTTTGAAGATATTCCTGTTTATGTGTTCCAAAATTGCTGAAATATTTGGTATTTACACCATTGCTAATAATGAATAACTGTACAAAATGAAACAAACCCTTTCCTGCACCAAAGCTATGTTTTTGATAGCGGTTGATTTGGTTGAATGCTTCTTTCATTTCCAAACCTCTTCGTTTCAGCTCGATTTGTACCAAAGGCAAACCATTCACCAGTAAGGTAACATCATAGCGGTTTTCATATTTCCCCTCCTGCGTGATTTGATTAGTTACCTGATATTCGTTCTGACACCAATGTTCTACATTGAGAAATTCAAAATAGAGGTTATCACCATTATCCCGAATAATATGATGTTTCTTTTCACGCAATATCTTGGCTTTTTCAAATACAGAACCTTTGTTGAGTATGTTCAACACTTTTTCAAATTCACTATCGCTAAATTGTATATGATTGTGCTTTTCTAATTGTGTTTTCAGGTTTGCCAGTAAAGCTTTTTCATCAGCAATAAAAGCGTATTTATATCCCAATTTTTGTAATTGGGCAACGAGTTGCTCTTCTAAAATTTGTTCGGACTGTTTGCTCAAAATAATTATGAATTAGGAGTTTATCTTGTTCTTTTCATCTATGTACAAATTTAACAAAATAAAATGTTCTCCTAATCCATAATCTAAAACTTATCTAAGAGCCTTAAACATCTGCTCAATAGCTTTCTTCTTTTGTTCCATATTAGGATGTACATAAAGATTTAACGTGGTGCTGATGTTGGAATGCCCTAATAGTACACTTACCGTTTTATAATCGCAATTACTTTCAATACATCGGGTTGCGAAACTATGTCTTAACCCGTGAAATTTAAGTTCAGGCATTTTTAATTCTTTCATTAAATTTTTGTAATAGCTTCTGTAGGTTCTTGGCTCCGTTGGTTTAGCATCGTTTGTCAATACAAAGAATGATTGATTTACAATCTTTTTAAATGGTTTCAATATTCTTAATAAATCCTTACTTATCGGAATTTCACGAATAGAATTTTTAGTTTTCGGGGTATCCAGAATCAATTCCGTTCTACGAGTTCCATCCTCTATCACATAAATACGCTGGATAGTTCTGTTAACACTGATAATTCCGTTATCGGTATCAATATCTTCCCAAGTTAAGGCACATACTTCCCCAATACGCATTCCTGCACTTAAACATATATATACACCTAAATTTCTAAATGTAAAATGTTCTTGTATATAGTTCATTATTTTTTTCTGATCAGTCTTGGTTAGCACTTCAATATTATGCTTTTCTCGTTCAGTAGGAAACTGAATATCAAAAGGGGTATACTGTAACCATTTGTTTTTAGCTCCAAATTTCAAAATCATTTTCAGAACAATTAAAATATCCTTAATTGTTTTATGACTTAAACCCGTTTCCAATTTTTGAAAAACAAAGCTTTGAACATCAGCTTCCTCAATCGCAATTTTGTTCCCGAAATTAGGCAGTAGATGATTTTCAATCAATAGCGTATAAGCTGAGAAACTTGATTTTTTTACATACTGTTTTTTGTCTATTTTCCATAGATCGATAACTTCTGAGAGTTGTTTTTGTTCATTCATTATAATTTAATTTTTTAAAATCTCAAAGGAAAGCAATTGAAGATTAAGGATTATTAATCTTTCGAATAGATTTGGAACTAAGGTTCCCAATTTGAGATTTCCTGAATTTA